>NZ_JBHVPX010000015.1:0-12998 GCF_042887155.1 Streptomyces sp. NPDC057963
CCCTATATCTACACAAATAGTTTCGGCGCCCGCGTCAGTTGTTTATAAGACACAGCACCTCGGAGCACTCACCCCACGGGTGGCGCGCCGGGCGGGCCCCACCCGCCCGCCGCTCCTGTGCTGTCCGGGTCGTTCAGGGACATCCGGCCCTTTTCAGGAGCAGGTGAACCGCGCCGCGGCCCAGTCCCCGTGGTCGCCGGTCTTGGAACCGTTGGTGTCCGTGACCTTCAAGTGCACATGGCGCGCGCCGTCGAGCTTCACCTCGACCGGTACGGTGGCCGACGCCCCCGTCACCTTCGGCGAGGTCCACAGCACCTTGCCGTCCGCCTCGACGGAGAACGCCACTTCGCCGTAGCCGTCGATCTCGTCGTCGATGCCCGCGTCCGCGGTGAAGGCGGTGCAGCGCCCGCCGAGGTAGACCTCGATGTCGGAGTCGGCGTGGGTGCCGATCCCCTTCTCGTACGTCGTGCCCGCGAGGGTCAGCGGGTGTCCGTCGGCCGCGCCCGACTCGCCGTTGCTGCGGTCCCGCTCGGCAGGCCCGTAGCCGTTCACCGACTTCAGCCACACCAGGTCGCTCGCCCAGGCCTCACCGGTGGGCGGCGCCGGCATCACTCCGGCGGCGAACCGCTGGACGGTGGTCCGGGACTCACCGGCCGACCGGTAGCGGGCAAGTGCGGTGATCCTCGCCTCCCCCGCCGTGGCGTCCTTCGCCGGGGTGACCGGCACCTCGACCCGCCGGGTGGTGCCCGCCGGGATCCGGCCCACGGTCGCGGCCGGTGCGGCCTGCCAGCCGTCGGGAACGTCCAGGGCGATCGCGGCGTCCGTCACATCGGCGTTGCCCGCGGTGACATCGACGGCGACGGTGCCTTCGGTCCCGGCGCCGACCTCCTGGCCGGCCGGCACGGAGACGACGGCCGTCGCGGCGGCGTTCCGCCCGCCGACCGCGCTCGTCCGCTTCAGCTTCAGGGAGAACTTCTTGTCGGTGGGGAGCGGCGCGGTCTTGATCTTCACGACACCGCCGCGATCGTCCTGGTCGTACCACCAACCCTGCTTCGCGGCCTTGTACGCGGCCGCGGACGCCAGCCGGGGCAGCGTGCCGTCGAGCGCGACCGTGCTCGGTGCGGATCCGGTGTGCACGCTGAACTCGTACGGGCGTGTCCGCTGCTTGCCGGTGAACTCCCCCTTGCTCGCCCCGATCCGTACGGTGACGTCGCCCGCCCCCCGGGCCGGTGCGTCCACGTCGGCGGTCTGGGTGGCGTACTTGCCGCCGCGGTGCTCCCGGGTGACGCCGTCGTCCTCGTACAGCGTGAAGGACGACCTGCCCTGCGGGTAGATGTCCCAGGCGAGCGGGGAGGCGGCGGTCCGGTCCTGGTACGAGCGGATGCCGGGCCACATCGGCACACTGGCACCGCCCTTCACGAACAGCGGCAGGGTGTCGAGCGGAGCGCTGTAGTGGTCGACGGTGGTCGGGCCCTCGTATGTGCGGCCGCTCCAGTAGTCGGTCCAGGTGCCCTTCGGCAGGTAGATGCCGTTGCGCTCCGCGGTGTCCTCGTACACGGGCGCGACGAGGAAGTCCTCGCCGGACATGAATTCGTACTTCGCGGCGTCCGTCGCCGCCTTCGGGTCGTCCGGGTATTCGAGGGCCAGGGGCCGGACCATGCCGACGCCGGTGTTCGTGGCCTCGTGCGCGTAGGAGTACTGGTAGGGCAGCAGCGACTCCTTGAGCTTGAGGTAGTCGCGGTTGATGGAGGTGTACGGCTCCCCGTACCGGTAGGGCTGCTTGTCGCTGGCCGCCCAGCCGTCCATGGTCATCGTGGTCCCCAGGAACATCTTCCACTGGAGGTCACGGGTGTACGTCTTGGCGCTGCCGCCGAAGATGCCGTCGACGTCGCCGGTCGTGTAGGCGAGACCGGACATCGTGGCGCCCGCGTAGGTCGGGATCTGCCAGCGTATGTAGTCCCAGGTGCCGTACTGGTCACCGGACCACTGGACGCCGCAGCGCTGGGCGCCCGCCCAGCTCTCGGGGGCGTAGGTGAATCCGCGGGCGTCGCTGTTGTCCTCGATGCCCTTGTACGCGTCCTTGCAGCCGTCGAGGGCGAACTTGTAGCCCGCGCCGACCCAGGCGACGTCCAGCTTGGCGACCCGCTGGCCGGCCTTGACCTGGTCGGCGAGCTTGTCGATGCCGTCCTCGGTCCACAGGCCGAGTTGCATGCCGCGGTCCTGGAGCCCCTTGGCGGTCTCCGCGAGGTTCTCGTGGCCGCAGCCGTAGCCGTCGTTGACGAGCATCCAGCCGTTCGGCATGTCGTGCTCGACGTACCCGTCGGCGACCTCCAGGGCGTCCAGAGTGTGCCGCTCACCGCGGTTGGCGTTGTGGAGGTAGCAGTCGGCGTCGCCGATCTCCATTCCGTACACGGGCGGCAGGAAGGGCTTGCCGGTGAGCTTCGTGTACTGGCCGATGACGTCCTTGGCGCTGCCGCCCGCGAAGTAGTAGGCGTCGAAGCGCTTCTCCTTCGCACTGGTGGTCACCGGGTCGGTAAAGGCGTAGGTGTTCGGCGCATAGGTGTTGCGGAAGACGCCGTACCCCGCCGAGGAGAGGTAGAACGGCACCGAGTTGGGGTGGCCGCCGTCGTCCCAGTCGTAGTCGACGCCGACCTCGACGGTCTTGCCGCGGTGCGAGGTGTTGCCGCGGCCGTTCTGCATTCCGGCGCCGTAGAACTGCTCGTCGGCGCCTCGGGCCAGCGTCTGGGTGGTCCGCTCGGCGTTCCAGCTCAGCCCCGCGGCCTCGGACCAGACCCTGGTTCCGTCCGCGCGGTACAGAGCGAAGCGCAGGGGCGACTTGTAGGCGCGCAGGGTGACGCTGCCGGTGGAGAGTTCGTAGCGGTCGCCCCGCTCCTTCCAGCGGGTGTGCGGCGGGGTGCCCTGCGGCAGGACCATGTCGCCGCCGGCCGGATCGGAGAACGTGCCGTCCGGGGCGAGTTCGATACGGAAGGTCTCGGCGGAGACGAAGCTGACGCGGGCCGCGGCGGCGCCGGCCCTCAGCTGGTAGACGGGTCCGCGGGCGGAGAACCCGGTGACGTCGCCGACCGTGGCGGTGTCCGGTTCGGCGGCGCCGGCCTGACCGGCGCCGGGCCCCGCGAAGACGGCGACCAGCCCCAGCAAGGCTGCAACTGCCGCCGCTCTGATGCGCGTTGATGATTGCATAGAGCGCTTTTAGCGCAGGATCGAGCACTTGACCATGGACAAAACGGAACCGGCCCCGAACTTCGTCGAGAAGTCCAAGGCCGGCTCGGGGAAGGCGGTCAGGGGAGTCCCACCGCGCGCGGCAGGTGCGGGCGGCGCTACAGAGCGACACCCAGCAGCGCGTCGACGGTGCGCGAGACGAGGCCGGGTGCGCCCTCGTCCGTACCGCCCTCGGCGTTCTGACGCTCCGCCCAGCGGTCCACGGCGGCCAGCGCGGCCGGTGCGTCCAGGTCGTCGGCGAGGGCCTCGCGGACCTCCTCGACCAGGGCCTCGGCAGGCAGTCCGTCGGGGCGCGAGACGGCAGAACGCCAGCGTCCGAGCCGCTCGACGGCGTCGGCGAGCACCTGGTCGGTCCACTCCCAGTCGGACCGGTAGTGGTGCGAGAGCAGGGCGAGGCGGATCGCCGCCGGGTCCACGCCGTCGTGGCGGAGCTTCGAGACGAAGACCAGGTTGCCCCTGGACTTGGACATCTTCTCGCCGTCCAGAGCGACCATTCCGGCGTGTACGTACGCCTGGGCGAACGGGTGCTCGCCGGTCAGCACCTGAGCGTGCGAAGCGCCCATCTCGTGGTGCGGGAAGGCGAGATCGGACCCGCCTCCCTGGACGTCGAAACCCATGCCGAGGTGGTCCAGCGCGATGGCGACGCACTCGATGTGCCAGCCCGGCCGACCGGGGCCGAGGGAGGCCCCGTCCCAGCTCGGCTCGCCCTCGCGGGCGGCCATCCAGAGCATCGGGTCGAGCGGGTTCTTCTTGCCGGGGCGCTCGGGGTCGCCGCCGCGCTCGGCGGAGAGCAGCCGCATCGCCTCGGCGTCGAGGTGGGAGACCCCGCCGAAGTGCGGGTCGGTCTCGACGGAGAAGTACACGTCCCCGTCGAGTTCGTAGGCGGCGCCTGCGTCCCGGAGCCGTTCGACGAGCGGGACGATGCCCGGTATCGCCTCGACGGCACCGATGTAGTGCTTCGGGGGAAGCATGCGCAGGGCAGTCATGTCCTCGCGGAACAGGGCCGTCTCGCGCTCGGCGAGTTCGGTCCAGTCCTGACCGTCGCGCACGGCCCGCTCCAGCAGCGGGTCGTCCACGTCGGTCACGTTCTGGACATAGTGAACCTGCCGCTTGGTGTCGAGCCACACGCGCTGAACGAGGTCGAACGCGTTGTAGGTCGCCGCATGACCCATGTGGGTCGCGTCGTACGGCGTGATGCCGCAGACGTAGATGCGGGCGACGGGACCGGGGTCAAGGGCGATCCGTCCGCCGGTCGCGGTGTCGTGGATCCGAAGGTCGCGGCCCTTGCCAGGCAGGGCGGGGACCTCAGAAGCGGGCCAGGCATGCATGCCACGAGCGTAACCGGATGCATGTTCCGGATACGAACCGGATACCGGATCCTGGCCGAAGAGGCGGTCTTGTGCGGCAGGGGTTCATCTGCTTCGGCACGGGTCCGCCCCGGGTGCCCCCGCCCTTCAGCTGCCGGAGTGGCTCGAATTCGTCATACCGGTGGCCAGGGGATCGACGGCCATGCGCCGCTCGGCTCCGGGTGCCGCCCCGAGGCCTTCAGCCCCGCCACGCGCCCCCGCAGCGCCTCGATCTCGGCCGCGGTGATCAGCTCGGCCAGCCGGGTGACGAGCGGGGTCCCCGGCGCCAGCTCCGTATCCAGCCGGTCCACGACCTCGGCGGCCTCGGCCGTCAGCGACTCCCCCGCCCACCCCCACAGCAGGGTGCGCAGCTTGTCCTCGGCGTTGAAAGTCACACCGTGGTCGATGCCGTAGAGCCGGCCGCCGGGCGCGGGCAGCAGATGGCCGCCCTTGCGGTCACCGTTGTTGATCACGGCGTCGAGGACCGCCAGCCGCCGCAGCCGCGGATCGTCCGCGTGCACCAGCAGGGCCGTCCTGCCCTCCCCCACCTCGGCGAGGGCGACGCCCTTCCAGCCCTCCCCCGGCTCCTCGTCCTCGACGAGCGCGAGCAGCGGCGGCAGGCCGTCCGCGGAAGGCTCCTCGCTCTCCGGGGCCGCCTCGATCCACAGCTGGCACATGCCCTCGCCGTACGGCCCGTCCCGCAGCACGGTGGGCGGTATGAGCCCCCATCCGGTTGCCTCGGAGATCTCGTACGCGGCCACCTCGCGCCCGGCGAGCGTGCCGTCGGGGAAGTCCCACAGGGGCTGCTCCCCGGCCACGGGCTTGTAGACGCAGGTCACCTCGTCCCCGTCGTGGGCGACCGTGCAGTAGAGCACCGCGTTGGACGCCCCGCGGACCTGCCCGCGGACGGTGAGCCGGCCCCGGGTGAGCACGGTGACCAGCTCGGCGTCGGTCAGGCTCCGCGGCGGTACCCGTTCTGGCGCGGGCATACGTGTCCTTCCGGGTCGAGCGGCAGGCTGCACAGCGGGCACGGCGGGCGTCCGGCGTTCACGACGTCGAGGGCGCGCTTGGCGAAGGCCCGGGCCTGTGCGCCGCTGAGGCGGACGCGGAGCATGGGCGGGCCGTTCTCCTCGTCCTGGAGCAGCCGCTCCTCGGCCTCCGCGAGATCCTCGTCGGAGTCCACGTCCAGCTCGACGAGCGCCTGCGCCTCGACGATCATGCGCTGTTCCTCGCCGTCCCAGGCGAGCGCCATCGTGCCGACCCGGAACTCCTCCTCGACGGGCACGTCGAGAGGGGCGGTGTCGGTGACGTCCATGGGCGCCACCGCGGGGACCGGAGAGTTCCCGCCGGTCCGCCGCACCACCTCGTCGAGCAGTTCGTCGATGCGTTCGGCGAGCGCGGCGACCTGAGTCTTCTCCAGGGCGACGCTGGTGACGCGTCCGCCTGAGGATGCCTGCAGGAAGAACGTACGACGTCCAGGCAACCCGACCGTACCGGCCACGAAGCGGTCCGGGGGGTCGTAGAGGAACACCTGACGGGACACGTCCTGTCTCCCTTGAAAATTGACGGCAGATGAGGGGCGGCCGGGCTCCGGGGGACTCCCCCGGTGGAAAGGGTGCCTACGGCGCGTCCACCCTACTGCGCGAAGCGATCACGGTGCCCCAGCGCCGCCGCCGACCGCGGCGTCCGCATCGGCGTCCGCCGCCGGGCGCCGGTCCGGGTCCGTTCCGGCAGGGTGCTCCCGCGGCGCCAGCGCGGCCAGGTCTCCCGTGTCTCCGAGCCGCAGCAGGAAGGGACGCAGCCTGGTGTAGCGGATCGCGGTGACCGAACAGGGGTCGGCCTGGATCCGCTGGAAGAGGTCGAGGTGCATGCCGAGCGCGTCGGCGACGAGGGCCTTGATGATGTCGCCGTGCGAGCACATCACGTAGGCGGCGTCGTCACCGTGCTCCGCCTCGATCCGCGCGTTCCAGTCGCGCACCGCGTCGACGGCGCGTGCCTGCATGGCGCGCATGGACTCCCCGCCGGGGAACGCCGCGGCCGACGGATGCTGCTGCACGACGCCCATCAGCGGCTCGTCGGCGAGTTCCGCGAGCTTGCGCCCCGACCAGTCGCCGTAGTCGCACTCGCTGATCCGCTCCTCGGTGTGCAGCACCAGCTCCGGCCGCGCGTCGAGCAGCGGTCGCAGGGTCTCCCGGCAGCGCTGCAGGGGGCTGCTGACGGCGGCGGCCAGCGGCAGCGCGGCCAGCCGTCCGGGCAGCGCCGCGGCCTGTGCGGCACCGCGTTCGTCGAGCGCGACACCGGGGGTGCGGCCCGCGAGCACCCCGGCCGTGTTGGCGGTGGAGCGTCCATGGCGTACGAGGATCAGGGTGGGCATACGGGCCAGCGTAAGGGCTGTCCCGTCATCCCTGGCGGGCGTGCGACGACAAGCCACGGCACCTCGCCGCGTCGGGCCGCTGCCGCCGATGAGGTGCGCCGGGGACCGGAGCAGGGAAGAATGCGCGCCGTGATTGTGGACTGTGCGATCTACCGGGGCGGACGTCGTACCGAGGGCCCCGCCGACCTCTCCGACGCCCTCGCGGAGGCACGGGCCACCGGGGACGCGTTCCTGTGGATCGGGCTGTACGAGCCGACGGAGAGCGAGATCGAACGCGTCAGCAGCGAGTTCGGGCTCCATCCGCTGGCCGTGGAGGACGCCTTGAGAGCGCATCAGAGGCCCAAGCTGGAGGTGTACGACGACTCGCTCTTCGCGGTCATCAAGCCTGTGGTGTACGAACATCTGAGCGACACGGTCTCCGCCGACGAGCTGATGGCCTTCATCGGCGATTCGTTCGTCGTGACGGTCCGGCACGGGGAGGGCGCGCCGCTCGCGGCGGTACGCCGCCGGCTGGAGGCGGAACCGGACGTTCTCAAGCACGGACCGACCGCGGTGCTGTACGCGATCAGCGACGCGGTCGTCGACCACTACATGGAGGTGGCGGCCGAGCTCCAGGTCGACCTGGAGGAGCTGGAGACCGAGGTGTTCGCGCCGACCGGCGCCGTGGACACCAAGAACACCGCGTCCCGCATCTACATGTTCAAGCGGCAGCTCCTGGAGTTCCGCCGGGCCGCGAGCCCGCTGAGCGCCCCCATGGCCCGTCTGGCGAGCGCGGAGGTGCCGTTCGTCCACGAGCACTCGCAGCCGTTCTTCCGCGACGTGAGCGACCACCTGACGCGCGCCAACGAGTACGTGGAGGGGCTGGACCGGCTGCTGTCCGACATCCTCTCGGCGCATCTGGCCCAGGTGGGCGTGCGGCAGAACGACGACATGCGCAAGATCTCGGCCTGGGCGGCGATGGCCGCCGTCCCCACGATGGTGGCGGGGATCTACGGCATGAACTTCGAGCACATGCCGGAACTCCGCTGGGTGTGGGCCTATCCGGCGGTGATCGTGCTGATGGGCGGCGTGGTCTTCGGCCTGTACCGGTTGTTCAAGCGGCGCGGCTGGCTCTGACGGGCGGCCGGCTCCGCTGGCGCTCCCGGCACTCCCGGCCCGGTGGGCCCGCGGCAGCGGACCGTGCACCGTTCGGCGTAACCCCGCGCCCCCGAGCGCGTTGTTCCGTGCAACGGCCGTGGCGGGGAGACCCCGAGCCCCCACCACGGCCGTAGCGCTGCCCCGGAGCCCCCGACAGGAACCCCGGAGGTCCGTGGCACTCGGGCTAGGCGAGCCCGGACCGCTCCAGCGCATCCGTGCCGGCCCGCAGAGCCGCGATCCGCTCGTCGAGCGTGAACCCGGCCGGGGCCAGCGTCAGCGTCGTGACGCCCGCCGCGGCGTACGCCTGCATCCGGTCGGCGATCCGCTCGACCGGACCGAGCAACGCGGTCTGGTCGATCAGCTGGTGCGGCACCGCGGCAGCGGCGCCGCTCTTGTCGCCGGACAGGTACTTGTCCTGGATCTCGGCGGCCTCCTTCTCGTACCCCATGCGCTGCGCGAGCTGGTTGTAGAAGTTCTGCCCGCGGCTGCCCATGCCGCCCACGTACAGGGCGGTGTACGGACGGAACATGTCCGCGAGACCGTTGATGTCGTCGCCGAGGGCGAGCGGCAGCGTCGGGCAGACGTCGAAGCCCTCCATGGTCCTGCCGGCCTTCTCACGGCCCGCCCGCAGGAACTTCACGGCGGTCTCCTCAAGATGCTCCGCCGAGGGGAAGATCAGCAGCGCGCCGTCGGCGATCTCGCCGGTCTGCTCCAGGTTCTTCGGGCCGATCGCGGCGATGTAGAGCGGGATGTGCTCGCGCTGCGGGTGGACGGTGAGCTTGATGGGCTTGCCCGGACCGTCCGGCAGCGGGAGCGTCCAGTGCTGCCCCTCGTACGACAGCCGCTCACGGGACATCGCCTTGCGGACGATCTCGACGTACTCCCGGGTGCGGGCCAGCGGCTTGTCGAACTTGACGCCATACCAGCCCTCGGAGACCTGCGGTCCCGACACGCCGAGGCCGAGCCGGAACCGGCCGCCGGAGAGCGAGTCGAGGGTGGCCGCGGTCATCGCCGTCATCGCGGGCTGGCGGGCCGGGATCTGCATGATCGCGGAACCGACGTCGATGGACTCGGTCTGGGCGGCGACCCAGGAGAGCACCGTCGGCGCGTCGGAGCCGTACGCCTCGGCCGCCCAGCAGACGTCGTAACCGAGCCGGTCGGCCTCCTGGGCGACTGCGAGGTTGTCGCCGTCCATTCCCGCACCCCAGTAACCGAGATTGATGCCGAGCCGCATAGCCGCTCCCCTTACTGATCAGTAACGTCCCTGGGTTCCGGACTCTAGCGCGCGGCGGCGGGTTCCGGCAGGGGCGACTTGATGCCGGGTCGTCCACAGGCTTCCGCCGGGTGGGGTCCCGGCCAGTAATCTCAGCGCCCATGGAGCAGAGGCATCTCGGCCGCACCGGCCTTCGAGTGTCCCGGATCGGGCTCGGCACCCTCACCTGGGGCCGGGACACCGACGAGCACGACGCTGCCGAACAGCTGAAAGCCTTCTGGGAGGCGGGCGGCACGCTGGTCGACACCGCTGACGTGTACGGCGGCGGCGAGGCCGAGTACCTGCTCGGGCGGCTCACGGAGGGGCTGGTGCCGCGCCAGGATCTGGTCATCGCCACGAAGGCCGGCAGCGTGGCCGACCCGTACCGCAGGTTCAACGGCTCGCGCGGGCATCTGCTGGCCGCACTGGACGCCTCCCTGGAACGGCTCGGCACGGACTATGTGGATCTGTGGCAGATCCACGCCTTCGACCCGGTGACTCCGCTGGAGGAGACCCTTCAGGCGGTGGACCTGGCGGTCTCCACCGGCCGCGCCCGGTACGCGGGGGTGTCGAACTTCTGCGGCTGGCAGCTGGCCAAGGCGGCCACCTGGCAGCTCGCCTCGCCCGGGGTGCGCACCCGGCTGGCGAGCACCCAGATGGAATACTCCCTGCTGCAGCGGGGCGTGGAACGCGAAGTGCTGCCGGCCGCGCACGATCTGGGCGTGGGGCTGCTGCCCTCCTCCCCGCTGGGCCGGGGGGTCCTGACCGGGAAGTACCGGGCGGGCACTCCGGCGGACTCGCGCGGCGCCTCGGAGCTGCTGGCCCCGTTCGTCGAGCCGTATCTCGACGACCCGGCGAGCCGCATCGTGGACGCGGTGTCGACCGCGGCCGACGGCCTGGCCACGACGCCGCTCCAGGTGGCTCTCGCCTGGGTGCGGGACCGGCCCGGGGTGGTGGCCCCGATCGTCGGTGCGCGCAACGCGCACCAGCTCGCGGAGGCGTTGTCAGTGGAGGCGCTTAGTCTTCCTGACGAGATCTGCCAGGCGCTCGACGATGTTTCGGCGCCCGTGCACCGCTATCCCGACCAGGACTGGAGCACGCTGTGACTGCGCTTCCCCGGGGGGAAACCCCCGGCTCCCCGGCCGCCGACGACACCGGCGTCGTCGCGGACCCCTCCACCGACGCGCCCGCCCCGTCCGCACCGGACGAGGGGCACGGGACGGACGGGGGACCGACGGCGGCCGAGGGTGCCGCCGACGCCGCGGAGACGGACGGCGACGGCTCCGGGGCCACCGGCGCGGACGGCGTGGAGCCACCCCCGGTGAACGACCAGGCAGCCGAAGCCGCCGAGCCCGGTGACACGACCGGCACCGACGGCGCCATCGATACCGACGCCGGAACCGACGCCGACCCGGCGGGCACGGCCGACGGCACCGGGGGCGGGGCGGCCGCCGACCCCGCCCCGCTCTCCGAGGCCGAGGCCGAACTGGCCGCGCAGCGTGAGCTGCGGGAGCGGATCGAGCAGCGCAAGGCCGAGAAGGAGGGCCCCATCGCCGCCGGTGCGAAGCTGAGCGGCCGGGCGGCCGATCTGCTGGCGGCCGTGCGTGCGGTGGAGAGCGGCGAGAAGCCCGCGACCGCGTTCTTCGATTCGCCCGCACCCGCCGCACCCCGCCGGACCGCTGCGGTCCCCGCGCCGGCACGCACGCGCGGGCCCGAACCGGCCCCGGCTCCGGCTCCCGCTCCGCAGGGCCCCTCGCCGGAGGCCGTGGGCGCGGTGGCGGCCGTACTGGCCGAGGGCGGGGCTCCCGGCGCGCTGGCGGGTCCGGCGGCGGAGGTCCTCGGCGCCCAGGCGGCCGATGCGCTGCGCGAGGACCCCTGGCAGTTGCTGACCGTGCCGGGAGTCGGGCCGGACCAGGCCGACGGTTTCGCACGGGCCCTGCTGGGCGCCGGGTGCGGGCCGGACGACGAGCGGCGGACCGCCGCCCTGGTCGGCTGGCTGCTGGAGCGGGCCGCGCTCCAGGGCCATACGGCGCTGGACGGGACCGCGGTATGTGCGGCGCTCGCCGAGCGCTCGGTGAGCGACCCCGGAGCCGCCGTGGACCACGCCGTCGCCGAGGGCGTGGTCCTGGCCTTCCGGGACGACGGGGGCGAAGAGGGCGACGAGAGCGGCCACGACGAGGGCGACCAGGGGTCCGCAACGGTCGCGGAGCACGGCGCGGACGCGGGAGAGGACGCGGAGGACGGGGCCGGACAGCAGCCGGTGCGGGTGCTCCTGGGTCTCGACCGGTACGCGCTCGCCGAGGAGAGCCTCGCCGATGGTCTGGCCCGGCTGGTCAACGCCTGCGAGAAGGACGCCGACTGGACGGAGGCGGCCTCCGCCGCGGGCTCCCCGTCGGCAGCCGAGCTGATCCGTGCGGTCGCGGCCCACGGCCTGGTGGCGCACACCGGCGGCGAAGCGGCCAGGGCCGAACCCGCGGCCCTGATCGGCGCGGCCCGCGGCCTCGGACTGCGTGCCCTGGGTGCCGCGCACAGCGTGGACGGCAGGCAGCGGCTGGCCGGGGCGACCGGTGATCCGTCGGCGGCCGTCACCCTCACCGGGCTGCTCTCCGGTACGGAGGGTCCGGGGCGGGACGAGGAGGGGGCGATCGCGGTCGACCTGCTCGTCGTGCTGGACGCCCCGCAGCTGGACGTCGAGACCGCCGCGATCCTCGTGGAGTCCCTGGCCGACGGCACCCGGCTGGTGCTCAGCGGCGACCCGGGCGTGCTGGGCTCGGCCGGCGCGGGACGGGTGTTCGCGGATGTGCTCGCGGCCCGCGCCTGCCCGCAGATCGTGTCCCGTACACCCGATCCGGGGCCGATCGGCGAACTGGTCTCCGGCATCGGCATCGGCGAGCTGAACCAGGTCGCGGCGCCCGGCAAGGAGGTGGTGATCGTCCCCGTGCGCGACGCGGGCGAGGCGGTGCACCGCACCGTGCAGCTGGTCGCCGACTCGGTGCCGCGCGCCATCGGGGTACCGTCGGCCGACACCCAGGTGATCACCGTCGGCCACGGCGGCTCGGCGGGCACCCGGGCGCTGAACGCGGCGCTCAAGCAGCGGCTCAACCCCGGTCCGGGGCGGTTCGGCGGCTTCGACCCGGGCGACCGCGTCGTCCATGTCCCGACGCCCGGCAGGACCCTGCCCGGGGTGGTCGTCTCGGCCGACGCCGAGGGCCTGCGCCTGGACTGCGCGGGCACGGAGCTCGTCGTGGCTCAGGCGCGGGTGGCGTCGTCCGTACGGCACGGCTGGGCGCTCAGCGCCCATCAGGCAGCCGGAATGCGGTGGCCCGCCGTGGTCGTCGTGCTGCCCGGCGACGCCGCGCAGGGGCTGACCCGCCCCTGGGTGTACACGGCGTTCAGTCGCGGCGAGCGGCATCTGTCCGTCGTGCACGGGGTGGATCAGGCGCTCCCGCGCGCGGTCGCCGAGTCCCCGGCCGAGAACCGCACGACGCGACTGCGCACCCTGCTGGAGGCACAGGCCCGGTGACCGGGCCGCGCCCGCTCCCTGGCCGTCGGGCGGGGGGCGTTACCCGCCCCACCCCCCGGCCCGGCAGGAGCTGTCCACCACCCCCCCGGCCCGCTCCGCCACCGGCCCCGCAACCGCGGAAAAAGC
>NZ_JBHVPX010000015.1:13008-144487 GCF_042887155.1 Streptomyces sp. NPDC057963
CCGCCGCGGCGGCCGACCCGTGGGGGGGCCCGCGCCGGGGGGCGGGGCCCGCCCCCGCCCCGGGGCGGTGGCCGGGCCCCGTTCCCGCCCCCGCCCCACGGACGGGTCAGGAGCTGTCCACCACCAGGCCGGCCGGCTCCTCGTCCGTCCCGTCCTCGTCGAAGACGGCGCTGACGTCGAAGCGGCAGACCACCAGTTGCGGGTCCGCTTCGTCGAAGGGGGCGCCGAGCCACTCCCCCGCCTCGGGAAGCTCCTCGGCCGCCGTGACCCAGAGCGTGGAGTCGCCCTCCTCCAGGCCGAACTCCATGTGGCGGGAAGCGATCTCGTCCGGTTCGTACTCGCCGAAGAGCACTCCGAGTGCCGCGTGGACGCTGGAGCCGACGACCGCGGCGCTCCCGCCGCTGCGGTCGTCCGGATCGAGGTCGGCGATCCGCTGGGCCTGGGCGAGCAACCGGGGCGGCTCCACCACCGCGTAGTCGCGCCGGATGAGGACGCTGAGCGCGTTCGGTTCCTCGGGACCGGTGTACGGCGGCAGGGAGTCCTCCGCACCCGGGATCTCGAAGGGAGTGACCTCGTCGTAGCGGTCGTAGAGAAGTTCGTCGTAGAACTCGGCGGCAGCGGCCAGTGCGTTGAACGCGTCGTAGACGGCGGGATCGTCGTCCCCCGTCCGGCGTTCGACCGCCTCGAGGTGATGGTCGAGCGCGGCTTTGATCGCTTCGGCGGCGGCGCGTACCTCGGCAGCGGTGGGCTGCGCAGCATCAGACATAGTGCAGACGCTATCCGTACACGGGCTCTGCCCGCACAATAGATGCGATGCCGGAATACGAATTTGTCGATGTGTACGTGCCGCGCGGGGTGTCCCGGAAGGAGACGGCCCGTCTGCTGACCGACCATGCCGAGTACGGGCACTGGGAGTTGGACCGGCTGACGCTGCGCCGTGACGGCAGCCGCAGGGTACGGCTGCGCCGACGGATCATCCGCCAGCTGCGGGCCACCTGGTGACAAGGAGCGGGCCCCGCAGCCGCGGGGCCCGCTCACTTCACCGTGTTCGCTTCGTCGCCTCGGTCCGTTATGCGGACATCCGGGCGCGGCGGTACAGCACCGCTCCCGCACCTGCCAGCAGCAGGCCCACGCTCGCCGGGACCAGCAGGTCGAGCCCGCCCGCTCCGGTGTGTGCGAGCTCCGCGACGTTCTGTGTCACGGGCTCGTTGGGCACGGTTCGCGGACCGGGGGCCGGGGGCTTGTGCTCGGTGACCGGGGTGACCGGGGTGACCGGTGTGCCGACCGGTGGCGTGACGGCCTCCGGACCGTTTCCGCACTCGTTGCCGAAGGCCGGGTTGAGCAGTCCGCCGATGGTGATGCTGTTCCCGCAGGCGTTCACGGGGATGTCGATGGGCACCGCGATGTTGTTGCCCGAGAGCACACCGGGCGAGCCCTTCGCGATCCCCTCGGCCGTCGCCCCGCTCCCGGTGTCGCCGGCGAGGGCCCGGTGCTTGCCGTTCCCCGTCCGGGTCGCCTGGGTCAGGTCGCCGGACACCTGGCTGCCCGAGGCGTGCTTGCCCGAAGCAGCGTCGTGAGAACCGTTTCCGCAGGTGTTTCCTGTGACCGGGTTGAGCAGTCCCACGACACTCACGGAGTTGCCGCAGACGTTCACCGGTACGTCTACCGGGATCTGGACCGAATTCCCTGAAAGCACCCCCGGGGAATTCGTTGCGCCGCCGGTCGCTCCCGCGTCCGCGTGCGCGTAACCGCCGCTCAACGCGAGCACTCCGCCCGCGGCCGCCACGGTGATCAGGCCTTTGCGCGTGACCTGTCGCATAGGTTGTTTCCTGCCTTCTGCCTTCCGGAAAACCCCCGGACTTGACCGTGCGGGGGCGGATTATCCAGCGGCCCCGGAGTGCATGGTGTGCACCCGGGGCCGACCGGATTCAAACCCTTACGGGTTGACCCACAACGTCAGGCGCTGAAGCAGGTGTTGCCGAAGCTGGGGTCCAGCAGCCCGACCACGGAGATCGTGTTGCCACACACGTGGACCGGCACGTGCACGGGCACCTCGATGACGTCGCCCGAGATCACGCCGGGGCTGCCGAGAGCGGCACCCTGGGCACCGGAGTCCGCGACGGCCATGCCCGCACCGGCGAGCACCAGACCACCAGTAACAGCCGCAGCAGCGACGACCTTCTTGATCATTATTCCTCCTAGTTGGCAATGCGGTCCCAGCCGCGGACCGCATCACTTGTAACGAGGAAGAGGTAATCGGGCTACGAGCGTATGGTTCCTTTCACTCGTTCCGGTCACATACGCACACACTGGCGATTGCCGGTGCGGAGAATCGGCGGAAAAACAGCGGATCTCCGGCAGGAGAGGGCCGGAGACTCAGCAGTTGTCGATGAAACGGTCGAGCACCCGCACACCGAACTGCAGCCCGTCCACCGGCACCCGCTCGTCCACACCGTGGAACATGCCTGCGAAGTCGAGCTCCGGCGGCAGCTTCAGCGGGGCGAACCCGAAGCAGCGGATGCCGAGATCGTCGAAGGACTTGGCGTCGGTCCCGCCGGAGAGCATGTAGGGGACCGCACGCGCGATCGGGTCCTCCGCCTTCAGGGCGATCTGCATCGCGTCGACGAGCGAGCCGTCGAAACTGGTCTCCAGCGCCTTGTCCCCGTGCACGTCCTCGCGCTTCACCCGCGGGCCGAGGATCCGGTCCAGGTCGGCCAGGAACTCGTCCTCGAAGCCGGGCAGGAAGCGCCCGTCGACATGGGCGGTGGCCTGGCCGGGGATCACGTTCACCTTGTAGCCGGCGCCCAGCATGGTGGGAGCGGCGGAGTTGCGGAGCGTGGCGCCGATCATCTTGGCGATGCCGCCCAGCTTGGCGAGCGTGGCGTCCATGTCCTCCGGGTCGAGCGGGGTGCCGAGCGCGTCGGACAGCTCGTCGAGGAAGGACCGCACGGTCTTGGTCACCCGGACCGGCCACTTGTGCCGTCCGAGCCGTCCGACCGCCTCGCAGAGCTCGGTGATCGCGTTGTCGCCGTTGGTCATCGAGCCGTGGCCCGCGGTGCCGTCCACGGTGAGCCGCATCCAGTGCATGCCCTTCTCGGCGGTCTCGACGAGGTAGAGCCGCAGCTTCTCGTTCACCGTGAAGGAGAAGCCGCCGACCTCGCCGATCGCCTCGGTGACGCCCTCGAAGAGGCCGGGGTGCTTGTCGACGAGATACCGCGCGCCGTACGTGCCGCCCGCCTCCTCGTCGGCGAGGAAGGCCAGCACGATGTCGCGCGGGGGCTTGCGGCCGCTGCGCATCCGGTCGCGGACGACCGCAAGGGTCATCGCGTCCATGTCCTTCATGTCGACCGCGCCACGGCCCCACACGCAGCCGTCCGCGACCTCGCCCGAGAACGGGTGGTGCGTCCAGTCGTGCGCATTGGCCGGAACCACATCGGTGTGGCCGTGGATCAGCAGCGCGGGCCTGGACGGGTCCTCGCCCTCGATCCGCGCCACGGTGGAGGCCCGGCCCTTGTGGGACTCGAAGATCTGCGGCTCCAGCCCGACCTCGGCGAGCTTCTCCGCGACGTACTCGGCGGCGCGCCGCTCCCCCGGCCCCGAGTGGTCCCCGTAGTTGCTGGTGTCGATCCGGATCAGCTCACGACAGAGGTCCACGACCTCGTCCTCGCCCGAGACGGTCCGGGCCGTGTTGGTCTCGCTCACACTGCTTCCTTCCACTGTCGCTGTGGTGCTCCCCGTCATCCTCCCGCGCCGGGCCCGCGCGCCCAAGGCCGCCCGCCCCTCGTCATGCGCCCTTCACATCCCGGCGTGATCGAGCACCTCCGGATGTTTGCTATTGTTTTCCACGTCGGAACGGGCAGGGCCCGCGAGACAGACACCTTGTCCGGGTGGCGGAATGGCAGACGCGCTAGCTTGAGGTGCTAGTGCCCTTTATCGGGCGTGGGGGTTCAAGTCCCCCCTCGGACACAGAGCAAAATGCCGATCAGGAGCGATCCTGGTCGGCATTTTGCGTTGCACCCACACGGTCACGCCCGCGCACGGCCGGGGAGACTCTTGTTGAATCGGTTCAGTACTCGCTAACGTCCGGCGGCACGGAGGGCATTGCCGAGCGAGGAGTCCCATGAACCGCACACACGCGCCCGTCCTGCCCTGGTACGAGGACATGGCTCCCGGATCGGGTGGGCTGGAGCCGCGAGCCTGGTACGCGGGGTCGGATGCCGGGCGGCTGTCGCTGAACGGGGAGTGGCGCTTCCGGCTGTCGCCGGGCGCCGCCGCGCAGGACGAGTCGTTCGCGCGGCCCGGATTCGACGCTTCGGACTGGGGAACGGTCGCGGTTCCCGGGCACTGGGTGCTGCAGGGGGCCGGTGGGGCGCCCGCGTACACGAATGTGGCGTACCCCTTCCCCGTCGATCCGCCGCGGGTGCCGACCGAGAATCCGACCGGGGACCATCTGCGGATCTTCGACCGGCCCGCCGGGTGGGCCGGGGACAGCGAGGTCGTGCTCCGTTTCGACGGGGTGGAGTCCTGCGCCCGGGTCTGGCTCAACGGCCGGGAGCTGGGCGACTTCAAGGGGTCGCGGCTGCCGCACGAGTTCGCGGTGGGCGGGCTGTTGCGGGCCGAGGGCAATGTGCTGGCGGTACGGGTGCACCAGTGGTCGTCGGGGAGCTATCTGGAGGATCAGGACCAGTGGTGGCTGCCCGGGATCTTCCGGGACGTGACGCTGCTGGAGCGGCCGCCGGGCGCGCCCCGGGACTTCTTCGTGCATGCCGGGTACGACCATCGCGACGGATCGGGGACGCTGCGGGTGGAGTGCGACGGGGCCGAGGGGCGCGTCGTCCTGCCCGAACTGGGCGTCGATGCCGCGACGGGCAGGACCGTGACCGTGGCGGTCGAGCCGTGGACGGCCGAGACGCCCCGGCTGTACGACGGGGAGCTGTGGACGGCCGGGGAACGGATTCCGTTGCGGGTGGGGTTCCGTACCGTCGCCGTCGAGGACGGTGTCATCAGGGTCAACGGGCGGCGGGTGCTCTTCCGCGGCGTGAACCGGCACGAGTTCCATCCGGAGACCGGCCGGACCGTGGACGCGGCGACCATGCGGCGCGATCTGGTGCTGATGAAGCAGCACAACATCAACGCCGTACGGACCAGCCACTATCCCCCGCATCCGGCCTTCCTCGATCTCTGCGACGAGCTGGGGCTCTGGGTCGTCGACGAATGCGATCTGGAGACTCATGGCTTTGTCGACCTGGAGTGGCGCGACAATCCGGTGGACGACGAGCGGTGGACACCGGCGCTGCTCGACCGTGCCGCGCGGATGGTGGAGCGCGACAAGAACCATGCGTCGGTGATCATCTGGTCGCTCGGCAACGAGTGCGGGTCGGGGCGCGGGCTGACCGCGATGGCCCGGTGGGTCCGGGGCCGGGATCCGGAGCGGCTGGTGCACTACGAGGGCGATCCTTCCTGCCGGGACGTCGACCTGTATTCACGGATGTACCCGGACCACGCCGAGGTCGAGTCGATCGGCAGGCGGGCCGAAGCGCCGTTGAATGACGCGGAGTCGGACGCGCGGCGGCGCGCGATGCCGTTCGTCATGTGCGAGTACGGGCACGCGATGGGCAACGGTCCGGGCGGACTCGGGGAGTACCAGCGGCTGTTCGAGCGGTACGAGCGCTGCCAGGGCGGCTTCGTCTGGGAGTGGATCGACCACGGGCTCGTCCATCCGGAGCACGGTTTCGCCTACGGCGGGGACTTCGGCGAGGAACTGCACGACTCCAACTTCGTCTGCGACGGGCTGCTCTTCCCCGACCGCACCCCCTCCCCCGGGCTGGTCGAGTACAAGAAGGTCGTCGAGCCCGTACGGATCGAGCCGGTGGCCGGGTCGGCCGCCGGTCCGGGCGTGGTCAGGATCTCCAACGGGTACGACTTCGCGGGGCTGGAGCACCTGGACTTCGAGTGGTCGTACGAGGTGGACGGCGTACCCGCCGGATCGGGGACGCTCGATGTGCCGGAGCTCGCGCCCGGTGCGTCGGCCGAGGTGGGGCTGGAGCTGCGCGGGGAGGGGGTGTGGACCGTGCGGGCGGTGCTGGCCCGGCCCACCGCCTGGGGTGAGCGCGGCCATGTGGTGGCGTGGGGTCAGGCGGAGGCGGGTGCGGCCGTCGCCCCCGCCGCCGCGGTGGGCGAGCGACCGGAGCGCAACGGCCGGGTGATCACCCTCGGGGCCGGGGTCTTCGACGCGGCCACTGGGACGCTGGTGAGGCTGGGGGCGGTGCCGGTGGAGGGGCTGCGGCTGGATGTGTGGCGGGCGCCGACCGACAACGACAACGGCGCGGCGTGGCAGCCGGACGAGCGGTACGGGCTGCGGTGGCGGGAGTCGGGGCTGCACCGGATGCGGCACCGGATCGACGCGATCGAGGTGGGCGCGGACGCGTTGGTCGTACGGACCCGGGTGGCGCCCGCCGGGGTCGGCCCGGGGCTGCGTACCGCGTACCGGTGGACGGCCGACGGGGCGCGGCTGGGGCTGACCGTGTCCGTGGTGCCGGAGGGCGAGTGGCGGGTGCCGCTGCCCCGGCTGGGCATCCGGTTCGGGCTGCCCGCCGCGTACGGCGGGGCGCGTTGGTTCGGCGGCGGACCCGGTGAGGCGTATCCGGACACCCGGGCCGCGTCGGCGCTCGGGTGGTGGCGGATGTCCGTGGACGCGATGCAGACTCCGTACGTCCGGCCGCAGGAGAACGGCGCACGGGCCGGCGTCCGGTGGGCGGAACTGACGGACGGCGGCGGTGCGGGGGTACGGGCCGAGGGCGGCGAACCGTTCTGGTTCACCGCGCGGCGGTGGACGAGCGAGCAGCTCGATGCGGCGGAGCACGGACCGGAGTTGCGGACCGGGAAGACCGTCTGGGTCAATCTGGACCACGCCGTGCAGGGCATCGGTTCGCAGTCGTGCGGACCGGGGGTGCTGCCGGAGTACCGGCTCGACGCGATGGACGCGGAATTCTCGTTCGTGTTCTCGGCGCCGGCCTGAACCGCGGCGGCCGGCACCCGGATCCGCCCCGCGAAGCGGACGACGTAGCATCGGGCCTTTGCGCGATCTTCGTACTTCGCAAGGGGGAAGTGATGGGCGGCAGTCGCAGACGGCGGGGCGCGCTCCTCGCCGGGGCGGTCGCCGGGGCGGTGCTCGTCTCCGGCATCGGGCTGTGGGCGACGGACAGTTGGCCGTTCCGGGACAGCTACTGCTGGGGGGCGTGGGAGCAGAACAGCGGTGCGGCCTTCCTCGGTGAGGGTGGTGTCGCCAAGTCCGGCTCCGAGCGGCGCGCCACCGAGTCCGCACCGCCCTCGGCCGATCGCCGCCACGCCAGGTGCACGGTCGCGGTGACCTCGGCGGTCCCGGACGACGACTCGGACGAGCCGCTCACCTTCAAGGAGCAGGTGACGGTCGAGTACGGTCCGCTTCCCACCGGGGTCGAGGAGCACCGTGCCTGGATCGCGCGGTACTTCCACGGCTCGGCCTCCCCACTGCCCGACGGGCTCCACGGGCTGGTCGCCGGAGACCGCGCCATGCTGGTCCTGCCGGAGGCCTGCGATGTGGACGGCAGGCCGTCCGCGGTGACGATCCGGAGCGAGAGCTCCGGCGACGGCCATCTGGGCAGGGTGAACATGCCGTTCACGATCGGCAGCCGGTCCGATGTCACCCGGATGCTGCTGGATGCCGCCAACACCGGTATGCGCAAGGCCGGTTGCGCGCCGGACGAGCCTCTGCGGGCGACGTCGCCCCTCGTGACGGTCGCCGAGGGCGACGAGGCCGCCCGGAGCCCGCTGTGCCGGATACCCGGGGTGACCCTCGAATTCGGCCAGGGCTCCCGGTACCGGGAGCAGGTGGGGGTGGTCGGCGAGCGGCTCCAGACGTGTTCGGTGGTGTGGCGCGCGCTGCGGATGCCCGACGAGCCGGCGGCACAGTACGTGATGGCGGGCGAGCCGCGGCTGGCCGCGCTGTTCAAGGGCCTTCCCGAGGGCGTCGGCGAGGGGCTCGTGCGCGCCGAGTGCCACGGGCGGCAGACGGTGTTCTACGGAAACCTCCAGTCCGGGCTGAAAGGTGCGGGGCGGCCCGACGACCGGCGGGTGTTCACGCGCTTCACCGAGTCCGTGAGCAAGCGCATCGGGTGCGGGGCCGGTGGGGCCGCGTGAACGGCGAGGAGGGCGAAGAGACCAGGCCAGCGGCAGTGGACGGCGAACAGGCCCCGGTTCCGCGGGAGGAGCACGAGCGGGCCCCGGAACAGGCACCGGTGCAGGAGCGGCCGCCTCGGCCGGGTCCGCCGGCGGAGCAGCGGTCCGCCCCCGCGCGCGTCTCCGTTCCGCGTCGCCTGTTCCGCAGCCGCACCGCTCGCGCCGTCACCGCAGCCGGTCTGGCCGGTGTCCTTCTCGGCGCCGGTGCGGTGGCCTGGCGGACGGACACGCTTCCGCTGCTCGGCCCCGCCCCCTGCTGGGACTCGCTCGGCGGCACGACCGTGTCGGACCTCTTCGGCGACCGCAGGACCGAAGTCGAGGAGCAGTCCCTGCACGCCAGTCCGCGCGACCTGGAACCGTCCTACGGTCAGTGCCGCATCACCAGTTACAAGGACGGCAGCCCGCGCCGCCAGGTGACCCTGCGGGTGCACCGGCTGGACGGTCTGCGGGGCACCGACGCGCACGAGTGGCCGCGGGAGTTCCTCGCCGCCGGAATGGTGTCGCTCGGCGACGGGCTGCCGGGGATGGCCTCGCCCTCGCGCGCCTGGCTGGCACTCCCGCAGAGCTGCACCGGCCGGGACGAGTTCACCGGTCCCACCGTGGTGGACATCGGCATGGGACAGGCCGGACTCGACACCGGGTCGGAGTACGACCGGACGGATCGCGCCGCGCTGACCCGCGCGGTGGTGGAGGCGGCCAATGGCGTCATCCGTGAATTCGGCTGTTCCGGCGCCTATCGGACACCTCGCGCCCTGCCCGCCCTCGTGGAACGGCAGGACACGGGACCCGGGGCGTTCTGCGGCGTCGAGGGCCTGACCGTCCCCGCGGCGTACCGCGAGGCTCTGGGGCGGACGCGCGTCGGCGGCGAGGGCGGGCCCGCCCGGGTCTGCGAGGCGGGTGACTCCCACTCCCCCGTCGTACGGACGACCACGGTGACGGACCCGGCGCTGGCCGAGATCTTCTCCGGGAGTACGCGCAAGGCCGGTCTGCCCGTCAAGGGCTCCAAAGGGATCGGCAGGCTCGACGGATCCCGGGCCGTCTACCGGGCGAGCTGCCAGACCGGGCCCGTGATCTTCATGGTGGAGCAGCTGGATCAGCCGTCGGGCGAGGGCTTCGACCTCGCGCGTGAGCTGCTGCCGGGCTATGTCGCCGCCGAGGCCGAGCGCATCGGGTGCGGCCCGGAGAAGGTGACGCTGCCGAACGACTGAGTGCGGAGGCAGGGCCCCGGTGGGCGGGCGGAACGGGCGATACTGTGCGGACACCCCGGCAGAAGACATGAGGAGCCGCACATGCGCACCGCCGTACCGGTCGGCGCACCCCGGTGAGGGGGCGCGCGAAGCCCCCGCCGGCGCCGCTGCCGCAGCGGGACGGGATCGATCCGGTCCGGCTGCGGCTCCCCGAGGATCCGGACGGCCGGTGGGCGACGGTCCGCGATCATCTGCTGGCGCGGTTCGCCGGTGCGATCGGGGCGGCGCGGGTGGACGCCATGCTGGCCGGGGGGCGGTTCGTCTCCGTGCAGGGCCCGGTCTGCGCCGACGAGCCGTACACCGCGGGCCGGTACCTCTGGTTCCACCGGGATTTCGCACCGGAGGAACCGGTGCCGTTCCCGGTCGGTGTCGTTCACCGCGACGGGCATCTCGTCGTCGCCGACAAGCCGCACTTCCTCGCGACGACGCCGCGCGGCCGGCACGTCACCGAGACGGCCGTGGCCCGGCTGCGCCGCACGCTGGACCTGCCCGGACTGCAGCCAGCGCACCGGCTGGACCGGCTGACCGCGGGTCTCGTCCTCTTCGTCGTACGGCCCGAGGAGCGGGGCGCGTACCAGACGCTGTTCCGGGACCGCCTGGTGCGCAAGGAGTACGAGGCGGTGGCACCGTACGACCCGGATCTCGCCCTTCCGCGGACGGTCCGCAGCCGCATCGTGAAGGAGCGCGGGGTCATCGCCGCCCGCGAGGAGCCGGGCGAGCCGAACAGCGAGAGCCGGATCGAGCTCCTGGAGCACCGGGAGGGTCTCGGCCGCTACCGGCTGCTGCCCGCCACCGGGCGCACCCATCAGCTGCGGGTCCACATGAACGGCCTGGGGCTGCCGCTCGTCCACGATCCGGTCTACCCGGTGGTCCGGGCGGAAGGTGCCGTCGACGACTGGTCGCACCCGCTCCAGCTCCTGGCCCGGGTGCTGGAGTTCACCGATCCGGTCACGGGCGAACCGCGCCGCTTCGAGAGCGGGCTGCGGCTGTCCGCGTGGCCGGACCGGTGAGCAGCAGCGGTCCTCAGTGACCGCGGGCGATCCATTCGTCCAGGTGCGGGGCCTCCGCGCCGATGGTCGTGGAGTCGCCGTGCCCGGTGCGGACGGTGGTCTCCGGCGCCAGGGTGAGCAGCCGGTCCCTGATCGACGCGACGATCGTCGGGAAGTGGGAGAAGGACCGCCCGGTGGCGCCGGGGCCGCCCTGGAAGAGCGTGTCGCCGGTGAAGACGGTGGCCAGTCCCGGGGCGTGGAGGCAGACGGCGCCGGGGGCGTGGCCGGGGGTGTGCAGGACCTGGAGCGTCGTGCCGGCGATCTCCAGTTCCTGGCCGTCGGCCAGTTCGCCGTCCGGGGCGCGGTCCGGGTGGGTCTGCTTCCACAGCGGCAGGTCGTCGGGGTGCAGCAGGATCGGCGCACCGGTGGCGGCGGCGAGGGCCGGGGCCGCGTCGATGTGGTCGTTGTGCGCGTGTGTGCAGACGATGGCGCGCAGCGTGCGGCCGTTCAGCGCGGCCTCGATGGCGGCGGCGTCATGGGCGGCGTCGATGACGATCGCCTCGGTGTCGTCGCCCACGATCCAGACGTTGTTGTCGACGTCCCACTCCCCGCCGTCGAGGGCGAAGGTGCCGGACGTGACGAGGTGGTCGATGCGGGCGGCCATCAGAGGATCACCACCGAGCGCAGCACGTCGCCGTCGTGCATCCGGGCGAACGCCTGCTCGACGTCGCCGAGTCCGATGGTCTCGGTGACGAACGCGCCGAGGTCGATCCGGCCCTGCTGGTGCAGGTCGATGAGCATCGGGAAGTCGCGCGAGGGCAGGCAGTCGCCGTACCAGGAGGACTTGAGCGAGCCGCCGCGGCCGAAGACGTCGAGGAGCGGGAGCTCCAGCCGCATCTCCGGGGTGGGGACGCCGACCAGGACCACGGTGCCCGCGAGGTCGCGGGCGTAGAAGGCCTGCTCGTACGTCTCCGGGCGGCCGACCGCGTCGATGACGACGTCCGCCCCGTTGCCGCCGGTCAGGGCGCGGATCGCCTCGACCGGGTCGGTGGAGCGGGAGTTGACGGTGTGCGTGGCGCCCATCGTCTTCGCCGTCTCCAGCTTGCGGTCGTCGATGTCCACGGCGATGATCTTCGCCGCGCCGGCCAGCCGGGCGCCCGCGATCGCCGCGTCGCCGACGCCGCCGCAGCCGATCACGGCGACCGAGTCGCCGCGGCCGACCTGCCCGGTGTTGATGGCGGCACCGATGCCCGCCATCACACCGCAGCCGAGCAGCCCCGCGACGGCCGGGGAGACCTCGGGGTCGACCTTGGTGCACTGACCGGCGGCGACCAGGGTCTTCTCGGCGAACGCGCCGATGCCGAGCGCCGGCGACAGCTCCGTGCCGTCCAGCAGCGTCATCCGCTGCTTCGCGTTGTGGGTGTTGAAGCAGTACCAGGGGCGGCCGCGCAGACACGCGCGGCACTGCCCGCACACGGCACGCCAGTTGAGGACGACGAAGTCGCCGGGCGCGACGTCCGTGACGCCCTCGCCCACGGACTCCACCACGCCCGAGGCCTCATGGCCGAGCAGGAACGGGAACTCGTCGTTGATGCCGCCCTGCTTGTAGTGCAGATCGGTGTGGCAGACGCCGCACGCCTGGATCTTCACCACGGCCTCGCCGGGGCCCGGGTCCGGGATGACGATCGTCTCGACCCGTACCGGCTCGTTCTTCCCCGGTGCGATGACCCCTTGCACCTGCTGCGACATACCGTGGTCTCCCTGTTTCCGTCATGTGTGAAGATCGAACGCGAACAACCGTACGCCCCGCGAGGGTGTCACGGCGGCGCGCCGCGTTGGCGGGAACCGACTGCCGCCCACCCGGTGGGATGTACCGGTTTCGGTCAAATGGTACGGACCGCTGAACTCCACCGGGCCCCGGCGGGTCCTTTGGTGCAGAGGGACCACGGAGCCGATACCTGCGGGGGCAGGGGTTCCCTGGTCCACCGGCAGAGGAATGACGGATCACGGGGGAAGTACCTTGATCGAGATTGCCGAGATCACGGAGAAGACCAGCGAGCGGACCGGCGGACCGGGGCCGGTTCCCGCAGAGGCGGCGCTCGGGGCGCCGGTCGGCGGACTCGTGCCGTACACCGACGCGTTGCCCGTCCCGCCGGTGCTGCGTCCGCAGAGCGGCGAGGTGCTCCGCGAGACCGAGATCGCCGTGTCGCCCACCTGGGTGCGGCTGCACGCGCAGCTGCCGCCGACCCTGATGTGGGGGTACAACGGCACGGTCCCCGGGCCGACCATCGAGGTACGGCGCGGGGAGCGGATCAGGATCGCCTGGACCAACCGCGTCCCCAGGGGGAGCGAGTACCCGGTCACCGCCGTGGAGGTCGGTCCGGTGAAGCAGGGCGAGCCGGCCCCGCACAACCGGCCCGGACGCGACGGTGCCGAACCGAACCCGGACGTCGCCGCGCTGCCCGCCTGGACGGTGACCCATCTGCACGGTGCGCAGACCGGCGGCGGGAACGACGGCTGGGCGGACAACGCCGTCGGCTTCGGCGACGCGCAGTTGTCGGAGTATCCGAACGACCACCAGGCCGCCCAGTGGTGGTACCACGACCACGCCATGAACATCACCCGGTGGAACGTGTACGCGGGGCTGGTGGGCACCTATCTGATCAGGGACGACGAGGAGGACGCGCTCGGTCTGCCGTCCGGCGACCGGGAGATGCCGCTGATCCTCGCCGACCGCAACCTGGACACCGACGAGGACGGCCGGCTCAACGGGCGGCTGCTGCACAAGACGACAGTGGTCACCGAGGCGGACCCGGAGACCGGGAAGCCGGTGTCCATCCCGTTCCTCGGCCCGTACACGACGGTCAACGGCCGCATCTGGCCGCACCTCGACGTGGACGACGCGTGGTACCGCTTCCGGCTCGTCAATGCCTCCAACGCCCGGATCTACGATCTGGTGCTGGTCGACGACGGGAACAACCCGGTCCCGGGCGTGATCCGGCAGATCGGCAGCGACGGCGGGCTGCTGCCGCGCCCGGTGCCGGTCGACTTCGACGCGGCGCTGCCCCAGCTGACGATCGCCCCGGCCGAGCGGATGGATCTGCTGATCGACTTCTCTTCACTGGCCGGCCGCCGGGTCCGCCTGGTCAACCGGGGCGGGCTCGCCCCCGGGACGCCCGATCCGGCGGCGAACGTGCCGTTCCCGCAGGTGATGGAGTTCCGGGTACGGGAGACGGGGCGGCGGGACGCCTTCGAACTGCCCGAGGTGCTGTCCGGTTCCTTCCGGCGGTACGAGCACGGCCGGGTGGACCACGGGCACCGGCTCGTCGTGCTGACGAAGCCGGGCACCGTCGGGGGCGGCGGTCACCCGGAGATCTGGGAGATGGCGGAGGTCGAGGACGCCACCGGTGTCCAGGTGCCGTCGGACGGTGTCGTCCAGGTGCGGGGCGAGGACGGCACGGTGCGCACGTACCGCAGGATCGCCCGGACCTTCAACGACGGGCTCGGCTTCACGGTCGGCGAGGGCACGTACGAGCAGTGGTCGTTCCTCAATCTGGGCGGCCCGACCCATCCGATGCACATCCATCTGACGGACTTCCAGGTGATGGGCCGGGAGGCGTACACGCTCGACGGCTTCGATCCGGCGGTCGGCGGCACCCGCTCCCCCGTGGCGTTCGACCACGGCACCGAGATCCCGGCGGCGCCGAACGAGCAGGGCTGGAAGGACGTCTTCCGGGTGCCGCAGGGGCAGTTGGTGAAGGTGCTCGGGAAGTTCGACGGGGCGTACGGGCGGTTCATGTACCACTGCCACCTGCTGGAGCACGAGGACATGGGCATGATGCGGCCGTTCGTCGTGATGCCTGCCGAGGCGATGAAGTTCGACCACGGCGCCGGGCACGGCGGCCACCACGGGCACAGCGGCTGACCCGGACCGGACCGGGCCGGCCGGCCGGCCCGGCCCGGTCCATCGGCTCGGTCGGCGGCCTCGGCGGGACCGTTCCGCGCAGGCCGCCTCGTGCCCCTCACGCCTCGTGGACCCGCCTGCCCTCCACGTACGTCTGGAGGACGCGGGTCCCGCCGATCTCCTCCGGCGGACCCGCGTACGGATCGCGGTCCAGGACCACCAGGTCGGCGAGGGCCCCGGGGCGGATGCTTCCGGTGTCGTCCAGATGGTTCACGTAGGCGGAGCCCGCCGTGTACGCGGCGATGGCGGCGGTCAGGGAGATCCGCTGCTCCGGAAGGAAGGCCGGCCCCGCGCTCCCCGGGGTGACCCGGTTGACCGCGGTGTGGATGCCGTGCAGCGGATCGGCGCTGCTGACCGGCCAGTCGCTGCCCGCCGCGACGGTCGCGCCGGAGCGCAGCAGCGCGCCGAACGGGTATTGCAGTGCGGCGCGTTCGGCGCCGAGGAAGGGGATGGTCAGCTCGTCCATCTGAGGTTCGTGGGCGGCCCAGAGCGGCTGGATGTTGGCCGTGGCGCCGAGTTCGCGGAACCGGGGGATGTCGTCGGGGTGGACGATCTGGAGGTGGGCGAGGTGGGGCCGGGTGTCGGTGCGGCCGTTGGCGGCGCGGGCGGCCTCGACGGCGTCGAGCGCCTCGCGCACCGCCCGGTCGCCGAGCGCGTGGAAGTGGGCCTGGAAGCCGAGGGCGTCCAGCTCGGTGACGTGGCGGCGCAGCTCGACGGGGTCGACGAAGCTGGTGCCGCGGTTGGCGGTGGCGCAGCCGCAGTTGTCGAGGTAGGGGGCGAGGAGGGCGGCGGTGCCGGTTTCGGCGACGCCGTCCTGCATGATCTTCACGGAGCCGGCCCGGAAGCGTCCGACGTTCAACTCATCGCGCCTGGCGACGAGTTCGGGGATCTGCTCGGCGCCGCGCTCGCGGTCCCACCAGAGGGCGCCGACGACCCGCGCGGTCAGCGAGCCGTCCCGGGCGGCGCTCAGATAGGCGTCGGCCGGGTCGTCCATGGCGCCGAAGCCACCGATGATGGCGTCCTGCCAGGCGGTGATTCCGTAGGAGTGGAGCAGTCGTTGGGCGCGCAGCAGGGCGGCCAGCCGGTCGGCCGGGGTGGAGCGCGGGGCGTGGCGGGCGACCAGGTCCATGGCGCCCTCCTGGAGGAGGCCGGTGGGCTCGCCCCGCTCGTCGCGTTCGATGCGGCCGTCCGCCGGGTCGGGGGTGTCCCGGGTGATGCCGGCGAGTGTCAGGGCGCGGGTGTTGGCCCAGGCGCCGTGGTGGTCGCGGTTGACCAGGCAGGCGGGGCGGTCGGGTACGGCGGTGTCGAGCTGCTCCCTGGTGGGGGCGCCACCGTCGAAGGCGTCCAGGGACCAGCCGCCACCGGTGATCCACTGGCGGTCGGGGTGGCTGTCGGCGTAGGCGCGGACGGCGGCGACGGTGTCCGCCGCGGTGTGGCTGCCGGTGAGGTCGCACTGGGCGAGTTCCAGGCCGGCCGTGACCGGGTGGACGTGGGCGTCCTGGAAGCCGGGGACGAGGAGCCGGCCGGCGAGGTCGACCACTTCGGTCCTCGGGCCGGCCAGTTCGCGCACCTCGTCGTGGCCGACCGCGGTGATGCGGCCGCCGGTGACGGCGACGGTGGTGGCGCGGCTGCCGGCCGCGTCCATGGTGAGGACGGGGCCGCCGGTGAGGACGAGGTCGGCGGGGGCGCGGTGCATGGCGGTTCCGTTTCCTTGAGGGTGCGGTGTGCGGTGTGCGGTCACGCCGGGCCGGGGGCGCGCCCGGCTCCGCCGATGGGGTCCGGGGCGACGGAGATCCCCGTGACGAAGTACGGCGATTTCCTCGCCCACTTGGCCCAGGCCGCCGCGCCGACTCCGGACAGCAGCATGACGGCCGGGCAGAAGAGCATGAACCAGCCGTTGTCGGGGCTGATCTCGAAGTGGTCGGCGGAGAGGTAGAAGGTCCAGCAGAGGTAGCCGCCGAGGCCCAGCAGGACGACGGCGCTCACCACGGGGAGCACCACGGCGCGCAGCGCCTCGGACGGGCTCTCGCGCAGTGCGCCGCGGAAGCGGGCGGCGGCGGCCAGCGCGGTGAGCGCGTAGTAGAGCGCGACGACGACACCGATCGCGTTGACGGAGGCCAGGACGAGGTCGCCGACCTTCGGGATGAGGAGGGAGGCGACGGCGATGGCGGCGGCGACACAGCCGACCGCGACGGTTCCGGCCGCCGGTGTCCCGTAGCGCGGGCTGACCCTGGTCCAGAACGGGCCGAGCGTGCGGTCGCGGCCCATCGCGAACATGCCGCGCACAGTGGGGATCACGCCGGACTGGAGGGAGGCGACGGCCGAGAAGGTGAGGGCGACCAGGGGCAGTGCGGCGAGCGGCTGATCCGCGAGCCGGTCGCCGAGGTAGGTGAGCCCCTGGGCGCCGTGGCCGGTCAACTCATTGAGGGTGAGCACGCGTTGGAAGGCGAAGGAGCCGAGCAGAAAGAGGCCGAGCATGGTGAACAGGGTGATGAGGCCGGCCCGGGAGGCGTCCTCGGGGTCGCGTATCTCCTCGGTGACGCTGAAGGTGGATTCGAACCCCCAGTAGCAGAAGACGGAGAGCAGCAGCCCCTGGGCGAGCTGCTGCCCGGACGGGATGGTGAACGGGTTGATCCAGTCGAGGCTGAAGGGGTGCGGTCCGGCGAACAGTCCGTAGCCGCAGAAGCCGAGCAGGACGGCGTACTCGAAGACCAGGAGGTACTTCTGCAGAGTGGCGGCGGACCGGGTTCCGGTGATCGCGGTGAGGGTGACGGCGATCAGCACGACGATGCCCAGGGCCGTCGACTGGGCGGTGGAATCCGGGTCGAGCGGGAGTCCCGCGAGGGTGTGCAGGCCCGCCTCGCCCGCGAGCTGGAGCAGGGCGGAGCCCGTGACGGTCGTGGTGTAGGCGAGGAAGACGATGGTGGAGACGATGCCGATCCAGCCGACGAGGAAGCCGAGCCAGGGGCTGAGGGAGCGGCCGACCCAGACGTAGCCGCTGCCCATGTTGGGTTCGACCCTGTTGAGCCGGGAGTAGGCGCCCGCGATGCCCAGGACGGGCAGGAACGCGAGCAGCATGATGATCGGCAGGTGCAGACCGACGGCGCCCGCGGTGACGCCGAGCCCGATCCCGATGCTGCTGGTGGCGGCGGTGGACGAGGCCGCGATGGCGAATCCGTCGAGGACGCCGAGGCTCTTCCTCAGGGTCGCGTGCGCCGGTGGATCACTGCCGTCGGGGGTACGTGGGGCCGTCACGGGCTCTCCTTCGCCGAGGGGCGCTGTCGTCAGGCCCCGGTGGCGGCACATCGAACTCTCCGACGGGTTCACACGTCAACGCCGTTGTCATAAGGTGCCGCCATGAGCGCGAGCGAGCGGGTGGTGCCGGAGGGCGCGCGGCGCCGCAGGCGGCCCACCAAACAGGGCACGGTGCTGTCCGAGCAGCTGATCGTGGAGACGGCGCTGCGGCTGATCGGTGAGCACGGGGCGGCGGCGCTCACCGTGCGCCGGCTCGGCGCGGCCCTCGGCTGCGATCCGAGCGCGCTCTACCGGTACTTCCGGGACACGGACGAACTACTGCTCGCGGTGGCCGACGAGTTGATCGGCCGTACGCTGCGCACCTGGCGGCCAACGGGTGACTGGCGGGCCGACCTGCGCGCCCTCGGCCTGCGGATGCACGCGGACTATCTGGCACACCCCCAGGCGGCGACGCTGGCCTGTACGCGGGTGACCGGCCGCACGCATGAGATCCGGTCGGTGGAGGCGATCCTCGGGGTGTTGCGCGGCGCGGGGTTCCCGGACGCCGAGGCGGTGCGGATCTACCACGTCTTCGTCGACCAGACGTTGTCCTTCGCGGCGCTCGACGCGTCCACGCTGGTGCTGTCGGAGCACGCCCGTGTGCAGGAGGTGCGGACCTGGCCGGAGACGTACGCCCGGCTTCCCGCCGAGACCCATCCGAACATCGCGGCGACCGCGGGGGTACTGGTCGCGGAGATGGACCGCAGCGGGTATCCGGCGGCTCTGGAGATGATGCTGGCCGCGGCCGCGGCGCGGCTCCAGCACCTCCGCGCGCCGATGCCGTAGCGACGGACCTCGCGGCGTGGTCGCGTACGCCCGGCGGCGCCGGGGTGCGGGCCTCAGGGCGCGAGCACGTCCAGCTCGTGCAGGGCGCCCACCGCGATCTCCTTCGTCAGCCGTTCCGCCGCCACCGCGTCGCCCTCGCGCACCGCTTCGGCGAGCCGTACGTGGAGGGTGACCGCGGCCGGGTCCGGGTCCTCGAACATGACCTGGTGGTGGGTGCGGCCGGCCAGGACCTCGGCGACCACATCGCCGAGCCGGGCGAACATCTCGTTGCCGGAGGCGTTGAGCACGATCCGGTGGAACGCGATGTCGTGCTCCAGATAGCCCTCCAGTTGCTGGCCGCGCGAGGTGGCGACCATGCCGAGCGCGCACTCGGTGAGGGCCGCGCACTGCTCCGGGGTGGCGTTGCGGGCGGCCAGGCCGGCCGCGACCGGCTCGATCGCCGAGCGCAGCACGGTCAGGGAGCGCAGCTGGCGCGGGCGGTCCGCGCCGGCCAGCCGCCACCGGATGACCTGCGGATCGTAGACATTCCACGCCTCGGTCGGCCGCACGGTCACGCCGACCCTGCGGCGGGACTCGACCAGGTGCATGGATTCGAGGACGCGGACCACTTCGCGTACGACCGTGCGCGAGACGTCGAAGCGCTGGGCCAGCTCGTCGGTGCGCAGCACGTGTCCGGGCCGGTGCTCCCCCGCGGCGATCTCCAGACCCAGGGTGTCCAGCACATGTGTATGCAGCCCGGGGCCCTGTGTGGTCATGAGCACAGCCTACGGGGCAGCCCTGAGGAACAAAAAGTACGACGTTTATGTCACAGCATCTTGAATAAGTCGTACGTATGGGTTTCAGTAGCGCGACGGACCGATGTCGAGGAAGACGTCGAAGTAGACAGCGAGGCACCACCAATGAGCACCCCCCACGTCGTCGTGGTGATGGGCGTCGCAGGGACCGGCAAGACCACGATCGGCCCCCTGCTCGCCGCCGCTCTCGGCGTTCCGTACGCCGAGGGCGACGACTTCCATCCCGCGGCGAACATCGCCAAGATGTCGGCCGGCGTCCCGCTGGACGACTCCGACCGGTGGCCCTGGCTCGATGCGATCGGCCAGTGGGCGCACGGCCGGGCGGGGCTCGGCGGGGTGGTGAGCAGCTCTGCTCTCAAGCGCGTCTACCGGGACCGGCTGCGGGCCGAGGCCCCCGGTGCGGTCTTCCTCCACCTGACCGGCGACCGGAGCCTGATCGAGCAGCGCATGGCGGAGCGCAAGGGCCATTTCATGCCCACCGCCCTGCTCGACTCGCAGTTCGCCACCCTGCAGCCGCTGCAGGAGGACGAGGCCGGCGTCTCGGTCGATGTGTCCGGCACCCCTGAAGAAATCACCCAGCGAGCCGTCGCCGCGTTGCGCCGGCTCGACATCTAAGGATCACCACCGTGACCAGTCTCAGCGTCGAGATGCTGGCAGCGGACGCCGTCGAACCGATCACTTCGGCAGGCAACGCGCAGTTGGGCATCGCCGTACTGGCGGGCATCGCCGTCATCGTTCTGCTCATCACCAAGTTCAAGATGCACGCGTTCCTCGCGCTGACCATCGGCTCGCTGGCGCTGGGCTCGTTCGCCGGTGCCGCGCCGGCCAAGACCATCGCCAGTTTCACCGCCGGCCTCGGCTCGACCGTCGCAGGAGTCGGTGTCCTCATCGCGCTCGGCGCCATTCTCGGCAAGCTGCTCGCCGACTCCGGCGGCGCGGACCAGATCGTCGACACCATCCTGGCGAAGACGAGCGGCCGGGCCATGCCGTGGGCGATGGTCCTGATCGCCTCGATCATCGGCCTGCCGCTCTTCTTCGAGGTCGGGATCGTGCTGCTGATCCCGGTGGTGCTGCTCGTCGCCAAGCGCGGCAACTACTCCCTGATGCGGATCGGCGTCCCGGCACTGGCCGGTCTCTCCGTGATGCACGGGCTGATTCCGCCGCACCCCGGCCCACTGGTGGCGATCGACGCCCTCGGTGCCAACCTCGGCGTCACGCTCGCGCTGGGGGTGCTGGTCGCGATCCCGACCGTGATCATCGCCGGGCCGGTCTTCTCCCGCTACGCCGCCCGCTGGGTGGACATCAAGGCTCCGGAGAAGATGATCCCGCAGCGCCCCTCGGAGGAGCTGGAACGCCGTCCCGGCTTCGGCGCCACCCTGGCGACGATTCTGCTGCCCGTCGTGCTCATGCTGGTCAAGGCCCTGGTCGACATCGTCGTGGACGACCCGGAGCAGAGCGTTCAGAAGGTCACCGATGTGATCGGCTCGCCGCTGATCGCGCTCCTCGCCGCCGTCATAGTCGGCATGTTCACGCTGGGCCGGGCGGCCGGTTTCTCCAAGGGCCGGCTCTCCACCACCGTGGAGAAGTCCCTTGCCCCGATCGCGGGTGTGCTGCTGATCGTGGGTGCGGGCGGCGGTTTCAAGCAGACCCTCATCGACGCCGGTGTGGGCCAGATGATCCTGGACTTCTCCAAGGACTGGTCGATCCCGGCGCTGCTGCTGGGCTGGCTGATCGCCGTCGCGATCCGGCTCGCGACCGGCTCGGCGACCGTGGCCACCATCTCGGCGGCCGGCCTGGTCGCCCCGCTGGCCGCCGACATGTCGACGTCCCACGCCGCCTTGCTGGTCCTCGCCGTCGGCGCGGGCTCGCTCTTCTTCAGCCATGTCAATGACGCCGGGTTCTGGCTGGTGAAGGAGTACTTCGGAATGAACGTCGGTCAGACGATCAAGACCTGGTCGGTGATGGAGACCATCATCTCCGTGGTCTCGCTGGCCTTCATCCTGCTGCTGTCGCTGATCCTCTAGCGAGCGGCTCCCCACGCACGGTCCTCCCCCCTCGGCGCGAGCCAGGACCGTGCCCGACGGCGCCCGCCGACCCGCGCATGCCACGGCATGCCCCCGGGCCGGCGGGCGCCGTCGCACTGTGCGGCGGACACCCTGCCCGCCGCCCCCCACCGGCAACCCCGGCCGGTCACCGAACAGTTGACGCCGCCCCCGCCTCTGCCGGACGCGGCGGCGGGCGGATGCCGGACCCGGCTCCGGGTCCGCGGCACATGTCAGACTTGGCGCCATGGCGAACCGTGAACCTCTCAAGCCCTTCCTGCTCACCTTCCCCGGCCCGCTGCGCGATCGCCTGGTGGCGGCGGTGCTCGCCGGTGCCAAGGTGTCGACGACCGGGCTGCTCGCGGAGTACGAGGCGGAGAACGAGGAGCTGCCTCCGGTGGGCGAGCGGTCCGCGCTGATCGACTCGGACGGCCGGGAGATCGCGGTGCTGGAGGTGACGGAGGTACGGGTACTGCGCCTCGGCGACGTCGACCTCCAGCACGCGATCGACGAGGGCGAGGGGGACACATCGGTGGCCGAGTGGCGTGCGGGACACGAGAAGTTCTGGCACAGCAAGGAGATGCGGGAAGCACTCGGCGACCCGGAGTTCACGGTCGACGACGACACCATGGTCGTCGCCGAGCGGTTCCGGGTCGTCGAGCTGCTGGATCCCGTCGTGGGCGCGACGGAACGGTAGGCGGGGCCGGACGGCCGGGGCCCAAGGTCGCGGGGAAGACAGCCGGGGGCCAAGGTCGCGGGGAAGACGGCCGAGGGGCGGACGACTGGTGGTCTCCGGCCACGGGCCGGACGGCCGGTGCCTACGGTTGGGGGACGGACGACCGGTACCTACGGCCGGGGCGGACGGCTGGTGGTCTCCGGCCACAGGCCGGACGGCCGGGGACGGCCGGGGGACTACGGCCGCGGGGAGGGAATCTCGCGGCAGGTCAGGGGCGGGGCGACGGTGCCGGGACGGCCGGTGCGGGCGAAGCCGGTCCAGGCGGCGCGCATCGCCCTGCCGAGGCCGTCCACCTCGTCCCAAGGGGTGTGCCCCAGCATCGGGGAGCGTCGCCAGGCGGCACGGGAGCCCAGGAGCAGCGGCAGCTCCACGCAGTGCGTGGCGCCGAAGTCCGATCCCGCCGGGCGCCAGTCCAGCCGGTAGGCGTGGACCCGGGCACCGGCCCGTACCAGCCGTCGGCCCAGGGCGTCGAGCGGTTCGGCGTAGATCCGCCGGGTCGGGCCGGCCGGGTCGCCGTTCTCACCCGTCTCACCCCTCTTGCTCACCTCACCCGTCTCGCTCTCCTTACCCATCTCTCCCATCTCTCCCGTCTCGCCCGTCTCTCCCGTCTCTCCCGGGAAAGCGGACATGTCGTCCGCGTTCCAGCCGTACATGACATCCATGCCCCGTACCTGCGCGTCGAGGGCGTCATCGGCCGTCGCGACCGGTCCGAACGGCGGTTCCAGGATGGAGCCGGAGCGTTCCCGGTGGGCGAGCGCGGTGTCCCGTTGGGCCGCGAGCAGGGCTTCCGGGGCGGCGGTCCGCGAGTCGTCGCCGGGGGCGTGGACCGCGAGCCGTTCGGCGAAGATCCGGCCGAGCACAGCCGCGTCGGCCCGCGACCGGGTCGCGATCGCCAGCGGTGCGCTCTGCAGGATCGCGCGGTGGAACAGCCCGCGGGCTTCGGGCAGCCCCATCAGCAGCCGGATGGAGAGCGCGCCTGCGGACTGCCCGAAGACGGTCACATCGGCCGGGTCGCCTCCGTACCCGGCGATGTGCGTGTTCACCCAGCGAAGCGCTTCGAGCTGGTCGTACAGGCCGAGGTTGCCCTCGGCGACGCCGTCGAGGCAGAGGTATCCGAGCGCGCCCAGGCGGTAGTTGACGGCCACGACGACGACATCGCCCTCGGCGGCGAGCGCGCCTGCGTCGTACCAGTCCAGGAGGCCCGCGCCGCTGCTGAATCCACCGCCGTGGAACCAGACCAGCACCGGGCGCGCCGCGGTGTCGCGGGCGGGTGTGGTGACCGTCAGGTTCAGGCAGTCCTCGCCCTGCGGGTGCCGGTCGAGCGGCGGTCCCATCACGGCGTCGAGCCTGGACGGCAGTTGCGGACAGATCTCCCCGCTCGACGGGCGGGTGTCCTGACCGCGCACCGGACGGGGCCGTGCGAAGCGTTCGGCCTCGGCGTAGCGGATCGGCCCGGACCGGACCACGGCGGGGCCGGTCACGCGGTGCCTCCGGAGAGCGATTCCATCGGCGCCGGAACCGGCTCGGGCGCGCCCTCGGGCACCAGGCGGAACAGGGCGACGGCGCCGGCCAGGCTGACGCCGCAGATCCCGACGAGGTACCACGTCACCCCGGTCGACGACCCGCCGGAGTTGAGCAGCGCCGTGGAGATCATGGGGGCCAGACCACCGCCGAGGATGGCGCCGCCCTGCAGGATCACCGAGGAGCCCGAGTAGCGGACGTTGACGGGGAAGGTGTCGACGATGATGCTGCCCTGCACGCAGTGGGTGACCGGGATGATGAGTCCCATGCCGAGCAGCGCGACGACCGCGAGGGCGGAGTTGCCGGTGTTGAGCAGCGGGAAGAAGGCGACGCACCAGAGAAGGATGGCGGCGGATCCGGCGATGAACATGGTGCGTCGGCCGTGCCGGTCGGCGATCTTCGTCCACACCGGAATGGTCGCGAACCACAGGGCCGCCGCGACGGTGACGCTCACGATGAGGAACTGCTTGTCGTAGCCGAGGTGCTGGGAGCCGTAGGACAGCGTGAAGACCATGAACACATACGCGACGGCCGAGTTCGCCACGACGGCGAGCAGGGTCAGCGCGAGCCTGGGGAAGCCGACCTTGAGGGACTCGGCCAGCGGGAACCTGACCACTTCGTCCTGGGCGCGGACGCGGTCGAAGGACGGCGACTCGGTCACCCGCAGCCGGATCACCAGCCCCACGGCGACCAGTACGAAGCTGAGCAGGAACGGGATGCGCCAGCCCCACGAGGTGAACGCGTGGTCGCCCAGAGCCGCGTTGGTGGTCAGGAAGACGACGTTGGCCAGGACCAGGCCGCCGGGTGTACCCATCTGCGGGAAGCCCGCGTACAGGTTCTTCTTGCCCGGCGGCGCGTGCTCCATCGACATCAGGGTGGCTCCGGCGCCCTCGCCGCCGAGTCCGATGCCCTGGATGATGCGCAGGGCGACCAGGAGGACGGGTGCCCAGAATCCGATGGAGTCGTAACTCGGGATGGCGCCGATGAGGGTGGAGCCGATCCCCATCAGGACGAGGGAGACCACCAGCGTCGCCTTGCGGCCGATGCGGTCTCCGTAGTGGCCGAAGACCAGGCCGCCGAGCGGACGGGCGATGAACCCGACGGCGAAGGTGCTGAACGCGGCGAGGGTGCCCGCGGCCGGGCTGAGCGAGGGGAAGAACTGCTCGTTGAAGACGAGTGCCGCGGCCGTGCCGTAGAGAAAGAAGTCGTACCACTCCAGCGTGGTGCCTGCGAGCGTGGCGAGGGCGGTTCTGCCGGCAGCGGCTCGGGCTCCGCCCGAGCGTGCTTCCTGAGGTGAAGTGTTCACGGGGTGACCTATCACTTGGATGGCGGGCTGTGGGCGGTGCGCTCCGGACAGCCGCTACGACGGCCGGGCTTCACCCGTCGTTAACCGTGGATCCTGATGCCCTGAGACATGACACACAAATGCCGAATCGGGGACCGGTCATACCCGTTCGGGTATAGCGGAGACCCTGGTCTCCGCGATGTCCAGACACCTGGGTATGCCAGTTCAGTTATGCCTCCGCACAAGAATCGCATTTGTCCGGCATGGCTGTGCCGATCACAGTGGGACGCATGACGGCAGAGACAGGGCGGTGGATCCGCAACTTCGTGGCCGGGCAGTTCGTGGAGCCCGACGAGAACCGCAGCTTCGACAAGACCGACCCGGCCACCGGCCAGGTGTTCGCCCGGGTGCACGAGGCGGACAGGGAGCTGGTTGACCGCGCCGTGGCAGCGGCCCGGCGGGCCCTGCACGACGGCTGGGCGACGACCCCGGTACGGGAGCGCGCGGCGCTGCTGCGGCGTGCTGCGGACCGGATCGAGGAGCGCTTCGAGGAGTTCGTCGCCGCGGAGATCGCGGACACCGGGAAGCCGGTCACCCAGGCCCGGGAGCTCGACGTCGCCCGTGCTCTGGCGAACTTCCGCACCTTCGCGGACGTGGTGGCCGCCGCCGGACAGGAGTCCTTCCTCACCGACCTCGCGGGGGGTCGCCAGGCGCTCAACTACGCGGTGCGCAAGCCGCTCGGCGTCGTCGCGGTGATCGTCCCGTGGAACCTGCCCCTCCTGCTGCTGACCTGGAAGGTCGCCCCGGCCCTGGCCTGCGGCAACGCCCTGGTCGTCAAGCCCAGCGAGGAGACCCCCGCCACCGCCACGCTGCTGGCCGAGGTGCTCGCCGAGGTCGGGCTCCCCGCCGGGGTCTACAACGTCGTCCACGGCTTCGGCGGCGGCTCCGCGGGGGAGTACGTGACCTCCCACCCGGGGATCGACGGCGTGACCTTCACGGGTTCGTCCGCGACCGGCTCGCACGTCATGAAGACCGTCGCGCCCCGGGTCCGCCCGGTGTCGTTCGAACTGGGCGGAAAGAACGCCGCCGTCGTCTTCGACGACGTCGACGTGGACGAGGCGCTGACCGGGCTGACCAAGTCGGTCTTCACCAACACCGGTCAGGTCTGCCTGTGCACCGAGCGGGTCTACGTACAGCGTTCGGTCTTCGCCGACATCGCCGAAGGGCTCGCCGAGCGCGCCCGGGGACTGCGGCTCGGCCGGCCGGCGGACGAGCGGACCACCACCGGACCGCTGATCTCCCAGACCCACCGCGACAAGGTGCTGGGCTACTTCGAGCTGGCCGAGCAGGCCGGGGCGAAGGTGCTCACCGGCGGTGGCGTACCGCAGCTCGGCCCCGGGCTGGCCGGCGGATCCTGGATCGAGCCGACGCTGTGGACGGGGCTGACCAACGCGGACCGCGCGGTGCGCGAGGAGATCTTCGGCCCGGTGGCCGCCCTGATCCCCTTCGACACCGAAGCGGAGGCGATCGCCCTGGCCAACGACACCGAGTACGGCCTCGCGGCCTCGGTGTGGACCAACGACCTGCGCCGCGGCCACCGGGTGGCCCAGGCGATGAACGTCGGGATGGCCTGGGTCAACACCTGGTTCCTGCGCGATCTGCGCTCCCCGTTCGGCGGTGTCGGGCTCTCCGGCATCGGCCGCGAGGGAGGCGCGTCCTCCCTCCACTTCTACACCGAGCCGACGAATGTGTGCGTACAGCTGTGACCGATCACGACAACCCCGGCCGCTGCGCGCGGATCGACGCGGCCGTGGCGCGCCTGACGGCCGCTGCCGCCACCGGCACTCCGTGCGCCCCCGTCCGGGAGTTCCTGGGCCGCGACGACATCGATGCCGCCTATGAGGTCCAACGGCGTCTCGCCGCCGCCAGAAGCGCGGCCGGAGCCCGGGTGGTGGGCGCCAAGATCGGCCTCACCGCCCCTGCCGTGCAGCAGCAGTTCGACGTGTTCCGGCCGGACTTCGGAGTGCTCTTCGACGACATGATGTACGCGCACGCCGAGCCGCTGCCGCTGAGCCGGTTCCTCCAGCCGCGTGCGGAGGGCGAGATCGCCTTCGTCCTCGGCCGGGACATCGACCGGCCCGGCGCGGGCGTCGCCGATGTGCTGCGGGCCACCGAGTTCGTGCTGCCCGCCGTCGAGATCGTCGATTCGCGGATCAGCGGCTGGGACCTGGCCATCACCGACACCGTCGCCGACAACGCCTCCAGCGGCGCGGTCGTGCTCGGCACCACTCCGTATCCGCTGAGCGGGCTCGACCTCTCCCGCGTCGGCATGGTGCTCCAACGGGACGGCGAGCCGGTCTCCTTCGGCGCCGGTCACGCCTGCCTCGGCTCACCGGTCGTGGCCGTGGCCTGGCTGGCGCGCGAACTGGCCGCGCGGGAGCAGCCGTTGCGGGCCGGGGACGTGGTCATGTCCGGGGCGCTCGGCCCGATGGTGCCGATCGAGGGCCCCGGCCGGTACCGGCTGGCGCTGGACGGGCTCGGCGAGGTCGAGGCAGTCATCGAGGAGGAGACCAAGTGAATTCCCACGCAGGCGGCACAGCGGCCGGCCATGCTTCCGGCACCGTTGCGGTGGCCGTCATCGGGTCCGGCAACATCGGAACCGACCTCATGATCAAGGTACTGCGGCTCTCCAGGACGCTGCGCATGGGCGCGATGGCGGGCATCGACCCCGACTCCGACGGGCTGGCCCGCGCCGCCCGGCTGGGGGTCCCCACCACCCACCGCGGTGTCGAGGGGCTCCTCGCACTGCCCGGGTTCGCCGAGATCGAGGTGATCTTCGACGCGACCTCGGCCAAGGCCCATGTGCGCAATGCCCGACTCGCCGCGGAGCACGGGAAGCTGATGATCGATCTCACCCCCGCGGCGCTCGGGCCGTTCGTGGTGCCGTCGGTCAATCTGGACGAGCACCTGGACGCGGCGGACGTCAACATGGTGACCTGCGGCGGCCAGGCCACCATTCCGGTCGTGGCCGCGATCTCCCGGATCGTGCCGGTCGCGTACGGGGAGATCGTCGCCTCCATCGCGTCGAAGTCGGCCGGTCCCGGGACCCGGGCCAACATCGACGAGTTCACCGAGACCACGAGCGAGGCGATCCGGCTGGTCGGCGGCGCCGAGGTCGGCAAGGCGATCATCGTGCTCAACCCGGCGGAGCCCCCGCTCGCCATGCGCGACACGGTCTTCTGCCTCGTCGAGGGCGAGCTGTCCGGCGCCGACCGGGACCGGATCACGGCCTCCGTCCAGCAGATGGCCCGGTCCGTGCGGGAGTACGTGCCCGGCTACCGGCTCAAGCAGGACGTGCAGTTCGACCCGGTCGAGGACACCGTCGTACCGGCCCTCGCGCGGCGGGTCACCGGGGTGCGGGTCTCCGTGTTCCTGGAGGTGCTCGGCGCCGGCCACTACCTGCCCGACTACGCGGGCAATCTCGACATCATGACCTCCGCCGCGGTGCGCACCGCGGAGAAGATCGCCGCACTCCGAGGACGGGTGACCTCATGAAGCTGTACGTCCAGGACGTGACCCTGCGGGACGGCATGCACGCGATGGGGCACATGTACACCGTCGACCAGGTGCGCCGGATCGTCGCCGCCCTCGACCGGTCCGGGGTCGCGGCCGTCGAGGTCGCGCACGGCGACGGTCTCGGCGGTTCGAGCGCGAACTACGGGTTCGGCGCGCACAGCGACGAGGAGTGGATCGAAGCCGCGGCGGACGTCCTCGAACACGCGAAGCTGACCACCCTGCTGCTGCCCGGCATCGGCACCATCGACCATCTGCGCCGGGCCCACGCCCTCGGAGTGCGCAGTGTGCGCGTCGCGACGCACTGCACCGAGGCCGACGTCGGCGCGCAGCACATCTCCTGGGCCCGGGAGAACGGGATGGACGTGTCCGGGTTCCTGATGATGAGCCATCTCAACTCCCCCGAGGGGCTGGCGCGTCAGGCCGCGCTGATGGAGTCGTACGGGGCGCACTGCGTCTATGTCACCGACTCCGGCGGTCGTCTGACGATGCGTGATGTCGCCGCCCGGGTCGACGCGTACCGGGAGGTGCTGGACGAGTCGACCGAGATCGGCATCCACGCCCACGAGAACCTCTCCCTGTCGGTCGCCAACAGTGTGACCGCCGTGGAGCACGGCGCGTACCGCGTCGATGTGGCGCTGGCGGGCCAGGGCGCCGGGGCCGGGAACTGCCCCGCCGAACCGTTCGTCGCCGTCGCCGACCTGCTGGGCTGGGAGCACGGCTGCGACCTGTTCGCGCTCCAGGACGCCGCCGACGACATCGTCCGGCCGCTGCGCAACCGGCCGGTCCAGGTGGACCGGGAGACCCTGACCCTCGGCTACGCCGGTGTCTACTCCAGCTTCCTGCTCCATGCCGAGCGCGCGGCGCGGCGCTACGGGGTCGACACCCGGCAGATCCTGCTGGAGGTCGGCCGGCGGCAGATGGTGGGCGGCCAGGAGGACCTCATCGTGGACATCGCACTGGACCTGGCCGCGCGGCGCGAGGCCCTGACGGAAGGGAGCGGCAAGTGATTCCGGCGGAACTGACCGGCATATTGGCTCAGCGGCTCGACACGGCGCAGACGTCCCGCAAGGACACCCCGAGCCTCGCCGACAGCCATGAGTTCGACATCGACGACGCGTACGCCGTGCAGGCGGCGCTGCTGGCGCTGCGGGTGGCGCGCGGCGAGCGGATCGTGGGCGTGAAGCTGGGGTTCACCAGCAAGGCGAAGATGGCGCAGATGGGTGTCTCCGACGTGATCGTGGGCCGGCTCACCGACGCGATGAGGATCGCGGACGGCGACGAGGTCGACCTGTCGCGCTTCATCCACCCGAAGGCGGAGCCGGAGGTCGCCTACCGGCTCTGCCGGGACGTGGACCTGGACGATCCGCTGACGGCCATCGAGTCCTGTGTGGACGCGGTGGCCCCGGCCATCGAGATCATCGACTCGCGCTACCGGGACTTCCGGTTCACGTACACCGACGTCGTCGCGGACAACACCTCCGCGGCCGGTTACGCGATCGGCCCGTGGCGGCCCCTGGAGAGCGTCGCCAACCGGGCGGTCCGGCTGCGTACCGCGACGGCGGACGCGGTCGGTTCGACCGCCGCGATCCTCGGCGACCCGGTGCGCGCGCTCCACGCGCTGCTGAACATGTGCCGACGCCGCAGCATTCCGCTGAAGGCCGGTCACGTGGTACTCGCGGGGGCGGCCACGGCGGCCGTGCCGCTGGTGCCCGGCGTCACCGAGTGCGAGGTGGCGGGGCTGGGATCCGTCGCCGTGAAGGGATACTGATGAACGGCTCACGGGTGATCGAGGGCAAGGCCACTCCGCGCGGGCGGTTCCCGCATGTGAAGGTCGCCGGGGACCTGGTGTTCGTCTCCGGCACCAGTTCACGCAGGCCCGACAACACGTTCGTGGGGGTCGAGGCCGACGAGTTCGGCACCACGCGGCTGGACATCCGGGCCCAGACCCGGGCGGTGATCGAGAACATCCGGGACATCCTCGCCGAGGTGGGCGCCGAGCTCTCCGACATCGCCCAGATCACCACCTATCTGGTGTCCATGAACGACTTCGGCGGATACAACGAGGTCTACGGCGAGTTCTTCGACGAGCAAGGACCGACCCGGACGACCGTCGCGGTGCACCAGCTGCCGCACCCCCATCTGCTGATCGAGATCCAGGCCGTCGCCCATCTGCCGCGGCCCCGCCCGTCACACACAGAACACAGCACGGAGGTGCCGTCATGACCGCCATCCCCCCGGTCATCGATTTCCAGGGCTGGATCACCGAGCACGAGCACCTGCTCAAGCCGCCGGTGAACAACCGCACCATGTCCCTGGGCCAGGACTTCATCGTCCAGGTCGTCGGCGGTCCCAACCAGCGGACCGACTTCCACCTCGACCCGTACGAGGAGTGGTTCTACCAGGTCAAGGGCGACATGCACGTCGACATCGTCACCGACGAGGGGCCGCGCACCGTGCACATCCGGCAGGGCGAGGCCTGGCTGCTGCCCGGCCATGTGCCGCACTCCCCGCAGCGGCCCGACGCCGGTTCGATCGGGCTGGTCATCGAGCGGGTCCGGGAGGAGGGCACCCTGGAGAAGTTCCAGTGGTACTGCCCCGAGTGCGCCGCGAAGATCCACGAGGTCGAGCTCCAGGTGCGGGACATCGTCGCGGATCTGCCGCCGGTCTTCGCCGAGTTCTACGGGGACGAGAAGGCGCGTACGTGTCCGGACTGCGGTGCGCTGCACCCCGGGAAGGGCTGAGCGTGGACCGCACGATCGACATCCATACGCATTACGTTCCGCGGGGCTGGCCGGATCTGACGGCCGAGGCCGGCCCGCAGGCCCCCTGGCTGCGGGTGGAGTCCGAGTCCGACGCCGTGATCATGATGGGCTCCCGGGAGTTCCGGCGGATCCGGGCCGACGCCTGGGACGCCGAAACGCGGCTGCGGGACATGGACGCGGACGGTGTGCACCGCCAAGTGGTCTCCCCCACTCCGGCGTTCTTCACCTACGGAAGCGGCGGGGCGGAGGCGGCGAAGGTCTCGCGCGTCTTCAACGATCTCGCGCTGGAGATCGTCGCCCCGGCACCGGACCGGCTGATCCCGTTCTGCCAGGTGCCGTTGCAGGATCCCGACGCGGCCTGCCGCGAGCTGGAGCGGAGCATCGCCAACGGGCACCGGGGGGTGGAGATCGGCAACCATGTCGGTGATCGCGACCTGGACAGCGAGGGCGTCGTGACCTTCCTCCAGCACTGCGCCTCGCTCGATGTGCCGGTGTTCGTGCACCCCTGGGACATGGCGAGTTCGCCCCGGCTGGACCGGTGGATGGCGCAGTGGCTCACGGCCATGCCCGCCGAGACCCATCTGTCGATCCTCGCGCTGATCCTGGGCGGGGTCTTCGACCGGATCGACGACCGTCTGAAGATCTGTTTCGCGCACGGCGGCGGGTCCTTCGCCTTCTGGCTCGGCCGGATGGAGAACGCCTGGCACGGCAGGAACGATGTCATCGGCACCTCGGAGCGCCCGCCCTCGCACTACCTGGGCCGGTTCTACGTCGATTCGGTCGTCTTCGACGACCGGGCCCTGCGGCTCCTGGTCGACACGGTCGGCGCGGACCGGGTGATGGTGGGCAGCGACTACCCGTACCCGCTGGGGGAACGGCCGGCCGGCCAGGTGGTCCGCAAGAGCGCCTTCCTCGACGACCGCAGCCGGGAGCTGATCACGCACGGCAACGCGGAACGCTTCCTCGGGCTGACGGGGGCGGACACGTCCTGAGGGCTGTTCCGAGCCGGGAATCGTGTTCATGCGGCCGACACGGCGTGCGAGGTGTCGGCGGCAGTTCTCGTCCGCACCTCTCCTGCGCGGTTCTAGTCTGCGGCTCTCGGGCGCGGCTCTCGTGCACGGTTTTAGTCCACGGCTCTCGTGCGCGGTTCTCGTCCGATGCGCCGTGCCCACGTCCACGGCGTGGAGCGGGCCACACCCGTCCCCCGGGTGCGGTCCGTTCCTCGTCCGACGGTGTCACTCCGCTTTCGGCCCCGTCCGTGCCGATGAACAAGCCTGCGTCCCGGGGGGCTCCCGGTCTCCAGTCCGAGAGCCGTCGACGCGGAACGCCTGCGGTACGGGCCTGCGGTACGGGCCTGCGGTCACGCGCTGGGGGCGGTCTTCCGCCCCGGCCGGAGGCTCTCACCCGGGCAGCAGGGCACCTTCGAAGCCCTCAGGGCGGTTGATGGGATGGTCGAGGAGGACCTCGTCCGCGATGGCGAATCCGTTCGTGAGGGTCATGGCGTGGGGTGCGAGGTCCGCGACGGCGCTCTCGGCCGCGTCGGGAAGCCTCCTCACCTGATCATTGGTCAGGTACCCCTCGGCGAGCAGGTCTCCGCTGTGCGCAGCGACGCGACGCAGGGCGAACAGGCGGTGCAGCAGAAGCAACTGGCGCCGCGCCTCGGGGTCCGGAGCCTGGGCGGCCGCGTCCAGAAGAGCTTCGGCGGCCTGGCCGTGGGCGTAGGCGTCGACCAGTTCCAGAGCCGGCGTGACGGTGGCGTTCCATCGGTTGAGGGGATCGCCGGCCTTTCCGCTGCGCAGGCGGGTACGTGCGCGCTGGTGCCAGATGCGCTCGATGCCCGCCAACAGGTCCTGGAGGAAGTCCGGATCGCCGAGGTCGCGGTCCTCGGGCGCCGCCTTGGGGCGCTCCTTCGGGGTGAAGTGTCCGAGGAGCATCTCGCCGGCGGCCTTGACCCAGATGACAAGGTTGTCGCCTTCCGCCGTGATGGTTCCCTCGTTGGCTGCCAGCTGGCCGGCGATCCCGTTGGCCAGGAAGAGCCCCTGCGCGCCGCAGCGTTCGCGGCACTCCGTCATGACGGCGCGGGCCCGCCAGGTGATCCAGCCCTTCGCTATGGCCGCGAACCGCTCACCGTTCTCCCGCTCCGACTCCGTTGCCTGCGCCCACCTCCGTACCGCGGCCCGGTGCAGGAGGGTCGCGGCGTAGCTGGTGGCAAGGGCGTCGACGAGCGGGGCGTGGTGGCTGCGGTGGGCGAACAGCGGGACGCTGCCGCGAGCCGACACACCCGAGGTCTGCCGCGTATGGGCATGCCGTACGGCCACGGCGAGCGCGTGGCGCATGACACCGAGGCTGTAGCCGCTCATGCAGAGCTTGCCGACGGTGACGCGGCCGATGGAGTGCAGGAAGCGCTTGCGGGGGCTGCCGATCGAGCTGGTGAAGTCGCCTTCCGGCGTGAGGCGCCCGTGGTCGGACTGCAGAAGCGCGTCGTGCGGCAGCCGGACGTGGTCGAAGGAGGTGACGGAGTGGTCGACGGGGGCGGTGGCCGTCTGCGGCAGCCTGCGTATCCCGACTCCCGGCATGGGGAGCCCGGCGTCGTCGCTGAGCCGGGTGAGAAACAGGAAGACGCCCCGGTCCTTGCCGTCCGTGATCAGTCGGGCGGCGACGACAGCGGATTTGGGGCCGCCGGTGGAGCTGGTGTTCGGCATGAACTTGGCCGCGGCCGCATGGGGAGTGTGCAGCACGAACTCGCCCGTGGTGCGGTCGTACGTGGCGGTGGTCTCCAGTTGCGAGGCGCTGTTGCCGTGCCCGGCCTCCGTGCACAGGAACGTTCCTGTACGCCGCAGACGGGCGAACTCCCCCAGATCGCGCTTCGGACCCGACGCGTGGTCGACGAGGCTGCCGAGGAAGAGGTTGTAGTGGATGCTCGCCACTGTCCCCAGTCCCGCGTCCACCGGGCCGACCCATTCGTGGAGGGCCGCGAGTCGTTCCACGTCGGCCACGAAGGCCTCCGGCTCTTCGAGCGCTTCGTTGATCAGGTGTAAACGCTCGTAGGACAGCGCGGCCCGTTCATCGGGTGACAGCCCTTCCCGGAAGCGAAACGGCTCGGTGCTGAACAGCTTGCGCCAGGGCTCGTGGAACTCCTCCAGTTGTTCGCCGAAAAGCGCCCGCGTCAGCGCGGCAACGGTTGAAGTCGCCTGGTCAGAGGGGAGAGAGGTGTTGATCACGCTTCGGAACGCTAGCTCATACGTTCGGTGAGCACGGCGTGATGATCAACACGATTGAGATCATGAAAAGGGCGGTACTTGCCCGTTTCTGGGCAGGGCCAACCCTGCTCGGGCCGGGGAATGTGCGGGGAGGCCGCAGCGATGGCCGTCCGCCCGGTTCGACCCCTCGCGGACAGAGCGCAGATCCTCCGCTCCGCCCGGCGGCAGAGGGGCCCGGACCCGCCCGCGGCACTCCGGAGCCACCCCTCCGGAACGGCGCGGCTGCCCCGCCCGTCAACGCTGGGGGGAGTCGTCGCCGTCCGTGCCCTGCGGAGCCATTCCGGCGGCGATGTCCTCCAGGCTCCGGATCAGCGCCTGCGCGGAGGGGCCCAGCGCGCGGGCGGCCGACAGGGTCAGCCCGACGCTGTGGCCGATCGGGTCCAGCGGCACCGCCAGCCTGACGATCCGGGTGTCGTCCCGGGTGATCAGGCTGGGCAGCGCCGCGACGACATCGGTCTCCAACAGGAGTTGACGGACCGTCAAGAACGAGGTCGTCTCGACCCGGTTCATCGGCAGCGGCATCCCGTGCCGCGCGAAGAACTCCTCGATCTCCCGCCGCAGCGCGGTCTCCGCCCCCGGCAGGATCCACGGGTAGTCCGCCAGGTCCGCGAGCTCCACCGCGGACTGCCCGGCGAGCGTGTGCGAGGCCCGGACCACGAGCTCGACCGACTCGTCGTAGAGCTTGCGGCGCACGGTCCGCTCGTCGGAGGGAACGGTGAGCCGGCCGACGACGAAGTCGATGCGGCCCGCCTCCAGTTCCAGGAGCAGCGCCTCCGGTGACGCCTCCCGGACGATCACCGTCAGGTAGGGGCGCTCCTTCTTGATCTCGGCGATGGCCCGTGGGAGGAGCACATTGGACCCGGCCAGATGGGTGCCGACGATGACCGTTCCGCGGTCGGCGTCGGCCAGCTCCACCACATGGCGGCCCGCCTGCGCCAGCTGGGCCAGCACGGCCCGCGCGTGCTCGGTGAAGGCCGCGCCGAAGACGGTCGCGGTGACGCCCCGGGGGCCGCGTTCGTACAGCGGGACACCGAGGATGTCCTCCAGCTCGTGCAGGCTGCGGGTGGCCGCCGGCTGGGTGACATGGAGCTCCGCGGCGGCGCCGACGACGCTTCCCTGCCGGGAGAGCGCGTCGACGAGGACCAGGTGGCGCAACTTCAGCCGGCCGTCGAGGAGACGCGGGATCTTCACCCCACCGACTCTATCCGCGCCGGCTCCGGCCGCCCGGGACAGGGCCGGTCCGGGAGGCCGCCGCGCGTACGGTCCGGGACGGGGCCGCCCGAGCCGCCCGAGCCGGGTGCTGCGGCTGCGGTGGCTGCCGTCGCTGCGGTGACTGCGGTGGCTGCCGTCGCTGCGGTGGCTGCGGTGGCTGCGGTGGCTGCGGGAAGTCGCCCATCCGGGTCCTGGCCCGGCGGCCCGGGGCCGGGACAGCCCTCAGCCGACGGCCTGCGCCGCCGCCCTGCCCGCCGACCTGCCGGAGAAGACGCAGCCGCCGAGGAAGGTTCCTTCCAGCGAGCGGTAGCCGTGCACCCCGCCGCCGCCGAAACCGGCCGCCTCCCCCGCCGCGTACACACCGGGCAGCGGTGTGCCGTCCTCGGTGAGGACCCGGGAGGCCAGGTCCGTCTCCAGCCCGCCGAGCGATTTGCGGGTCAGGATGTTCAGCCGTACGGCGATCAGCGGGCCGGCCTTGGGGTCGAGGATGCGGTGTGGCGCCGCCGTCCGGATCAGCTTGTCCCCCAGATAGGTGCGGGCGCCGCGGATCGCGGTGATCTGGAGGTCCTTGGTGAAGGGATTGGCGATCTCGCGGTCGCGTGCGGTGATCTCGCGGCGCAGTTCGGCCTCGTCGATCAGCGGTTCGGCGGTGAGCGCGTTCATCCCGCGGACCAGTGCCGCGAGGTCCTTCTCGACGACGAAGTCCGCTCCGTTGTCCATGAACGCCTTCACCGGCGCCGGGACGTCCGCCCGCGCCCGGCCGATCACGTCGCGGATCGACTTTCCGGTCAGGTCGGGGTTCTGCTCGGAGCCGGAGAGCGCGAACTCCTTGCCGATGATCTTCCGGTCGAGAACGAACCAGGTGTAGTCGTATCCGGACTTCATGATGTGTTCGAGGGTGCCGAGGGTGTCGAAGCCCGGGAAGAGGGGAACCGGCAGCCGCTTGCCGCGGGCGTCCAGCCAGAGCGAGGACGGTCCCGGCAGGATGCGGATGCCGTGCCGGGCCCAGATGGGGTTCCAGTTCTCGATGCCCTCGGTGTAGTGCCACATCCGGTCGCGGTTGATGTGGTGGGCGCCGGCCTCCTCGGTGATGCCGAGCATCAGCCCGTCGACGTGGGCGGGCACCCCGGAGAGCATCTTCGCGGGCGGTGTGCCGAGCCGCCGGGGCCACTGCTTGCGTACGAGGTCGTGGTTGCCGCCGATGCCGCCGGAGGTGACGATCACCGCCTGGGCCCGCAGCTCGAACGTGCCGGCCGGCACGCGGCTGCTCGCGGTGCCGCGGGCGGCCGCGCTCGGCTCCAGTATCTCGCCGGTCACCGTGTCGACGGTGCCCGCGGTGCGGCCGAGGCCGGTGACCCGGTGGCGGAACCCGAACCGTACGAGGCCCTTCGCGACGCCCGCGCGGACCCGGCGCTCGAAGGGGGCGACGATGCCGGGGCCGGTGCCCCAGGTGATGTGGAAACGGGGCACGGAGTTGCCGTGTCCGTTCGCGTCGTAACCGCCGCGCTCCGCCCAGCCGACGACGGGGAAGAGCCGGAGCCCCTGGGCGTGCAGCCACGAGCGCTTCTCGCCGGCCGCGAAGTCGACGTACGCCTCGGCCCACTTCCGCGGCCAGTGGTCCTCCTCGCGGTCGAAGCCCGCCGTGCCGAGCCAGTCCTGGAGGGCCAGCTCATGGCTGTCCTTGATCCGCATCCGGCGCTGCTCGGGCGAGTCGACGAGGAAGAGACCGCCGAAGGACCAGTGCGCCTGGCCGCCGATGGACTGTTCGGGCTCCTGGTCGAGCAGGATCACCGAACGGCCCGCGTCGACCAGCTCGGCGGTGGCCACCAGACCCGCGAGCCCTGCCCCGATAACGATCACATCAGCGTCGTACGCCATGGGTTCCATCCTTGTCGGGGTTCGGGCGGTCCGGTCACGGCCGGGGCCGGGGTCAGGTCCCGGGTCGGGGCACAGTGCGGCTCCGGCGCGGACGCCGGAGGTTACTCGTGCGTCAGATCCTCTGCACCGGCCGCTGCGGCGTCAACCGCCCGGTCGGCGGCGTCCCGGCCGCACCCACGGGGCTCAGGCGCTATCGTCGGAACGAATCACCCACTTCTGGCCTGACTTGAGGTAGAAGCGTGTCGGTGCTGGTTCTCGTGCTCGCCGTGAGTGCCGCCTGCTGTCTGGGGTTCGGCTTCGTCCTCCAGCAGGCCGCCGCTTCGCACGCGCCGCGGAGCGACTACCTCTCCTTCCGGCTGCTGCTGGACCTGATGCGGGTGCCGAGCTGGCTGGCCGGGATCGGGTTGATGGTCTGCGGCATGGTGCTGGGCGCCCTGGCCCTGGGCAAGGGCGAACTGTCCGTCGTCGAACCCCTGCTCGCGACCAATCTGCTCTTCGCGATGGCCCTGTCGCGCCATCGCACCGGTCAGCGGCTCGGCCGGCAGGGCTGGGCCGGGCTCTGGATGCTGGCCGGCGGAGTCGCCGCCTTCCTCCTGGGGGGCCGGCCGCAGGGCGGGGAGGCGGTGACCGATCCGCTGCGGCACTGGCTGGTGATCGGCGTGGTCGTGGGCGCGGCCCTGCTGCTCACCACCATCGCCAAGCGCATGCAGTTCGGGGCCGCCCCGGCGCTGCTCGCGGTGGCGGCGGGTCTGCTGTACGGACTCCAGGACGCCCTCACCCGGGTCACCGGCCAGCGGCTGTCCGACAACGGCCTGACGGCGCTCGTGACGGCATGGCAGCCGTACGCGGTCGTGGTGCTGGGGGTGACCGGCCTGCTCCTGGTGCAGAGCGCGTTCGAGACGGGCCCGCTGCGGGTCTCGCTGCCCCCGCTGACGGCGGCCCAGCCGCTGGCCGGGATCGCCTGCGGGGTCGGCTTCCTCGGCGACCAGTTGCGTACCGACGCCGGGGCGCTGGCCTGGCAGGCGGCCGGTCTCGCGGCGATCGTCGGCGGAATCGTGCTGCTGGGCCTGCATCCGGCGATGCCGGAGGGGCCGGTGGGCGGGCGCCGGGAGAAGAGCCTGCTGCCGAGCTGAGCGGCGCCCTTCCGGCCCGCCCTTCCTTGCACGCCGATGGCCTCGTCCGTCACCGGCGCCGAACTCGCCGTGGACGGCGGCTGGACCACGGGCCCGACGGTCACGCACGTCATGGGGCAGTGAGCACCGCCGGCGGTCTGATGTTGGATGAGGGGCATGACTCCTTCTGACGAGATCCTGGACATCGTCGACGAGAACGACGTGGTCGTGGGGCAGGCCCCGCGCGGTGAGGCGACCGCGCGGGGCCTGCGCCATCGCTGCGTCTTCATCGAGGCCCGGGATGCCGGGGGCCGGCTCTTCGTGCACCGCAGGACCGCCACCAAGCTGGTCTTCCCGTCCCACTACGACATGTTCGTCGGCGGGGTGGTCGGCGCCGGCGAGTCGTACGACGAGGCGGCGCTGCGGGAGGCCGAGGAGGAGCTGGGGGTCTCCGGTCTCCCCCGCCCCGAGCCGCTGTTCACCTTCCTCTACGAGAGTGCGGAGCACTCCTGGTGGAGCCGCGTCTACCAGGTACGGTGCGAGCTGCCGGTGCGCCCGCAGGCGGAGGAGGTCGCCTGGCACACCTTCCTCACCGATGCGGAGCTGGAGCAGCGGCTCGGCGACTGGGAATGGGTGCCGGACGGCCTGGAGACGTACCACCGGCTGCGCGCCTTCCGGTCGGGCGGAGCGGTCTCCTGAGCCCGGCCTCCCCTCGCCGACCGTTCCGAGGTTGGTCGACCGCTCCAGGGTCCGTCGGCCGTTCCAAGGTTGTAGGCCCTTCCAGGATCCGTCGGCCGTTCCAGCGTCCGTCGGCCGTTCTAAGGTTCACGCGTGAACGAATTCGTACGGGGTCTGCGGCTGTGGTTCGCGCCGCAGCGGATCCGTGAAGAGGGCGACACCCCCGACTACCGGTTCTCGCTCGCCAATGAGCGCACTTTCCTCGCCTGGATCCGGACGGCCCTCGCGCTGATCGGCGGTGGTTTCGCGGTCGACCAGTTCCTCCCGGAGCTGTCGTGGGGCATCCGCGCGGGGCTGGCGCTGGCGCTGCTGGCGGCCGGTGTGCTGTGCGCGCTGCGGGCGATCAACCACTGGGTGCGGTGCGAGCGGGCGATGCGGCGCGGGGAGGATCTGCCGGTCTCCCGTTTCCCGACGCTGCTCGGTCTCGCCGTCGCCGTCGTCGCCGTGGCGATGGTGGTGGTCGTCTTCGGCTGGGAGGGCCGGTGACGGCCGACGGGCGCGACCCCGGGCTGCAGCCCGAGCGGACCAGGCTGGCATGGCGGCGGACGACCCTTTCCTGCACGGTGGCCGCGCTGCTGGCGGTCAAGCAGGCGCTGCACGGCGGGGCGGGCCCGGCCGCGCTCGTCGCCGTGTCGCTGAGCGCGCTGGCCTGGCTGGGTTTCCTGCTCGTGGCGCACCGGCGGGTCCTCGGGATGGAGACCGCCCGTCCGCAGCCGCTGTCGGCACGCGGGGCGCTGACCGCGGCAGCGTGCACGATCGCGCTCGCGGTGTTCGCCGCGGCCATGCTGTTCTGAGCCCCGGCACCGGACTGCGCCCGGTGCCGGTCAGACGTCGGGCGTCTCCCAGGGGACGGTGACGACGATCTTTCCGCGGGTACGTCCCTGCTCGTTCAGCCGGTAGGCGTCCGCCGCCCGTTCCAGCGGGAAGACCCGGTCCACATGGACCGTGACGATGCCCTGCTCGGCCAGTTCGGCCAGGTGGGCGAGGTCCTTGGCGTCCGGGCGCACGAAGGCGTAGCGGCCGCCGTACGAGAAGACCTCGCCGTCCGCGATGGAGGCCAGTCGGCCCCCCGGCTTCAGCACTTCGGCGGAGACACGGAGCGCCTCACCGCCGACGGTGTCGAACGCCGCGTCGACACCGTCCGGGGCCAGCGCCCACAGCCGGTCGGCGAGGCCGTCCCCGTAGGCCACCGGCTCGCCGCCGAGCTGCCGCACATGGTCGTGGTTGCGTTCGCTCGCGGTGCCGATGACGCGGGCGCCCGCGTGGCGGGCGAGCTGGACGGCGAGCGAGCCCACGCCGCCCGCCGCCGCGTGGACGAGGACCGTCTCGCCGTCCTGGATCCGCAGCGTGCGGTGGAGCACCTGGTACGCGGTGAGACCGGCCAGCGGCAGGCCCGCGGCCTCCTCGAAGCTCAGGCTCAGCGGCTTGCGGGCGAGGGTGCGCACGGGCGCGGCGACGTATTCGGCGAACGTGCCGCGGCAGAGGAAGTCCTCCCGCACATAGCCGATGACCTCGTCACCGACCGTGAACTCGTCGACGGCGACACCGGGCTGCACCACGACGCCGGACACGTCCCAGCCGGGGATCACCGGGAACACGGCTTCCAGACCGGAGTCGAGGTGGCCCTCGCGGGCCTTCCAGTCGACCGGGTTGACCGCTGCGGCCCGCACCTTCACCAGGACGGTGTCGGGGCCGACCTTGGGATCGGGCCGTTCGCCGTACTCCAGGAGGTCGGCCCCGCCGTACGCGCTGTAGCTGATCGCCTTCATGTACCGACCCTCGGCGCGGTCCGGGGCCCGCGCAACTCAGGCCGTGGGGGCCCTGCGCGCCGGATCCCGGGGGACCGCGGATGAACCGTCGGCCCCGCCCGGCGCCCGTCCGGCCCCCGCCCGCGCGGGCTTCACCAGCGCGGGATCGACGGGGTCCGCCAGCCCGGCTCGGCCTTGCGCATCGCGGCCGCGTCGTCGCGCTCGCGCATCGTGCCGTCGTCGTCGAGCCAGCGCCGGTGCAGTGCGGCCAGGCGAGCGCGGTCGAGCTCGACGCCGAGCCCGGGTGCGTCGGAGACGGCGAGCCGGCCGTCCCGGAAGACATGGCGGGTGGTGATGACGTCCTCGGTCTGCCAGGGGTAGTGGCTGTCGCAGGCGTAGTCGAGGTTGGGGACGGTGGCCGCGACGTGCGTCATCGCGGCGAGGCTGATGCCGAGGTGGGTGTTGGAGTGCATGGAGAGCCCGACGCCGAAGGTGCGGCAGATCCCGGCCAGTTCGCGGGTGCGGTGCAGCCCGCCCCAGTAGTGGTGGTCGGACAGGACCACCTGGACGGCGCCGCGGGCGAAGGCCTCGGGGACCTCGGCGAGGGTCGTCACGCACATGTTGGTGGCGAGCGGTACGTCGGTGGCGGCGGCCACCTCGGCCATCAGGTCCGTGCCGCTCGCCGGGTCCTCCAGGTATTCGAGTACGCCTTTCAGCTGCTCGGCGACGTACAGCGAGGTCTCCACCGACCAGGCGCCGTTGGGGTCGAGGCGCAGCGGCCGGCCGGGGAACTCCTCGGCCAGGGCGCGGATCGCGGCGATCTCCCGGTCGGGTTCGAAGACGCCGCCCTTGAGCTTGAACGAGGAGAAGCCGTGCTCACGCGCGAAGCGCCGGGCCTGGGCGACGACGCCGGCCGGATCGACGGCGGCGCCCCAGTCGTCCTGTTCGCCACCGTCGGGGTGGGCGGCCCAGCGGTAGAAGAGGTACGCGCTGTACTCGACGCTGTCGCGGACCTTGCCGCCGAGCAGGGCGTGCACGGGCAGGCCCAGGGACTTGCCCAGGGCGTCCAGGCAGGCGACCTCGAAGCCGGAGACGACGGAGAGCCGGAGCTTGTCGGCGGTCTGGGCGCCGCGCAGCCCACCGGCGTCGACCCGCTCGTCGGCCGCACGTGAATCACCGCACACTTCGTCGGCCAGGGCGAACAGGCCGTTCAGATCGCTGACCGGGCGCCCGGCGAGCGCGGCGGCGAGCGGCCGGGCGAGTTCGAGGTACTTGCCGTCCCCGTACGTCTCCCCGACACCGGTCACTCCCCCGTCCGTGACGACTTCCACGATGAGCCTCGGGGTGTACGGCTGGTGGACGCCCTGGGTGTTGAGCAGGGGCGGGTCGGCTATCAGGATCGGGGTCAGCCGGACTTCGTCGATCAGCAATTCTGGTCTCATACGTGAACCCTATTCAGGGATGCGACTGAGCACCAGACTCCGGACCAAGTCCGCACGGCGTCCACGCCCCGATTCCGGGAGTCCACTGGACGACATACCGACTGGTCGGCATCATGAACACCGACCGTCTCTCATCCCGGAGGTGCGCACGATGAGTCCAGTCCACCCGCCAGGTCTCGACCTCGACCGGCTGCGCGGACATCTCGACCGCGAGCGGCCGGGTCTGGTGAACGGACCGCTCGAAGCCCGGCTCGTCGAGGGCGGCCGGTCGAACCTGACGTACGTCGTCGCGGACGGCACCGGCCGCTGGGTCGTGCGCAGGCCCCCGCTGGGCCATGTCCTGGCCACGGCACACGACATGAGGCGCGAGCACCGGGTGATCAGCGCGCTGCACCCGACGGCTGTTCCGGTACCCGGACCGGTGCTGCTCTGCGAGGACGACTCGGTGATCGGTTCGCCCTTCTACGTGATGGAGTACGTCGAGGGCACGCCGTACCGCACGGCGGAGCAGCTCGCCCCGCTGGGCGCCGAGCGCACCCGGGAGGCCGTCCTCGGCCTCGTCGACACCCTCGTCGCACTGCACGCCGTGGACCCGGTGTCGGTCGGGCTCGGCAACTTCGGGCACCCCGAGGGCTTCCTCGACCGGCAGCTGCGCCGCTGGGGCAAGCAGCTGGACGCCTCCCGCGACCGCGAGCTGCCCGGCATCGACGAGCTGCACGCCGCACTCGGCCGGGGGCTGCCCGTCTCCCCCGCGCCCACCGTCGTGCACGGCGACTACCGCCTGGACAACGTCCTGATCGGCTCGGACGACCGGATCAAGGCCGTCCTCGACTGGGAGATGTCGACGCTCGGCGACCCGCTGACCGACCTCGGCCTGCTGGTGATGTACAGCTCCGACCTCGGCCTGGCCAACTCCCCGGTCTCCACCACCAGCGGCGCGGCCGGCCACCCCACCCCCGCCGAACTGATCGAGCGCTATGCCGCACGCTCCGGCCGGGACACCGCCGCCCTCTCCTGGTACACGGCGTTCGCCTGGTTCAAACTCGCCGTGATCCTGGAGGGCATCCACTACCGCTACACCCTGGGCCAGACCGTCGGCGCCGGCTTCGACCGCATCGGCGGCCTCGTCCCCGTCTTCATCGAGCACGGCCTCACCACCCTCCAGGAAGGCTGATCATCCCGTGGACTTCGCATTCGACGCCCGTACCGAAGAGCTGCGCACCAGGCTTCTCGCCTTCATGGACGAGCATGTCCACCCCGCCGAGAAGGTCGCGGACGAGCAGCGCGCGCACCTGGCCTCCCCGTGGGACACCCCGCAGATCGTCGAGGACCTGAAGGCCGAGGCGCGGCGGCAGGGTCTGTGGAACCTCTTCCTCCCCGACGCCGAGCACGGGGCCGGGCTGACCAATCTCCAGTACGCGCCGCTCGCCGAAATCACCGGGCGCTCCCCGCAGTTGGCGCCGACCGCACTCAACTGCGCGGCTCCGGACACCGGGAACATGGAGGTGCTCTTCCAGTTCGCCACGGACGAGCAGAAGAAGCAGTGGCTGGAGCCGCTGCTCGCCGGGGAGATCCGCTCGGCGTTCGCGATGACGGAGCCCGAGGTGGCCTCGTCGGACGCGACGAACATCGAGACCCGGATCGTGCGCGACGGTGACGACTACGTCATCAACGGCCGCAAGTGGTACATCTCCGGGGCGATGAACCCCGACTGCCGGATCTTCGTCGTGATGGGCAAGACCGACCCCGAGGGCGCCGACATCCGCCGCCGGCAGTCGATGATCCTGGTCCCGCGCGACACCTCCGGTCTCGAAGTGCGGCGCGCCATGCAGGTGTACGGCTACGAGGACCACTCCCACGGCGGTCACGCCGAGATCGTCCTCACGGACGTACGGGTGCCCGCCGCGAACCTGATCGGCGAGGAGGGCGGTGGCTTCGCCATCGCCCAGGCGCGGTTGGGGCCGGGCCGCATCCACCACTGCATGCGGCTGATCGGCATGGCCGAGCGGGCGATCGAGCTGATGTGCAGGCGGGCGGTGTCCCGTACGGCCTTCGGCAAGCCGCTCGCCCAGCAGGGCGTGGTGCAGAACTGGATCGCGGACGCGCGGGTCACGGTGGAGCAGCTGCGGCTGCTGGTGCTGAAGACGGCATGGCTGATGGACACGGTGGGCAACCGGGGCGCGCACACGGAGATCCAGGCCATCAAGATCGCCACCCCGCGCGCGGTGGTCGACATCATCGACCGGGCGGTGCAGCTGCACGGTGCGGGTGGCGTCGGCCAGGACTTTCCGCTGGCCGAACTGTGGGCGGCGGCACGGACGTTGCGGCTGGCGGACGGGCCGGACGAGGTCCATCAGCGGTCGTTGGCTCGCCGGGAGATCAAACGGTACGTGTAGGCGGAGGCGGCGGTTGCCGTTCCGTCCTCGGGCGCCGGGCGGAGACTTCGGCCGCCGGGCGGGCCTGACGGCGGCCGGGCGGGGACTTCGGCCGCCGGGCGGGGCTGATCGTTGGTGGTGGTCAGCCGGACGTCCCGATCCGGTCGAGGACGGACGTGTAGACGGAGCGTCTGTCGGGGCGGGCGTGGGCGGCGGCGTGGCGGAGGGCCGGGACCGCCGCCGCGCCCATGCCGATGAGGCCCTCGGCCGCCGCCCTGCGTACGACGGGACGGGGATGCGTGAGCAGTCCCGTCACGGCGGGGATCGCGGGTTCCCAGCCCGCGTGGCAGAGCGTGCGGATCGCCGTACGCACCACATCCGGCCGGGGGTCGTCCAACAGGAGCACGGTGTGGCCGAGATGAGTGATCCGGTCCAGCATCGCCCGTGAGGTCCGGTGGGCTCGCAGGCGCACCTCGGCCCGGGGATGGATCAGCAATTCGTCCAGCAGGCGCCGGAGTTGCGGGTCCCGGTCCGGGTCCGGGCCGGAATGCGCCTCGGCCAGGCCGGCGAGGGCCCGGCAGGTCTGTTCCGGAGTGCCGGTCCGGGCCAGGTCCAGCAGTTCCCTCCGGGACGGGCCGTGCGGGGTTCCGGCGCCCGCGGCCGGGGGGCGGTCCCGGAGCGCCGCCAGCGCCGCCGCGTCCCGCTGTGCGGCGTCCGGGCCGCGCAGCGGGCCCTCGACGAGCAGGAGCCGGTCCGCGAGTGCGTCACATCCTTCGGCGCGCAGGCGTCGGCAGGTGCGCGTCAGCGCGGGGGTGCGCAGGAGCCGGCGGCCGAGGAGCAGGTCGAGGGAGCCCCAGGCCCCGGCGTCGAGACGGTCGCCGAGGATCCTGGCGAGCGCGTCGGCGGGGTATCCGCGCAGTGCGTCGCCGACAGCCGGAGCAACGGTGGACGGGGCGTGTTCCCACCACTCCAGCAGCAGCGGGACCAGGGGTGCCAGTTCCCCGGGGCCGAGCTTCGCGGCGGCGAGCGCCACCCTCTCGGGCAGGATGTCGTCGCCCCGGAGCTCCGCCGGGTCGACGGCGCTCAGCGCGCGGGCCTGCTCCGCGCCGGGGGGCAGGTCGACGTGCCCGCGCAGGTACGCGCGCAGCACCGGCAGCCGGGCCTCCGGCTCGGGCCACTTCGCCAGCGTCAGGGCGGCGGTCTCCCTGCGGTCGGCACGGTCCGACCCGAGCATGGCCAGCAGGCGGTCCCGCAGGGCCGTCGAGCGGGGCTGGTCGAGGTCGTCGATGTGTACGCGCCGGGGCGCCGGCGTCGGGGCGTGGGCGGTCTCGGTGAGGGTCCAGGGCGGCGCGTCGAGCGGCTGAAGCCGTGTCATCCAGTCGAGCAGGGCGGCCCGGACCTCGGGGTCCGCACCGTGCTGGACCTCGATCAGCGCGGTCAGCCGGTCCCGCGATCCCACCGGGCCCCCGTCCCGACGGCGGAACTCCTCCAGCGCACCCGGTGTGCGTACCGCGCCGTCCAGCGCCGCCCGCCAGGCCCGGGTCTCGGCGCACCCGGGCCCCGGCTCCGGGGCCGCGAACGCCTCCCGCAGCACGGCGGTCCCGGCCCGCCAGGGGTCGGCGCCGAGCCGGGCCGCCGCGAGCGCCTGATCGAGGTCGGCTCGGACCAGCACCGCGCCGAGGCGGCGCAGCAGCGTCAGCGTGGACCGGCTCGGGATCGCGGGTGCCGGCCGCAGGGCCCGCACCGCGGCGACGACGGACGGCTTCCGTGCCGCCGCGAGCATCGGCGCGACCGCTTCGAGCAGGGCGATCAGGTCGTGCCGGTCCTCGTCGCGGGTCTCGGCGAGGGCGTCGGTCAGGACCGGAACGTGCCGGGCGAACACCGCCAGTTCCCCGGCGGCCCAGGGGGCGGGGCAGATCCGCAGCACGAACCGGACCACCCGGCTCCGGGCCGTCGGCCGGGAGCCGGCCAGGCGGAGCCAGTCGGGGAGCATCGGCCGCAGCGCGTCCAGCCGGCCGGGGGCGGGCGGCTCGTCCCGCTCGGCGAGGCGCAGCGCGACGGAGGGGTTCCAGCCGCCGGCCACCAGGGACTCGATGGCGCGGTCCGCCCGGCTGCCCACCGGTGGCCGCCGGGCGGGGGCGGACACGGTGATCCCGTGCCGGGCCGCCGCCGTCGCGAGTTCGCCGGCCTCGCCGGACGCGAGCCCGACCCGGCCGGCCGCCACCAGGGAGAGCAGGGTGCCCGCCGCCGGTGACTCCTGGTCGTCCAGGGCGAGGACCGCGCGGGCCGTGAGGACGCCGTCGAGACCCGTCAGCAGCAGTTCGCGGGAACGGCCGTCCCGGCTGTGCTCGGCGGCGGCGACGAGTGTGGCGGCGTAGGCGTCGCCGAGGACGGCGCGCAGGGCCGCGACGAGTGCGCCGCGCAGCCCGGGGTTGTCGTGGTGCCCGAGCCAGAAGAGCAGCTTCGGCAGCGCCGCCGGAGTGCCCGCCCGGACCAGCGCCTCGGCGGCGGTCTTCTTGATGTTCATGTTCGGCCGGTCGAGGCAGGCCGCGATCGCGGTGCATGCCCAGTGGGCCCGTGCGTGGCCCAGGGCGAGCAGGGCCTGGCGGACGGTCTGGATGTCCTGGACGGCGGTCAGCGCGATCAGGGTCGCCGACAGTGCCTGGGCGTCCTCGCCCGTCGCGTCGCGGGCGAGCAGGGCGATGGCATGTTTGCGTACGTGCCGGTCGCGGTGGCGCAGCAGCCGGTGCACACGGGCGCGCGTCCCCGCCCACGGGGCCCGGAGCAGCAGTTCGAGCAGAATCGCCTGCTCGCGGTCGGACAGCCCGGTGCGGTCCAGCAGGTCCAGCGCCGTGGTCGCGACGAGTGCATGGCCCGCCTCCCGCTCGTCCGCCGCGTCGAGCAGGCAGACCGGCCGGATCGCGCCCCGTGCGTGGAGCCGCCTGCCCAGGTCGTGCACGGCGTCCAGGACCTCCTGGGGCACCGCGGGCTCCCCGCCCGGCCGTCCCCGTTCCCGTTCCCGCTCCTGCTCCGGCTCCCCGGCGGCCGACAGCCCGGTCACGACGCGCAGCAGCAGGTCCGCGACGGCCGGGAGTGTGCCGGCATTGCCGTGGGCCGCCAGCCGGCACAGCGCCGCCACCGGGTCGTCCGGGTCGAGGTGGGAACTCAGCAGGGCCAGTTCCCGCTCGTCCGGGCCCCCGAGTCCGGCGGCGATGCGCGGCGGCAGGTCGACGGGGTCGAGCCGTACGAGGAGGGCGTGCCGTTGCACCGGATCGCGGGTCAGCTGCCAGAGGAGTCCGAGGGCGCGGTCGCGTACGGCGTACAGATGGGGCGCGGGCGGGACCGTGGACAGTCCCAGTCCTTCGCGCAGTGCCTGCGCCGTCCGGTGTCCGCCGATGGCCTCCAGGGCGTCCAGGGCCGCGGCCGGCACCGAGGGCAGCAAGGCGATCACGGCCTCCTCGGCCTCCTCGTGGCGCAGTTGGCGGATCGCGTGGAGGAAGGGGCCGGGGGCGGCGGACGAGGCGAGTGCGCGGCTGACCGCCTCGCCGATCGGAAGATCGCCCGCGCCCTGCCCGGACAGGGCGATCAGCAGGGCGAGCCGTCGCGGCCAGGCCGGATCGTCGGCCGCGGTGTCCGTCAGGACGCGGAGCATCTCCCTCCGGCAGGTGTAGAGGACCGTCGCGACGTCGCGCGGCGGAATCGAGTGATCGGACAGGGCGAGGCCGATGACGGCCGGGACGTCCGGATCGTCCGCGAAGTGCCCGCGCCGGTGGAGTCCGCGCAGGCAGCTCACCATCGGCCCGCCGAGCAGCAGTGGATCGCGCGCGGCGGCACCCGTCAGTTCACCGATGTCCTCGCGGTCGGCCAGGCCGCCGAGCAGTTCCATGCCCTGCCGGCGAAGACCCGGCGGGAGACCGGGGTCCTCGACGACCTGCCGCAGCAGGTCCTTGTGGCCGTGGCGGGCGGCGGCCGCGAGGGCGGCATCGGCCACCGCGGGCCGCTCCCCCGCCGCATCGGCGGCGAGAAACGGGGCGAGGCGCCCCGGCGGCAGCGGCTCCGTCGCGGCCCACGGCTCGGCGAGTCCGCCCAGTGCACCGGCGACGACCTGGGGGCTGTCGGCGCCGAGCAGGCCGGCCAGGATCCCGCGGACCGGCGTCGGGGCCAGCAGTCCGGTGTGCAGCCCCTCCCGGGCGAGCCGCAGCGCCTCGGCCTGAAGCACGGGGTCGCCGCTGTCCGCCAGTTCACCCACGAGCCGCGCCGGGCGGTACGCACCGGCGATGCCCGTCTCACGCACGGCCTGGTAGAGGAGTTCACCGGGGGCTTCGTCACGGACCGCCGTCGGGTCGTGGAGGATTTCGGCGCGCAGCCATGCGATCCCCACCCGCGCCGGCGGCCCGGCCGCGCGCCACGAGGGCCACGGGCGGTCCCGGAGACGGTGGCCGAGCCGCTCGTAGAGCCCCGCCAGGAGCAGATCCGCCTCCGGAGGTCCCAGCGGCGACACCGGCAGGAGGCCGGCGATTTCGGCCAACTCCCCGTCGTCGGACGGGCTGCACGCGGCGGCACGCTCGGTGAGCAGGACCAGGCCCAGGTGGCGCGTGCCGGGGTCCTCGTGCCGGATCAGCCGGCCCAGTTCCGGCAGTGGGCCCTCACGCACGTCCACGAGCCCGGACAACGACGCGTCCACGGACCCGGACAACGGCGCGTCCGGAAATCCGGACAGCCGGCCGGTGCCGGCCCCGGGTGCGGCGTCGTGGAACGGTTCTTCGGCCGGCGTCTTCACCGTCGGATGCTAACCGGGACGCTTCCGGCTCCACCAACGGAATAGGCCCCTCCCCCGGTCAGCAACCGCCGATGGTCAGTAGCCACCGAACGGCACATGGTCCGCCAGTGCCAGATCCCGGGCGAACGCCCTCAGGCGCAGCAGGCACCGGGCGGCCCGGCTGACGGCACGGGTGTGCCGCGGCCCGTATGCCGCGGCCCAGAGTGCGGGGACGCGCGCGGATGGCTGGAGGTGAGTCATACATCCAGCTTCGGCCCGTTCCGCCGGTCGGTCCACCAGGGACTGCGGGACAGCCCTTAGGGACGCAGGGCGCGCAGCAGCAGGTCGGCCAGGTGGTCGGCGACCTCCTGCTGGCTGAGCGGGCCGTCCGGCCGGTACCAGGTGGACAGGTGGTGCACCGAGCCGAAGTGGTAGTCGACGATCAGGTCCGCCGGGGTGGCCGTGGAGAACACCCCGCTCCGCTGGCCCTCTTCCACCAGGGCGCGGAACCGCTCGTGGTAGCGGCGCCGCTCCAGCCGTACCTGCTTGTTCTTCTCCGGGCTCAGGTGGTGCATGGACCGGAAGAAGATCGAGGCGTCGTCGAGATTCTCGATGGTCGTGACGACCACGTCCGCCGCCGCGTCGCGCAGCCGCTGCTCGACCGGGGCGTCGGCGTCCGCGAAGGCGTCGAGCCGCTCCTGCTGGAGCCGGAGCACCCGGGCGTAGACCTCCTGGAGGAGGTCCTCCTTGGAACCGAAGTAGTGGTAGAGCGCGCCCTTGGTGACGCCTGCCGCCTCGACGATCTCCTGGACCGAGGTGCGGTCGTAGCCCTGCTCGGCGAAGAGCCGGGTGGCGGCGGCCAGCAGCCGCTGAGGGACGGGGGGCGTCTCCCCGTCCGTCGCCTTGGCCATTGCCGCCACCTTCCTTCCGTGCTGTGCGTGAAACGGTCCGACCGGCCTGCGGTCCACCGGGGGGGAACGCAGTTCCCACCTGAGGATCTTCCCACTCGCCGGCTCCGGGAGCCCGGTCAGGATCCCGACCCCGCGCGGGTACGCGTACGCGTGGCTCGGGCGTCCGTCGCTGCGGGCGGGCGCGGGGTGCCCGGGGCTGCGGCCGGCGGACGCGCGGAAGGCACGGAAGGCGCGGACTGCGGTCCCGGCCGGACGGGGGCCCGTCGGGCCTCGCCGAGCAGGGCGGCCCACGGCGTGGCGGCGTAGATCGACCCGGTCATGCGCCGGTCTCCTCCCACTTCCGCTGGAGGTGGTTCATGCTGCCCAGCCAGTGCTCGGTGTCCTTGGTGCGGGCCCGGTAGTAGCCGGCGACCTCGGGGTGCGGCAGGACGAGGAAGCGGTCCTCGGCCATGGCGTCGAAGAGCGCGTCGGCGACCGCCTCGGGCTCGATGGCACCGGGGGCGAGGACGAGCTCGCCGGCCGATCCGGCGGCGGTGAGCATGTCCGTACGCACGCCCTGCGGACAGATGGCGTGGACCTTGATGCCACGGTGGCGGTAGGTGAGCGAGAGCCATTCCGCGAAGGCGACGGCGCCGTGCTTGGTGACGCTGTACGGGGCAGCTCCGATCATCGTCAGCAGCCCGGCTGCGGAGGCGGTCGAGACGAACCGGCCGCTGCCGCGCTCCAGCCAGTCCGGCAGCAGCGCCCTCGCCGCGCGGACGTGGGCCATCACATTGACGTCCCAGGCGGCGGCCCAGATCTCCTCGTCGGCGAAGACGTCGCCGGGCGAGGCGAGGCCCGCGTTGGCGCAGTAGATGTCGACGGTGCCGTCCAGCGCGTCACGGGCGGCGTCCACGATCCCCGAGGCGTCACCGGCGACGGCGACGGCGCCGGTCTCCTCGGCCAGTGCCTTGATCCGGGCCTCGTCGAGGTCATTGACCACGACCCGCGCGCCCTCCGCGGCGAACCGGCGGGCCAGAGCGGCTCCGATGCCGCCTCCGGCCCCTGTGACCACCACGCCCGAGCCGTGCACCGTACTCATCGGGTCCCGCCTCTCTCCGCCGACTGCCACCGCAGACTAACCAGTCGGTATGTCGGAACGGAAGAGGCCGTCCCGACTCGGACGACACTCCTGTCGCACCCGTCGCGTCCGGCTCGTTCCGTAGGGCCGGAACGCGCGCTAGCGTGCGTGACCATGACAGAGGTCGCGATCATGGAGGTACCCGAATGAGCCTGTCCAGACGTGGTTTGCTGGCCGCCGGCGGTGCGGTGGGGGCCCTCGCGGCGACGGCCGCCGGCACCGGGAGCACGGCCGCCGCCCCCGCATCCGGCCACGGGCGGGGCAACGGGCGCGGCCGGGTCCGTACCGGCTTCGACCGGCTGGCGGCGGACGGCTACGCGCTGCTGAGGGGCCAGAAGGTCGGGGTCGTCACCAACCCCACCGGGATCACGTCCGACGTGCGCCACATCGTCGATGTGATGCACCCGGACGAACGGGTGGACCTGATCGCCGTCTTCGGGCCCGAGCACGGCTTCCGCGGCACCGCGCAGGCGGGTGGTTCGGAGGGGCGGTACGACGATCCGGCGACCGGACTCCCCGTCTACGACACGTACTTGAAGAGCGGGCAGCCGCTCGCCGATGTCTTCGCCGCGTCCGGCGTGGACACGGTCGTCTTCGACATCCAGGACGCGGGCGCCCGCTTCTACACGTACATCTGGACGCTGTACGACTGCATGGAGGCGGCGGCTCTCGCGGGCAAGCGGTTCGTCGTGCTGGACCGGCCGAACCCGGTGACCGGGCGGGCGGCGCTCGGGCCGGTGCTGGATCCGGCGTACGCCACCTTCGTGGGCCGCCGGGAGATCGCGCAGGCGCACGGCATGACGGTCACCGAGCTGGCGCTGCTGTTCAACAAGGAGTTCCTGGCCCGGCCGGTGGATCTGCGGATCGTGAAGATGTCGGGGTGGAAGCGCACGGACTTCTTCGACACGACCGGGCTGCCGTGGGTGCCGCCGAGCCCCAACATGCCGACGCCGGACACCGCGCTGGTCTACTCGGGGACCTGCCTTTTCGAGGGCACGAACCTGTCCGAGGGGCGCGGCACCACCCGGCCGTTCGAACTGCTCGGCGCGGAGGGCATCGACCATCGGTGGGCGGCGGCCGTGAACGCGCTCGATCTGCCGGGGGTCGCGTTCCGCGAGGCGTACTTCGCGCCGACGTTCTCCAAGTTCGAGGGGAAGACGGTCGGCGGGGTGCAGCTGCACGTCCACGACCGCGAGGTCTTCGATCCGGTACGCACCGGGATCGCGCTGCTGGTGACGGCGAAGCGGACGTGGAGCGGGTTCGCCTGGCGCCCGGACAACTGGATCGACAAGCTCACCGGCAACACACGGGTCCGCACGATGATCGATGCGGGGGCGGACACGGACGAGGTGGCGGGAGCGTGGGCGGCGGACCTCGCCGCGTTCCGGACCGTCCGCAAGCGGTACCTCCAGTACCGGTGAGACGGGCCGGGCGGGCCCGAGGAGTTCGGACCCGCCCGGCACAGCGGTTCACCCCCTACCGGTGGGCGGGGAACTCCACCACCTGCTGGTACGTCGGGCGGTTCTGCCAGTGGACGGCCTTCTGCGCGATCCCGCCGAGCGGCCGGTGGACGATCGAGTCCGAGCACCACTGCTCGCCCGCCTTGCAGCTGTCGTCCCCCGGATAGACCTCCGTCGCGGGCCGGGCCGCGGCCTGCTTCAGGGAGGCCAGCAGCGCGTCCCGGCAGCTGTCCGGATCGCCGTTCCCGCAGTAGGTCTTGGCCAGCGGGCCCTCGACCGGTTGGCCCAGGACCTGACGCAGGTCCTTGTCCACGAAGCCCCACCAGCCGTACTGGAACGCCGAACCGCTGTGCGCCCCGCTCGGGCCGTGGCTGGCCGCCGGGGACTCGTCGGTGGCGAGGTTGGCGGTCAGCGCCCCGTACAGCCCGTCGCCGAGCCCCGGCCTGAACTCGGCCTCGACCAGCTTCGGCCACCACGCGTCCATGATCCGTACCGCGTCGGCATGGCTGTACGTGTGCGATCCGGGGCTGCTCTCCCGGCGCTGCGATCCGTCCGCCCGCCAGGACTCCAACTGCTGGACGACGCCGTTCAGTTCCGGATCGGTGACCGGACGGGACCGGATCACCTTCAGCAGTTCGGGCAGCAGCTGCTCGCCGCGCAGATCGGTGACCGCGGCCTGGGCCATCGCCCGGGTGAGGGACGCCCGGGTCACACCGCCCTCCTCGACCAGCCGCGCCACCCGGTCGTCCAGCAGATCGGCCCGGTGCACCGCGCCGAGGCCGAAGCCCGCGGAGGCGTACCCCTTGGCCTGCTTGTTGTTCCAGGAGACGTAGTAGTCCTGGCCGCTGGAGTGCGGGTGCTCGGCGAACGGGGTGTACGCGGCGCTGTTGGCGGCCGGGTCGTACTCCTTCCACTCGTAGGCCCGCTCGGCCTTCACCGGCAGCGCCGGGTCGACGCCCGCCGCGCGCACCGGGTTCATGCCGCTGTTGTAGTACGCGGCGGTGCGGGAATCGGCGTAGAACCAGTTGAACGCGTAGTCGATGCTGCTCGCCGCCTGCTGGAAGGAGGCGGCGTCCTTGACGTACGCCGGGTCGTTCAGCATCTGGAAGCCGATGATCGAGTCGGCCTCGTGGCGGTAGGTGCTGCGCAGCGAGGTGTACGCGACGGGCTTGCCCCCCACCGTGGCGCGGTGGGTGACGATGCCGTAGTTCGTGCGCCGGACCTGCATCCGGTAGGAGCCCTTCGCGGTGGAGTCGGCGACGGTCGGATTCCAGGAGTTGGTGCGCTCCAGCGTCTCCATGGCGGTGCAGGTGCCGCGGTAGAGGTAGTGCGTGGAGTCCTTCGTGGGCGTGGAGCCGTCGGGCTCGCAGAGGTCGACGGCGTATGTGTCGGTGATGTCCTGACCGGCCGAGGTGGCGCTCCAGGCGTAGTCCTGGCCCCGGCCCATCTGGATGTACATGCCGACACCGGCGAAGGAGACGCCCCGGGCGCTGATGCCCGGACCCTGGAGCTCCTGGAGCATCATCAGCTGCGGGGCGAAGTAGCCGGTCTGCGGTCCGAAGACGGCGATCGGGTTTCCGCTCGCGGTGTGCTTGCCGGAGACGAGCAGGGCGTTGGACATGCCTCGCTTCTGGGCGCCGGAGCCGGAGCCCGGCAGCGAGCCCTCGGGGATGACGCCGTCGTCGTAGATGCCCTGGGCCTTCTTGAGCGCGGCGGGGGCCTTGACGGGGGTCTTCCTGTCCGTGCCGGCGGAACCGGTGCGGTCATGGATAAGGGGTTCGGCCGTGACGGAGCCGCTGTCGGGCAGGGCGGTGCCGCGCGCCGCGGCGGGCCTGCCCGCGTACGGGAACGACGTGCCGTCGTGAATCGTCAGCACGGCCTCGGGGTCTTCGCGCTGCCGGAACGACTCCCAGACCCTGGTGCCTTCGGTGACGCCGTACTTCTGCTGGGCGGACAGCAGCGAGAGCGCCGCCTGCACCTCGCCACCGCCGCCACCGCCGAACTGGCCGCCGACCACGGAGGCGATGGAGATCAGGTCGGTCAGCTCGAACGGCTGGATCTCCCCGACGTTGGTGATGGCGTCGATCTTGCCGGTCAGGACGTACTCGCCCGGGAAGTAGCGACCGTTCTTGGACTTCTCGCGGTAGGCGTTGATGCCGTCGACATACGCCTGGGCGTCCGCCATGGCCTGTTCGCCGCGGGCGCCCTCATGGGTCCTGATGTAGGTGACCTGGGCTTCGAGATCGGCCTCGGTGTACGGGGCCTGCGGCCAGAACTGCTGCTCCAGGCCCTGGTTGGCCAGTGCGCCGCCGGCGAACGAGGTCAGTTCACCGCGTCCGATGTGGCGGAAGAGGTCCATCAGCCAGAGCCGGTCCTGCCCGGCGGCGAATCCGGCGCCGAACTCGGTGCCGTAGCGGGTGGTTCCCTTGATGTGCGGGACCCCGGACGCCTTGTCACGGGTGATGGTGACGTCGTCGCGCGGCGAGGTGACGGACTCGACCTGGTCCTTCGGGACGCCGAACGAGGCGTCGTTGAAGAAGTCGGTCAGCTTCTGGTCGGTGAGACCGGGGTGCCCGGCCACCAGGCCGTTGTAGCGGTCGAGTTGGTCGTCGCTGTGGGCAGGGTGCGTGCCGAACGCCTTGTTGCCGAGGATGTCGACGAGCGTGGCGTTGCCGTTCTCGCCGGGCGGCAGTATGTCGTCGCACTGCCCCTGGCAGTAGTCGGTGACGGGTGCGGGTTCCGCCGCCGCGGCGCCGGACTGCGGCGCGGCAGCGAGCAGCGTGGCGCCGAGAGCGAGGACCGCCGCGGCGGTGGCGGCTCTGAACGTGACGGTGCGTGGGGGCATGCGTGCTCCTCCGAGAGGCCGATGCGCCGGAGGTTACTGGCGGTACGACCCGTCGGTAAGGTGAGCAACAGTCACTTTTTCCGAATCATCACATGCCGCCGCGCACGGCCCCCATGACGACCCGTCGTCTCACATGGTGGACGTCACCGCACCTCGATGGATCCGGATCGGGCGGCCGCACGTCTATTCCTGGACGCCGAAGTACGAGCGACGGAGGTGGCGGTGCAGTGGCCGGATTCCGGAGTCTTGCGAGACAGGTCCGCGATCCGCGGAGCGACCTGGCGCTGCGGCGGTATTCGCTGCGCAAGTGCCTGGAGAGGTTCGCCCCTTACGGGCATCGGGCGACCTGGGACCATCTGTGTGCCCGGCACGGGATCGATGCCGAGGACCGGTCCCCGGATCCGGTGCGGCTGATGCGCGCGCTGGACGAGCTGGAGGCGGCACGGGCCGTCTGGCTCGGCTACGAGGCGGGGTTCGCCGAGCGCCGCAGGCGGGAGAAGCACGACGGGTTGCGCAGGCCGGGCGCGTTCGACGACTGGCACCGGCGCACCTGGGGCGGGTACGGGGTCGCCCGCTGCGAGGACCCGGGGGTGCACCCCTCGGCGCCGCTCGCCGAGGTCCTCGGCCGGCTGATCGCCGCCCTGGAGTCGGAGCCGGGCACCGCCTGCCCGGTGTGCGCGGGCACGGAGATCGCCTGGCGGCCGGACCTGGGGTGCGAGCCGTGGTCGGGGCCGGTCTGCACGGGGTGCGGGATCCTGGTGCCGCAGCCGGTGCTCACGCGGGGGGCGCTCGCGAGGGCCCGGAGCGCGCACCACGGGAATCTGGCGTCGGCGGCGTGACGGACGGCGAGGGCATCCGGCGGGCGCGCCCGACGAGGAATCCGACAGGTGCGCCCGACCGGAGTGTCCGGCGCGCCCGCCCGGCAGCCGAACGGCGGCGGGCGGGCCCCGGATCTACCGACAGTCGGCCGACGGACGCTCCGGCATCAGCCGCGAGCCGCTGATCCGCCGCCCGGAGACGTCGTCCGGGTTGGAGAGCACGCAGTTCTCCAGCGACAGGCAGCCGCAGCCGATGCAGTCGGTGAGATGATCCCGCAGCCGGCCCAACTGCTCGATGCGCTCGTCCAGTTCGCAACGCCATGCGGCGGAGAGCCGCGCCCAGTCGTCGCGGGTGGGGGTGCGCTCCTCCGGGAGCTCGGCGAGGGCGTCGCGGATGGTGGCGAGCGGGATCCCGACCCGCTGCGCCGCACGGACGAACGCGACCCGGCGCAGCGCGTCCCTGCTGTAGCGGCGCTGGTTGCCGCTGGTGCGGCGGCTGCTGATCAGGCCCTTGGCCTCGTAGAAGTGCAGGGCCGAGACAGCGGCGCCGCTCCGCGCGGAGAGCTGGCCGACCGTGAGTTCCTGGAGTGTCTGCGGGATCTGGGGCACCCCTCCAACCCTACGTGGCCACCCCCGGGCAGGTCCGTCGTTGACAGGAACGCACCCGCCAACCATGCTGAGCAAGCGCTTAGACAGGCGCGCGACACCGGATGGCCGAGAGCGGGAAGGGCAGGGACCAGGGACATGGCGGAGCCGAGGATCTTCACGTCCGCGCAGGAGCTGCGCGACGGGGTGGGCGAGCAGTTGGGGCACAGCGAGTGGCTGGAGGTCGACCAGAAGCGGATCGACCTCTTCGCCGAGGCCACCGGTGACCACCAGTGGATCCACGTGGACCCGGAGCGGGCCGCGGCCGGGCCGTTCGGCACGACGATCGCGCACGGCTACCTCACGCTCTCGCTGCTGCCCGCGCTCGTCCCGCAGATCATGCGGGTCGAGGGCATGAAGATGGGGATCAACTACGGGACGAACAAGGTCCGCTTCCCGTCCACCGTCCCTGTGGGCTCCCGGCTGCGCGCGACGGCCGCGCTGCGGAGCGTGGAGGAGGCCGGGGGCGGCGTGCAGGTCACCGCCGTCGTCACGGTCGAGCGCGAGGGCGGCGACAAGCCGGTGTGCGTGGCCGAGTCGGTGTCGCGCTACTACTTCTGACGGCGCCCCGGCGCTACCGCCCGGCAGCGACCATGCGCAGCACGAGGTCGGCGTACAGCTCGCCGACCTCGTCCGGCGTCCGGCTGCCCTGCGCGTTGAACCAGCGCGCCACGTCGATGCAGAGCGAGAGCACCGCCAGCGTGGTACCCGGGATGTCGGGCACGTCGAACTCCCCGGCCCGCACGCCCTCGCTGATGATCCGGCGCACCACCGCGTCGCTCCTGCGGCGCAGCTCGACGATCTCGGTGCGGTGCTCCTCGCCGAGGGCGTCGAGTTCGTACTGGACCACACGGGCCGTGGTGTGCCGTTCGGCGTGCCAGCGGACGAAGGAACGTACGGCCTCGGCCAGCCGCTCGGCGGCCGTGCCGCCGCTGTCGGCGGCGGCCTCCAGGACGAACAGGGCGCGGTCGTGACCGATCCTGCTGATCCGGTGGAGCAGTTCTTCCTTCGTCTTGTAGTGGATGTAGAGCGCGGCGGGACTCATCCCGGCCCGGCCGGCGATGTCGCGGGTGGTGGTCGCGTGGTACCCGCGCTCGGCGAAGGCGTCGACGGCGGCGACGAGGAGCCGCCTGGCCGCCTCGGGTGTCACCTCGGCCCACGGCGCACTGTCGCCGTCGGTCTCCTCCGCCGTGCTCATCGTCACTCGCCCCTCTCGTCAGCAGGACGAACACCATACCCCGAACCTGAGCAAGCGCTTAGGGTCCGTCCGGGCCGGACCCTCCGGGCGCCGGAGGGCCGGAGCTTCCGCGGTGGTCAGAGCTTCTGGAAGGGGTCGTGCTCCGCGAGGATCTTCTCCAGCCGGGCCTGGTCGACCCGGCTGACGATCTGCCCCGCCTCCTGCCGGTCGCGGATGACCTTGGCCAGGGTGAAGCAGGAGGTGACGAGATAGAGGACGCCGATCGCGAGGAATCCGCGGACCCAGGCGTCGGCGTCGAGGAAGTAGATACCGAGGGCCACCGCGGCCATCGCCGCCCCGAAGGACGCGACGGCCTGGCTGTAGAAGGCCGCGGTGCTCTGCTGCTTGACCGATGCTGTGTCACTCATGGCACCCAGCATCGGCCGCCGTGGCGTGCGCCACATCCGTCCCCGTACTCAGTGCGGTACTCAGACTCCCGTTCGAGCGTGGGCGGAGCGGTCAGAAGGCGGAGACCCCGGTGAGCGCGCGGCCGATGATGAGCTTCTGGATCTGGCTGGTGCCCTCGTACAGCGTCATCACCCGGGCGTCGCGCAGCAGCTTGCCGACGGGGTACTCGTCGATGTAGCCGTAGCCGCCGAAGACCTGGAGGGCGTTGTTGGCGGCGCGGACGGCGGCCTCCGAGGCGAAGAGCTTCGCCTTGGAGGCGGCGGTGGCGAAGTCCTCGCCGCGGTCGACGAGGTCGGCCACCCGCCAGGTCAGCAGCCGGGCGGCGTCGACGTCCACGGCGATGTCGCTGATGAGTTCCTGGACGAGCTGGTGGCGTGCGATGGACTTGCCGAACTGCTCGCGCTCGCCCGCGTAGCCCACGGCCGCGTCGAGGGCGGCCTGCGCGATGCCGACGCAGCCGGCCGCGACCGACATCCGGCCCTTGGCCAGGGCGGACATGGCGATCGAGAAGCCCTTGCCCGCCGGGCCCAGGAGCGCCGAGGCGGGGACCCGGACATCCTCCAGGACCAGCTCGGCAGTGGCCTGGCCGCGCAGGCCGAGCTTGCCGTGGATGGTGCGGCGGCTCAGGCCGGGGGTGTCGGTGGGCACCAGGAAGGCCGATATGCCCCGGTGGCCGGGGGCGTCACCGGTACGGGCGAAGAGCAGGACCACATCGGCCCAGGTGCCGTTGGTGATGAACATCTTGCTGCCGTTGATGACGTACGAGCCGCCGTCCCGGACGGCCTTCGTCGTCAGGTTCCCGGCGTCCGAACCGGTGCCGGGCTCGGTGAGACCGAAGCAGCCGACCGCGTCGCCCGCGGTGAGCGCGGGCAGCCAGCGCCGCTTCTGCTCCTCGTCGCCCCGGGCCGCGATCGTCTTGGCGACCAGGCCGAGGGAGACGGAGACGATGCCCCGCACCGAGGAGTCGCCGCGGCCGAGCTCCTCGGTGACCAGGCAGTAGGCGAGGTGGTCACCGCCCGAGCCGCCGTACTCCTCGGGGACGGTCAGCCCGAGGAAGCCGACGGAACCCAGCTTCTTCACGATCGACCTGTCGACGCTCTCGGACCGGTCCCACTCCACGGCATGGGGGGCGACCTCACGGGCGACGAAATCCCTGGCGAGCCGCCGGACGGCCTCCTGCTCCTCGCCGAGTTCCAGGTTCATCCTTCGACTCCCCACCTTTAATTAGCACTGCTAGTTTTCAGTTCGGAGGCCCTACTATGTGCCGCATGGCCCGACCGCGCAAGCCCCTCCTCAGCAGAGACCGCATCGTCGAGACGGCGGGCGCACTCGTGGACTCCGAGGGACTCGACGCCGTCTCCACCCGTCGGCTCGCCGCCGAACTCGGGGTCAGCGGACCCTCGCTCTACAACCACTTCCGCAACAAGGACGAGATCCTGGACGCGGTCGCGGACGCCGTGTCCGCCCAGGTCGATCTGTCGATGTTCGACGAGGCGGACGCCCGCGACTGGCGCGCCGCCCTGCACGACTGGGCCGTCTCCTATCGTGCGGCGCTCAGTGAGCACCCGCACATCGTCCCGGTGCTCGCCCAGGGCCCGGGGCGCCGCCCGGCCGGGCTGCGGGTCGCCGACGCCGTCTTCGGCGCGATGGTCCGGGCCGGCTGGCCGCCCGCCCAGGCAACGCACATCGGCGCCCTGATGCGCTACTTCATCACCGGATCGGCCCTCGGTTCGTTCGCCCGCGGCTTCGTGGACGACGAGACGGCGTACGACCCCGCGGACTATCCGCACCTCGGCCAGGCCCACCTGCTGGCCGAGCGCCGCCAGAAGGTCGACGACGGGGCGTTCGAGACCGGGCTGCGGGCGCTGGTCGACGGCCTCGACCTCCAGTACCAGCGGCTCCCGCGCGAACAGCTGCCGCCCGCCGGAACAGTTCGGCAGCGGCCGAAGCGTCCCTGACGCATCCTGGAACCCATGGCACGCATGGCACACCCCGACCCGGCCGCGCCCCGGCTCGCCGCCCTGGCCGCGCTCCTCGCCGACGAGACCCGCGCGGCCTTCTGCCTGGCCCTGCTCGACGGCCGTGCGTGGACCGCGGGAGAGCTGGCCCGCTACGCCTCGGTGGCACCCTCCACCGCCAGCGAGCACCTCGGCAAGCTCGTCGCGGGCGGGCTGCTGGCCGAGGAGCGGCAGGGCCGCCACCGCTACCTGCGGCTCGCCGACGAACGGACCGCACACCTCGTCGAGGACCTGGCGGCCCGGGTCCTCGCCGGTTCCGCGCCCGAGCGGCCGCACACGCTGGGCGCGGCGAGCGCGGGCAGCGCACTCGCGCGCGGGCGCACCTGTTACGACCACCTCGCGGGCCGGATCGGCATCGCGATCGCCGATGCCATGACCGTCCGGGGGCTGCTGCGGCAGGACACCAGCTTCGCGCTCACCGATGACGGCCTCGGCTGGTTCGACGGGCTGGGCATCGGCCTGGAGTCGAGGTCGCGGCGTCCGCTCGTACGGAGCTGTCTGGACTGGACGGAACGCAGGCCGCACCTGGCGGGGGCCGCCGGAGCCGCGCTGTGCCGGCACGCGCTGGATGCCGGGTGGTGCGTGCGGATCGGGTCCGGACGCGCGGTGAAGGCGACCCCGGAGGGGGAACGGGCGCTGCACGAGCACCTCGGTATCGAGCCGTCCGCCCTCCGGTAGGTGCCGAACGGCCGCGGCCCTGCGGCCGGGGCCATGACGACGGCATCCGCCCCGGTGGCGACGCCCGCGCCCCCTCGTGACGGGCGGGCCACCGCCGTGGCCTGCTCCGTCCGGCCGGGGTGGCGGTCTCCCGTACTCGTCAGCAGACTGGCCTGACGCGGAAGAGTCCGGCACAGCCGGTGGAGGGACACCTGCATGACACGGAGCGCCAAGGAACCGAGCAGCCGCAGGACGACGAAGAAGCAGCCGGCCGGGGCCCGGGAGGCCCTGCCGGACGCCCTGGCCGAGGCGGCCCGCCACGGCGGCTCCGGGCTGGACGGCTTCACCGTGGCCGACAGCGGTGACGACGACCCGGTCCTGGTGACGCCCGAGGGCCGGGCCCGGGACGCCTGGCGCGAGGACTACCCGTACGACAACAAGCTCGGCCGGAGGGCGTACGAGAAGTCCAAGCGCGCCCTGCAGATCGAGCTGCTCAAGCTCCAGCACTGGGTGAAGGAGCGCGACGAACGCCTCGTCATCCTCTTCGAGGGGCGCGACGCGGCGGGCAAAGGCGGCACCATCAAGCGCTTCACCGAGCACCTCAACCCCCGTGGCGCACGGGTGGTGGCCCTGGAGAAGCCCACCGAACGCGAGCGCACCCAGTGGTACTTCCAGCGGTACACGGCCCATCTGCCGTCCGCCGGGGAGATCGTGCTGTTCGACCGGTCCTGGTACAACCGGGCGGGGGTGGAGCGCGTGATGGGGTTCTGCACCACCCGCGAGTACCTCGAATTCATGCACCAGGCACCGGGCTTCGAGCGGATGCTCGCCCGGGACGGCATCCACCTGGTGAAGTTCTGGTTCTCGGTCTCGCGCGACGAACAGCGCAACCGGTTCATGATCCGGCAGATCGATCCGGTGCGGCAGTGGAAGCTGAGCCCGGTCGACCTCGCCTCGCTCGACGAGTGGGACGCGTACACGGAGGCCAAGGAGCTGATGCTCTTCCACACGGACACGGCGGACGCGCCCTGGACGGTGGTGAAGAGCAATGACAAGAAGCGGGCCCGGCTGGAGGCGATCCGGCATGTGCTGCACCGCTTCGACTACCCGGACAAGGACACGGACGTGGTCGGCGAACCGGACCCGCTGATCGTCGGCCCGGCCTCCCGGCTCTTCGAGCAGGACGAGATGGGCGCCCGGCTGCTCACCACGGAGCGGGCTCAGGCCGCGCCGACGGCCTGAGGGCTGTCCCCCGATCCCTGGCGGGACAGCCCTTGGAACCGGGATCAGAACACGACGAGCGCGCGGCCCCCCTTGCCCGCGATCATGTTGTCGAAGGCCGCCGGGATGCCTTCCAGCGCGATCCGTTCGGTCACCATCATGGAGAGGTCGAACCGGCCCGCCCGGATGTGCTCGGCGAGGACCGGCAAATCGCGGGCCGGATCGCTGTTCCCGTACACACAGCCGGTCAGCGAGCGGCCCCAGTGGAAGATCTCCAGGGCGTTGAAGGTCACCGGCTGGTCCTTGCCGCCGATGCCGACGACCGTGGTGCGGCCGCCGCGGCGGGTGGAGTCCCAGGCGCCGCGGATGGTGGCGGGCCGCCCGACGCACTCGATCGCGACGTCGGCGCCCTGGCCGGCGGTGAGCTTCCGGATCGCGCGCGGGGTGGTATCGGAGGCGATCACGTAGTCGGTGGCGCCCGCCTGCCGGGCCAGTTCCTCCTTCTCCGGGGACACGTCGACGGCGATGATCTTCGAGGCGCCCGCGATCCGGGCGGACTGGAGCACGGCGAGGCCGACGCCGCCGATGCCGAACACGACGACCGACTCGCCGGGGTGGACCCGGGCGCTGTGGTGGACGGCGCCGTATCCGGTGAGGACCGCGCAGCCGAGCAGGGCGGCGTCGGTGAGCGGGATGCCGTCCGGGGCGGGCAGGACGCAGTTCGCGGCGACGACGGTCTCCTGCGCGAACGCCGCCACGTTCAGGCCGGGGTGGAGTTCGGTGCCGTCGGCCGTACGGGCGTGGAGGCCGGCCGCACCGGCCAGGGCATGGGCGCAGAGCCAGACCTCACCGATCCCGCAGTGATGGCAACTTCCGCAGGAGGGAGCCCAGTTGAGTACGACGCCGTCACCGGGCGCGACATGGGTGACACCGTCGCCGACCTCGACGACGGTGCCCGCGCCCTCGTGCCCGAGGACGGCGGGGACGGGCACCCGCATGGTGCCGTCGGACAGGGAGAGGTCGGAGTGGCAGACACCCGCGGCGGCGAGACGGACTCGCACCCGGCCGGGGCCGGGCTCCGGGAGTTCGATGTCGGTGATCTCCAGAGGGGCTCCGGCGGCGGGCAGTACGGCGGCGCGGACCACGAACAGGCTCCTTGACGGTCGGCAGCGGGGATCGGGGCGGGGCGGAACGGTCAGAACTGCAGGGACTTGGTCTGGAGGTACTCGGCGAGCCCGTGCGAGCCGAGCTCGCGGCCGACGCCGGACTGCTTGTAGCCGCCGAACGGGGCGAGCGGGTTGAACCGGCCGCCGTTGATGTCGACCTGCCCGGTGTCCATCCGGCGGGCGAACGCCACCGCCTCGGCGTCGTCGCCCGCCCAGACCGCGCCCGCCAGGCCGTACACGGTGCCGTTGGCGATGCGCAGGGCGTCGTCCTCGTCCTCGTAGCGGATGATCGAGACGACCGGGCCGAAGATCTCCTCCTGGGCGATGGTCATCTCCGGAGTGACGTCGGCGAACACGGTGGGGCTGACGAAGTAGCCCTGCTCGCGCGGGGCCTCGGGGCCGCCCGCGACCAGGCGCGCACCCTCCGACACGCCCTTCTCGATGTAGCCGAGCACCCGCGCGTGCTGCTTGGCGTTGACCAGGGGACCGATGCGGTCGCCGTACGTGGCGGCGGCCTCGGCGGCAAGCGCGACCGCCTCGTCGTACTGGGAGGTGTGCACGAGCATCCGGGTCCAGGCACTGCACGTCTGGCCGGAGTTGCCCATGACGTTCGCGATGCCGGCGCCGACGGCCCTGGCCAGGTCGGCACCGGGCAGGATGACGTTGGCGGACTTGCCGCCCAGTTCGAGGGCGACGCGCTTGACGGCGGCGCCGGCCGTGGCGCCGATCCGCCTGCCGACGGCGGTGGAGCCGGTGAAGGAGACCAGGTCGACGCCCTCGTGCTCGGCCAGCGCCTGTCCCGCGACCGGCCCCAGGCCGGTGACCAGGTTGAACACGCCCGCGGGGAGGCCCGCTTCGTGGGCGGCCTCCGCGAAGAGCTGGGCGGTCAGCGGGGTGTCCTCGGCCGGCTTGAGGACGATCGTGCAGCCGGCCGCGAGCGCGGGGGCCACCTTGGCGACGATCTGGTGCAGCGGGTAGTTCCACGGTGTGATCGCGCCGACGACGCCGACCGGTTCGGCGTAGACGGTGGAGTTGCCGACCTTCTCCTCGAAGGCGTACGACGCGGCGAGCTCGGCGTACGAGCCCGCCACCAGGATCGGCACGCCCGCGTGCACCGCCCGCGCGAACGGCAGCGGGGCGCCGAGTTCGGCGGTGACGGTCGCGGCGACCTCGTCCCTGCGGGCGACGAGGACGTCGCGCAGGGCGGCGATCCGCGCGGCGCGCTCCGCGGGCGCGGTCGCGGCCCAGGCGGGGAAGGCCGCCCGCGCGGCGGAGACGGCGGCGTCGACGTCCTCGGCGGTGCCCGCCGGGACGTGGGCGATGACCTGCTCGTCCGCCGGATCGACCACGGCGATCGTGTCCGTGCCCGCGGCGGCGCGCCACTCGCCGCCGATGTACATCCCATCGTGGGCCTTCATCGCATTCCTCCCGGGTGCCGCGGTTACGGCGTAGTCGTCCGCGCCCAAACTAGCGCTGTTAGTTTTTGGGCGCCAGGGCCACGTCTCCGAGGGCCGTGTCCATGGCTCCCGCCACCGTGTCATGCCGCGCGGCCGTGCCGCGCGCCGGATGTCCGTCCGGCCGGGGCCAGCAGCACGCCGGCAACGCCCCTCCTGGCGCCCGGGGCCGGGGCGTCCGGCAGGAGCGTTCGCGGCGGACGAGAGCGCCGCGACGGACGGGAGCACCGCCCGCACCGGGCACCCGGGCCGACCGCCGGCGGCGGCCGTTCGTCAGCCCAGTTCCACTTCCGCGGGCTCCGTGCCGGGGGCCTCGAACTGGGTGCGGTACAGCTCCTCGTACCGGCCGCCCGCCGCGAGGAGCTCTTCGTGGGTGCCCCGCTCCACGATCTGCCCGTTCTCCACGACCAGGATGAGGTCGGCCGCCCGTACGGTGGAGAGCCGGTGGGCGATCACCACCGCCGTGCGTCCCGCGAGGGCCTCGGTGAGCGCCTCCTGGACAGCCGCCTCGGAGGTGTTGTCCAGATGGGCGGTGGCCTCGTCGAGGATGACGACGCGCTGGCGGGCCAGGAGCAGCCGGGCGATGGTCAGCCGCTGGCGTTCGCCGCCGGAGAGCCGGTAGCCGCGTTCGCCGACGACGGTGTCGAGCCCGTCGGGCAGCGAGGCGACCAGACCGTCCAGGCGGGAGCGGCGCAGTGCGTCCCAGAGGTCCTCCTCGGTGGCTTCGGGCCGGGCGAGCAGGAGGTTGGCGCGGACCGACTCGTGGAAGAGGTGGCCGTCCTGGGTGACCATGCCGAGGGTGTCGCGCAGGGTGTCGGCGGACAGATCGCGTACGTCGATGCCGCCGATGCGTACCGAGCCCTCGTCCGTGTCGTACAGGCGCGGCAGGAGTTGCGCGATGGTCGACTTGCCCGCGCCGGACGAGCCGACGAGGGCCACCGTGCGGCCGGGTTCGGCGCGGAAGGAGACCCCTCGCAGCACTTCTCCGCCGCCCCGGGTGTCGAGGGTCGCGACATCTTCGAGCGAGGCGAGGGAGACCTTGTCGGCGGACGGGTATCCGAACCGCACCTGGTCGAACTCCACGGAGACCGGGCCGTCCGGGACCGCCCGTGCGTCCGGCTTCTGCTCGATGAGCGGCGTGAGGTCGAGGACCTCGAAGACCCGCTCGAAGCTGACGAGGGCGCTCATCACCTCGACGCGCGCCCCGGCGAGGGAGGTGAGCGGCGCGTACAGCCGGGTCAGCAGCAGGGCGAGGGCGACGACCGCGCCCGCGTCCAGCTGTCCGCGCAGCGCGTAGAACCCGCCGAGCCCGTAGACCAGGGCGAGCGCCAGCGCGGACACGAGGGTGAGGGCGGTGATGAACGCGGACTGGGCCATGGCCGTACGGACCCCGATGTCGCGCACGCGGCCCGCTCTGGCGGCGAATTCGGCGGACTCGTCGGCGGGGCGCCCGAAGAGCTTGATCAGTGTGGCGCCGGGTGCGGAGAAGCGTTCGGTCATCCGGGTGCCCATCGCGGCGTTGTGGGCCGCTGCTTCCCGTTGGAGCCGCGCCATCCTCGTACCCATGCGGCGCGCGGGCAGCACGAACACCGGCAGCAGCACCAGGGCGAGCGCGGTGATCTGCCAGGAGATGGAGAGCATGACGCCGAGGGTGAGGAGCAGTGTCACGACATTGCTGACGACGCCGGAGAGCGTGTTGCTGAAGGCGCGTTGGGCCCCGATGACGTCATTGTTGAGGCGGCTGACGAGCGCGCCGGTGCGGGTGCGGGTGAAGAACGCGATCGGCATACGCTGCACATGATCGAAGACGGCCGTGCGCAGATCGAGGATCAGCCCTTCGCCGAGGTTCGCCGAGAGCCAGCGGCCGGCCAGGCCGAGCGCGGCCTCCGCGACGGCGATCACGGCGATGAGCAGGGACAGCCGCGTGACCGTGTCCCCGTCCTGGCCGGCCACGATCGCGTTCACGACGCGTCCGGCCAGGACGGGGGTGGCGACCGCGAGCAGCGCCGTCGCCACGCTCAGGATCAGGAACAGGGCGACCCGCCGCCGGTGCGGGCGGGCGAACGCGGCGATGCGCCGCAGGGTGGCTCGGTCGAAGGGGCGTCGGTCCGCTTGTGCGTTCATGACGTTGTGGAGCTGCGTCCACGCGGTGGCTTCCATGCTCATGGGAAGGAACGTACGACCTCCAGTGGGCTTGAGGTCAAGGTCGGTCCCCGGCAGTCGGCGTGGGACGCCGAATCCCGAAACGCCCTTCGACGGCGGGCAGCTCCGGCCGGGCCCCTGGGTACGGGCCGCGGTCAGATGATGCCGAAGAGGAGTCCGGCGCAGAGCACCACGAGTGAGGTGAGCGCGGCCCACTTGACGGTGAACCTGGTGTGGTCGCCGAATTCGACTCTCGCCATGCCCACGAGGACGTAGACGGCCGGGACCAGCGGGGACGACATGTGCAGGGGTTGGCCGACCAGCGAGGCGCGGGCGATCTCCAGCGGGGAGACGCCGTGGGCGGCACCGGCTTCGGCGAGGACGGGGACGACTCCGAAGTAGAAGCCGTCGTTGGACATGAAGTACGTCAGCGGAACGCTCAGGACGCCGGTGACGATCGCCATGTGCGGGCCCATGCCGTCGGGGATCGCGCCGACGAGCCAGTCGGCCATGTGGTCGACCATGCCGGTGCCGGAGAGGACGCCGGTGAAGACGGCGGCCGCGAAGACCATGCCGGAGACGTTGAGGACGTTGTCGGCGTGGGCGGCGATGCGGGCCCGCTGGTCGGGCATGTGGGGGAAGTTGACGGTGAGGACGAGGGCCGCGCCGAGCAGGAAGAGCACCGGGATCGGCATCAGTTCCATGATCATCGCGGTGAGCAGGGCGACGGTGAGGCCCGCGTTGAACCAGTAGAGCCGGGGGCGCAGGGTGGCGCGGTGGGGGTCCAGCCCCTTGAAGCCCTCGCCGTTGTCGTCGTCCCCGCCGTCCTCGACCTTGCCCTCGTTCCTGTCCTTGCCCTCGTCCTTGCCCCTGCCCTCACTCTTGTCCTTGTCCGCACGCGCTTCCGCGCCCGCCGCCGCCCCCGTACCGGCTCCGCCGGAGCTCTTGCGGGTACGGCCGCCGCCGCCCGCCCCGACGAGAACCGTCTCCGGCTCCGTGGCCGTCTCCGCGGCCAGCGCTTCGTCGAGGGTGAGCATGCCGAGCCGCTTGCGCTCGCGCCGGCCCAGCACGACGGCCAGCAGCAGGACCGCGGCGAGTCCGACGCCGAGCGCCGGGATCATCGGGACGAAGATGTCGGCCGCGTCCAGCTTCAGCGCGGTGGCGGCACGGGCCGTCGGGCCGCCCCAGGGAAGGGTGTTCATGACGCCGTTCGCCGTGGCGGCGACACCGGTCATCACGACCAGGCTCATCTTGAGGCGCTTGTAGAGGGGGTACATCGCCGAGACCGTGATCATGAAGGTGGTGGAGCCGTCGCCGTCGAGCGAGACGATCGCGGCGAGCACCGCCGTACCGACGACGATCCGCATCGGGTCGGCCTTGCAGAAGCGCAGGATGCCCCGCACGATCGGGTCGAAGAGGCCGACGTCGATCATCACGCCGAAGTAGACGATGGCGAACATCAGCATCGCGGCGGTCGGGGCCAGGTTGCCGACGCCCTCGATGACGTAGTCACCGAGCTTCGCGCCCTGCCCGACGGCTACGCAGAACAGTGCGGGGATCAGGACCAGCGCCGCGATCGGCGACATCTTCTTCATCATGATCAGGACCAGGAAGGTCGCGATCATGGCGAAGCCGAGGATTGTCAGCATGTGGGATACCTATCGTTCACCCTTGAACTCCCACCGGAGTCGGCGGTGCGGATGACGTTAGGACGCGGCTCGCCGCGTTAACAAGATGTTGACACGCGAGCAATACGAGCAAAACCCCAGGTCAACAGGGGGTCATGGGGCGGGCGCAACCGGCGGCACTTCCGGCGGCACTTCCGGGGCCGCGCCGTCGGACGCCGCGGCCGGGGTCACCGTCACCGGGATGCCGTTGAGCACGGCGGTACCGGAGAGCGGGTCGAGCCGGGTGCCGTCGAGAAGCTGGTTGACGTTGACGCCGGGGCGGGTCGCGGCGACGGAGAGCCGGGTGCCGGGGCGGTCGTGCCCCCACCCGTGCGGGAGGCTCACCACTCCGGTCCGTATGCCCTCCGTGAATTCGACCGGGACGGTCAGAGCGCCGCCGTCCGACGCGACCGCGGCCCGGCCGCCGTCCGTCAGCCCGAGCCGGGCCGCGTCGGCGGGATGGATCTGCAAGGTGCAGGTGTTCGAACCGCCGCTCAGTTCGGCGATGTTGTGCAGCCAGCTGTTGTTGGAGCGCAGATGGCGGCGGCCGACGAGCAGGAGGGTGTCCGGTCCGCGCCGGTCGGCCAGGGCGCGGCGGAGCCTCGGCAGATCGGCGGCGATCGGTGCGGGGAGGAGTTCGACGCGTCCGCTGCGGGTGGCGAGGACCTGTGGGAGGCGGGGGCGGAGCGGGCCGAGGTCGATGCCGTGCGGGTGGGCGAGCAGCCGTTCCAGGCCGAGGCCGTCGGGGTCGGTGCCGAAGCCCTCGCCGTACGGGCCGAGGCGGAGCATCAGGTCGAGGCGGCGTTCGGGTCCGGTGCGGCCGGTCAGTGCGGCCGCGAGTCCGGCCGGGGCGCGGCCGTGCACGGGCGAGTGCGGGTCGGCCACGGCCCTGGTCAGCATCCGGTCGATGGCCAGGGCGTCGACGGCGGACGGGTCGGTGCCGTGCATCCCGGAAACGGCGAGGACGAGCCGGGCGAGGATCTCGCTCTCGTCGAGCAGACCGTCGCCGAGGGGGACGGCCGCGCGGGTGTACCGGACCTGGTTGCGCACGGCGAAGGCGTTGAACGCGAAGTCGAAGTGGGCGCTCTGCGAGGGGGGCGGCGGAGGCAGCACCACATGTGCGTGCCGTGAGGTCTCGTTGAGGTACGGGTCGACGGCGACCATGAAGTCGAGCCCGCCGAGGGCCCGGTCGAGCCGGTCGCCGTCGGGTGCGGAGAGCACGGGGTTGGCCGCGAGGACGATCAGGGCGCGGATCCGGTCCTCCCCCGGCGTCTCGATCTCCTCGGCGAGCGCGGCGAGGGGCAGTTCACCCTTGGCCTCGGGGTGTCCGGAGACCCGGCTCGTCCAGCGCCCGAGGGAGAAACCCCGGCCCGGCGCGGCGGGGCGGGGAGCTCGGGCGGTGGCGGAGAGCGGGAAGAGCGCACCGCCGGGGCGGTCGAGGTTGCCGGTGAGGATGTTGAGGACGTCGACCAGCCAGCTGGCGAGGGTGCCGTGTTCGACGGTGCAGCTGCCGATGCGTCCGTAGACGGCGGCGGTGCGGGCCGCGGCCAGTTCGCGGGCGACCGTCCGGATGGTGCCGGCGTCCACGTCGCAGACCCCGGCGACCGCCTCGGGCGTGAACTCCCTGACCGCTTCGGCCACTTCGTCGATCCCGTCGACGTGGTCGGCGAGTGCGCCGGTCGCCGTGAGCTTCTCGTCGAAGAGGACGTGGGCGAGGGCGGCGAGGAGGAGGGCGTCGGTGCCGGGACGGATGGCGACGTGCCGGTCCGCGAGGCGGGCGGTGCGGGTGCGGCGCGGGTCGACCACGGTCAGGATGCCGCCGCGGCGGCGCAGCGCCTTGAGCCTGCCGGGGAAGTCGGGGGCGGTGCAGAGGCTGCCGTTGGATTCGAGGGGGTTGGCGCCGAGGAGGAGCAGATGGCCGGTGCGGTCGAGGTCGGGCACCGGGATGGCGTTCGGGTCGCCGAAGAGCAGTCCGCTGGAGACGTGCTTGGGCATCTGGTCGAGGGTGCTCGCGGTGAACAGGGAGCGCGTGCGGAGGGCGGTGAGCAGGGCGGCCGGGTAGAGCGCGCCGGCCATGGTGTGCACGTTCGGGTTGCCGAGGACGACACCGACGGACTGCTGCCCGTACTCCTCGGCCAGCGCGGGCACCGCGCGGGCGATCACGCCGAACGCCTCGCCCCAACTCGCCTTCTCCAGAACGCCGTTCCTGCGGACGAGCGGAGTGCGCAGCCGGTCCGGGTCCGCGTCGAGACCGCCGATGGACGCGCCCTTGGGGCAGATGAAGCCGCGGCTGAGGACATCGTCCCGGTCGCCCCGGGCGCCGGTGACGCGGGTTCCCTCGATGGTGAGGGTGAGTCCGCAGGTGGCCTCGCAGAGCGGGCAGATGCGCAGGGCGGTACGGGGGCTGCTGGAGTCGTGCGACATGGGCCCTCCCCGGGGCGGCGGCAGCGGTGGCGGCAGCGGTGGCACGCGTACATGGGCAAGCGGAGCCGAGCATACCGACCGGTACGCATGGCGGGGAGGTGTTGCGGTGACGGTATTTCCGGGCCTTGCGGCCGAGATGCGGCAGTACGGGGTGCGGGGTGCGGCGGTGTGGGATGCGGCAATACGGGGCGTGCGGCAGCCGAGCGGGTGCGGGGCGCACGGCAGCCGGGGGCGCCGGGCGTGGGACGAGGCCCTCGTGGTCAGTCCAGGACGTGCGCGAGGTAGGACCGGAGCAGGACGCGGGTCTCGGCGACGATCGCCCGGTCGCCCGACGGGTCGGTGCGGAAGGCGAGTTGGAGCAGCGCGTCGGCGGCCTCGACGCAGACCAGGATCGCCCGGAGCAGCTCCTCGTCGGGGGCACGGCCGAGGTGACCGGAGAGCAGTTCGGTGAGCCGGCCCGCGACCCGGTGGTTGGCGTCGTCGGCCGGGTCGTCGCCGGGGGCGGGTGAGCCGAAGTCGACGAGGGCGAAGCCGGCCACGGAGCACTTCATCGCCAGGTACTCGTCCAGGACGGCATCGATGGCGTTGCGCCAGTCGGCGGCCGCGATGGCGGCGAGGCGGGCGGTGACGCGTTCGGCGTAGCTGTCCAGGTTGCGCCGGGCGAGCGCGTCGGTCAGCGCGCGCTTGTTGGAGAAGAACCGGTAGACGGAGCCGATGGGGACCTCGGCGCGGGCGGCGACGGCCCGGGTGGACAGCTGCTCGTAGCCGGTCTCGTCGAGGAGTTCGGCGCAGGCGTCGAGTATCCGGGCGAGGCGTTCGGCGCTGCGCTGCTGCACGGGGGCGCGGCGGAGGTTCGTGTTCGCATGGGGCACGGGCTCCATGATGCCGTGGGTCTCCTCCGCGGTGGCCGGTCGGTGCGTGCGCGGCCGTCACGCGATGAGCAGGGACAGCCCGCCGATGGTGTACGCGATCATCAGGGCCAGCAGCGGGAGGTGCCCCGCGACGGCGCGTCCGGCGGGGAAGAGGCGTACCGACCTGTCGTGCGCCGCGATGACGCCGAGTACGTGGCCGAGGACGATCGCGGCGACCTGGAGCGTGGCGACGCCGCCCGGACCGAGGGGCGGTTCGGGCGGGACGGGATGGTCGGCGCCGGATGCCACCATGACGGTGCGTGGTCCTTCGGTGGCGAAGAGCGTGAAGTAGTGGGCGACGAGGTAGCCGAGGGCGATCGGGACGAGCGCGTGCGCGAAGGAGGTGAGCGGGGTGCGGATGTGACCGGAGATCAGCCGGGTGGCGCCGGCGCAGAGGGCGTAGAGGGTGGCGACGAGAGCGGCGGCGCCCAGGAGTCCGAGCGTGGCCGTGGTGGTGCGGCCCAGCGGTGAGGTCTGGACGGTGGTGATCCAGGAGGGGGCGTCGGAGAAGCCGTCGTAGGCGGTGGAGCCGAGCAGGACGCAGACGGTGGCGGCGAGTCCGGGGGTCTGCGGGGTGGCGTCGAGTCCGTTGAACGGGGAGCGGAGTACGAGCCGGCGGTCGGCGGGGCGGCGGCCGAGAGGGGAGAGCCGGGCGAGCAGCCCCGAGTAGACCTCGAAGGCGTCCGCGTGGTCGAACCATGCGGCGCCGTGGCGGGCGGCGCCCGCGAGGTGGACGGCGGCGTAGAGGGAGAGGAAGAGGAGGAGGGCGGTGGTCGACGCGGGGTCGGGGGCCACGAGTTCGAGCCAGGTGAAGGCGAGGAGCCCGGCCGCGGCGGGCCGCAGGCCGAGGCGTGCGGGAAGGGGGCGGCCCGCGGCCGGGTCGCGGCCGAGTGCGCGGCAGCCGAGGAGGTGGACGGTTCGCAGGGGGTTGAGCAGTCGCCAGACGGGACCGAGAAGCAGTGAGGCCGGGACGAGCCCGACCCAGAGGAGTACGTAGACGGCGCCGGGGGCCGGGTTGCGGCCGGGGTCGTCGGGTCCGAGAAGGAGGTGGACCAGGACGAACAGCGCGGCAGCCAGCCCGAGTACGCGCAGGGCGGTACGGGTGGGGCGGGCGTCGGCGAGGCGCTGGACGGCGGCCGGGAGCGGGCGGCCGGCCCGGTCGCCGCGGAACCGGGAGGAGGACCAGAGCAGGCCGAGCGCGAGAAAGGAGACGAAGAGCGCGGCGAAGGCACCGGCGAAGGCGTAGAAGGGGGACAGCGGAAGGTCGTGCTGGGCGCCGATGCCGTGGGCGAGGACGCTCACCGTACGACGAGTTGGGTCAGGAGCAGGTCGGACTCATGGGTCTCGACCTCGAAGAGCCCGGTGCGGTCGGCGGTGAACGTGAGGGTGGCGGTCTTTCCCGCGGGCAGCCGGGCCTCCTTGTCGTAGCCGTGGACGTGAAGGGTGTCGGCCCGGTCGCTGCGGACCCGGAGTTCGACGATCCGGTCCTTCGCGATCTCGGTGCGGCCGGGGGCGGGGCTGACCCTGCCGTGGGAGACGGTGATCTCCAGGATCGTGTCGGGCCGGGGCCTCTCCGGTCGGTGTGCCGCGGGGGCGGTGGGCTGCGTGGAGGCGGTGGCGAGGGAGGTGGTGGCCTGGATCGGGGCGGCGTCCACGGCCCAGGCGGTGTGGTCGTCCGCATAGAGCCGGGCGGTGAGGCCGGTGCCGCCGCCGGCACCGTGGACGAGGGCGGCGGGGAGGTGGTACCAGGAGCCGTAGACCCGGGCGAGGGGGTGGCCGTCGAGGAAGAGGCGGGCGTGGCCGCGCCCGAGGAGAGCCGCGCCGCCCACGCTGTCCGGGGTGAACCTGAAGTTCCGTACGGAGACATGGACGTTCCAGCCGTCCTCGGAGTCCGGCCGTACCGCGATCGTCACCGCGGGGGCGCCCTCGGCGCCGACCTGGCGCAGCCGGTGGCCCGCGCCGTCGTCGGCGGTGAGGAGCCGGCCGACGCCGCCGGTGGCCTGCTCGTGGCTGGTGCCGGGCTTGTGGTGGGTGGTGGCCCGCCCGCCGCAGGCGCTCGCACCGAACACGAGGGCACCCGCGGTGAGCACGGTGACGGCCGCGACGCCCGGCCGGGCGAGCCGCGCTCGCGTGCGGGAACGCTTCACGATCCGTCTCCTTCCCGGGTGGGGGCCGGAGCAGCGGGGTCCCGGCCGGGTGCCGGGCCGGCGACCGCGCCCGCCCCGCTGTCCGGGGCCGCGCCCTCCTGCGGCGCTCCCCGGCCGCCCGGCGTTTCCCGTTCGCCGTGCCGGGCGGCGGCCATGACGGCCCAGACCACCCAGATCGTCCCGAGCAGTCCCCGTACCCAGCCGGGGCCGAGCGGGATCCACGGGATCATGAAGACGGCCTTGTCGACGGCGTCGAGCAGGGTGAGGGCGCCCAGAACCACCGTGGTCCAGCCCAGCCAGGGCCGTGCGCCCCGCAGCGCCAGCCCGGTCCCGGTCCACCACACCCCGGTCAGCAGCAGGGCCAGCGCGGGCATCCGGGTGGCGTCCAGCCCCATGGTCGATCCGGCCACGTCCAGCCCGAGGCCGGCCGCGCCGAGCACCGCGACCGCGGTGGCGAGCCGGCTGTGCCGCAGGCGGCGCCACCACAGCACCCCGCCGACCAGTGCGAGTACCAGGGCGGTGCCCAGCGCGATCTGCACCTCGATGCGCTCGATGCCCCGTGCTCCGTACCAGTCGCAGCCGGCCGGCAGCCGTCGTGCCTGCACGTCGTAGTCGGCGCAGACCAGCAGTTTCGCCAGCTTGACCGGTTCGCCGGCGAGCCGGTCCGGGTGCCCGGAGACGGCGCCGCGCTCGGAGCCGCAGGCGGGCAGGGCACCCGGGGAGGAGGGCCCGGTGTCCGACTGCCAGCAGTTGCCGTCGCCCTGGCCGTCCCACCACACATCGGTGCGGTTGGGCCGGGAGTTGCCCGCCCTGTCCGTGCCGAGGTGGTTGCCCGCGTACCGGTTGTGGTGGGAGGTGTCGGTCTGCCTGGACAGCGCGTTCTCGCCGCGGATGAAGGCGGGGACGGCGCTCAGGAAGAAGGCGGCGCGCTGCTGTCCGTAGATCCAGTTGTTCTCGTACAGGTTCCAGTTGCCGCCCGCGGTGATGATGCCGGTGCCCGGCGGCATGGAGATCTGCGGGCAGACGACACCCTCCTCGTAGCCGCGGTCCACGGGCGGCTTGGCGCAGGTTCCGTCGGCGACGTACGGGTAGTAGTCGGCGTTGTTGTCGTGGATCAGGTTGCGTTCGAAGCGGGCGTGGTTCTGCGGGAGTCCGGGGTGGCCGGGGAAGGCGCTGTCCATCGAGGCGCCGCCCATGTTGTGGTCGAACTCGTTGTCGTGGACGTGGACGGAGTCGCCCGCGGTGCCGGAGTAGCCGACCATGTTGTGGTGGCTGCGGCAGCCGGTGATCTCGATCGAGTAGCGCGGGACCTCGTAGCCGTACCCGTCGTTGATGTCGGACGCGCTGCCGGGGTAGATGCCGGAGTCGCCGTTCCCGTACGCCTCGCAGTTCTTGTACAGCCCGTGGTCACTGGCGAAGGTCAGGAAGCCGTACTCGTCGTTCCACCGGGTGAGGACGTCGTCGATGACGAAGCCGTCCTGGGCCAGGACGTACAGGGAGTTGAAGGTGGTGCGCTGCGCGGTGAAGTTCTTGAAGTAGATGCCGTCGGAACCGTCCGCGCGGATCGCGTTGAGCTTCTGGTACTTGGCGTCGATGACGACATCCGTGCGCTCGGCGCCGGTCCCCTCGATCTGGAGGTCCTTCTTGCCGAGGATCGCCACCAGGTTCTGGTTGTGCGGGCACCGCGCCTGCTGCGCGTAGGACAGGATCTGGTAGCCGAGTCTGGAGTCGGGCGCCTTCAGCCGGGCGCACTCCCCCGCCGGCTCGGGCAGTGAGGGCTCCTCCTCGTACAGGCCGGGCAGGATCGCGATGTTCACGCCGGGCCCGCCGACCGCGTCGACGGCCTGCTGCAGATGGCGGTAGCCGGACTTCTGGCACCGGTCGAACAGCTTCAGGTTCCGGGCCCGCAACCCGTCCGGGAAGCCGGATACGCGGCGCTCGAAGTCCGCCCGGTCGCTCTTGCAGACCAGCAGATCCGGCTCGCCGGTGCGGTACACGGGGACGCTGCCGGTTCCGTCGGGCAGGGTGACCGGGCGTTCCTCGTGCGCCTGGACGGCCGGGGCCGCGAGGAGGGTGGCGGCGAGCGCCGCCGGGACCACCAGAAGTCTTCGTGTCCACGACATGTGCGGGAGAGTAGAGCATTGTTCAACTTATGGAACCCCCCATGCATCACGAATGCCGTTGACGCGCCCCGATCCGATTCCTACGGTTGTCCATAGGATTTCTTCGGCACCGGGAGCGCACATGAGCGGCATCGAGCAGGCGAGGAAGACGGCGGAAGGGCTTGGGTATTCCGCCGGTTTCGGCAATGAACACAGCTCGGAGGCGGTGCCGGGAGCCCTGCCGCACGGCCGCAACTCACCTCAGCGGGCGCCCCTCGGGCTCTACGCGGAGCAGTTGAGCGGCTCGGCCTTCACGGAACCGCGGGTGCACAACCACCGTTCCTGGCTCTACCGGATCCGCCCGTCCGCCGTCCATCCCCCCTTCGTCCGCATCGGCAACGGCGGGATCCGGACAGCCCCGTTCACCGAATCCGTGCCCGACCCCAACCGGCTGCGCTGGGACCCGCTCCCCGAGCCCGCGGCCGGGACGGACTTCCTGGCCGGCCTGTGGACCCTCGGCGGCAACGGCGACGCGACGCAGCGCACCGGCATGGCCGTGCACCTCTACCACGCCGACTCGTCCATGACCGACCGGGTGTTCAGCGACGCGGACGGCGAGCTGCTGATCGTCCCGGAGCGGGGCGGCCTGCTGCTCCGTACCGAACTGGGCCTGCTGCGCGCCGAACCGGGGCACGTCGCGCTGATCCCGCGCGGCGTCCGGTTCCGTGTGGAGCTGCTCGACGCCACCGCCCGCGGCTATGTCTGCGAGAACTACGGCCGGCCGTTCGCCCTCCCCGACCTCGGCCCGATCGGCGCCAACGGCCTGGCGAACGCCCGGGACTTCCTCGCCCCCGTCGCCGCGTACGAGGACGACGACCGCCCGGTGGAGGTGGTCAACAAGTTCTGCGGGAACCTCTGGTCCGCGACCTACGACCACTCGCCGCTCGACGTGGTCGCCTGGCACGGCAACCACACCCCGTACGTCTACGACCTGCACCGCTTCAATGTCATCGGCTCGATCAGCTACGACCACCCCGACCCGTCCATCTTCACGGTGCTGACCTCGCCGTCCGACACCCCCGGCCTGGCCGGTGTCGACTTCGTCGTCTTCGCGCCGCGCTGGCTGGTGGGCGAGGACACCTTCCGGCCGCCGTACTTCCACCGCAATGTGATGAGCGAGTACATGGGCCTGATCGAGGGCGCGTACGACGCGAAGACCGCCGGCAAGGGCGGTTTCGTGCCGGGCGGCGGTTCGCTCCACAACATGATGTCGGCACACGGCCCGGACCGGGAGACCTTCGACCGGGCGAGCGAGGCGGAGCTGAAGCCGCAGAAGATCGACGACGGGCTGGCCTTCATGTTCGAGACCCGCTGGCCGGTGACGGCGACCGGGCAGGCGGCGACCGCCGGCCATCTGCAGCGTGGTTACGACGACGTGTGGCAGGGTCTGAGCAGCAACTTCAGGCCGTAGGCAACGACGCCGCTCCCCGGCCCCGCGTCGTCGCGTCCGCTGTGTCGCAGTACGGAGAGACCAGGTGACCCAGGTGCCTCAGATGCCCAAGACACCCCAGAGGCATGCCTTCGCCCCCGATTCGCTGGTCCTGAACCGCAAACTGCCGCTGTGGTACCAGGTCTCGCAGTCGTTGCGCGCCTCGATACTGGGCCGCACCGAGGACGCCTCGGCGCGGCTGCCGACCGAGGAGCAGCTCGCCGCACATTACGGCGTGAGCGTCCTGACGATGCGTCAGGCACTCAAGGAGCTGGAGACGGAGGGGCTGATCAGCAGGCACCGGCGGCGCGGCACCTTCATCGAGCCGCGCGCCCGCCGGGTGTCGCCCATCCGGCTGCTGGGCTCGATCGACGCGATCGTGGCCCAGCAGTCGGGCGAACGGGCCGTGGTGCTCGGCCATGGCCCGGTCGCCGTGCCGGGCGACCTCGCCGAGCACTTCCCCGACTGCGCGGAGGTGGTCACCTACCGCAGGCTGCGCCGCGACGGGGACAGCGACGAGCCCACCAACTGGGCGGAGAACGCGGTGCATCCCGAGGTGGCGGCCCGGCTCGATGTCGCCGATCTCGAACGCTGGCCGATGACCAAGGTGCTGCGCGACCGGGTCGGTGTCCGGATCGCCCGCATCACCGACACGGTCGAGGCGCGCCTCGCCGACCCGGCCACCGCCGAACTCCTCCAGGTCCCGCTGCTGAGCCCGATCCTGTTCTACACAGGGGTGACGTACGACGAGAGCGGCCGGGTGGTGGACGTGGCACGGATCCGCTACCGGGGCGACCGGTTCTCCTTCTCGGTCACCGTCGAGGCCCGCTGACCCCGCGGAAGCACCCTGCCCCGGTTCCACGGCCGCGGCTGCGGCGCCGGGGAAAGCGGGCGGACGCGGCGACGGGGAGGGCGACGCGGTGGCAGCACGGACGGCGGACGGCTCCGACGGCGCCCGGGGCCCGCGCGCTACCGGTCGAAGGAGTCCAGCACCCGGCGCAGCGCCCGGTCGAAGACGCCGTCCAGATCGATCGGCCCGGGGTCCTCGGCGAATCCCGCCGCCATCCGCGGATACTTCCCGGTCGCGATCTGGCTGACGAGGTAGCCGGTGCGCACGGCGTGCTCCTGCTCCTCGGACCAGGGCAGCGACCGGCTGCGCTCCGCCGTGGCGATCTCGTTGGCCACATAGGTGGTGACCACACTGGTGAGCATGGCGATGAGTTCCATCTTCTCGCCGAACCGCACCTCGACCCCGTCCAGGCAGCTGAGCGCGTACTCCAGATACCGCAGGGCGTTCGGGCTGAAGCCGTACACGGGTGACATCAGCCGGGGCACCCAGGTGTGGCGGTGCATCATCTCGCGGGTCTGGCGGGCCAGCGCGAGGAGATCGGCGCGCCAGTCGCCGGAGGGCTCCGGAAACTCGTAGTCGGCGCTGACCGCGTCGAGCATCAGCTCGTACAGGTCCTCCTTGCGCGGCACGTAGTTGTAGAGCGACATGGTGCCGCAGCCCAGCTCCGCCGCCACCTTCCGCATGGACACCGCGTCGAAGCCGTCCGCATCGGCGATGCGGACGGCGGCCGCCGCGATGTCGGCGCGACTGAACGCGGGCCTGGGGCCCCGGCCGGCACGTTCGGGGCGCGCCCAGATCACTTCGGGTACAGCGGGTCGCCCCACCATCGATCACCACCTTTTCCCTCATCGTAGTTACGTACACCGTACGCAGTGCGCTACGGTGGCCGCATGGCAACTACGTACGCTGTACTTAGTGAAGGTCTGGAGAAGCGCTACGGCGACGTCCACGCGCTGCGGGGGCTCGATCTCGCGGTCGCCGAGGGCAGCGTCTGCGGAGTGCTCGGGCCGAACGGCGCGGGCAAGACCACCGCCGTCCGGGTCCTCACCACACTGACGCGCCCGGACGGCGGAAGCGCCCGTGTGGCGGGCCACGACGTGGTGCGCAAGGCGGGCGCGGTGCGCGCGGCGATCGGCGTCACCGGGCAGAACGCCTCGGTCGACGGCGAGCTGTCCGGCCGGCAGAACCTGCGGCTCTTCGCCAAGCTGCTCCGGTTCCGCGGCGCGGCCGCGCGCAGCCGCGCCGACGAGCTCCTGGAACGCTTCGAGCTGACGGAGGCCGCCGACCGCCCGGCCCGCACCTACTCGGGCGGCATGCGCCGCCGCCTCGACCTCGCGGCCAGCCTGCTGACCCGCCTCCGGGTGCTCTTCCTGGACGAGCCGACCACCGGACTCGACCCGCACAGCCGCAACCAGATCTGGGCGGCCGTTCGGGAACTGGCCGACCGGGGCACGACCGTCCTGCTCACCACGCAGTACCTGGAGGAGGCCGATCAGCTGGCCGACGACATCGTGCTGATCGACCGGGGCCGGGCCGCGCACCGCGGCACCCCCGCCGAGCTGAAGGCCCGCATCGGCAGCTACACCGAGGTCGTCGTCTCCCACGAGTCGGCGCTGATCCCGGCGGCAGCCGTCCTCGATCAGCTCACCGGCGCCGCACCGGTGCTCGACCACGAACGCCGCACCGTGGGCGCCGTCGCGACCGACACCACGCTCACCCTCCCCCGCATCGTCCGCGAACTCGACGCGGCGGGCGTACCGCTGATCGACGCGAGCCTGCGCCCGCCGACGCTCGACGAGGTATTCCTCCGCCTGACCGGCCGCAACGACGGCCGTACCTCCCCGCCCCTGAAGGAGACGGCCGCATGAGCAGCATCGCACCGGTCCACGAGCCGACCGCCACGCCCGCCACGAGCACCCCGGTCGCCGACTCCCTGGCCATGCTGGGCCGCCATCTGCAGCGGATCAAGGCCGCGCCGGGCGTCATGATCCTCACTCAGACCATGCCGATCACGATGTTGCTGTTCTTCGGCTACGTGTTCGGCAGCGCTCTGGCCATGCCCGGCCAGGAGTACCGCGCGCTCCTCGTGCCGGGCCTGCTGGCGGCGACGGCGGCCAACGGCATCATGGTCGGGATGTTCCAGGCGTCGCAGGACTGCGACCGCGGGGTGATGGACCGGCTCCGTACGCTGCCGATGAGCCGGCCCGCCGTACCGTTCGGCCAGACCGCTGCCGATCTGCTGACCACGGCCATCGGCATGATCCCGCTGATCCTGATCGGATTCGCGGTCGGCTGGCGGATCGAGGGCGGTCCGCTCGCCGCCCTGGGCGCCTTCGGGCTGCTGCTGCTCCTGCGGTTCGCCACGTCGTGGATGGGCTGCTGGCTGGGTCTGCTGATCCGCAACGAGGAGGCCGCCGGCCAGCTGGGCAGCGCCACCTTCATCCTGCCGCTGCTGTCGAATGCCTACATTCCGACCGACAATCTGCCGGGCTGGCTGCGGACGGTCGCGGAGTGGAACCCGATCAGCGCGATGGCGTCGGCCACCCGCGAACTGTTCGGCAACGCGTCCCCGGCCGCCGACGCCGCCTGGCCGGTCGCCCACCCGGTGGCGGGAACGCTCGCCTGGTCGGCGGTGCTCCTCGCGGTGTTCGTGCCGCTGGCCGTACGGAGTTACGCGCGCGGCGGCGAGTGACCGCCGCGCTCACCGGGCAGCGCGGCGGGCCGGTCCAGGGCGCCGAGCAGACCGACGAAGCTCGACTCGAGAAAGGCCGCGAGCTCCGTGAGCGCGTCCGGTTCACCGAGCGGCCAGCTGATGACCGCCTCCTCGGCGAACGCCATCCAGGCCCGCGCGGCGACCGGCAGCCGCGGTGAGTCCGGCATCCGCAGGCGCCGTTGGGCCTCCTCCACCCGCCTGGCGAGGGTGTCCCTGGTGCGCTCGGCGATGTCCTCCACCGCGGGCCGGCTGCCGGAGGCGCCGCGCACCAGGGCGAGGTACACCTTGCGGTGCTCCAGTACGTACGACACCAAACCGCTGATGAACGACCGCAGCCAGGGGACGGGCTCCAACGCGGGGTCCGGTTCCGTGGCTGCGGCGAAGCTGTCGCACTCCTGGCGCACCACGGCGCGGTAGAAGTCGCGCTTGGAGTCGAAGTAGTGGAAGAGCAGCCCCCGCGAGATACCGGCGCGGCGCGCCACCTCGTCCGTGGACAGCTCGTCCAGTGACCGGTCGGCGAGCATGTCCAGGCCGATGGCGACCAGCTGGGCCCTTCGTTCGTCGGGACTCAGGCGCGCGGCTCGCTTTTCGGACATGCGTACAGTCTAGAAGTACTTCGGCGCCGAATTATTTCGGCACACCCTCCGGCCCGAGGCCGGGGCGCCCCGGCCGCGACCGGGTCGGGAGCGAAGAGACAAAGAGGAACGTACGGAGCCGTTCATGCGGGCACGTTCGCACGAGTACGTTTCCGCGGGCACGTTCACGCAGGCACGTTTCCGCGGGCAGTTCACGCGGGCACGTTTCCGCCGGTCGCGGCGGCCGACGCGCCGCCATGACGCGCCGGACCCGGCGCCCTCGCTCCGACGTCGGGCGGACACACCAAAGCGCTGCTGCGGGCTCCGGGGATGACGGGAGAGCCGGCAGCAGCGCTACGCCGGGACAGTGCGATCGCCCGAGCGGCCCCGAGCGGGGGACCTGGACGACAAACCCTGGCCGGGGAGAGCCCGGGCGGTGGACCGTTGCGCGGTCGTGACGGGCCGTCCGATCAGTGGCGGCCACCGAAGAGCGAGCGGCGCAGTCGACGCAGCGGCGCGAAGAGGGAGACCCGCGCACTCTTGCTCCCACGACGACGGGCGGCATCGCGCGAGGTCAGCTCGCGCATCAGCAGCGTCGCCTCCGCGGACTCCCGCTGCGGCACGGCTGGTCCGCCGAGCACCGCGAGATGGCGGTCGAGGCGCGAACTCGTCGCGCTGCTCCCACATGTGATGGCAGGCACACGCGGCCTGCTGCGCATCGTTATCTGTTCCATGTCACTCCCCACCCGTACGAGGGCACCCGGCCCGGGCAGGTTAACCCTATCCCCCCGCGACGACACCCGTGTATCCCGGTCACAGGATTGATCACACACATACGGAGGTTGACGACCCCACTCCCGATCCGCCCGATTCCAGGGCGAGTTGGACAGAACGGAAGTGGTTCACCACCGCGGATCGGCGGAGTGCCGGACGGAGACCCCTGCGGACGGGGGCCTCCTACCCGCCGGACGACCGGACGGGCCCGGCGCAGGCACGGCGGGAGAGGTCAGGCGGCCGAGGTGAGGACGGGCAGGTAGCCGCCCGACTGTCCGGCCGCGGTGGGGTGGTACGACTCGCCGATGTCGAGCAAGTTGAGACTGTGCAGCCAGGCGCTTCCGGAGCAGATCTCGTGCCCGGTGAACTTCCCGCTGACGTCGGCGAAGGTGAAGCCGTGGTCGGCGGCGCGCTTGGCGGTCGCCGCGTTGAGGTAGTCGGAGGCCCCGTTGATCGCGGTGCGCACCTTGTCACTCAGACCGACGACACAGCTGCCGCCGATCTTGTAGAAGCGCGGGTAGCCGAGGACGACGACATGCGCGGACGGCGCCTTGGCGCGGATCGCCGAGTACACCGAGTCGAGGTTGCCGGGCAGCGTGGTGTCGACGAAGCTGCGGGCCGTGGCGATCCGGCTGAGGCAGGTGGCCTCCGACTGGAGGACACAGGTGGTCATGACGTCGGCGAAGCCCGCGTCATTGCCGCCGATGGAGATCGAGACGAGGTCGGTCGAGGAGCTGAGCGGGCCGAGCTGACCGGACTTGACATCACCCGTACGGGCGCCCGAGCAAGCGGTGAAGGCGAAGGACGAGGGCGAGTTGGCGGCGGCCCAGAGCGCGGGATAGGCCTTGCTGCTGCGCTTGCAGTCCCCACTGGCGCTGTCGTAGCTGCCGGATCCGACCCCCGAGGAGTACGAGTCGCCGAGGGCTACGTAGTCGACGGCCTGGACAGACTGTGCGGCGCTGGCGGTGGCCGCTCCGGTCAGAGCCAGTACGGCACCGAGCAGGAGCGATGACGAGAACGCCACGAGTCTGGACATTTTCATGGAACCTCCCTTGGACCGACCGGCAGGATCTCCGCCGGCCCGCCGTGTCCGTGGTAGCAGTACCCACACCCTCACCGGAAGTGTTCATGCCAAGTTGGTCCAATGAGTTCTCCCGCGCGCCCCCTTGAGGCCGCGTCATGTCCGCGAGCACCCCGTGCGAGCGGGGGAGGAAGGCAGGGAAGAAGGTGGTGGAGAAGGTGGTGAAACCCGGGTGCGCGGGGTGCCTTCGTGCCGGATCATGGGCGCCATGTCTGCCAACCCTGAGTCCGCTCTACCGATCCGGCTCACCGTCGACGACAGCGACTCCCCGTCCGATGTCGTCGACGCGCTGTTCCTCGGCCGCTTCGCGACGGGCGAGCAGCCGTACTCGCACAGCTCCTCCCTCGACCGCGTCAAGACCGGGGCCACTCTGCTGCCCCCGGCGGCCAAGGTGTTGCGCGCCGCCCGCGACGACGACCGCAGCGCCACGCTCGCCGAGGGCGACGGCTGGACCCTGCTCGTCTCGCGGTGGAACCGCGGCGCCGATGTCACGGTCACCGCGACCAGCCCGGAACTGGCGCAGCAGATCCTCGGCCAGGCGACGGACGGCGCCCGGGACGAACCGGAACCGCAGCCCGAGAACGTGACGATGGGCTTCTGGTACGTGTCGCCGCGCCGCGGCCCGTACCGCACCACCCGTCAGATCGCCGCCGGCACCTGGGACGAGGTCCGCGACAACTACACGGCACCGGTGGCCGACGCGATGGGCCGGCTGATGAAGGTCACGCCCGACGACATCGCCGGCCGGCTGCTCCTGCTGCACGGCCCGCCCGGTACCGGCAAGACGTCCGCGCTGCGCACGCTCGCCCGCTCGTGGCGGGACTGGTGCCAGGTCGACTGCGTGCTCGATCCGGAGCGGCTGTTCAACGATGTCGGCTATCTGATGGACATCGCGATCGGTGAGGACGAGGGAACGGCCAAGGGCCGTTGGCGGCTGCTGCTCCTGGAGGACTGCGACGAGTTGATCCGCGGCGAGGCCAAGCACACGGCGGGCCAGGCGCTGTCCCGGCTGCTGAACCTCACGGACGGACTGCTGGGCCAGGGCCGCAACGTACTGGTGGGTGTCACCACCAACGAGGATCTGGAGCGGCTCCACCCGGCCGTGGTCAGGCCCGGCCGCTGCCTCGCCAGGATCGAGGTGGGCTCGCTGACCCGCAAGGAGGCGGTGGCCTGGCTGGGCACGGAGGAAGGGCTCGGCCGCGAGGGCGCCACGCTCGCCGAGCTGTACGCGCTGCGGCGGGGCAGCAGTCCCGCGTCGGTGCCGAAGCAGGATTCCGGCGCGGACGCGGGCCTGTATCTCTGAACCGCCCTTCACCCCCCGCCCGATGAGCGGTGAACGCCTGGCGAGCCCGCCCGGCGAACGGGGAACACCCCGCGAACCCGCCCGGCCGGCGAGGACGAACGGCCGCCGGACGGCCCCGCCCGCGACTGCGGCCCCGGCCCACCGCACCTCGTCCCGCCTCACCTCACCGCGTCTCACCCCACCGCGTACGCCGCCCGCAACGCGTCCTCGGCCAGGGACAGCGCGTCGGCCCGCGACAGCCCCAGCCGCCGTGCCTGCTGCGCGTACTCCTGTGCGGCGGCCGCCGCATGACGCTCCGCCGCATCACCGGCGGCGGCGACGAACGTGCCGTTGCGGCCACGGGTCTCGATCACCCCGTCGGCCTCCAGCGCCCGGTACGCCTTGGCGACGGTGTTCGCGGCGAGGCCGAGCTCCTCGGCGAAGGCGCGTACGGTCGGAAGCCGGAAACCGACGGGCAGCGCGCCGGAGCGGGCCAGTTCGGAGATCTGCGTCCGCAGTTGCTCGTACGGGGCGGTACCGGCGTCCGGATCAAGGGCGATCTTCAGAGTCACGCGCCGATTGTCCCCCACCGCCGGAAAACCAGGAGCGTCCCGTACCGGCCCCCGCGTAACGTCCGGCCCATGACTGTCCTCGTTCGCGACTTCCTGCCCGCCGACGCGGAGGCCTGGGTGCAGGTCCGGCGTGCCGCACTCCCCTACATGGTGACGACTCCCGAGCAGGTCGCCTTCGATCTCGCCTCCGCCCCTCCCGACAAGCGCTACCGGCTGCTGGTCGCCGAGAGGGGCGGGGAGCTGATCGGGACCGCGCAGGTCGGCCTCGCGCACGACAGCCCCGAACCCGGCCAGGCGTTCTGCAATCCGTACACGCGCCCGGACCGCACCGGGCGCGGGGCGGGTGGGCTGCTGCTCAGGACGGCCGAGGAGTATCTGGCGCGGGAAGGCGCGCTCGCGGTCTACACATGGGTGCTCGACACCCCGTCGAACCGCGCGTTCGCCGAGAAGCGCGGCTACGCGCCGAGCCGCTCGGCGCACTTCCTCCACCTCGATCTGGCGGGCGGCTCGCTGCCGCCCCTCCAGGAACCCCCGGCGGGCGCCGAGTTGCGTACCGCCGCGGACTTCGCCGACGACCCGCGCCCGCTCTTCGAGGCGGACGCGGAGACCACGGCCGACGAGCCGAGCGACACCCCGGCCGAACTGTCCGACTACGAGGAATGGCTCCGGCACACCTGGCGCCGTCCCGGACTCGACCGCGAGCTCACCTCGGTCGTCGTGATCGACGGGGAGGTGGCGGCGTTCAGCGCGGCGCAGACCGACGGTCTGACCCGCTACATGTCGGGGATGACCGGCACCCGCCGGGCGTACCGCAACCGGGGCCTGGCCAGGCTCGCCAAGAACGACTCGCTGCACCGGGCGCGCGCCGCCGGGTACACGGACGCGTACACCGGCAACGACGCGGAGAACGGCCCGATGCTGGCGGTCAACCGATGGTTCGGCTACGAGATCTGCGCCACGGAGGTGCGATATGTCCGCAAGCTCGGCTGACGAGACGCTGGTGGTCGCACTGGTGAAGGCCGGGCGGACCAAGATCCGCTACCCGGCGGACGTGGTCCGTGCCGACGGCACCCGCGTGACGGTGCGCGCGCCGTGGGCGGCGCCGGGGGTACGGGACTTCGGGTTCGTGCGGTTCGAGCCCGGCGATGTGTTCACCGAGCACTACTGGCGCGACCGCTGGTTCGCCGTGAAGGAGGTCCGTACCGGCGCGGGCGAACTCAAGGGCTGGTACTGCGACATCACCCGTCCCGCCGTGCTGAGGGACAGCGAGCTGCTGGTCGAGGACCTCGACCTCGATCTGTGGGTGTCGGCGGACGGCACGTCCGTGCTCCGGCTGGACGAGGACGAGTTCGCCGAGAGCGGTCTCGCCGAACGCGATCCGGCGGCGGCCGGGGCGGCCCTCCGGGCGCTGGACGAGCTGGAACACCTGGCCCGCACGGAGGGTTTCGCGGCGCTGCTGGCCTGACCGGCAAGGGGACACGTCCCGGTTCCGGGCGGACCGCCGCACGGTGCGCCCGGAACCCGGTCGCCCACTCCCACCGGCGGTCGGCGTCAGCGGTCGGCCGTCAGCACGGTGGCTGCGGCGGCGGGGACCGGCGCGGGGTCCTGGACATGGACCGGCGCGGGCTTCTGCGCGGCGGCCCCGGGCCCCTGGACGAGGGCTGCCTTGGCCCGGAACGAGGCGATCACCGCGGCGTCGGCACCGCAGCCGCGCAGGAATGCCTCGGTGCCGCCGTGGCGGGTGCGGATGCCGTCCACGAAGGTGCGGATCGCCTCGGCGGGAGCCTCCAGCAGCGCGGGCGGGATCGACCGGTCGCCGAGGGCCGCCCCGGCGGTGCTCCGGGTCGCGCCCCTGTCGTCGAGCGCGCTCCGGTCCGCGGCACCGGCCAGGGCGGCGAAGATCTGGGGCAGGGCGTCGGCCGTGCGCGCGTAGTCCTCGGCGATCTCGTCCAGCGGGACCCCGGCCAGGTCGAGCAGCAGGGCGACGAGCAGCCCGGTCCGGTCCTTGCCCGCGGCGCAGTGCACCAGGGTCGCGCCGGGGGCCGCCGCTGCCGCGACCGCGTCCGCGATCGCCCGGGGCGTGTTCTCGGCCAGGGTGAGATAAAAGCGTCCGAGGTCCTCGGCGGTCCGCAGCGAGCGGGGATCGACCGCCTCCATCTCGGCGGAGGCGTCCAGCGGCGCCCACAGGACCCGGATGCCCGCTTCCGCCGCCGCGGCCCAGTCCGCGTCCGACCTCTCGGAGTCACCGCGCAGGTCCACGATCGTGCGGATGCCCCGTGCGCGCAGTTCCCGGACGGTGTCCTGATCTGCGGCGGGGAACGGCTGGGCGGAGCGGAAGAGGGTCGCGGGACCTATCCGGTTGCGGTGGGAATCGGCCGTCAGGGCGGGGTCGCGGAAGTTCAGCAGGGGCACGGGGACCTCACAGGTGGTGCGGGGAGGATGTCGGGATGTCCAGCGAAAGGCAAGACATCTAGATGTATAGATGTCGCCGGGGCGGTTGCCGGGCCCTCCGAGTGACGGGCACGTGAACATCCGCGAAATGACCGTGGTGCGACGGTCGGTGGGGCGGGATCCGTGTCCGGGACGGCGCGCGGAGGTTCGTACTATCCAGGGGTGTCGAACCACCGAAGGACCAGTCCGCGCTATCTGCAGTTGGCCCGCCACATCCAGGAACGCATCGATGCCGGAGAGTTCCCGGCGGGCTCCCGGCTGCCGAGCGAGCCCGAGATGTGCGCCGAGTTCGGCGTCAACCGCCTGACCGTCCGCGAGGCCGTCGCGGAGCTGGAGCGGGCTGCCGCCATCGAGATCCGCCGCGGCATCGGGACCTTCGTGCGCCCGCCCGTCGCCCGGGTGTCGATCGCGGTCGATCCGCGCAGCCAGCGGTTCGACATGGGCAGCACGCACGCCTCGCTGCCCGAGTCCACCGCCGGTCCGGGCATGGACGTCCAGGAGACGGTCACCGCCGCCCTGCCCGCGGGCACCGCCACGGTCGACGAGGAGGCGGCACGCCATCTGGGCCGTCCCGTCGGCGTCCTGTCACGGGTGGAGACCGTGTTCTCCATCGGCTCGGAGACCTGGGGCATCAGCAGCTACTGGATGCCCTCCGCCCTGCTGCCCCGGGAACTCGCGGCGCCGGGACCGGTGGAGAACCTGGTCCGCGCCCTGGCCGACAGCGCCGGCATCACTCTGGAGTACGACTGGCGCGCCTTCAGCGCGGTCGGGGCCGACATCGGCGACGCCGACATGCTGGGCGTACCGGCCGGGAGCCCCCTGCTCGTCCGCGAAGGCGTCAGTTGCACCCCCGACGGCGAGCCGGTGCTCTACGTCCGCCGTCGCATCCAGGGAGAACGCGCCCGCTTTGTATTGAACTTCCGTGAGTCCGGCACGGCTCCGCCGTCCGGCCCCGCCGGTTCTGCCGGTTCTGCCGGTTCTGCCGGATCGACCAGTTCTGCCGGATCGGCCGGTGAAGAGCATGAGCCGGGGAAAACACAGCACCCGTGATCACCAGCTGAATTACAGTGCTCAGGTCAGTTTCCGACCTGGTGACCTGAGAAGGAATCGCTGATTATGCCCACTGAGACGTTCGAGTTTCAGGTGGAAGCGCGCCAGCTTCTGCAGATGATGATCCACTCGATCTACTCGAACAAGGACGTGTTCCTCCGCGAACTCGTCTCCAACGCCTCCGACGCGCTCGACAAGCTGCGACTCGAAGCGCTCCGCGACGACTCGCTCGGCGCGGATGTGTCCGACCTCCACATCGACATCGAGACCGACAAGCAGGCCCGCACGCTGACGGTGCGGGACAACGGCATCGGCATGTCGCACGAGGAAGTGGTCCAGCTCATCGGGACCATCGCGAACTCGGGCACGGCGAAGTTCCTGCGCGAACTCAAGGAAGCCGAGGACTCCACCGCGGCCGAAGGGCTGATCGGCCAGTTCGGGGTCGGGTTCTACGCCAGCTTCATGGTGGCCGACGAGGTCACGCTGCTGACCCGGCGCGCGGGCGAGAGCCAGGGCACCCGCTGGGCGTCGACCGGCGAGGGCACGTACACGATCGAGACCGTAGACAGCGCCCCCCAGGGCACCTCGGTCACGCTCCGGCTCAAGCCGGAGGACACCGACGACCGGCTCTACGACTACACCGCCCCCTGGAAGATCAGGGAGATCGTCAAGCGGTACTCGGACTTCATCACCTGGCCCGTCAGGATGGCCGCGGAGACCCCGGCCGACGGCACCGAGGACACCGGGGAAGGGTCCGGCGCCGCCCCGCGTGAACCCGACACCCTCAACTCGATGAAGGCCCTCTGGGCGCGCTCGCGCGACGAGGTCAAGGACGACGAGTACCACGAGCTGTACAAGCACATCAGCCACGACTGGATCGCCCCGCTCGAAACCATCCGGCTGCAGGCGGAAGGCACTTTCGAGTACCAGGCACTGCTCTTCATCCCGTCGCACGCGCCCCAGGACCTGTTCATGCAGGGGTACAAGCGCGGCATCCAGCTCTACGTGAAGCGCGTCTTCATCATGGACGACTGCGAAGCGCTGATGCCGCCGTACCTGCGCTTCGTCAAGGGTGTCGTCGACGCGCAGGACCTGTCGCTCAACGTGTCGCGCGAGATCCTCCAGCAGGACCGCCAGATCCAGTTGATGCACCGGCGCCTGGCGAAGAAGGTGCTGTCGACGGTCAAGGACATGATGTCCGCCGACCCCGAGCGCTACGCCACGTTCTGGCGGGAGTTCGGCCGCGTCCTCAAGGAAGGGCTGCTGAGCGACTTCGAGAACCGCGACGCCATCCTCGGCGTCGCCTCCTTCGCCACGACCCACGACAAGGAGGAGCCGACCACACTCCGGCAGTACGTGGAGCGGATGAAGGACGGCCAGGAGCACATCTACTACCTCACGGGTGAGTCCCGGCAGGCCATCGAGAACTCCCCGCACATGGAGGCGTTCCGGGCCAAGGGCGTCGAGGTGCTGCTGCTGACCGATCCCGTCGACGAGGTGTGGGTCGAGGCGGAGCCCGAGTTCGACGGCAAGAAGCTGCGGTCCGTCGCCAAGGGCGAGGTCGAGCTCGGTACCGACGAGGAGAAGAAGGAGGCCGCGACCGAGCGTGAGAACCGGCAGCAGGAGTACGCGGATCTGCTGACCTGGATGACGGACCGGCTGGGCGAGACCGTCAAGGAGGTACGGCTCTCCTCGCGCCTCACCGTCTCGCCCGCCTGCATCGTCTCGGACACCCACGACGTGACGCCGGCCCTGGAGAACATGTACCGCGCCATGGGCCAGCCGGTCCCGCAGGTCAAGCGCATCCTCGAACTCAACCCGGAGCACCCGCTGGTCAGCGGCCTCAACCGGGCGCACACCGAACGCGGTGAGGATGCCGGTACGGGCCTGGAGGAGACGGCCGAGCTCCTCCACGACCTGGCGCTGCTGGCCGAAGGCGGTGAACTGGGCGACCCGTCGCGCTTCGTCAGGCTGATGGCCGACCGCCTGGAGCGCACCTTGTGAGTGAGGGCCGCACCACCCCGGACGGGCCCTCGGGCCCGTCCGGGGCTCCGGGTTCGCCGGCGGGGGCGGCGGGGGCGGCGGCAGCGGCGCCGTCAACAGCACGGGCACCTCGGCGGGTGGGGGCGCTCGAAATCAGAGCGCTCGGCATCGCGGGACAGGTGTCGCGGGACAGGTATCGCGGGACAGCCCTTAGTCCCTGCGCCGCGCCCAGACATCGGTGTACGGCGCCGGGTCCTCCGGTACCGGGCGGGCCTGCGGGATTCCGGCGACCAGCTCCACCTCGTACCCCGCCGCGTCCTCCAGGTACGCGGCGGTGTGCCCGTCGCCGCCCGCGTGCGGGTAGCGGTCCGGGAAGAGCTGCCGCCAGCCGTGCTCGGGGGCCCTGGCCACCAGTCCGTCGAGGGTGGCCCGGTCCCGGACGTGGAATGCCAGGTGGTTGAGCCCGGGACTGCGGCGGTCGTGCGTCACTCCGGTCAGATCGGGTGACTGCTCCACCACCACATAGCTGTCGCCGCGCCGCCAGCTCCGGCCGTGCTCCCAGCGCTGGTACGGGACATGACCCAGCTCGCCGAGCAGCCAGCCCCAGCCCTGCTCGGCCAACGGCAGATCGGGCACCCACAGCTCGATGTGGTGAACCCCGCCGGTGCCCGCTCCACCGGCGGGCAGCGGAACCGCGCGGCGGATACCGTGCGGCTGGTACGCCACGGTGTCGCCGTCCTCGTGCCAGTGGATCAGGAAGTGCTCCCCCGCGCGATAGCCGTCGAGTCCCGCCCGGCAGTAGGCGACGATGTCGTCCGGGAGGGCGTCCAGCGGGAACCAGGCCAGCTCGGAGCACTTGTCCGGTTCACGGTTGTACGGCGGCCGGGCCGCGTCGTACTCCGCCTCGAAGAACCAGCCGGTCCGGGGACTGCCGCCGGGGCCGCGGTGCTGCATGACCAGGGCCACCCGCAGTTCGTCCGGGCCGAGTTCGACACCGATCTCCTCGGCGGCCTCACGGATCATCGCCTCGCGGACGTCTTCACCGTCCTCGACGTGTCCGGACGGGCTGTTGAACAGCCCGTCCGCGTACCCGGTGTCGGCCCGGCGGGCGAGCAGGACCTCGGGGCCGCGGCGGAGGATCAGATGCACATCGACGACCTCGGTGTGCCGGTGCGGTGGTTCGGCGCGGGCCACCAGGGCGTAGCGCTCGTCGTCGACCTGCTTGCCCCACAGGGTCGGGTCGCCGGAGAGCGGCTCGTGGTGGATGTGCTCGGTGAGCTCCGAGAGCAGCCCGGTCAGCCGCTCCGCGGAGAGGCCGACCCCGCCCCAGACGCCCTCGATCAGGATCAGCCGCCCGCCGGGCCGCAGCAGGGTGAACCAGTGACGCAGGACCGCCGCCGGATCGGGCAGCAGGAACACGACGTGTCTCGCCATGATCACATCGAACTGCTGCATTCCGACCGGCGGTTGGGCCGCGTCCCCGAGATACACCCCGGTGCCCGTGCCGGCGAGCTTGGCCCGCGCCTGCTCCACCATGCGCGGCGACCGGTCGACGGCGGTGACGCGGTGCCCCTGCCCGGCGACGAGCAGCGCGAGGCTTCCGGTGCCGCACCCCAGGTCGAGGACCTCGGAGCGCTCGCCGGGCAGCCAGCTCTCCAGCCGCCGCGCCCAGGCGTGCCGGACCACCGGATCAAGCAGCCCGTGGTCGGGCTCCTCGTCGAAGGAGTCGGCCGCGGAGTCCCAGTCGATCGTCGTCATGAGTCGATCGTGCCATCCGCCGCTGACGGCAGCGGCCCGCACGGTATGAAACGCCCCGCCTCAGGTGCGCCGTGGGGCGACGGGGGCGGGGCGTCTCCCGGCACAGTCCGGCCAGACAGGACAGCTCTTAGCCGACGACCGAGGCGCAGGTGGTGGGGGTGGCGTGTGCCGGGTCCAGGGCGTTCGCCACTTCGTGGTACGCGATCCGGTCGACGGTGCCGATCGCCACGTGCTCGGAGAGATCGACCGGACAGAGGTCCTGGAGCAGGACGTTGTGCACGTTCGGCCCGTTCAGGAACTGCGTGCGGTACGGGGTCACGACCTCGTCGTACTTGGTCGCGATGACCGTGTAACGCACTCCGGGCACGGTGTCGCCGCCCGCGTTGAGCTTGGTGACGAACGGGGATCCCGCCACCTGGTCGGCGAGGCCGGGCGTGTTGGCATTCAGCAGGTCCTCCACCCCCGGGAAGTACGGCAGCAGCTTCGTCAGGCCGAGGAGGGTGGTGCCGTGGTTGTCGGGCGCCAGCCCGATCATGGCGTTCACCTTGGCGGCCCCGCCGAGGAACTTCAGGTAGTAGTTCGGCATCATGCCGCCCTGGGAGTGGCCGACGACGTCGACCTCGGACGTCCCGGTGGAGGCGAGCACCTCGTCGACGAACGCGGCGAGCTGGCCGGCCGACTTGTCGATCGGACCGAGGCCGTTGAAGAGCGGCACTCCGGGCAGCTGCCCGTAGTCCAGCGAGTAGACGCAGTAGCCCCGGTTGACGAGGTACGGGGCAAGGACCAGCCAGTTGTCGATGGAGTTCCCGAAGGTTCCGTGGACCAGGACGACGGGGCGGGGGTGGGCTGCGGAGGGCTTGCAGGAGTAGTCGTTCCAGCCACGGGAAGTGGCGGTGGCGGCAGTGGGGGTGGCTGCAGCGGCAGTGGCCGTGGGGGCGGCGACGGCGGCGACGGCGAGGAGCAGTGCGGCGAGGGTTCTCCGCGTACGTGGGGTACGCGACGCACGGGTCCAGGGCAGCATCGTGTGGTCTCCTTGCGGCTCAAGGGAGTTGCGATGGCTGTGCACCCTGCGGCCCGGACCACAAGTTCTGACTGCTGACCTTCTGTGTACTCACGCCAAATTACGCACGAGTAGGGTGGCGTGGGAAGTTACGCGTCGGTAAAAACTGACGCCCGTACGCGGGTACCTCGCGGCACAGGTTCCTCGACACGCGGGGCGAGGGTGTCCTCCACCTCGGCTTCTCCGCCGAGGACGTCGACCAAGAACGTCGACCGCGGCAGGGAAGCGGGCCAGGCGCTCGGCCTGGAGGTGCTGATGAGCGGCCGGAGGAGCGAGCGCTCGGGTTTCACCTACTTCGGCACCCAGGACGACGCCGGGTTTGCGCTGTCGGTGCGCTCGGCGCCCCCGCCGGCTTCGCGCTGATCTCCGGATGCCGGTGCGCGAGGGGCCGCCCGGCGGTCCCCGGGGCCAGAACGGCGGGATACACGGCTCCCGGGCCGAAGCGGCGGCGGGCCCGGTCCGTGGCCGCCTCGGCGGCGCGGGCGCGGTCGTCACCGGAGTCCAGGGAGAGTTGGCGGTGGGCGGCACCGGCCGGCGTCAGATCGTCGGCACGGACCACGAACGCACGGACGCGTGCCCGTTGCAGCCCGAGGGAGGCCAGCAGTCCCAGGGCAGCCGTGCCGAGGACGGGCGAGTGGTCGGTGGGCTCCGGCAGCGGACGCGTCCGCGTGGTGGAACTGCGGTCGGCGTACCGCACCGTGAGGGTGAGGCGGCCGGTGACCTGGCTCTCGCCGCGCAGGCGTTGGCCGATCCGGTCGGCGAGTCCCACGACGGCCCGGTGATGGAGCGCCGGGTCGAGGCAGTCCCGGTCCAGCACCAGGTCGGCGGTCAGGTGCTGCGCCGGTTCCAGCGGTGCGACCGGGCGGGGATCGCGGCCTCGGGAACGCTCGGCCAGCAGCCGGGCGGGGCCGGCGCCGAGAAGGCGTTGCAGGGTCGCCGCCGGTACGTCGGCGACCTGGCCGATGGTGTGCAGGCCGTATCGGTTGAGCGTTTCCGCTGTGGCGCGGCCGATCCCCGGCAGTGCGGTGACCGGTCGGGGGTACAGCCAGTCGGCGGCCTGCCCGGCGGGAACCCAGGTGGTGTCCCCCGGTGCGGACGCGTCGGCCGCCATGGCGGCCAGCATGCGGTTGTCCGCGAGCCCGGCGCTGCTGTCGATGCCGTAGAGGGCCTTCAGCCTGAGCTTCGCCAACTGGACGACGTCGTAGGGGGACAGGCCGAAGTATCTGAGCGCCGACGTCAGGTCGAGCTGGACGGCATGGGGCGGGACGGCCTGGACATGGGGCGTGATGCCAGACATCAGTTCGATGATGTCGTCGTACCGGCCCTCACTCGGCGCGGCATGCAGGTGGAGGTGGGCGATGTACCGCCGCCGCGTGGTCATCCTGCGCTCCCCGGGCTGGTGTGGCCGAGCTTCTTCAGGTCGGCCGAGCGGCTGCCGGCGGGTTGCAGATCGGCGTACGGGTGCAGCCGGGCCCCCGCGGTGCCGTCGGCCAGGGTCCGCCGCGGCAGCGCGGGGGTCGGGTGCGGGTGATCGGCGCCGAGGAGGGTGAGAGCGGCTTCGGGGCCGTGGTCGCGGCGGGCGGCAGCGATCCGGTCCAGGTCCCAGGCCATGGTGCCGACGACGGTGCGCCGGGTGCCGCGCACCTGGACCGTGCCGCGGACCAGCAGCAGCCCGCTGTGGAAGACGGTGTGCGCGCAGGCCGGGTGGGAGTCTTCGAAGAAGGCCAGGTCGACCAGGCCGGAGCCGTCCTCCAGGGTGACGAAGATGATGCGCCTGCCGCTGGCGATCGGCGGGGTCTGGGTCGAGGCCCGCACCCCGGCGACCAGCACCTGCCGGCCTGCCCGCGCTGCCGCCAGGTGGGCCGCGTCGGTCGCGCCGATCTCCCGCAGCAGCCGGTGGTGATGCTCCATCAAGTGCTTGGAGACGTCGATGCCGAGCGTGTTCAGCTCCGCGTTCAGGGCCTCGCGTCCGGTCATTTCGGGCAGGCCGCTCGGCTCCGCCCCTCCGGCCGCGTCCGCGTCGATGGGCAACTGGCCCCTGCCCGCGGACCGGTGGCGGGACTGCCGGTGGAGTTCGGTGATCTGCAGGAGCAGATCGCGCCGTGTGAGCCGCCCGTCGTGGAGAGTGCCCAGGGCGCCGATCTCCGCGAGGCGTTCGGCGACCGGCCTGCTGGGACGGGCCCGCTGCCAGAAGTCCGACAGCGATCCGTACGGCCGGCCCTCCTCGATCCGGGCGCACTCCCCCTCGCTGATGCCGCGCACCGCGGACAGCGCGAGCCGTACGCCCCACTGCTCCCCGTCGGCCCGCTCCACGGTGTGCTCCGCCCCGGAGCGGTTGACGTCGACGGGCAGGACGGGAACGCCGTGCCGGCGGGCATCGGCGACGAGGACGCGCTTGGGCCACATGCCGGGGTCGTGTTCGAGCAGCCCGGCCAGCAGGAACGCCGGGTAGTGCGCCTTGAGCCAGGCGCTCTGCAGGGCCGGTACGGCGAAGGCGACCGCGTGCGCCCGGCAGAAGCCGTAGGCGCCGAAGGCCTCGACGGTGCTCCACACCTCGTCCCGGACCTTCGCGCTGTAGCCGCGGGCCCGCGCCTGGCGGTGGAACCAGCCCTTGATCCGGGGCAGCCGGTCCTTGTCACCGAGCGCCCGCCGGGCGACCTCGGCCAGGGCCCGGTCGCAACCGGTCAGCACCGACAGCGTCTCGATGATCTGTTCGTGCCAGATGGTCACGCCGTAGGTGTCGGCGAGCACGGGTTCGAGGTCCGGGTGGGCGTAGGAGGGATTGCCGCCGTGGCGGGCCGCGACGTACCGCTCGGGCATCCCTCCGGCGACCGGTCCGGGGCGGAAGAGGCTGATGTCGGCGATGACGTCCTGCGGGTCGCGGGGCTGCAGCCGGGACAGAAGGTCCTGCTGGCCGGGGGATTCAAGCTGGAACAGGCCCAGGGTCCGGCTCTCTTGGATGATCTTGAACGCGAAGACGTCGTCGAGCGGCACCTGCCGCGGGTCGTCCAGGTCGATGTGGTTGCCGGTCGTCCGTTCGATCTCGGCGACCGCGTGCGCCATCGCGGACTGCATCCGTACACCCAGGACGTCCAGTTTGATGTTGCCCAGTGCCTCGATCTCCTCCTTGGCCGCCATGGCCATCGGGTAGTCGCCCTGGGGGGTGGGCTGCACCGGCAGCCGGTCCAGAAGCGTCGCGTCGCTGATGACCACGCCGCAGGGGTGCATGGCCATGCCGTGGATCAGGGAGTCGAGCCCTTCGGCGAGCTCCCACAGCGGCCCGTACCGTCCCGCCTCGGCCGCCAGTTGACGCAGTTCGGGCAGTTCGGCGAGCGCGCCGGTGATGTCCGACGCCCGCAGATGCGGGAAACTCTTGGCGATCCGGTCGACCTCCGCCGGTGCGATCCCCAGAGCCAGGCCGGTGTCCCGCAGAGCCCGACGGGCCCGGTAGGTCTCGGGCATCGCGGTGACCGCCACGCGCTCCTTGCCGAACCGTTCGAAGATCGTGTCGTAGCACTCCAGCCTCCTGGCGGACTCCACGTCGATGTCGATGTCCGGAAGCGACGCCCGCCGCACGCTCAGGAAGCGTTCGAACAGCAGGTGGTGGTCGAGCGGGTTGGCGGTGGCTATGCCCAGGGCGTGGCAGACCATCGACCCGGCGCCCGAGCCGCGGGCCGCGACCCGGATGCCCCTCTCCCGGATGTCGGCCACGACCTGTCCGACGGCGAGGAAGTACGAGTCGAAGTTCAGCCGGGAGATCACGGCGAGCTCTTCGTCCAGCCGATCGAGCGCGGCGCGGTCGTGGTCCAGACCGCGCCGGGCCATACCGGCCTCGCTCCGCCGGCGCAGCAGCTGTGCCGCGCCGCCCGCCCCGGGCCCGGCGCCGAGCACTTCCGCCTCCGGGAAGTGCGGCGTGCCCAGCCCCAGATCCGCCGCGGGATCGACGGTGCACGCCGCCGCCGTGGCGACGGTGTCCGCCAGCAGACGGTCCGCCCGCCGGGGCCCCGCCCCCGCGCATTCGGCGATCAGCCGCGCGATGCCCGCCATGTCCCTCTCGTCCTTGAGCCAGCGCTGCCCGCTGTCCAGACGGCGCCGGTCGATGGGCCGCAGCAGCCGCGCGGCGTCCAGGACATCGGCGAGCCGGTGCTGGTCGGGGTCCGCGTAGCGGACGGCGTTGGAGAGCACGGCGGTGGTACGGGTGCGATCGGCCAGCGCGAGGGTCCGGGCGGCCAGCCGCAGCGATCCCGGCCCGGTGCCGGGCCGATCGTGCAGGACGGTCTCCAGCCGAATCCCGCCGCCGAAGATCTCCCGCCACGGCGTCAGCAGCTTCGCCGCCACGTCCTCCCGGCCCGCCGCCAGCGCGCGTACCGGCTCCGAGAGCGGCCCGAGCAGCACGATCAGGCCGGGGCCGCCGTGTTCACGCAGCGCCTCCCACGGGACCACCGGCGCCGCACCGCCCGCGGTCCCGGCGTGCGCGGCCGAGGTGATCCGGCACAGCCGCGCCCACCCTGCCCGGTTCCGCGCGAGCAGCACGATCCGCAGCGGCGGTTCGACCACGTGCGCACCACCGCGCGCCGGGGTGCGCCGCCGCCGCACCGGAGGCGGCGGCGCGAGAGCCTCCACTGCCAGGTCGACGCCGAAGACCGGCCGGACACCGGCCCCGGCACACGCCTGCGCGAACCGCACCGTCCCCGTGACCGTGTCCCGGTCGGTGAGCGCGAGCGCCGTCATGCCGCGCTCGGCCGCCCGCCGGACAAGGTGCTCGGGGTGGGCGGCGCCGTAGCGAGCGGAGTATCCGGACGCGACGTGCAGATGGGCGTAGCCCGCCATGTCGCACCTCCGTTCTCCACCCCATTTCAGCCATACGCCCGATCCCTCCATCGTACGTCCGTTCGATTACTCTAACCCTCATCAGACCCGGTCAACGACTTAATTCGAACACCTGACCGTATCTGGAGGACTCGTAACCAGTGGCTGAAACTGTCGCCTCACCCGTCCGAACCGGCCTTGCCCGGTCCCGCGCGCCGCTCCGGGCGCGGCACGCCCCCCGACTCCCGGCGCGGCATGCTCCCGGCCCCGGACCGGCTCTCCGGTCAGCCATTCGGCCCAGTCCCACCTGCACGAACGGCCGAAGCCCCGGACCGTTGGGGCATGACTTTCGCTGACGAGGTGAAGAACGCCGTCACTCCACGGGCCGCGCTGCTTGTCATCGGCGTGCTCGGACTGCAACTGCTGTTCATCGCGTCCTACGTCGGGGCACTGCACAGGCCGAAGCCGACGGACGTGCCCTTCGGGGTCGTCGCGCCCCGGCAGATGTCCGCACAGCTCCTCACCGAGCTGAAGAATCTCCCGGGCGGCCCGCTGGACCCCCGTACGGTCGCCGACGCGGCCACGGCCCGCGAGCAGATCCTGAACCGCGAGATCGACGGCGCCCTGATCGTCAGCCCCACCAGCACCACCGACACCGTCCTCGTCGCCTCCGGCGGGGGCACTTCCATGGCCGACACCCTGACGAAGATCATCACGAAGGCCGATCTGGCCCAGCAGCGCACGGTGCGCTCCGTGGACCTGGCCCCCGCCTCCGGTCAGGACTTCAACGGCATCTCGTCCTTCTACCTGGTCGTGGGCTGGTGCGTCGGCGGCTACCTCTGCGCCTCGATCCTGGCGATCAGCGCCGGCTCCAAGCCCGCCAACCGGCAGCGCGCGCTGATCCGAACCGGCGTCATGGCGCTGTACTCCGTCGTCGGTGGAATCGGCGGCGCGGTCATCATCGGCCCGATCCTCGGCGCCCTGCCCGGAAGCTTCTGGGGCCTGTCGGGGCTGGGAGCGCTGACCGTCTTCGCGGTCGGCATGCTCACCCTCGCCCTCCAGGCCCTCACCGGCATCGTCGGCATCGGCCTGGCCGTCCTGATCGTGGTGATCGCGGGCAACCCGAGCGCCGGCGGCGCCTTTCCGCTGCCGATGCTCCCCGACTTCTGGCGGACGATCGGCCCCGCGCTGCCGCCCGGGGCGGGCACCTGGGTGGCCCGCTCGATCGCGTACTTCAGGGGCAACGCGGTCACCGGACCACTGCTGGTGCTGTCCGCGTGGGCGGTGGCGGGCACGCTCGTCACCCTCCTGGTGTCCCTGCGCAAGCCGGACGACACCACCGGTGCCCGGCCGCCGTTCGGCTCGACGGTCGACTGACCCGGCTCCGCCCTCACCACCGCCGTTCCGAAAGCGCCGTTCAGAGGGGGTGCGGCACCTCCGCCCAGACCGTCTTGGTGTACGCGTCGCGGACGGTGCAGCCCCAACGGTCCGCATACGCCTCGACGAGCAGCAGGCCGCGGCCCGAGGTCGCGTCGGCGGACGCGGGTCCCGCCGCCGGAACAGACGGCAGGCGCTCCGGCCGGGTGTCGGTCACCTCGATACGGACGGCATGGGGCAGAAGGAGCAGCGTCAGCCTGAAGTCACGGCCGGGGAGGCGGCCGTGGGTGATGGCATTGGCGGACAGCTCGGCCGTGACGAGGGCCACGGTTCGAGCGGTCTCGGAGTCGTACGGGCCGCCGCACCACTCGGTGAGCTGCTGGACGGCAAGGGTGCGGGCCAGCCGGGCGCCACGGCGGGTACTGCTGAGGCGAAGGCTGAACTCGGCGGTGGGGGCCGGTGATTCAAGGGGGGTGCTCTCCTGGTGCGTCACGACGTCATCGTCGGACTCCGCCACCACCGCCGACCAGGTCCAACGACCGTACGGGAGAGCAGCGGTACGGGCCCGGCGGAGCAGCACCGCCCTGAGTTGTACGGGTCCTGTACGGGTGCCGTACGGGACCGGGGCCGTGTCCCCGGAAATGGCCCTTCCGTTGAACATTGCCCAGTCGTAGTGGAGTTGAGGAACGCTACAAGTGGCTGGCGGACGGGCGCGAACGGTGGCGGAAAGGGCGTGAGGGCCATGCGGGATACACGAAACAGCCGCGCGGCGAAGACGAAGGGGGACAGCGACCTGCCGGGGGTGTGGGTGGCCTACGGCAGGCTCCTCCAGCACCTGCGCAAGCGGGCCGAGTTGAACCAGCAGGCACTCGGGGACGCCATCGGCTACTCCCTGGAACAGGTCGCCTCGGTCGAGCAGGGGCGGCGGCCCGCGAAGGAGGCGTTCACCGTCGCGGCGGACCGGGTGCTGACAGCGGGCGGGTTGCTGGAAGTACTCCAGGTCGATGTGGACCGGGCGAAGCTCCCGCAGTTCTTCCGCAACTTCGCCCTCATCGAGGCGGAGGTACTGAGCCGCTTCTCGTACGACCCGCTGCTGGTGCCGGGTCTGTTGCAGACGGAGGCGTACGCACGGGCCGTGTTCGGCGGCCACTGCCCACCGCTCAGCGAGGAGATCATCGACCAGCGCACGGAAGCGCGGCTGAGCAGGCAGAAGCTGCTGACCCGGGACCCGATGGCGGAGCTTTCGTTCATCATCGGGGAGGAGGCGTTGCGCGACCCCGTAGGTGGCATCGACGTAATGCGCGCACAGTGGCAACACCTCCTGGAAGTAGGAATGTTGCGCAATGTCGAGGTCCAGGTCATGCCGGCCGGGCAAGGGTTCCATCCTGGGAAGAACGGGCCGTTCGTAACGGTTCAGACGAAGGAACTCCGACACCTCGGATACTTCGAGTCACAGGGTGTCGGGTGTGTCGTCGGTGATGCGGCAGAGGTCAGCGCCTTCGGGTTGCGATATGGCAAGCTGCGATCGCAGGCCCTGAACGTCAAGGCGTCTGCGCGGCTCATCGAACGGCTGGTGGGAGAGACATGAGCGTGGAGCAGGTAACCGAGAGCGTTGACGAGCTGCGCTGGTTCAAGAGCAGCTACAGCGGATCGGACGGTGGCGACTGCGTGGAGGTGGCCGCCGACGCCGGTGCGATGTACGTGCGGGACTCGAAGGTCGCGGCCGACGGACCGGTACTGCGGGTCGGACGTGACACGTGGGCGGCATTCGTGACGCTCGCGCGCGGGTAGTACCGACAGGCTTCCCCGGACAGAACAACGGGCTCGTCCGCATCGGTTGAGGTGATGCGGGCGAGCCCGTCGTCCTGCGGGCGGCTCGGAAAGGGGCCTGCTCGGCACCTCACCGAAGCCGAGCCGCCCCACGCCACCCGGCCGGAAGCGCCACCGCGCCCTTCAAGACCTCCACCTTTACCCAACACGCCGTCCCTGTACGTGCTCTGATGGTCCATCATCGAATTGGGCGGGGAAAAGCCGGGCACGCGGTGCCCGCACCATACGGAGGAGGCACGGAGTGCGTAGTCGGGTGCGCGCAACGGACGGGCGGCATCTGGTGGTGGAGCGACTGGGAGATCCCCGCGGCAGACCGGTCTTTCTGCTGCACGGAATGCCCGGCAGCAGACTCGGTCCGGCCCCGCGCGGCATGGTGCTGTACCAGCGCAAGACCCAGCTGATCACCTACGACCGGCCCGGATACGGCGAATCCGACCGGCTGCCGGGCCGCTGTGTCGCCGACGCCGTCCAGGACGTACGGGCCATCGCGGACCACCTCGGGCTGGAGCGGTTCGCCGTGGTGGGCCGTTCCGGTGGTGCCCCGCATGCCCTGGCCTGTGCCGCGCTGATGCCCGAGCGGGTCACCCGTACCGCCGCACTGGTCGGGCTGGCCCCCTGGGGCGCCGACGGCCTCGACTGGTTCGACGGGATGGCCGCCTCCAATGTGCTGGCGTACTCCACCGCGGCGGCCGATCCGGACGGGCTCGCGGAGTCGTTCATCTCACGGTCCGCGGTGATCAGGAAGAACCCGGTCCGGCTCATCGACGATCTGCGCCGTGAGCTGACGGACTCCGACCGGTTGGTGGTCAACGATGCCGGGGTCCGCACCATGCTGCTGCGCAACTACCGTGAGGGGTTGCGCACTTCGGCGTGGGGATGGATCGACGACGCGATCGCGTTCAGCTCTCCATGGGGGTTCGACCCCGCGGACATCACCGGTGCGGTGATGCTGTGGCACGGCGAGAAGGACGTGTTCTCTCCGGTGGGCCACTCCCGCTGGCTGGCCGAGCGCATCCCGAACTCCACCGTCGTGGTGGAACCGGCGGCCGCGCACTTCGACGCGCTGCACGCGCTGCCCAGGATCCTCAACTGGCTGCTGGAACCGGCCGCCTGCTGAGGAACGGGCCCGGGAGAAGGGGAGCGTCCGGTCGCGGCCGGACGCTCCCCGCTTGCTCATACCTGCATCGGTTCCAGTTCGCGTTCGAACCGGCGCTCGTCCCGGGCGATCCGGGTCATCGGATGGTCGTCGCCGAGCTGCCGGGACAGCTCGTCGACCGTCTCCGCCCTCAGCCGCATCGCCTCGCCCTTGCGCCCCATCGCATCGAGCGTGACCGCCATGTTCGACATCATGGCCAGGGTCTCCGGGTGGTGCGCCCCGATGACGTGCCTGAGCTGTCCCGCCACCTTCCGTTCGGTCTCCAGCACGATGTCGAGATCGCCGCGTTCGGCCGTCGCGTTGGCCAGGTTCATGACGCAGAACAGGGTGTTGGGGTGCTCCGGCCCGTACACCTCCCGCATCGACGCGACCACCCGGGTCAGCACCTGCTCCGACTCCTCCACCGCACCGGCCCCCAGCTGGTAGACGCCGAGGTTGTTCAGGGCGGCCAGGGTGTACGGGTGCTTCTCCCCCGGCACCTTCATGTACTGATCGACGACCTCCTGCGCGGTGTCCCTGGCCTCGGCCGCCTCACCCGCCGCGTACAGGTCGGCCGCCAGATTGAGGTCACAGGCCAGCGACTCCGGGTTGGCGGCGGTGTACTTGGCCCGGTACCTGGCACGGGTGGCCACCGTGAGCCTGCGCGCGTCCTCCAGTCTGCCCGCCCGGCGCAGCGACACCGCCAGGCTCTTCGCCGCGCTCAGCGTGCCGGGGAAGGCCCGGCCGAGCGTGGCCTTGTAACTGTCGTACGTACGGCTGAGGATGCCGACCGCGTCCTCGTACCGTCCGACGTCACGCAGGTCGCGGGCCAGGTTCATGGCCGAGGAGAGGCTGTACGGGTGCTCCGCGCCGAGCACCTCGACGCGCCGGTCGAAGACGTCCTGGTCGATCTCCCTGGCCCTGGCGTACTGCCCGATGGACCGCAGGGTGAACGCCAGGTTGTTGGCGGCCGCCAGGGTCCGCGGGTGCGAATCGTGGAAGATCTGGTTGAACCCGTCGGTGGCCTCGGTCGCCAGCTCGATCGCCCTGGTGTACTCGCCGAGCGTGCCGAGGTCGGTCGCCAGACTGCTGGTGCTCATGTACGTGTGCGGGTGCTCCGGGCCCAGGACCTCCTGCTGCATCGCCAGGGTGATCTCGTCCAGCTCCCGCGCCTCCACGTAACGGCCGCGCGAGCGGTAGATGTTGGCGAGGTGGAAGCAGAGGTAGAGGTACTGGATGTCCCGCTCCCCCAGTGTCTCCTTCCAGATGGCGCGCAGCTCCTCGCAGAGCGTGGCGGCGGTCCTGAAGTCACCTCGCTTCCAGAGGTAGCGGACACGGTCGATCAGCAGCCTGCGGGCCTCCGGCTCCCTGCAGTTGCGGGCGTCGGACGGGCCGAGGTGCGGCCAGATGGTGGCGAACTGCGGCCAGGTGGAGGGGTTGTCGATCGGCTCGTCGTCATCCGGCCGGGCGCCCGCCAGGATGCGGTGGACGGCGTGCCGGGCATCCCGCTGCTCCTCCTCGCTGAGCTGCGCCCGGATGACGGCCTGGACGAGTCGGTGCACCTGGATGGAGTTGGAGACCTGGTCGACCTTGGCGAGGGCGAACCGGCCGATCTCCCGGATGACCCGGCCCAGCACCAGCTTCTCCTGGAGCGAGGCGTCGTACGGCTTCAGTGCCTCGATCATCTCCTTGCTGTAGAGGAGGTTCCCCGAGATCGGCTCGGGGGCGAAGAAGGCGCAGAGCTGGAGCAGCCGCACCGCGGCGGGCGAGCGCTCCTTCAGCCGCTGGATGGAGATGTTCCAGGTGGCGGCGACCGGCTCCGGATATCCGGCCGGCTGGTTGAGCGCCAGGACCTCCGGGGCCTGCTGCGCCAGCTGTTCCAGGTAGGTGTCGATCGGGGTGGCGGTCTCCGCGATCCAGGCCGCCGCCTGTTCGACGGCGAGCGGCAGGTCGCCGACCGCGGTGGCCACCTGTGCGGCGTCCTCCTCGCTCAGCCCCGGAGCCCGGCGCTGGAGGTGCTCGATGGACTCCTCGCGCAGGAAGACGTCGACGGGCAGTGCGTCGCCGTGCTGGGACCACGCCTGGTTCCGGGAGGTGACCAGGATGTGCCCGGAGCCGCCCTGCGGGAAGTAGCGCCTGAGCCGCTCGGGGTCGTCGGCGTTGTCGAAGACCAGCAGCCAGCGGTCCGAGGGCACCCCGCGCCGCAGCAGGTCCACGGCCTCCTGGGAGGCGGCCGCCATGTCGTCGCCGCCCTGGGCGCCGAGCCGGACGGCGAGCTCGGCGAGCGAGGCCACCACGTCGTCGGTCTGCTCGGACGATATCCACCAGACCAGGTCGTAGTCGGCCATGAAGCGGTGCACGTACTCCAGGGCGACCTGGGTCTTGCCGACACCGCCGAGTCCGTACAGGGTCTGCGGCTGCGGCAGCACGACGGCCATGCCGCCGCCGAGCTGGTCGCGCATCCGCTCCAGGACCAGGGAGCGGCCGGTGAAGCCGGGGTTGCGCGGCGGCGCGTTCCAGATCCTGGGGACGGTGCCGGGGAAGCGCGGTCCGGGCGACACACCGTCGGTGAGCTGTACGGGCCGGTCCAGGGCGCGCAGCAGGGCGGCGGTGGCATGCACCTCGTCGAGCCGGAAGAGGTCGACGGGGTTGCGGTCGATGTAGGGCGCGGACAGCCGGACGTCACCGACCCTGAGCGGCAGGAGATGGCGCCGGCCGCCGCCGGGGTCCTCCGCCACGGCGCGGTCCCAGAGGTTCACCGCGCGCTGCGACTTGAGGTAGGCGCTGGACAGCAGCACCACGGTACGGGCCGCGTTCTCGGTGGCGGTCGCCGGTTGCGGCGCCTCCCGCTCGGCGGACACATCACGCGGCACGACACGGAACCCGGCCCGGGTGAGCACGGATTCGATCCAGTCGGCCCACATCCGGTTCTCCGCCACATAGCTGAGGAAGAGATCGGCCGGCAGCGCGGGCCTGCGCCGGGTGAACGCGTCACGGATGCGCAGCCGTACCTCTTCGCCGACCGGTGGCATCGAGGTGATCTGCTGGTCGGTGATGACGGAGGTCAGGCGTTCGAAGGCGGAGAGCAGCGAGTTGGTGAGGCCGGCCTCGTCGCCGAAGGTGGCGAGGGTCTCCTCGTACGCGTAGTAGGGGCGGTACGGAATCTCCACCGCGCCCCAGTAGGCGGTGAGTTCGTCACCGGACAGATCGCGCGGCAGCCGGTCGAACTTCAGCCGGGCCAGTGCCCGTCCGGCGTCGGCCTTCTCCTTCTCGCCCTCGTCGATGCGCATCGGGACGGGGAAGATGGAGATGGGGCGGCCGGTGTAGCGCTCGGAGATCTGCCGGGCGACGGAGGCGGCGCCGTCGATGGACTGGTCGCTGAGGGTGAAGCAGTCGACCAGGATGTCGGGCAGGTGGACGGTGCAGATGTCGGCGATGTCGCTGAGGCCGGTCCGGCTGTCGATCAGGACGTAGTCGTAGTTGGCCTTCATGTCGTCGCGCAGGGCGTCGAAGAAATGGCCGCCGCCGAGCCGGTCGTAGAAGTTGTCCCAGTCGAAGGTGGAGACGGTCGCGGAGTATTCGCGGTTCTGCCGTCCGGCGGAGACGAAGTCGAGGGTCCCGCCGTGCGGGAACTCCCAGCCGAGCGCCTCGGGCGTGAGGGACACGGCGTGCGGCTGGATGCGGGCGTAGTCGCGGTGCCAGTCGTCGGCGCGATGGACGGGGCTGGTCGCGGCCCAGGCGTACTCGGTGATCAGATCGATGACACCGGTGGTGGCACCGAGGGTCGAGGGGTCGAGGAACGGGTGGAAGAACCGGTGGAGCCCCGGTGCCTCCAGGTCCCAGTCGACGGCCAGTACCCGCTTTCCGTTGGCGGCGAGTATCCAGGCGGTGTTGGCCAGGGCCATGGTGCGCCCGGTGCCGCCCTTGTACGAGTAGAAGGTGACGATGCGCCCGTCACGACTGGCCGTCATCCGTGTCCTCCGCATCCGTCGCAGGGTCGTGTGTCTCGGGGATGTAGTTCGTCTGCGCCATCGGCCCCGTCAACCGTGTCCGTTCGGTGTGCCCGCCGCCGGTGGCGGGCGGATAGACCGCCGCGTGTCTCAGATACTGCTGGGCCGCCACCTCGACCACCTGCGGCAGGATCTGCCCGAAGGCCTCCATGCTGGGTACGCCCTTGGCGGCGACCCGGCAGTAGGCCCGTCCCTGGCGCATCTTGGTCGGCATGGTCTGTTCGAGCTTCTCGGTCAACTCGGCCTCGGCCGCCCGGCTTTCGTGGTCCTCGCGGTTCCACGGCACGACCATCGTCACCCAGGGGCGGTTCTCGGCGTCGAAGGCGGCGAGCCGCCGGCACCGGTCCTCGTCCTGCAGGGCCCAGCGGTCGACGAGCAGGATCTCCGGCCTGCTGGGCGGCTGTTTGCCCTCCGGGTGCCCGGACTCCTCGTCGAAGGAGGAGACGGTGGCCTGGTAGTTGAGGGAGCGCACCAGGTCCTCGGCGACATAGGCCAGGGGACGGGCGGCGGCCGGGTGGTAGGGGTTCCAGTCCTGCGGATTGTCGCCGTAGTACTCGGCGTTGCGCCCTTCGGGCAGGTCGTGCCGGGTGGGGGCGGCGATGGTCACCTGCATGGGGCGGGGGCCGCCGACTCCGCTGTTCGGCGGACCGAAGGCGCTGGGGGCCAGCCGGTAGTCGACGGGGCGCCCGGTGCCGAGCCTGATGGTGTCGGCGACGTTGACGATGCGCTTGGCGAGTTCGTACACCGCGCGTTCGTACTCTTCGGCGAAGAGCCTGAGCTTGATCAGTCCGTAGAGTCCGTCACTGACGTAACGGTCCCCGAAATCACGGTGGTTGAACTGTAATCGCTCGGCCGGTCCCGGAAGCTGGCTCGGCGGTACGGGCACCCAGAGCGCCGGAACGATCGCCTCGGCGCGCTGGTTGGAACGGGCCCGGTGGTGGATGGCGCGCTGAGCGAAGGCGTACCACTCCTTGCCGCACATCTCACTGGCGAAATAGCGCGGCGAGAACAGCGGAACGAACACCCGGCAGGTGGCGAGCACCTCACCGAGCCGTTCCGACCAGCCCTCGCCGGAGCGTATCTCGCGGTCTATGAAGCCCGCGGGCGCGCCCGCGGGCAGATCGGTCATGGCCATCACATGGCCGCAGAGATCCTGGAAGAGCCGCTCGACCCACATGTCGGGGTCCGTTCCACCGCCGTACCCCGGTGTATGTGCGTAACTCAAGAAGAAGTACGGCCGATGGTCCGCCGCTCGCTGCTGCGTTGTTGCGTGCACACGACCCCCGTCCTGTGTGAGCACCCGCACCCGAGGAGTGAAGTGAATGCGAGCGAATTCATCATTCCGGAGCGGACGTTGCTCCACCCCCATGGCGTTCGGTCATTCAACGCCGGTTTTCAGTCATACGTGCCCAGGTGCCGTCGATCATTTCTTGATCGAATTCGGTCTGCTCCCGTTCCTCCCAGTTGTCCTGTGCGTACGGACGGCCCCAGCTAAACCGGAATGCGAGGCTCAGATTTCTTTTCGCATCTGATCCAGCAGTTGTTTTCCGCTGGTGGTCAGCTCGGCGGCGCCTTCCAGGGTGTCGAGCGCCTGCGGTACGCCCTCCAGGAAGTGCGGGTCGAAAGCCCCCAACGCCATCCGCTCATAGGTTTCGGCCAGCAGCCGGGAAAACGGAACCGGTTCTTCCCGCCAGGGCATCCGATGTTCCCAGGAGCCGTCCGCCGCGTAAAGATCCGCGACATCCCGAAGCGCCCGCAATTCGGCCCGCCGGAAACCCCGCAGCAGCGCGAAAGCCAACTCCTCGGCGCTGCCGTCCGGGGAGATCCCCAGCGCGCCGAATCCGTGCTGTCCGACGGCGGGCTCCGCCGGGGCCAGGCCGGTCAGCGGCGTGAGGGTGGTGAGGCGGCCGGCCATCTCGCGGGTGCGTCCGGGCGCCTTCGCCCCGATCAGCGTCCACGCCTCGCCGATCCTGGCCTCCAGGCCGGCGGCGGCCCGGTCGTCGAGGGCGTCCGCGGCGCGCACGGCGAAGCACTTGCGGTACGGGTCGAGGTCGTCGAGCACGAAGCCGGGCGTCGGGCCGGGCGTCGCGAGGCGGCGCAACGGCCGCCAGCCGGGACCGGCCTCCTGCGGCCGCACGATCCGCCGCTCGGCCCCGCCGTCCCCTTCCCGCCGGACGAGGAAGCCGTCCCCGGTGGCCCGCACCAGCGCCGTGCCGCGCTCCCCCGCACCGGCGATCCGCAGTTCGCCGAGGCCGGGCAGGAAGATCCTGCCGCCCCAGAAGGTCACGCGTACGGGCAGATCGAGGCCGGCCCGCACGACGGCGGACGCGAGGTACGCCGGGATCCGGCGCGCCACCTGCACGGCCCCGGGCCGGTCCTCGACCAGCTCCATCGCGTCGAGCAGCCAGGTGCGGGTGTACGGGTGCGCCAGCACCTCGGCCAGGCCGCGGGCCCCCTCCTCGGACGCCTCGATGGTGGTGGCCAGCTCCCAGGCGGCGGCCCACCGCTCGCCGCCGTACCGGCCGATGTCGGCGTTCAGCCGGGCGAGCAGGGTGCGGGTGAGGTCCTGCTGGGCGGCGAGCAGTTCGTCGGGCTCCGCCACGGCGGGTGCGACGAGGGCCGCCGCCGTGCGCGCCTCGATGCCGCGCACCAGGGCGGCCAGATCGGCGCAGTACACGGACGGGTTGTCGAATGCGCCGGACGGCCCCGTGGAGCGGTACCGGTGGGTGTACAGGCCGCCTCCGCACGAGCGCACGACCGGGCATCGGCGGCAGGTCTCGCTGACTCCGGCCAGCCCCAGCTGGCGGGCCCGCACCCCGGGGTGGGCGGCGACCTCGTCGAAGGCGTGGGTGAAGACATCGAACCCGGTGGCCGCCGCGCCTTCGTAGGCGCTCTTGAGCGAGTCGACCTGCTCCAGCTGACCGTCGGTCTCCACGACGACGAGGTCGGTGGGGGCGAGCCCCAGGGATTCGGTGAGGCTGGGGCCGCCGCTCAGTGTGGACAGCACCGAGGAGAAGAGCCGTACCGGCACCGGGCGCCCCCGCTCCTGCCAGTGGTCGAAGACCGCGAGCAGCCAGTCGGCGTAGGCGGTGGGTGATCCGTCCGGGCGGGGCGGCGGATCGTCCCAGGTGGCGTGCGGGAGCAGGAAGTCGACGAGCGGGGGGTCGAGCTCGGCGAGTGCGTCGAGGACCGCGCGCGGGTCGTTCTGGATGTCGACGGTGCACAGGAGCCCGAGGTACAGGTGGCGGTAGCGCTCCTGCCGGAGCAGCTCGACGGCCTTGAGGACCAGGGGGTGGCTGCTGCGCCCGTCGGCGTAGCGGCGGTGCCGGTCGTTGGCGGCCCGGTCCCCGTCGAGGGAGATGCCGACCCTGACGCCGAATTCGTCGAAGAGGTCGAGGTAGCGCGGGCTGAGCTGGGTCCCGTTGGTGTGGATGCGGAGGTCGAGCTCCGCGATGCCTTCGAAGGCGGAGGTGAGCTCTTCGCAGACGCGCCGCAGTCGGGCGGGGCCCGCCAGCAGAGGCTCCCCTCCGTGCAGGATCACTGACACGGAGGGCAACGCATGCGTTCTGGCATGCTCGGCCAGGCGCTGAGCTGTCCGGAAGATGACGTCGTCAGAGATTGCTTTGGGGCGGGTACGCCAACTCTGATCTGCATGTTCGTAGACGTAGCAATGATCACAGGCAAGATCGCACCTGCTGTGCACTTTGAGCACAATTTCGCGGAATGGGACCAGGGGTCCTGTCATTCCCTCAGTCTAGCCAGCATGGAACGCGATTCAGAGCGCAGAACTGAAGGTCGACGCCTGGGTGTGGCGGTCGGTCGAGGCCGAAAAAACCCGGCCAAGCTTCCTGGTGGCTTCTGCGGTGCGGGTGTCGATCTTGGAGAGCGGCACAGGGTTCTTCTTCGCAACAGCGAAGGCGCGAGGGGAATCAGAGATCTTCACGGCCGTCCTTGAGGGGAGTTTTCCGGATCACGAGAAATGCAGCCAGTTTCTGTACGACCACAGTGCCCGGCGGCACGACTTTACTCCCCTGAACGGGCTTGGCAACTGCGGAGATCCACTCGTCACACGAGTGGCACACAGGGCTGCGTCTTCCGTTCGAACGGAAGACGCGCAGCGCCACGCAGGCGAGGGAAAACCCAGGTGGGGCAGGCGATTGAGGACGAGGCCGGTCCGGTCCGCGCCACCCCGCCCCGGTGCCGGCGGCCCACGGCGCACAGGGTGTCATCCGGCCGGGGCTGCCCGGTCGGTCCACACGCTCTTCATGCAGTCCAGGGTCCGCTCGTGGGTGTCACCGACGACATCCGTGACCCTGACTCGCACGTAGAGCGACTGGACCCGTTGGGCGAAGAGCTCGGAGAACGCGCCCATCAGCACCGTCTCGTGCCCGCCCACAGCTCCCATCAGGGGGAATCCCGCGCCGAACTCGATCAGCCGGAAGTCCTCCCCGACGGTGAATCCGGCCTCGGTCAGTTCGGCCACAGTGCCGGAGACGCTGTTCCACTGCGCGTCGGCGGAGTCGTCCGCCCCCTGCATGACCACCCGGGTGTCCCACGACTCGATCACGGCCATGTGCTGGCCGCCGTTGAGTATCCCGACGCGCCACGCAGGCGCCTCCGCCGCCAGCAGCCCCGTCGTCCAGGCCGCCCGCCAGCCCAGGTACGGCCTGACCGTGCGGGCATACTGCGCCCGGGCCAGTACGGCCCCGAGCGAGACCGCCAGCAGACTGCCCAGCACCTGCGCGTCGATCAACTCCAGACGCCACGGCCACTCGGTCCGCGCCCCGGCCGTCGTGTTCACCCGGATCGTTTCCCAGACGAGCAGCGCGGTCAGCAGGCCGAGGAGCACGAGCGGCGTGGTGAACAGCAAAGGGCTGCGCCGGACCCGCCGTTGAGCGCCGGACAGGGGATCCGCGTTCTCACCGTATGCCTCACTCATCCCCGTTCCCCCCGTCGGTCGGTCGCGAGGAAGGCGCCGGACGTCAACCAGCCTCGCCACGCGGTCAGTTGGACCACATTGCCACAGTGTCCCGGATCGCACGAGGGGGCCTTCCCAGGGACCGAAAAACGCCGTTGGCACCCCGCGTCCATTGCCGTGCCAACGGCACACCTCTACGCTCATGCCCCCCTTTCGACTCACCGGACGAGCACGCCCCTGACCGCAGACGGAGAGTGAACATGACGGCGATTCCCGGACCGCTCCAGAGCATGGTGTTCAGGAACGCCGATCTGCCGGAGCTCTTCCACCACACCGACGCGATCGCCGTCGCACGCCAGCGGGAGGCCGTGAACACCACTCGCGTCCAGCTGATCCTGCTGGTCGTGGGCACGGTTCCGGCCTCGGTGCCGTGGCATGGAGAGGTGGCCGACTCGTTTCAACTGGCGGATGTGATCGCCGTGTTGGCCTACGCGGGTGTCCTGATCACGACCTATCTCACCGCCCGGCGCAAAGCAAAGTCGCAATGGCAACTCAACCGGTCCGCAGCGGAGTTCATCAAGTCGATGTGCTGGCGCTACTCGGTGCACGGATCCCCCTTCGACACCAGCACCCAGCACCCCGAGGCCATGTTCGCGAACCGCCTCGAAGAGGGCCTCCAGGAGCTCCGGAAGGTGGGGTGGGCCGACCCCCGCGATCTGACGGCGGACTCGGGCGGGCTGATCACGGACTCCATGCGCGAGTTGCGGAACAAGGCGTTCACCGTGCGCAAGGAGACGTATGTACGGGACCGGCTGATCGAGCAGCGCAGTTGGTACCGCAGGCGCCAGGAGGTGTCCCGACGGGCCACCCTGGTCTGGTCGACCACCATTGCCGTACTCACGGCGCTGGCCCTGGTGTTCGCGCTGCTGAGGACGTTCTCCGTCACCCAGTCCTTCGCCCTGACGGGGGTGCTGTCGGCCGCTGCCGCGGCCTGTCTGGCCTGGAGCGAGATGCGCCGCCACCACCCGCTGATCTCGGCCCACTCGCTGGTGGAACAGGACCTGGAGTCGATGCAGGTGGCGATGGAGACCACCCTGACGGAGCGTCAGTGGCCCCGGGCCGTCTTCGAGACCGAGCGCATCGTCTCCCCGCAGCACACCGACTGGCTTGCCAGGCACCAGATGTGACGTCACGTCATAGCTTGTGCGCGGCCGTGCACGAGGACGGCCGCGCACACCGGTCAGCGTTCCACGCCCTCGCGCCAGATCACGGTGACCGGGCGGCCCAGGCCGCGGGCGTACGTCACGATGTCGCCCGTGCCGCCGAGGCCGCGGGCCGGCCGGCCGTCCCACACCGCGAGCAGCCGGTCGCAGTGGTCCGCGATGTACGTGCCGGCCGCGTAGTACGCCTCGTCGGTGGAGTGCGGGTAGCCCAGCCGGACCTCCCGGACCGCCCGGTCCTTGAGGGCCCGGTAGCGGGCGAGTTCGGCGGCGTCCGCGAAACAGGACTCGTAGTCGCCGCTCGGGATGACCACGGTCAGGTCCGCGCCGCGGGCCAGGGCCAGGTCGGCGAAGAGCTGGTCCGCCCCCACCGCCAGGCTGGAGAGCGCTTCCAGGGAGCCTTCGAGGCCGCAGAGCGCGGCCTGCAACCCGGCCAGCACATGGGCTTGGGCCTCCTGCGGAATGCTGCGATGGCCGGTCACTCCGATGCGTTTCACGGATCTGGAACCCCCTGAGGTGTCTGCCGGGGGTCCCCGGAGGGCGTCCTCCGGGAGGCACAGCATCCGCCCCCGTTTGCTCCTGCATGACCGACCTGCCCCACATCCTCTCAAAAGTCGCGGGGTGAACGGGAGTCCCCGCCCGGGATTCGGGCGGGGACTCCGTGTCGGTCGGCCGCTTGTCCGGAGGCCGGGGCCGGGGCCGGGGTGTCAGTAGACGCTGACCCCGTACGCGCTGAGTGCCTCGGTGACCGGCTGGAAGAACGTCGTACCGCCCGAGGAGCAGTCGCCGCTGCCGCCCGAGGTGAGGCCGATCGCCTTGGAGCCGGAGTAGAGCGGACCGCCGGAGTCACCGGGCTCCGCGCATACATTCGTCTTGATCATGCCGTAGACGATGTCCCCGCCGCCGTAGTTGACCGTGGCGTTGAGGGCGCTGACGGTTCCGCTGTGGGTGCCGGTGGTGGAGCCGCGGCGGGTGACGGACATGCCGACCGTCGCGTCGGCCGCGCCGGTGATGTCGACGCTGCCGACCGTGCCCTCGTGGGAGACCGCGGCGTTGTCGTACCGCACCAGGCCGTAGTCGTTGGTCGGGAAGCTGGAGCCGACCGTCGGGCCGATGCTGGTCGAGTTGGAGGAGTTGGTGTACCAGGGCGGGTTGCCCTCGGTGCAGTGACCGGCGGTCAGGAAGTAGTAGGTGCTGCCGCTGCGGACGTTGAAGCCGAGGGAGCAGCGCCAGCCGGGAGCGTATATCGCGTCGCCGCCGGAGAGCAGCTTGCTGAACTTTCCGGCGGTGCGCTCGATCCGCAGGGCGCCCGCGTCGGCTCCGGCGGACTGCTTGATCTTCTCGATCTCGGCCGGTGAGACGGTGCTGTCCACCATGACCGCGAGCTTGCCGGTCGCCGGGTCGATGTTCCAGGCGGTCCCCGCCACATCGGCGCCGAGCACGGCGTCGCTCGCGGCGGAGAGCTGCTTGGCGCTGAAGGTGGTGGCGCTGTCGGCCTGGGCGCTGGGGACGGCGAGCGCGGCGACGGCGACGAGGCCCGCCGCGACGGCGACGGCCCTGCGGCGTCTCGCGGTACCGCTGAGGGGGGTGGTGCGCTTGATCCTCACTTTTCATTCCTCCCGAGGGGAAGTCGGGGGTCCGCCTGTGGGGTGGCCGGACCCGTGAGGCGCAGTCGTTCGCACGGCGGCGTCCGCGGTTGCGGAATGCCGTGCTCCTGACAAGCGCTGCTCGGGAGTATTCAAGGCGTCAACTTCCGGCGCAAGAGGGCCTGCTGACCCGAGAACGCCACCCCGCACGCGGCGGCCCCGGCAGCACGCGGGCTGCCGGGGCCGTTGTCCCGAGGGGGAGGCGGCGGCGCGTCAGCCGTCGACGCGGCTCCGCTCCCCCGCCTCGACGGCGAGGGAAAGGGTGTTGCCGGGCGGTGGGAAGGGGCAGATGAAGTGGTCCGCGAAGGCGCAGGGCGGCAGGAGCGCACGGTTGAGGTCGACCGTCACGCTGCCGTCCTCGGCCGGGGCCGCGGGCCGCAGGAACCGGAAGCGGTAACTGCTGTTCCCACTGGTGGCATCTGCGAAGACCGCCCAGAGCGAACCGTCGGGCTCGACCGCGACCTGCAGGGTGTGCTCCGCACCGCCGGCCTCGAACGCGATCTCACCGCCGAGTCCGAGCCCCCGCTCGACGCCGTCGGCGTTCTCGACCCGGACCGTACGGGCGGTGTCGTACGGGCGGAAGGTGCCCGGCAACGCCCAGCGGGCGTCGTACGGGGTGGCCTCGACGGCCCGGAAGGCGCGCCGCGCGGCGGAGTGCGGGTCGAAGTCCCGTACCGCCCAGAGCCCTTCGCGACGGAGCACGACCAGCCGCCGCTCGCCGTGCGCGACCCGGGACCCATGGATCGGGCCTCGGTCGGCGGTGAGGCGGACCCGGCCGGTGAAGGGCTTGCCGTCGACGGTCAGGCCGTCGGCGGCGTCGGCGCCGAGCACCAGTTCCTCGCCGTCCTCCCGCCACTCCCCGGGCACCCCGGGGATGTGGCCGTCCGGGTGGTCGAGGAGCCAGTGGGTGCCGGTGAGGGAGAGCGGTCCGTACGGTGCGGCGACCGTGGCGGTGCGCTCCTCGTGCCAGTGCTTCCAGTCCTGCGCCGCCTGCTCGGAACCGTGCGGCTGCTGTGCGTCCGTGCTCATGTGTTCAACCTTTCCACACCGGTTCGGCGAGCCCGAGATGCGACCGCAGCGTGAGACCGGTGTATGCGGAGCGGAACGCACCGCGTTCCTGGAGGAGCGGGACGACCCGGTCGACGAAGTCGTCCAGGCCACCGGGGGTGAGATGCGGTACCAGAATGAAGCCGTCGGCGGCGTCGGCGGCGACGAACTCCGTCAGCTGCGCCGCGACCGTCCGGGGGCTGCCGATGAAGGACTGCCGTCCGGTCGCCTCGATGACGGTCTGCCGGATGGACAGCCCCTTCTCCTTCGACAGCGCACGCCAGCGGGCCGCGACCGCGAGCGGGTCTCCGTGCCTGACCCGGCCCTGGACCAGCGAGGACTCGGGGTCCGGGTCGCTCTCGGGAAGCGGTCCGTCGGGGTCGTAGGAGGAGAGGTCACGGCCCCAGACCTGTTCCAGGGCCAGCAGCGCGTTCTGCGGGGAGACCTGCTGGAGGCGGATCTCGGCCGCCCTCTCCCGGGCCTCGGCGTCGGTGTCGCCGAGTACGAAGGTGACCCCGGGCATGATCTTCAGCTCGTCGGGTTCCCGGCCGTACTTCGCCAGCCGCGCCTTGACGTCGGCGTAGAAGGTACGGCCGGCCTCCAGGGTGCCGTGCCGGGTGAAGATGACGTCGGCGGCGGACGCGGCGAACTCGCGGCCCTCCGGGGAGTCCCCGGCCTGGATGACGACCGGATGGCCCTGCGGGGAGCGCGGGACGGTGAACTCTCCCTCGATGCCGAAGTGCTGCCCCTGATGCGTGAAGGGGCGCGAGGTGCCGTCGGGGGTCCAGGTGTCCCACAGTTCGCGGGCGGTGGCGACGAACTCGGCGGCCCTCGTATAGGGGGTCCCCCCTGTTCGAGCGGAGCCGAGAGCTCGGGGGAGGTCGGCCCGGTCGAGATAGCCGCCGCGCCGGAAGTTCTCCCCCGTGAAGGCGTCCGGGGAGGTGACGGCGTTCCAGGCGGCCCGGCCGCCGCTGAGGTGGTCCAGGGTGGCGAGGCGGCGCGCCAGTTCGTACGGCTCGTTGAAGGTGGTGTTGACGGTGGCGGCGAGGCCCAGCCGGTCGGTGACGGCCGCCAGCGCGGCCAGCACCGTGAGGGATTCGGGGCGGCCCACCACGTCCAGGTCGTGGATCCGGCCGTTGTGCTCGCGCAGCCGCAGCCCCTCGGCGAGGAAGAAGAAGTCGAACCTGCCGCGTTCCGCGGTGCGGGCGAGATGTTCGAAGGAGGAGAAGTCGATCTGGCTCCCGGAACGAGGGTCCGCCCAGACGGTCGTGTTGTTCACACCCGGGAAGTGGGCGGCGAGATGCATCTGCCTCGGTGCGGTGCTCATGCGCGTCCCCCTTCGAGGGCGTACCGGTTGGCGGGGCGGGCCAGCCCCAGGTGCTCGCGCAGGGTGCCGCCGGGGTAGAAGGTGCGGAACAGGCTGCGGTGCTGGAGCAGGGCGACGGTGCCGTTGACGATCCGTTCGAGGTCGCGCCCGGGGGTGATGGGCGTCAGGTGGAAGCCGTCCACCGCGCCGCCGCGGTGCCACCGGGCGATCAGTTCGGCGAGGTCGACCGGGCCGCCCCGGTAGTAGGAGCCGCCGGCGAGCGGCGGTCCGCTCTCCAGTCCGGGTTCCGGGGCGGTCTCGGCGTCGCCGAGGTCGACGGTGAGCGCGACCAGGACCCGGAGCGTGTCGGGGTCCCGTCCGTACGCCGCGGCGCGCCGGCGCAGATCGGTGCGGATCGCGGCGGCCCGCTCGGGGGCGGTGGCGCGGACGAGGACGACATCGGCGTGGCGGGCCGCGGTCTCCCTCGCCGGGCCGCCGGTTCCGTCGACGACGGTGACCGGGTGCCCCTGCGGAGGGCGGGGCACGATCGCCGGGCCCCGTACCGAGAAGGAGGCTCCCTCGAAATCCACAGGGTGCAGCTTGTCGCGGTCGATGAAGCGCCCGGTGGCGACGGACCGGATCTCGGCGTCGTCCTCCCAGCTGTCCCAGAGCCGGGCGCTCACGTCGGCGACCTCACCGGCCTCGCCCCACAGCTCGTCGGCGGGCGCCGCCGGGCGCCGGCCGAAGAGCCGGGCCTCGGCCTCGGTCGTGGACACATCGACGTTCCAGCCCGCCCGGCCGCGGCTCACCCAGTCCAGGGTGGCAACGGCGGACGACACGTGGAACGGCTCGGTGTGGGTGGTGGTGACGGTCGGCACCAGACCGATCCGGTCGGTGGCGGGCGCGACCCGGGCGAGCACGGCGAGCGCGTCCGGCCCCGGCCTGGCGAAGGAGTCGCCGAGGGTGACGAAGTCGAGGGCGCCGCGCTCGGCGAGCCGGGCGAGAGCGATGTAGTGGCCGGGGGCGTAGCGGGGCGGGCCGCCGATCTCGGCGGCCAGGTGGAGGGGTGCGGTTGTGGGCATGGGGGTACCTCTCGGGGCTCTCGTGGGGCTCAGTTCTCGGGCTGGGGCAGGCGGGCGGGTCGGTCCCGGATCTCTCGACGGCCTCGTCGGTGAGCCCCCAGCGCTTCAGCACCTCGGCGTACGAACCGTTCTGCGGCGGTGAGGGCGGCGAGCGCCGCGGCAAGGGTGCGGTGGACGCACACGTGCGTACTCCTCGAAGAGAACACGGGAATGAGCATGGGCGGGGTCACAGGACCTTGGAGAGGAAGGCGCGGGTGCGCTCGTGGGCCGGGTCGTCGAGTACGTCGCCGGGGGCGCCCTGTTCGACGATCCGGCCCTCGTCCATGAAGACGACGGTGTCGGCGACCTCGCGGGCGAACCCGATCTCGTGCGTGACGACGATCATCGTGGTGCCCCGGAGCGCCAGGTCCTTGATGACGTCGAGGACCTCACCGACCAGTTCGGGGTCGAGCGCCGAGGTCGGCTCGTCGAAGAGCAGCAGCTTGGGTTCGAGGGCCAGGGCGCGGGCGATGGCGACCCGCTGCTGCTGCCCGCCGGAGAGCTGCCTGGGGTACGCCCCCGCCTTGTCGGCGAGCCCGACCCTGGCGAGGAGCTTCTCCGCGGCGGCGACGGCCTCCTTCCTCGGACGGCCGAGGGCGGCCACCGGGGCCTCGATGAGGTTCTCCCGCACGGTCAGGTGCGGGAAGAGGTTGAAGTTCTGGAAGACGAAGCCGATCCGGGTGCGCTGTCGCAGGACCTCGCGCTCGCGGAGCTCGTACAGCTTGTCGCCGTCCCTGCGGTAGCCGACCAGGGTGCCGTCGACGCTGATCCAGCCGTTGTCGACCTTCTCCAGGTGGTTGATGGTGCGCAGGAGCGTGGACTTGCCGGAACCGGACGGGCCGAGGACGACGGTCACCTCGCCGGTGCGCACGGACAGGTCGATGCCGCGCAGCACTTCGAGGCTGCCGAAGCGCTTGTGGACGGAGCGGATCTCGACCATGGCGTCCGTGGATCCGGTGGTGCGGTCGGTGGTGCGGCTCATCGCGCGGCCCCCTCGGCGTAGTGGCGTTCGATGTGGTGCTGGAGGACGGAGAGCACGGTGGTCAGGAGGATGTACCGGACCGTCGCGACCCTCAGCAGGGGGACGACGGTGAGCGTGTCGTGGTCGACGGCGGTGGGCGCGGCGACATGTGGTCCTGTCGATGTAGCGATCGGTGGATCGCCGGTGAGGGACATGAGGGGTCCTTGAGCTGTTCGGGCCGCGGGGCGGGAGGAGGGGACGGGGCCGACCGGGAGTCGCCGGGTCAGGCGCCGAGGCGGCCGTCGCCACAGGAGAGGTCCCGGAGGAAGGCGAGCGCCGCGCGGGCGGTGGCGTCGTTCTGCCGGAGGGCCGGGCCGCCGGTGCCCGGCCGGGTGAAGGCTCCGCCGGCGCGCGCGGTGGTGAACGGGCCGAGCGCGAAGCGGCGCGGGTGCGGGCGGCCGTCGCGCCCCAGGATCCGGCCGTCCTCGGGGTCGACCGAGAGCAGCCCGGTGCCCGTGGCGGCGGCCCCGTCCTCGTACAGCTCCCGCAGCAGCGGGCTGCGGGTGCGCTCCAGCGAGGGGTCCGGCAGCCGGGCCTCGACCAGGGCGCGGGCCTCGATCCGCTCCCCGGGCACGGTGGCGCTGCCGGCCAGGAAGACACCGCGGTGCTCATCGGTCCCGACGGTCATCCCGGCGCCGAGGAAGCGGACGACACCGGCCCGGGAGAGCGCGAGGAGCTGGTGCAGCCGGGGTCCCGGCGGACCGGAGGCGAGGTAGCTGAAGAAGCCGTGCCACCAGCCGCCGATGTCGCCGAGCCGGATCAGCTGCCCGTAGGCGGACAGCAGCCCGAGGAAGACGGCGAGGTCCGGGCTGTGGTCCGGGTCGTGACGGCGTTCCAGGTCGGCGGCGACGTAGTCGCGCAGCCCCTCCTGGAGTGCGTCGTACGAGGGGTGGCGCACCCCGTCCAGGGGGCGGTCGAGCGCTTCGAGGTCGAGCCGGTCGGCGGGGTCGGGGACCGCGGCCGCCACCAGGGCGCGCAGTTCGGGTCCTGCCGGGTCCGCGGCGGCGTACCTCGCCTCGAAGTCGGACCAGTCGCCCTTCGTGCGTCCGGGGTGGGCGGTGAAGAGCCGGTGGTAGTGGGCGTGGCCGAGCTCCTTGTCGACATGTGGCCACACATCGCGCCGGAAGTCGACCGGCTCGCCGGTCTTCAGCAGCGCCTCGGTCCGCTCCGGGCCCAGGAAGCGCGGCAGGGGCGGCCGTTCGCCCTGCCAGGCATAGCCGATCTTGGAGTGGTACGGAACGCCCCGGCGCGAACCGACGTGGAGCACCGGCTCCCTGCCGGACGGCACGTACGCGCCGTTCTCGTACCGTCCCCCGCGCCCCTCGGTGAGCAGCACCATCAGATCGACGAAGGCGAGTCCGAAGCCCCGGACGATGACCGGTTCGCCCGCGGGCAGGCCGGTCAGATCGGTGTCGGCGGTGAAGTCCGGCGGCAGGTGGACGAGCCCGTGCCGGGCCGCGAAGCGCGCCAACTCGACCTGTTCGGGCTCCGGTTCGGCATCCAGGTGGCCGATGGTGAGGGCGACGAGATCGGCGAGGAGCGGTCTTTCGCGCCCCTCCAGCCAGACGCGCTGGCGCCCTTCGCGCGGCCCGGTGACGCGCAGGGCCCTGCTGCGGTGCCAGCGGACGGTGGTGCCCTCCGGGAGTGCCGCCACCGCCTGCTCGTACACCCAGCGCAGGTAGACGCTCTGCAGTCGCCTGCTCGGGAAGTCGCTTCCCGTCAACGCCTCTATCTCTGCCAGGAGTTCGGGTTCCGTGGCCGCCCCGTCCGGGAGCGTCAGACGTCCGTCCCGAAGGTCCGCCGCCCAGGTGTGGAGCGCGGGCCCGGGGCGTATCGGCCCTTCCTGCCGGACCGTGTCGTCGGTGAACATCGTGACGTCCTCGGCCATGGAGTTCATCCAGAGCAGGGGCGACTGGTCGTGCCGCCAGATCCGTCCGCCGCCCGGCGGGTACGGGTCGACGAGGTGGATGTCCAGCGGCCGGCCCCCGTACAGGCCGGGGGCGTTGGCGGCGATGCGCTCGATCAGGCCGGTGCCGCGCGGTCCGGCGCCGATGACGACGAGCGCCGGCGTCGTCGCGCTCACCGGGCGCCGGCCGTGCCGCGCGCGTAGTGGCGCTCGATGTAGTGCTGGCCGATGCTCAGCAGCGAGGTGACCAGGGCGTACCAGAGGGTGGCGACCAGCAGCAGCGGGATGACCTGGTAGGTGCGGTGGTACACGAGCTGCACCGAGTACAGCAGGTCCTGTACCGCGATGATGCTGACGATCGAGGTGCCCTTGAGCGTGCCGATCAGCATGTTCCCGGCGGGCGGGACGATGGAGCGCATCGCCTGCGGCAGCACGATCCGGCGGAGCCGGCGCCAGGGTCCGAGGCCCAGCGACTGCGCGGCCTCGATCTGCCCGCGTTCCACGGAGAGGATGCCGCCGCGGACGACTTCGGCGGCGGAGGCGGCCTCGTGCAGGGTGAGCCCGACGACGGCGACGGTGACGGGACCGAGGAGGTTCACCGTACGGACGCCGAGGATCTCCGGGTAGAGCGCGCCGATGTTGAACCAGAACAGCAGCTGGACCAGGATCGGGGTCGACCTGAAGAGCCAGACGTACCCCCAACCGACCGCCTGCAGAACGCGGTTGCCGGAGAGTCTGAGGACGGCGAGCAGCGTGCCGAGGGCGAAGCCGAGCACCATGACCAGCGCCGTCAGCCACAGGGTGAGACCGAGGCCGCGCAGGACGGCGGTGGTGGTGAAGTAGTCGGCGACGACATCCCATTGGAAGGCTTCGTTGCGGACGACGGAGTGGAGCACCAGGGCGAGCAGCGCCAGTACGGCAACGGCCGCCGCCCACTGGCCTGTTCGGCGCACCGGGACGATCCGGAGCCGGTCGGCCCCGTCACTCTTGGCGAGCGGGGTGGTGGAGGAGGAAGGGAGGGTATCTGTCTGCGCGGACATGCGAAGGCTCCGTGGATGCAGAGATCGAACACGGGGCGTGCCTTCAGCGGAAACACAACGCGGACCGGGCCCCTCAGCGCCGGTCCGCTTCCGAGATAAGCGCTGTTCGCCGCGTGTTGTCAAGCTTGTCCACACTGTGAGTCGTACGTCTCAGCTCAGTTGACGGACCACCGAATGCCTGTTCCACTTGGGCCATGCATTCGCAGCAGTGGCTGGTCAAGCGCTCCCACATCGACTTCGGTCGCGTGTGGTCCTCCTCCTGTTGAGCCGACCCCCTGTCCTTCTTTTCCGTGTGTCTCTGCCTCGCGCCGTGCGCGGCGCCTGAGCACTGTTCCCCGCGTGTCCTCACGTAACACGACGTCGCTTCGCGCTCCCTCCCCTCGCTCTGCGGACTTCCGGCTGTGCGGCTTCCCCGCTCGGCCGCTCCGCCGTTTCCCGTTCCACCGCTTTCCTCGCCCCCGGCCGTGGGGGCACCGCGTGCTGCCCTGCTCATGGGTGCGCCGCCGCGCCCGCGCACGGCCGACGACCCGGGAGAACCACGCCTCATGCCCCGAACCCGGCACACCGCTGCCTTCGCGCTGATCACCGCCGCCGCTCTCGCCCTCACCGCGTGCGGGTCCGGTGATCCGGCGGCCGCACCGGCCGGCGCCGCCGGGACCGCGGCCGCCAGGGGAGAGGTCCCGACGGCCGATGTCGTGTCGGCGGTGCGCGAGGACGAGGCCGCGGCGAAGCTGCTGCCCGCCGGCGTCCGCTCCTCCGGCACCCTGGCCATCGCCTCCAGCATCGGCAACCCGCCCGGTGCCACCTATCTCCCGGACGGGAGGACGGTGGTCGGTACGGACATCGACTTCGCGGACGCGGTGGCCAGGAAGCTCGGGCTGAGACTGAAGCGCGAGGTGGCCTCCTTCGAGGCGATCCTGCCGGCCCTGGACAGTGGGAAGTACGACGTGGGCACCGGGAACTTCGGGGTGACCGAGGAGCGCCGCAGGACGATTGACTTCGTCACGTACATCAATGACGGCCAGGGCTTCGCCGTCCGCGACGACAGCGGACTGAAGGACGTCACCGACCTCACGCAGCTCTGCGGACTGACCGTGGGCACCGGCGCGGGCACCACCTTCGAGGTGACGCTGGAGGAGAACAGGCACCGGTGCTCCGACGCGGGCAGGAAGCCGTACGAAGTGAAGACCTACAGCGACCAGGGAGCGATCTGGGGCTCGCTCCAGCAGGGCCGCAGCGATGTGGTGATGTCGACCATCAACGGGCTGCGGTACGCGGTGGAGCAGCAGGAGGGCGTGCGGTTCCTCAATGAGTTCAAGCGCCTCGACGTCGGCTTCGCCTTCAAGAAGGGCACCCCGCTGGCGCCCGCCTTCCGGGCCGCGGTCAACAGCCTCAAGGCGGACGGCACCTACGACCGGATCCTGAAGAAGTGGGGCATCGGCGTCTCGGCGATCAAGACCTCGCAGATCTCGCCGCCCGAGATCGAGTGACCCGGTCCGGGCCCGGTACGCGAAGCCCCGTTCAGCTCGCACCCGGTACGCGAAGCCCCGTTCAGCTCGCACCCGTTCCGCGAAATCCCGCCCGGCCCGCGCCCGGTCCGCGAAATCCCGCCCGGCCCGCGCCCGGTCCGCGAAATCCCGCCCGGCCCGCGCCCGGTCCGCGAAATCCCGTTCGGCCCGCGCCGCCGCGGGCCCGGCTCAGCAGTCGCACCCGCAGTCACAGCAGTCGCACGAACCGCAGCAGTCCCCGCAGTTGCTGCAACAGTCACAGGCGTCGCAGCAGTCCCCGCAGTCGCACTGCTGGCACAGGCCCTCGCGGCGCTGGTGGCTCCACGGGTCGTTGAAGGTGCCGCAGCACATCTGGCAGGTGCAGGCCAGCCCCGCCCACACCAGGCAGCCCGCGATCAGCCCGCGCCGGTCGCGCGGCGGCTCGGGCGGGGGCTGCGGCGGGCCGACCGGGCTGCCGGGGCTCGGGGCGTACGGGTTGCCGGGCGGCGGCCCGAAGGACCCGGTCTGCCGCATGCCCGACGGCAGAACGGTTCCGTCCAGGACCGGGCCGCCGGCCGGGTGCGCGCACGCCGTGGTGCCGAACGCCCGGTCCACCGACTGCCGCAGTTCGTGCGCCAGCAGCACATGGGCCAGCTTGCCGTCGGTGAATTCCGCGTCGCGCAGCGCCAGCCGTACGCCGCGCAGCGCGTCGTCGCACAGCCGCCGGGCCTCGGCCCGCGAGGTGCCGGTCGCGGTGAGCGGGTTCCAGGCACCCGACACGGCGTCGGCTTCCTGGTCCTCCACGGCGTCCAGCAGATGTGCCAGACGCCCGAAGAGCCGGCCCGCCTCGGCCAGCGGAGCCGCGTTCTGCGGCTTGCCCGCGAGGATCGCGGTGTGGGCGAAGGCGGCCGCGGTGGCGGTCTCGGTGGGCTCGGTGACCGTGAGCAGCGGGGTGCCGGGCCCGGCGAGCAGCTCGATGCCGGTCTGCCGGTCGACGGCGTCGACGAGCAGCGCCGTGTCGAAGCCGAGCTGTGCGCCGGTGCGCGCGCCCGCCCGGTCCCACCCCGCGGCGACCCGGCGCGCGGCGGCGGCGACCGGGCGGCGCTTCAACAGGCCGTCCCCGTCGGCGACGTGGTCCCGCACCTTCGCCGACGCCAGGACCAGGGAGACGGCGGCGGCCAGCCTGGCACCCTCGCCGCGGGCGACCGGCGCGGTCCGCATGGCGCGCAGCGGACAGGGCCCCGCGGTGCGTCGCCGGCCGGTGGTGCGCTCGGACTGAGCCTCCGTCAGGACCGAGACGATCAGGCCGTCATAGTTCGTGACGATCCGGGCGAACTGCCCGTGATCCGAGCGAAGTGCGAGGCAGAGCCCGCAGAGATGGGCCATCCACTCGGTTCTGAGTCCCTCGGACAACCGATGCGTACAGGGCCTCACGATTCCGAACACGACGATCCCCCGAGAGTCGTTCACCTGTGCGCCGAGCTCGTGCGCGCGCACGACGTGCATCGTATCGAGCGTCCCGTTCACCCGTACGTCCCCCATGTCACCCGTACGGACTGGTGCAACATATTTTATTTCTTTCAGCCCACCGATGTGGGACGAACCTTGACGAACCGCCACATCTTCTGCACCAGTACCGTCACGAATCCCCTGCGCGCCGACTATCCACTTGGCGCACGATCCGCATCATGGACGACCATAGGGACACGAAAGAGATGCGGAACACCACGGAACCGCGGTGAGAGGAGGCGTCCATGGGATCGGTGCGCAAGGCGAGTGCCTGGCTGGGCCTCGTAGAGGACAACGACGAGCGGTACTACGACGACGACGAGTACGGCGAGGGCGCGCAGACCGGGACCGGTCAGGGCTGGGTGACGGACCCCCGGGTGCAGGTGGCCTCCGAGACGGCCGAGGAGACGGGCCTCCGGATCGCCACCGTCACCCCGGACAGCTTCCGGGACGCACGGGCCATCGGGGAGCTCTTCCGGGACGGCGTCCCGGTGATCGTCAACCTCACGACCATGGACCCCACCGACGCCAAGCGCGTCGTGGACTTCGCCGCGGGACTGACCTTCGGCCTGCGCGGCTCGATCGAACGTGTGGCCACCCGGGTCTTCCTGCTGACCCCGGCCCACACCCAGGTGGTCAGCGGCGAAACCGTCGGCCGGCCGGCCGACGGCTTCTTCAACCAGAGCTGAGCAGGGCGCTCGCCGGACCGGTCTACCGGAACGCGTCGAGACCGGTGAGCGCCTTGCCCAGCACCAGCTGGTGCATCTCCACGGTCCCTTCGTAGGTGAGCACCGACTCCAGATTCGTCGCGTGGCGCATCACCGGGTACTCCAGGGAGATCCCGTTGGCGCCGAGGATCGTGCGCGAGGTACGGCAGATGTCGATCGCCTCCCGCACATTGTTGAGCTTTCCGAAACTGACCTGCTCCGGACGGAGCCTGCCCGCGTCCATCCGCCGGCCCAGGTGGTGGGCCAGCAGGATGCCCTTGTGCAGTTCCACGGCCATGTCCGCGAGCTTGGCCTGGGTGAGCTGGAAGCCGCCGATCGGCCTGCCGAACTGCTCCCGGGTCCGCGCGTAGTCGAGGGCCGCCTCGAAACTGGCGCGCGCCGCGCCCATGGCCCCCCAGACGATGCCGTAGCGGGCGTGGCCGAGACAGCTGAGCGGGCCGCGCAGCCCGGTGACCCCGGGGAGTACGGCGTCGGCCGGCAGCCGTATCTCGTCGAGGACCAGCTCACTGGTGACCGAGGCGCGCAGCGACCACTTGTGCTTGATCTCGGGCGCCGAGAAGCCCGGGGAGTCCGTCGGCACGACGAAGCCGCGGATTCCGCCGCCCTCGCCGCCGCCCTCGCCGGTCTGCGCCCAGACGACGGCGACCCCGGCGACCGAGCCGTTGGTGATCCACATCTTACGGCCGGTGAGCACCCAGTCGTCGCCGTCGCGCCTGGCGTACGTCCGCATCCCGGCCGGGTCGGAGCCGTGGTCCGGCTCGGTGAGGCCGAAGCAGCCGATGATCTCACCGGCCGCCATGCCCGGCAGCCACCGCTGCCGCTGCTCCTCGGAGCCGAAGCGGTGGATGGCGTACATGGCGAGCGATCCCTGTACGGAGACCAGGGAGCGGATCCCCGAGTCCGCCGCTTCGAGTTCCAGGCAGGCCAGCCCGTACTGGACGGCGGTGGCGCCCGCGCAGCCGTATCCCTGGAGGGACATGCCGAGGGCGCCGAGCGAACCGAGCTCGCGGGCCAGCTCGCGGATGCCGGGCAGCTCACCGTTCTCGTACCACTCGGCGATGTCCGGCAGGACCCGGTCGGCGGCCCAGTCGCGGACGGTGCCGCGGATGGCGAGGTCCTCGGCGCCGAGCAGGTCGTCGATGCCGATCGGGTCGGCGGGATCGAAGGGCGGGAGCTTCGAGGACTCGGTGGTGGACAAGAGGGGGCCTCCGGCGGCTCGCACGATGCTAAAACTAGCAGTGTTAGTCATGGCGTCGTTCCGACGTTACGGCTCAGTGCCCCGCCCGTCCAGAGCCGGTCGCCTCGGCGGGCCGCCGACGCCGGGCGGGTATCGCGAGCGGCCGCTGCGCACGGCCCTCGACGGGCGCCCCGGACGGACCCTGGAGTTCCGGCGCCCCGTCCGCCCCGTCCTCGCGCGATTCGTGGAGAGCCGGCGCCGGGCACTCCATCATCCGCGGCAGCCGCAGCGCGGCGAGCGCCCCGAGCAGCAGCAGGGCCGCGCTCACCAGCAGCGTGACATGCAGCCCGGTGATGAAGGAATGGCGGGCGGTGGACCGCAGCGCCTCGCCCAGCGGGCCGCCCAGCCGGTCCGCCACCTGATAGGCCTCCCCCAGCGAGTGGGCGGCGGCCGCGCCGTCCCCGGCGGGGACGCCCTCCTCGGGAAGATTCGCGAGTCCGGGGGTGTAGGCGGCGTTCATGACACTGCCGAGCAGCGCGATCCCCATGCCCGCGCCCAGCTGGTACGAGGTCTCGCCTATCGCCGCCGCACCGCCCGCCCGGTCGGCGGGGGCGTCGCTGAGCATGGATTCGTAGGCCCCGAAGAGCGTGCACTGGAGTCCGAAGCCGAGTGCGACGAAGGCCGCCGTCAGCAGTCCGGGCCGGTCGTGCTGCCCCATCGCGGTCAGGATCAGCACCGAGGCGGCCGTGAGCACGAAGCCCCAGCCGACCATCCGGCGCGGCCCGAGGCGGCGCAGTGTGTACGAGCCGGTGGCGCCCGCGGCCATGGCCGCGAAGGTGAGCGGCAGCAGCCGCAGCCCGGTCTCCAGCGGGCTCAGACCGAGGACGAGCTGAAGGTACTGCACGGCTATCAGTTCCAGCCCGACCAGGGCCAGCATCGCGAGAATGATGCAGCCCACCGCGGTGGAGAAGGCGGGCCTGGCGAACATCCCGATGTCGATCAGCGGATGCGTACGGCGCTTCTGGCGGCGCACGAAGGCGACGAGCAGTACGGCGCCGATGAGCAGCGGGCCCAGTGTGGCCGGACTCAGCAGCCCCTCACCGGTGCCCGCCCGCTTCACCCCGAGGACGACACCGAGCACTCCGGCCGCGGCCGTCAGCGCACCGAGCACGTCCCACGGACCGTCGCCGCCGCCGCGCGACTCGGGCAGCAGCAGGCGGCCGACCGGCAGGACCAGGGCCATCAGCGGGACATTGATCAGAAAAACCGAGCCCCACCAGAAGTGCTCGACGAGAAAGCCGCCTATGACGGGTCCGGTGGCGGCGCCCACGGCGGCGACCGCGGTCCAGACGCCGATCGCCACGGCCCGTTCGCGCCGGTCGGGGAAGACCTGACGGAGGATCGACAGCGTCGCGGGCATGATCATCGCGCCGCCGACGCCGAGCAGGGCACGCGCCGCTATCAGTACGCCGGGGCTGCCGGCCAGCGCGGCAACCGCGGAGGCGGCGCCGAAGAGGGCATAGCCGAGCAGCAGGATGCGGCGCCGGCCGACCCGGTCGCCCAGCGTGCCGAAGAGGATCAGCAGCGAGGCGCAGACCAGCGGATAGGCGTCCACGATCCAGAGCAGGCCGACGGCGCTGGGCCGCAGGTCCTCGGTGACGGCGGGGACGGCGACATGGAGCACGGTCGCATCGAGCGCGACGAGCAGCAGACTGAGGCAGAGGACGACGAGGACGACCCATCGATTGGCACCGTCGGCGGCTGAGCGCAGCCGGAATCGGGCTGTGGTCGTCCCGGACATGCATGTACCTCCCAAAAGGTCCCTCGCGCTCGGCAGGCCAGCCGGGAGCACAGCGGTCCGCTGTCCCTCGGGGCCCGGCATCGACGGGCGAGTGATCCGTCAGCGTACGCGAGTTCGGAACACTCACACATGGTCCACCTCATACCTCGACGACCCGTGGAGTGTGGCGTACGCCACGCCGAGCCGCCGTTCCAAGCCCCTCGGACCTGCGCGGACGGCCCCCCGCACCCGGCACAGAAGGTACTCGGCGCCACTCCGCGCGCAGGCGCCGGGCCCGCACGGAAAGCGTTCGGTGACCGGACGGATACCGTCCGTTTCCCCCGCCCGAGGGGCCGCACAAAATTCATACCGGCACCTTCTGCGCTTTTCTGCCCGCACCCAAACACCCTTCCGAAATGAGTGCGAAATAAAAAGCACGGAGACTCATCGGCGCACTTCTCCGGATCGGAATTCATGGGCCGGATGAGACGTACTCCACATCACATCGTCATCACAAAGAGACCGGATCGACCTGCTCGCGCACTCACTCGCTGTAACGTCGATTGGGTGCGTACCGACATCTTTGCCCGCCTGGACCGGGAGCCGGAGCCGCCGAAGATAGAGCCGCCGCGGATGAGCCGTCACCGCATCGCTCTCTTCTGCGGGACGTTGGCGTTCTATCTCGCCATCGTCGTTGCCGTGCTGGTCTCTTCCTGGCTGGTGACCCTGGACTGGAAGGTCATGCTCTTCCGGCCGTATCAGCAATGGCCGGAATTCCATGCCTTCCTCGACTACTACATCGTGCTCGGTCAGCGTGGCCCCACGGCCACCCTGGTCGCCTGCTGGCTCGGCTGGCGCTCCTGGCGGCAGCACACGCTGCGGCCGCTGCTGACGCTCGGCGCCTCGCTGCTGCTGCTCAACGCGACGGTCGGCGCGGTCAAGATCGGCCTCGGGCGGCTCGGCCCGCACTACGCGACCCAGATCGGCTCGGCGGAGCTCTTCGCCGGCGGCGATATATTTCCCTCGGGCCACACCGCCAACGCGGTGGTGACCTGGGGAATCCTCGCCTATCTGGCCACCACCCCGAGAGCCAGGCGCTACTTGTCGGCCGCCTCGGCAATCGTCTCGCTCGGCGTCGGGCTCACCACCGTCTACCTCGGCACCCACTGGCTCAGCGATGTCCTGCTCGGCTGGGCGGCGGGACTGCTGATCCTGCTGGGTCTGCCCTGGGTCGAGCCGCTGATCACCCGGGCCGAGGCCTGGATCTTCGCCCAGCGCGAGGCCCTGCGCGGGCGTGGCCGTCCCGTTCCCTCCGTGCCCGTCGCGGCCGGAGGCCCCCGGCCCGTGGTGCTCCCGCAGCCGGCCGGCGGCGGCGCGGTGGAGAGCCCGGCGCTGAAGCCGGTCGCCGCCGGAGGACACACGGCGGCCACCGCGGGCACGGTCACCGGCGCCCGCTCGCGGGCGCACCCGCCCGCCCCGACGCATCTGGTGCGTTCGGAGCGGACCCCCGTCACGCCGACCGGCAGCCGCCGCCCGCCGCACGCGGACCGCACGCCGCGTGGCGGCACGGCCCCGGCCCGCCCGATGTCCGGCGGCTGAACAACCCCGCAAGCCACGGGACCGGTACGCACAGCCGCTGCCCCGGACATGAGTGAAGGCCCCGACCGGAGTCGGGGCCTTCACT
>NZ_JBHVPX010000016.1:0-132441 GCF_042887155.1 Streptomyces sp. NPDC057963
CCGGCGACCTCGCCCGCTGGGAACACAACGGCACCCTCACCTTCCACGGCCGCACCGACCACCAAATCAAAATCCGCGGCTACCGCATCGAACCCACCGAAATCGAAACCGCCCTCACCAACCAACCCGGCGTCACCCAAGCCACCACCACCATCCACACCACCCCCAACGGCGACAAACAACTCACCGCCTACTACACCGGAACCACCACCCCCACACACCTACGCACCACCCTCACCACCACCCTCCCCGACTACCTCATCCCCACCCACCTCATCCCCCTCACCACCTGGCCCCTCACCACCAACGGAAAACTCGACCACACCCAACTCCCCCCACCCCAACCCACCACCACCGGCCGCCCACCCCGCACCCCCCACGAACAAACCCTCGCCACCCTCTTCACCCAAACCCTCAACCTCACCACCATCACCATCGACGACAACTTCTTCGACCTCGGCGGCCACTCCCTCCTCGCCATACGCCTCACCAACCGCATCAACACCACCCTCAACACCCACACCACCATCCACACGCTCTTCCAACACCCCACCATCGCCGACCTTCACGACGCGCTGTTCCAAGAGGCTGACGGCGAAATATTCGGTGTCCTCACCTACCGGGCCGAGGGCGACCTGCCGCCGATCTTCCTGCTGCCCGCGGCGAACGGGCTGAGCTGGTGCTGGTCCTCGTTGGTGCGTCATCTCCCGGCCGGACATCCGGTGCATGGTCTGCAGGACCCGAGATTGTCCAGCCACGATGTCGAAGCGCTGGAAGTCAAGGAACTCGCGGCCATCCACCTCGCACGTATCAGGGAGATCCGGGGCGATGGCCCATGCGTACTGGTGGGCTGGTCATTCGGAGGCACCGTCGCCCAGCAGTTGGCGGTCGAGATGGAGGCGAGCGGAGAAGATCCATCGCTGCTCGTGCTGCTCGACTCCTACCACGGTCCGGATCCGGCGGGCGAACCAACTGCGGCGGAACTCGTCCGCACGGCCCTGGACGGCCTGGTACTACCGTCGGCGAGCGCAGCCGAGCTCCCCGGCGGTCATGAATTGCGGCGAGCTCTGACAGAGCTCGAGAGTCCACTCTCGACACTTCCGGATCAGGTCGTCGAGAACCTCGTCCTGATCACCAGGGCGAACCACCACGCCATGGCCGAGCACATACCGCAACCGTCCCGGGTCCCGGTGCTGTTCCTCGACGCCGAGACCGGAGGCGCTGCCCCCGCATCGCATTTGTGGCGTGACGGCCTTGCGAAGGACCTTGAGAGCCACCAAGTGGGCTTCGACCACCAAGAGATCATGAAGTCGGAGGCGAGCCCGGAAATCGGGTCCCTCATTTCCAGGAAGGTCAACGATGTTGCCTCATAGTCGCTTCACCAGGCGGACGAGAAGCAAGCTTCGCACCTGGGGGTGGATGTACCGATGACCCCACTGGCCCAATTGCCGCACCCCGGTGTCCTGCGCTCCGCACCGGACACCACGCTCTCCGACCGGCCCCGTGCCCGGCTGGTGGGCATCGGCACCGCTGTCCCGCCCACCTCCTATTCCCAGCGCGAGCTGCTGGACATCTTCGAGATCGATGACCCACGTGTGCGGTCGGTATTCCTGAGCAGTGCCATCGAGCGCCGGTTCCTCACCCTGCCGCCGGAAAGCCCCACCGGAGGGCGACTGCTCGAGGAGCAGGGCGCCCTGCTGGCCAAGCACAAGAAGCAGGGAATCGAGGTGGGCGCGCGCGCCGTCGAGGACTGCCTCAAGAACGTGAATGCCGACCTGTCCGACATCGGCTACCTGTGCTGTGTGACCTCTACGGGATTTCTCACCCCGGGATTCAGCGCCCTGCTGATCCGCGAGCTGGATATCGACGGGCACTGCAGCCGGCTGGACGTGGTGGGAATGGGGTGCAACGCCGGTCTCAACGGACTGAACGCTGTAGCCGGCTGGGCTCGGGCGCACCCGGGTCAGCTCGCGCTCATGGTGTGCGTGGAATCGTGTTCTGCGGCCTATGTGTTCGACGGCACCATGCGCACCTCGGTGGTGAACAGCTTGTTCGGGGACGGGGCGGGCGCGATCGCGGTCATTGCCGAGGACCCGGAACAGCGCCCGGGACCCGAGGTCTTGAAGTTCACCAGTTGCATCATCCCCGAAGCGATCGATGCGATGCGCTACGACTGGGACGACGAGCAGAGCCGGTTCAGCTTCTTCCTCGACCCGGATGTCCCCTACGTGGTCGGTGCACACGCCGAACTCGTCGTCGACCGGCTGTTGTCCGGCACGGGCCTGAGGCGCAGCGACATCGCGCACTGGACGGTCCACTCGGGGGGCAAGAAGGTCATCGACTCCGTGCGGATCAATCTCGGCCTGACCCCGCACGATGTCCGGCACACCACCGGCGTGCTGCGTGACTACGGGAACCTCTCCAGCGGTTCCTTTCTGTTCTCCTACGACCGGTTGTGCGGCGAGGGGCTGGCACGCCGCGGTGAGTACGGAGTCCTCATGACGATGGGCCCAGGCTCCACCATCGAGACAGCCCTCATCCGCTGGTAGTACCGCCGATCAGAAGGAGCACATCACCATGACCACCACTGACGACATCACCGGTGTCTGTCCGCAGCTTCGGATCGACGGGACGCAGCCGCTGTCGCGTGAACTGATCGCCCGCGTGCAGGCCTTCGCCGACCAGGTCGAGGAAGGCGGGCCGGACAGCATCGCCGTGCTGCACCTGACCGGTAGCACACCGGCCTCCGCGCCCGTCGGCGATGTGGATATAGCCCTCGTCAACAAATGGGAACGCACCCTGCGACGGATCGAGCGGCTGTCCGCGACCACCGTTGCTGTCGTGCACGGCGACTGCGGCGGCACCGCGCTGGAGATGCTGCTGACCACCGACTGCAGGCTGGGCACGCCCGACGTGCTTCTGCGACTGCCGTCGGGATCCGGCCCGGGCACGGCGTGGCCGGGCATGGCCCTCTACCGGCTGGCGAACCAGGTCGGGGTCGCCCGGATCAGGCGGGCCACCCTTTTCGACACGCCGGTGCAGACCACCACCGCGCTGGAGCTGGGACTGCTCGACGAAATCGCGGACGGCCGGGAGGCCGCTGTCGCCATCGCGCTCGCGATCACACCGCGCCAAGGCGCGGACGTGGCCGTCCGGCGACAGCTGCTTCTGGAGGCGACCACCACGACGTTCGAAGAGGCGCTCGGCCGGCACCTCGCTGCCTGCGACCGAGTGCTGCGTCGGAGTGGCCATGCGTCCGAGAGCTGACCGGGGAGACCGGAACGGACCGGACAACCAGTATTCGCGTCCGACAGGAAGGTTGTGACATGACCCCGGACACCATCCTCGATGGCCGTACCCGGACCGGTGCAGGCGACCTGGACGCGGCCGTTCGCGCTCTCACCGGACTCGCGGCCCGTGCAGAGGAGCAGCTCGCATCGCTCCCGGAACCCGTTGAGCGCGACCCGGAGGAACAGGAGAGGGCCGCACGCGTCAAGCTCGCCGTACGACAAGCCCGGCACACCTTCCTCCGCAGACACGTCGACTCCGTGTACGACGACCTCACCGAGGGCGGGGCGATTCGGCTCCGACTGCATGAACTGGTGCGGGCCGCCGAAGTCAGGTTCCCCGGTGTGCTGCCGAGTGCCGATCAGATGACCGCGGAGCTGAACCGTATCCAGGCCCACAAGGAGGGACTGGAGATCGATCAGGGCCTGTTCCTGCGGGAAGTACTGGGGTCGGTCTCCGCCGGGACCCACCTCATGGACTCGATGCTTCGGCCGACCGAGCGCGCGCTGCGCCTGCTACCGGAATTCCAGAGCACCGGTTCCATCACTCTGCACTCCGTCCGACTGGAACGAACCGGCCCGGCGGCAGAGCTCACCCTCTGCCGCGACGATTGTCTCAACGCCGAGGACAACCAGCAGGTCGAGGATGTGGAGACCGCGGTCGACCTGGCGCTGCTGGACCCGGCGGTGCGCGTGGGCGTGTTCCGTGGCGGGCCGATGTCGCATCCCCGGTACGCGGGTCGCCGGGTGTTCAGCGCGGGCATCAACCTCAAGCGGTTGCACGCGGGCCAGATCTCGTTCATCGACTTTCTGATGCGCCGGGAGATGGGCTACATCAACAAGTTGGTGCGCGGCATCGTCGTGCCCCACGATGCGTCCTGGCGCAGCCCCGCCATCGAGAAACCGTGGCTGGCCGGAGTCGACACCTTCGCGATCGGTGGCGGGGCGCAACTCCTTCTGGTGTTCGACCGGGTGGTCGCCGGCGCGGACGCATTCTTCAGCCTGCCCGCCGCCCAGGAGGGCATCGTGCCGGGCGCGTCGAATTTCCGGCTGGCCAGGGCGATCGGAAGCCGGGGGTCCCGTCAGATCGTCCTGTGGGGACGCAAGGTGTGGGCCAACGAGCCTGACGGCGGGCTGCTGTTCGACGAGGTGGTCGATCCCGTGGAGCTGGATTCGGTGCTGCGGAACGGAATCGACCGGCTGGACAACACCGCGGTCGTGACCAACCGCCGGATGCTGAACCTGGCGGAGGAACCGCCGGACACGTTTCGCGCGTACATGGCGGAATTCGCGCTGCAGCAGGCACTGCGCCTCTACAGCGAGGACGTCCTCGGCAAGGTCGGCAAGTTCGCAGCGGGCGCGGTGGCGAAGTGAGCCCAGCGCAGCGACTTCGGGGACGGTACAACGAGGCCGGCGACGCGAGTGCCGGGACAAGGTGATCCATGGACCCGGGAGTACCCGGCCGTTCCGCCTGGGCCCGAGGGAAGGGAGCGACCGTGGACCGGGCGGATCAGTGACCCTTTTCCCACCTTGGGTTGAGGCGTGGTGACGGACGAGGAAGGCCGTCACGATGTCGGCAATGAGGTTGGCGCCGCAGCGGAGCTTTCGGCGGAGACGCCAGCCCTTGAGGGTGGCCGAAGTCGGCCGCAGACCGCATCATCGACCAGCTCGTTCTGGTCTGCCGCCCCCTTCCAGGCAACCGCAACGACCGCAAGGCATGGGAGGAATCCGGGGCCAAGGCCGCCGTCGGCAAGACCATGACGATCGCCGACGGCGGCTACCCGAAGGCTGTCCCGTACCCTCTGGCGGGCGTGCGACGACAGCTACGACCCCTCGCCGCGTTGTCGAAAACGACCGAACAAACCCACCATTCGGGCGTTCCTCCGCCGTGCGATGCACCGCATTCGACGCCGCACGCCGATCCACCAGGGATTAGCCGATCCACCAGGGATTACGGGGCAGACCCCTGGCACCGGACTCGTGATGCCGCACTGCCGCCGGCCCGGCGAGGAATTCCCCGGGTGGAAGCAGCAGCACAACCACTGGCACAAACAGGTTCGTGCGCGCGTAGAGCACGCCTTCGCCCGCACGAAGACCTGGAAGATTCTCCGCGGCTGCCGCCTCAAAGGAGACGGGCGGCTGGCAGAGTATTCAAATGCGAATGGATACTTCCAGAAGTGACCGATCAGTGGATGCCTCTGCCTGGGCCACCGGACGGGGACTGCCGATTATCACTCCGCTTAATTCATAGTTCATCCTGAACGAGGCACGTAATGTCCAGGAGTGAGGTATGGGCCATCGAGGCCGTGGACCGGCCCGGCCGGTCGGTGCACGTCAGGGACGGACGCTCACCGCCCGGCTGTCAGCGGGTGCTCAACGAGCCCCCCAACGAGGCTCGCGCTTCTCGGCGAAGGCAAGCGGGCCTTCGATCGCGTCCTGGCTGTGCATGCGCCGTTCTTCCCAGGGGTAGCGGGTCGCGAATGCCGACTCCAGCGGCATGGTCGCGGACTTCGTGGCCGCTTCCTTCATGGCCCGGACGGAGAGCGGTGCGCAGCGCAAGATGTCGGCCACCCAGCCGTCGACGCAGTCGTCGAGATCCTCGACGGGGACCACCTCGTTGACGAGGCCGAGTTCGAAGGCGCGCTGTGCGTCCATCGGACGACCGGTCAGAAGATGCCCCATCGCCGTCTTCCACGGCAACTGCCGGGTGAGCCGGAAGACTCCGCCCGCCCCCGCCATCAGACCGAGTTTGGCTTCAGGCAGTGCAAAGGTCGCGCCGACGGAGGCAATGACGATGTCGCAGGCGAGAGCAAGTTCGAAGCCGCCACCCATGGCGTACCCCTGCACCTTGGCGACGACCGGCTTGGCCAGATCGAACCGCTCCGTCAATCGTGGCCAGCCCGCCTTTCCGCGGCTGCCGAATGTGGCCGTGCTTGCGGTTCCCTCGCGGACCCGGTCGGCGGCTTCCTTCAAGTCCTGACCGACGGAGAAAGCGCGGGTTCCAGCGCCGGAGAGAACGGCCACCCATAGATTGTCGTCGGTTTCAAAGTCGTCCCATATCTCGGCGAGTTCCTCATGCATGCGTAAGTCCATTGCATTGAGGACCTCGGGCCTGTCGAGCGTTATTCGGGCAAGGTGACCATTCTTCTCGTAACGCACCCTTGATCTAGGCTTCATGGAGGGATCGTAATATGATCGACAAGTAATTTTGGGTCAACCGTTGAGCCGAAGCTGATGAGCTTCGGGCTCGTTGATCGGCGAGGGCGGGCAGGCGAGAGTTGCCGGCGGCTTCACGCCGCGGCGGCCCTCCGCCGCTCCTGTCGGCAGCAGCCGGCTCAGCTGCGGGCCCGGAAGGAGGGGAAGTGCCCGGCCATCGTCGCCCGGCCGAAGGCGGAGAAGGCCGAACTGGTCCGGCGGATCAGCTCGGCCTGTGCTCGGATGCCGAAGGTGTTGCAACAGGATGCTCACCTGTCCGTTGGTGCTGTCGCCGCCGGTAAGAAGTGGGGATTCCGCCGGATGCCGGAGGAAGCGGGCGTCGGTCACCTACTGGCAGTGCCGAAGTCGCAGCAGGTCAAGTCGTTCGCCGGATCTGGTGCATCGATCAGCTCGTCAGCGAGGCACCGGACGACGCCTGGACCCGTGATGTCCGCGAATGTCCCGTCCGCCCGGTCCATGATGTGCCGAGCCGCCACCCCGGGCTCCGGACACGCGTTCCGGCTCCGGCGCTCGGCCAAGGGCCGTCCCATAGTCCCTGGTGGATCGGCGTGCGGCGTCGCATGCGGTGCATCGCAAGACGGGGGGACGCCCGAACCACTGGCTGCACCCGGGCGTTCCGGCGACGCGGCGAGATGCCGCAGCCGTCGTCGCACGCCCGCCAGGGACTATGGGACGGCCCATAGGCTAAGCCCGGGGCCGTGATCAATCTCGTTGACAGCAATGCTGCTGGGGTCATCAGGAGCGACGGAGTCCTCGGCCAAGGTCGCGGGCCTGAGCAGCGCCAGCCATGAGGGCGGCGTTCGTTGCAGGTTGCGGCGTCTGCCACGTGTGAGTGTGCCAAGACCGCCGTCTCGCACGAGGCGGCGGTCTGTCCAGTCGTACGTGGGGCCTGGTGCGTCAGGGTGTCACGGCTTGCGGGCGAGGCCGCCGTGCTCGCCGATCGGTTCCGGGGTGGGGGAAGTGGGGTCCGGGCGCCAGAAGGGGACCGAGACGACCCCGGGGTCCAACAGTTCCAGGCCGTCGAAGAACGCCGCGATTTCGTCTACGGGGCGCAGGAAGTACGGTACGGCGCCGGTCTCGTTGTACGCGTCCTGGGCCTGTTCGTAGTCGGCGTCGGTGCCTCGTGAACCATCGTTGATGGAGAGGTAGCTGCCGGACGGCAGTCCGTCCATCAGACGGGCGACGGTGGCGTGTGCCTGGTCGTAGTCAGCGACGTGGCCCAGGATATTGCTGAGAATCAGGGCGGTGGGACGGGTGAGGTCCAGCGTCTCGGCGGCGGCCGCCAGGATGCGATCGGGGTCGGACAGGTCGGCGTCGACGTAGGCGGTCGCCCCCTGGGGGGTGGAGGTGAGCAGGGCACGGGCGTGCGCGAGGACCAACGGGTCGTGGTCGACGTAGACGATCCTGGTCTCGGGGGCGAGCCGCTGGGCGACCTCGTGGGTGTTGTTCACGGTCGGCAGGCCGGTCCCGACGTCCAGGAACTGCCGGATGCGCTCCTCGGTGACCAGGTACGTGAGGGTGCGGCGCAGGAAGGCACGGCTGCTGCGGGCGATGGTGACGATGCCGGGGAAGGCAGCGCTGTAGGCGTCGCCGGCTTCCTCGTCAACGGGGTAGTTGTCTTTCCCGCCCAGCCAGTAGTTCCAGATCCGGGCGGAGTGCGGCACCGACGAATCGATCTTCTGATGCACCGCCGGTCCGGGCGATGTCGCGTGGTCGGCCATGGGTACCGTCCGTCTTTCAACCGAGGCGTGAACTGTCAAGGCACAACCTACGTCCCAACAACCTCTGTGCGTACATCAGTTCATGTTTCAGGTGAGTTGGATCGGCGTTGATCCGGTTGCCAGCGCCTGCGGTGGCGACGACCGCGAGGCGTAGACCGAGGGCGCGGGCGTGGTGTCCATCGGGCAGGTCGCTTGCCTGATTGCAGCAGCAGAGCAGTACGCCAATCGGGACGACCTGCGGCAAAGGCAGGAAGGGTGGGGTCCACGCAATCGGCGGAGGTGTCCACCCGGACCAGGGCCATGCCCATCACGGACGCGTCAGGGTGCGGGAGATCGCCGGATGCGAGCGTAGGTCAGGCCCGTAAACCGGACGACATCGGCGCGTGAAAGGCTGAGCCGCATGACCAGTGAAGCCGATGAACCACGTCGAGACCTGTTCCTCCGAGACGGCCTGGAGGCAGCAGACGTGGTACGTGTTCATCGTGAGGCGCTTCGTGTCCTGCGAGACAGCATCGAGACGGCTCACGTCGATGCCTACAGTGATATCGCATGGCCACGGGAAGTGGCGCCCGCGTACGAGCAGGTGCTGTCGATGGCCGCCAACGAAGTGGCCGAGGGCGTCCGGTCTGCGAAAGGTGACCCTGGCATGGGGATTGACGTCGATGTCCGCGACGACACGCAGTTCGACGTGCTTCTGGCCTTGGCGCCCTACACGATTCATGCCGAGGCGTGGCGACAGGGTCGAGAGATCTTCAGCGCCAGCGACACGGGCACGGCCCTGTGGATCGCTGTCACATCAGAGCAGGAGGTTCGGCTCATGTCACGGCTCGATGTGCTGGGTGTCCCGCAAACGGCGTTCACGACTCAACCTCCCAGGCGGCGAAGTCTGTTCGCCCGGTGGTCACGGCACCAGATCGCGTAGCCACAAGATGAGCGAACTCAGCTGCAGTCCCGCCTGGCAGCGGGTGGGCGAGCTTGTCGAACCGTGTGGCGACAGCCCGGAACTGTTTGAGCCGGTTGAGGCGGCGTTCCACAACGTTTCGGTGCTTGAAAGCCTCCCGGTCGAAGGCGGGGCGGCGGCCGACGGCGCTGCCCTTTCGACGTCGGTTGCCGACCTGGTCAGAGCTGGGATACCAGTGGGAGATATCCGGAGTGAGGGCGTATCCCGACTTACCGCTCAGCCGTGCGCTGCGGAGGGCGCCTGACGGGCATCTTGCCTGGTCAGGCGCCCTTTTTTGGTGTCTAGAAGAAGCCCAGCTTCTTCGCCGAGTATGAGACGAGTAGGTTCTTCGTCTGCTGGTAGTGCTCCAGCATCATCTTGTGGTTCTCGCGGCCGATCCCCGACTGCTTGTACCCGCCGAAGGCGGCGTGGGCCGGGTACGCGTGGTAGCAGTTCGTCCAGACCCGGCCGGCCTGGATGGCGCGACCCGCCCGGTATGCGGTGTTGATGTCGCGGGTCCATACGCCCGCGCCGAGGCCGTACAGCGTGTCGTTGGCCGTCTTGATCGCGTCGTCGAAGTCCGCGAAGGACGTGACCGCCACGACCGGCCCGAAGATCTCCTCCTGGAAGACCCGCATCCGGTTGTCGCCCTCGAAGACGGTCGGCTGCACGTAGTAGCCGCCCGCCAGCTCCCCGTCGTACTCGATCCGCTGGCCACCCGTGAGGACCTTCGCGCCCTCCTGCTGGCCGATGTCCAGGTACGAAAGGATCTTCTGCAACTGGTCGTTGGAGGCCTGGGCGCCGATCATCGTGTCCGTGTCCAGCGGGTGTCCCGGCACGATCTTCTCGGTGCGGGCGATGCCCGCCTCAAGGAACTCGCCGTAGTGCCCGCGCTGGATCAGTGCGCGTGAGGGACAGGTGCAGACCTCGCCCTGGTTGAGGGCGAACATGGTGAACCCTTCGAGGGCCTTGTCACGGAAGTCGTCGTCCGCGTTCCATACGTCGTCGAAGAAGATGTTCGGCGACTTGCCGCCCAGCTCCAGCGTCACCGGCTTGATGTTCTCGGAGGCGTACTGCATGATCAGCCGCCCCGTCGTGGTCTCACCGGTGAAGGCGATCTTCGCGACGCGGGGACTGGAGGCGAGGGGCTTGCCCGCCTCGGCGCCGAAGCCGTTGACGATGTTGACGACACCGGGCGGAAGGAGGTCGGCCACCAGCTTCAGCCATACGTGGATGGAGGCCGGGGTCTGTTCGGCCGGTTTGAGGACCACCGCGTTGCCCGCCGCGAGCGCCGGAGCCAGCTTCCACGTTGCCATCAGGATGGGGAAGTTCCACGGGATGATCTGCGCGACGACACCCAGCGGCTCGTGGAAGTGGTACGCGACCGTGTCGTCGTCGATCTCGCCGAGGGAGCCCTCCTGGGCGCGCAACGCACCGGCGAAGTAGCGGAAGTGGTCGATGGCCAGGGGCATGTCGGCGGCCAGGGTCTCCCGTACCGGCTTGCCGTTGTCCCAGCTCTCGGCGACCGCCAGCTCCTCCAGGTGCGCCTCCATCCGGTCGGCGATCCTGTTGAGCACGGAGGCGCGCTCGCCCGCCGCGGTCGCTCCCCACGCGGGGGCCGCGGCGTGTGCCGCGTCCAGCGCCCGCTCGACGTCCTCGGCAGTGCCGCGGGCGATCTCGGTGAAGGGGCGGCCGTTGACGGGGCTGGGGTTCTCGAAGTACTGGCCACGGGCGGGCGGGACGTACGCGCCGCCGATCCAGTGGTCGTAGCGGGACTCGTACGAGACGATTGATCCCTCGGTGCCCGGCGCAGCGTAACGGGTCATCTCTGTGGCCTCCCGGATCCGGTGCCGCCCGCCGTTGGACGGCCCTCGCCGCGAAGGTAGACAGCGCCACGTTGCGACCCCGTTGCAGACGAAAGGGGCTGTCCCTGCTCGGTGTCCAGCGAGCGCGCCCTGGCCAGCAGCGCGGGGCGCTGTCCCGTGGGTGCGGCCGCCGCGAGCGCCCGCCAGACCGGGAGGTCGTCCTCGCCCCACGGGCTGTACGCCCAGTCGGCCAGCAGGCCCGGGTCGGCGCGCGCGATCAGTGCCGCCCGCAACTGCTCGTCGAGCCGTTGCCGCAGCCGGATGACGGACGGCGCCTGCGAGCCCGGCAGCAGCGGACCCGCGTAGGCGCTGAGCGCCGCTGCCACCGCACCGGACGCCAGCCTCCGCGCGACCGTGTCGAAGTCGGCGTCGACCGGCGCGGAGAGACGATAGGGGCGCGAGCGGAGGAGCCCGGGGCCGAGCAGGCGGCGCAGCCGGGAGAGTTCGGCCCGCAACGTCACCGGGGTCACCGACTCGTCCTCGTACAGTTCGACGAGGAGTTCGTCGCCGCAGAGGCCCTCGGGGCGGCGGGCCAGCGTCACCAGGATCTCGCTGTGCCGCCTGCTCAGCCGGATCTTGCGGCCTCCCGCGACGAGCAGTGCCTCGTCCCGGCCCAGCGCACTGAGCCGCACGGTCTCCCCGGCAGGCGTGGGCGAGAGCAGTGCCAGCTGTGACTCGGCGGCGCGCGCCACCGCCTGCACGAACGCCAGGCTGTGCGGATGCGCGAGCCGGTCCCCGCCGGTGATGTCCACGGCGCCCAGGGCCCGACCCGTGTGCGGGTCGTGGAGCGGTGCCGCCGCGCAGGTCCACTGCTGGACCGGCCGCAGGAAGTGCTCGGCGGCGAAGACCTGCACCGGCCGGTCCACGGCGATGGCCGTACCCGGCGCGTTCGTGCCGGCCACGGACTCGGCCCAGCGGGCGCCCTCCACGAAATTCATCCGGGCCGCGGCCCGCAGGGTCCTCGGGTGTCCTTCGACCCACAGCAGCCTGCCGAGCGCGTCGCACACCGCGAGAAGGTGTTCGCCGTCCGTCGCGTACGAGCTCATCAGCTCGCGGATCACCGGCATGGCCGGGGCCAGGGGATGCCCGTCCCGGTACGGCCCGATCTCGTCCGCACCCAGTTCCACCAGCGGTGCGCCGTCCGGGTTGACCCGGGCCCGAGCCGAGCGCCGCCACGACTCGCCGACCACCGGACGTACCGGCCGCTCCAGCCGGCCAGCCGTGGTGAACACCTCGTGAGCACGCCGCAGTTGGCCCAGCCGTTCGCCGGGGTCCGCATCGGCCGCGAGGGCCACCCAGGGGTCCGTCAACTCACCCTCCCGTCCAGGGCCGTCGTACATGCCCCATCGTGGCCGCCGCCGACGTCTGTGACAACCTGGATGCGGAGAGTGAGCGGGCGCGGTGGTGGAGGCGTGTCAGCCGGCCGAGTAGAGATTGACGAGACGGATGTAGCGCACCCAGTCCCAGTTCGGTCCGGGATCGGTGTGGTCGGTGCCCGGGACCTGGGCGTGGCCGAGGATGTGCGCACGGTCCTTGGGGATGCCGTGGCGGTCGCAGACCGAGGCCGTCAGCAGCGCCGACTTCTCGTACATGGTGTTGGTGAAGTACGCCGGCTGGTCCACCCAGCCCTCGTGCTCGATACCGACGCTGCGGGTGTTGTAGTCCCAGTTGCCGGCATGCCAGGCGATGTTCTGCTCCCGGACGCACTGGGCCACGTAGCCGTCCGCCGAGCGCACCACGTAGTGCGCGGAGACCTGCTTCGCCGGATTCTGGAAGATCCCGATCGTGTTCGAGAACGTCTCCTGGGTGACATGGATGATCACGTATTGGATCGGATAGGCCGAAGGCCGGGTCGACTCCGTGTAGTTGGACGTGGAGGCGGGTGTCCAGTGGGCGAGCGGATAGTCCGTTTCGCCAGCTGTCGTGGAAGCCGCAGCGCGGGCCGACGCGGGGAGCAGAGCTGCGGCCGCCGTCGCCGCGGCGCCCTGAAGAATCCTTCTGCGGTGCATGAACACTCCTGTGCGTGGGGGAGAGAGGGAAGGGAGGAGAACGGGGTCAGGGGGTGGACAGCGGCGTCGCGGTCTCCCGCAGATGGCGGTGGAGTCCGCGATGGGGATCACCTGCGGGGAGCCACTCCTTACGGATCTTCGCCACACAGGTGTAGTTGGTGTCGCACACATTGGCCAACGGAGCCTCGCCGGCCTGGCTGACCAGCTGGTAGGCATCGAGTTCGGACAGCCCGTAGTCGCGCGCGAGCCATTGCACCAGGTCCAACTGCGAGATCCGGAAGGCGTCTTCGAGCGGCCGGGCGGAACCGGTCGACATCAGATGGGTGTCGGACTCGATGCGAGGCCACGGAGTCGTGACGCCCTTCAGCAGCTCGACCAGCACCACCGTGTTCATCGCGCACTCCACGGCCACCCCGCAGGTCTCGCCCTCGCCCTGACGGGCATGACCGTCCCCGAGGCTCAGCAGCGCACCCTCGACGTTGACCCCCAGATAGCAGGTGACGCCGGCCCTCATCTCGGGTGTGTCCATGTTTCCGCCGTGCGCGTCGGGCACCAGCGCGGACCGTACTTCCAGATTGGCCGGCGCCACGCCGACCGTGCCGTGCATCGGATCCATCGGCAGCTCCACCCGGATGTCACTGTCCCGGGCGCTGAACAGGCAGGTGCGGCGCGCCCGGTCGAGCTGCCACATCCACACCACCTCCGGCAGCGGAGCCTGCAGTGACGCGGTGGCGTGCGTGGAGGTGAGCGCGCCGAAGAGAGGGACGGTCGTCGAGGCGGCCCAGTCCCTGGCCGGTTCGATGGACACGAAGTGCACCGCGACGGTATCGCCGATCTCGGCCCCCACCACATGGAAAGGGCCGGTCTGCGGGTTGAGGAAGGGAAACTCGCAGACCTCGGAGACCAGGTCCTTCTCGGAGCGCACCCGGCCGGCGAAGCAGTCCTCCGTATACACGTCGAGGAACGTCCCCGGCTCGATACGGGCGACCGGCGCCGCTCCGCCGAAGGTCCAGGCGTACTCGCCCTCCTTGGGGCGGACGGTCAGAATACGGGGATCGCTCATCGCTGCACTGCTCCTGTCCTGGACTCCCCGGGCTGCCCCGGGGTTTCGTCGAGATGGATCCGTCCGGTCTGGGCCACCCGCTGCGGATGCCTGCGCAGCAGCACCGCCAGGACAACGATCCCGATCACCATCCAGACACCGACGACCGGACCCGCATAGGAGACCGGCGCACTGAGCTCCGAGACGAAGTCGAAGACCGGAATCCCGGCGGCCGTCAGCAGCGCGGGCACGAACGCCGCGATGCCCAGCACCGGGAAGAGAAGATGGAGTACGGGGTTGAACGCGTCGCGCCGTCGGCGCAGGAAGTACCCGGCGCAGGCCAGATTCACGACGATGTACACCCCGGTGATCACGGTGACGATCACGGTGGCCAGCAGTACGAACGCGGTCACCGGGTCGTAGGCGAATCCGAGCCCGAGAGCCGCGCCGACCGCGATCACGAACTGCGCGGCCACGCCGGTGACGGGGGAGCGGCGGCGCGGATGGAGACGCGCGAAGGCCCGCGGGAACACCCCGATGCGGCCGAGGGCGAACGCCGTCCGGGTCGACACGTTCGCACACGCATTGGCGTTGGCGACGGTCGAGTTGACCACGGCGAGGAAGAGCAGCACCCAGAACAGCCCGAACGAGGCGCGGGCCACGCCCTCCCACGACGCCGTCCCCGAAGAGCCGAATCCGGCGAACCGGTCGGGCCCGAAGTACACGGACATCGCATAGGTGGTGAGGACGTACACCAGGCCGATGGAGAGCGCCGCGCCGAGCACCGCACGCCGCATCGTGCGCCGCGGGTCCTTCGTCTCCTCGGCGAGCGGTGCCGCTGCCTCGAAGCCGGAGAAGGCCAGCACGGTGTAGACCGAGCCGGCGAAGATCCCGCTGATCCCGTCGTAGCCGTGAGCGGTGTGCGAAGTACCGAAGACCGAAAGGGTGTTGTCCGAGCCCGCCTGCCCGATGAGCAGCACGGCGAAGGCGACGAAGACAAGCACCTCGAAGACGCCGAGCACGGTTCCGAACCGGGCGGAGGCCCGTACACCGAAGAACCCGGCGAACGCGATGATCACCGCGCCCAGCAGAGACCACGGCCACCACAGGGCCGCGGGGTAGGACGACCACTCCTGGTGCAGGGTGCCCGCTGTCGTGAAACCGAGCTGGAGCAGCAGCAGCGCGGGGACCAGCGCCTCCACGAAGACATAGCCCCAGCCGACGAGAAAGCCGATGGCCGGATGCAGCCCTTGCGCGCAGTAGGTGGCGACCGAACCGGCGGCCGGCAGATGGCGGGCCAGCTCCGCGACGCACGAGGCGGTGAACAGACAGGCGATCAGCGCCACCACCACGGACAGCGGGAGACTCCCGCCCGCGAACGCGGCTCCGGACGGAATGGACGCGGCGATGGCGGCGGCGGGCGCCATCGCCGTGACGCTCTGGAAGAGGACTTCGCGCAGCCCGACGGCATCACGTAACAGTCCGCTGCCCGAATCCCCCGACACCCCGTGGCTCCTCTGTCCGACGACGGGAAGGCGTTGTCCGATGTATGGCCCCGCGTTTCGCGCGCCCTACCGTACGGGCGTCGCGCGGGCTGCGGAAGACGGCAGCCCGAATCGTGTGCGTGGACGAAGGAGCGCGGCGGATCACGAAGGTGGACAGCCCCGGCACGGGGCCGGGGCTGCGGAGAGTAGACGCGGGTGCGGAGACGGCGGACGGTGGACGGGGCCCCGACCGCGTGCTCGCGGACGCCGCCGGCCCCTTGCGGCTCCTCGACGGCGGCTTCCCGGACCACGGGGCGGCGGCGGGCGTCGCCGACTACAGCCTCCGGGAGGGTTCGCCTGTCAAGGGCCGGAGCCGGCGGACCTCCCGGAGGCAGCCACGGCGTCAGCCCCGCAGCGGGCGGGGCAGCTTCAGCAGCGTCACCGACGTCTCGATGCCGCTGTCGACCAGCCGGCCGTTCGCGTCGAACGCCTCGGCGCCGTCGGTCATCCCGAAGTCGTTGTCGTTGATGAGAGCGAGCGTGTCCCGGCCCGTCACCGCCACGCCCTCGACCTTCCCGGGGATGCCCGCGACCTTGCCCAGGTCGACGACCAGACTCTTCCGGAGCACCGGTACGCCCGCCGCCGCCGGGTCGGTGAGCTCCTCGTACGAGGGCGACACCGCCGGGTCGTCCCACGCGGAGCCCAGGATGCCGGAGCCGTGCGGGAGCGTCACCCGGTGCAACCGGGCCGCCTTGTCCGTGCGCTCCTCGACCAGGAGACGGTCCCGTCCGATCGCGACGACCGAGGAGATCTTCAGCTCGGAGGTGTCGTCCTCACCCGGGTCCACGACGTCCACCGCGTCGAACCGGTAGGCGTACTCCGCCGTGACCGCGCGCTTCTTCGTCGAGAAGCGCAGCAGCCGCGCATTGCGCGAGGAATCGCCCGCGTCCTGGTCGGGCAGCGAGAGCGGGCTCTGCACCGCCAGCACCAGATCGCCACCCGGCAGCTGGGCCAGCCCCTCGAACCCCCGGTTGACCTTGCGGTGCAGCAGCACGCCGGGCAGTGCCTCCACCACCGGGTAGTCGGCACCGGTGAGCCCGAGCCCCTGCGGGACATAGCGGGTCAGCACCCGGCCCCGGGCGGAGACGTGCACCAGCGAGGGGCCGTACTCGTCCACGAGCCAGAACGTGCCGTCGGCGGCACGGACGATGCCTTCGGTGTCGAGGCCGTTCGGGTCGTACGCGAGCGGCGTCTTCGCGTCGTACGTGTACGGGGCCTCGTCGCGGACCCGCTGGTTCGGCAGACCGGTGACGGCGGCGCCGGAGCGCGTGGTCAGGGGAATGGCCCCCAGCACCTGGACGCGCTCGCCGTTGATTCGTACCTTGACGATCGCCGGGTCGAAACCGGGGACCGGGAAGGTGCGCCGCTTCTTCCCGTCGATCTTGATCTGGCCGTTGGGGCCGCGGTCCGTCACCGTCCAGAACTCGCCCTTGCGGTCGGCCGGGTAGATGTCGCTGCCGATACCGCCGAGCATGACACCGCGGTCGTCGGCGACCGTCCCCGGGAGCAGCCCGTTGCTGAAACCGGCCAGGGGAACGTCACCGAGCACGGCGCTCCCGGTGACCCGCGCGGTGCGCTCCGGACGCCCGTGCCGGTCCTGCGCGCCCGTCGCCGTACCGGCGACACACACCGTCCCGAGCAGGGCGAGCGGCAGCCCGACGGAAAGGGAACGACGGACAACACGCGCGGACATGGGGCCTCCTGGGGCGCAAACGGTTTGGACGGCCGTCAGGTTCCGCCCTGAGCATCAACGCGCGGTGACGTGGAAGTGAACTCCTGAGCAGAACCGGACGACAGACGGGGGCGGGGCCGGACGTCCTGCCCGGTCCCGCCGTTTCACCGCTGAGCCGGCCTCATGAACGGCGGCGTCAGTCGTCCGATCCGCTCGGACCTCCCAGGGCCGCCGCCGGATCGTCGTCCGCCGGGCCCGCCGGAACCCAGCGTCCGCTCTCCTTGCGGTACGGCCACCAACGCCCGTCCCGCCCGTACCTGAGCTGCACGCTGCCGTCCACCGCGGTCCAGCGGTTGCCCGCGGACCGGAGCCGGGGCTGTTCGCCTTCCTCCCAGGCCGCGGCGAGGCCGGCCCGGGCCCTGGCCAGGGTCTGCGGATCCGGCGTCCACTCCTCGTCGAGTACGGCGAGCGCGGCCGCCCCGCCGTACTGCCACGCACGCACCGCCGCGTCGAGTCCGGCACGCGACCGCCCCGATCCGACGGCCAGTCGTGTCGCGATCCAGGGCTCGGGCCGGGCATCCGCGACCAGCCGTACGGCGTCCTGCTGCGGCGTCAACCCGGGCGGTGGCGGCTGCTGTTCATGGCCGGGGGAGAGAGCGTCCGCCAGCATCCGGTGGGCGCGTGCCGCACCGTCCCTCGCCAGCAACTCCAGGACCGACGGATCGACGCCGGGTTCCGGTTCCGTCTCCGTGTCCAGCGACGGCGCGGGGCCCGGTTCCGCCGGCAGCGGCGGAGGAGCGGGCAGCGGCGGCAGGATGTCTCGTGCGGCGAACGCCTCGTCCGCCCGTACGCCCCGGTCCTTCGCCTTCTCAGCCGAGGCACCGGGCCCGTCGCAGGAGACGGCCGATCCGGACGGCGCCCGCCCCTCGGCGCGGGCCGCGACGCGTTCCTGGAGCTCGTCCAGGAGCCGGCGCTCGCCGCGCCCGCGCACGAGCAGCAGGACGAACGGATCCTCGTCCAGCAGTCGCGCCACCTGGTAGCAGAGGGCGGCGGTGTGCGGGCAGTGGTCCCACGTCCCGCAGGCGCACTCCGGGTCCAGATCGCCGATCCCCGGGAGGAGTTCCATACCGGCCGCCGCCGCGTCCTCCACCAGGTGCGGCGGCATTTCGTGGTCGAGGAGCGCAGCGATGTACCCGGCTCGGGCGGCGGCCATGTCCAGGAACCGTTCCCAGTCCGCCTCGCTCAGCTCCTGGAGGAGCACATCACTGCGGTATGCCGACGAGTCCCGGTCCCGGACGAGCGCGGTGATCCGGCCGGGCCGTACGGAAAGCGCACCGACCCGGCCCTCACGGGCGAACCTGCGCCCCTGCTTGAGCTGTTGGCCGTCCAGCGCGGTGTCCTCCAGGGCCTTCAGCCACGCCCGGCCCCACCATGTCTCCGCGAAGCCGCGGCCGCGCGCGGGCGGCAGCGCGGCGAAGGTACGTTCCTGCACCGGGGTGTCCCGCCCGTCGCCGGTCATGGATTCGTCCCCGTCACCGTCGAATGCGCCACTCATCGCGTGCCCCCTCGCAGCTCCACCAGATCGGCCAGTTCCGCGTCCGTCAGTTCGGTCAGTGCCGCCTCCCCGGAACCGAGCACCGCGTCCGCCAGCCCCTGCTTGCGGGCCAGCATGGCGGCGATCCGGTCCTCGACGGTGCCCTCGGCGATCAGCCGGTGCACCTGCACCGGCTGCGTCTGCCCGATCCGGTACGCGCGGTCGGTGGCCTGCGCCTCGACCGCCGGGTTCCACCACCGGTCGAAGTGCACGACATGGCCCGCCCGGGTGAGGTTGAGTCCGGTGCCGGCCGCCTTCAGCGACAGCAGGAAGACCGGAGCCCCGCCCGCCTGGAAACGGTTCACCATGGCCTCCCGCTCCGCGACCGGTGTGCCGCCGTGCAGGAACTGCGTGCGCACCCCACGCGCCGCCAGGTGCCGTTCGAGCAGCCGGGCCATCTGCACGTACTGGGTGAACACGAGCACACTCGCGTCCTCCGCCAGGATCGTGTCGAGCAGTTCGTCCAGCAGCTCCACCTTTCCCGAGCGTTCCTCGATCCGGGGATCCTTCTCCTTGAGATACTGCGCCGGGTGGTTGCAGATCTGCTTCAGAGCCGTCAGCAGCTTGATGACGAGGCCCCGGCGGGCGAAGCCGTCGGCGCCGGAGATCGCGGCCAGCGTCTCCCGTACCACCGCTTCGTACAGCCCCGCCTGTTCCGCCGTCAGCGACACCGTCCGGTCCGTCTCGGTCTTCGGCGGCAGCTCGGGCGCGATGCCGGGATCCGATTTGCGCCGGCGCAGCAGGAACGGCCGCACCAGTGCGGCCAGCCGCTCGGCCGCCGCCGGATCGCCGCCCTCCGCGGTCCGCGCGTAGCGGGTGCGGAAGGTGCCGAGCCGGCCCAGCAGACCGGGCGTCGTCCAGTCGAGGATCGCCCACAGCTCGGACAGGTTGTTCTCCACGGGGGTGCCGGTGAGCGCCACCCGTGCCCGTGCCCCGATCGTCCGTAGCTGCTTGGCCGTTGCCGAGTACGGATTCTTGACGTGCTGCGCCTCGTCGGCGACCACCATGCCCCAGCCGATGCCGGCGAGCTTCGCCGCGTCGAGCCGCATCGTGCCGTACGTGGTCAGGACGAATTCGCCGTCCGCCAGACCCGTGAGGCTGCGCGATCCACCGTGGAAGCGGCGCACCGGCGTATCGGGCGCGAACTTCTCGATCTCCCGCTGCCAGTTGCCCATGAGCGAGGTCGGGCAGACCACCAGCGTCGGCCCGGAGGCCGATTCGATGCTCTGGCGGTGCAGATGCAGAGCGATCAGCGTGATGGTCTTGCCGAGCCCCATGTCGTCGGCGAGACAGCCGCCCAGACCGAGCGATGTCATGGTGTGCAGCCAGTTCAGTCCGCGCAGCTGGTAGTCGCGCAGAGTGGCGGCGAGAGCCGGGGGCTGACCGATCGTCTGCTGCCCGCCGGACTCCGGCTCGGCCACCCGGCGGCGCAGCTGCTCCAGCCAGCCGGTGGCCAGGACGTCGACCCGGCGGCCGTCGACCTCGGTGGAACCGGTCAGCACGGCTCCGAGCGCGTCGATCGGAGTGACCTTGCGGTCCTGGGTCTCGCGGGCACGCCGTGCCTCTTCGGGGTCGATCAGCACCCACTGGTCGCGCAGCCGCACCACCGGCCGGTTGGCCTCGGCGAGGCGGTCGAGCTCGGCGCGGCTGAGCTGCTGGTCGCCCAGGGCGAACCACCAGTTGAACGTCAGCAGCGCGTCGGACGACAGCAGCGGCGGGGCGTCCGACCCGGTGCGGGCGAAACCCGCGTGCTCCTGGTCCGTTCCGTCGCCGGGCGGGCCGACGACGGCGCGTGAGGTGAGCTTGCGGGCCAGTTCCTTGGGCCAGTGCACCTGTACGCCGGTCGCGGCGAGTGCCCGTCCGGCGGGGCCGAGGAGTTCGGCGAGCTCTTCGTCGGCGGGCTCCACGGAGTCGGGCACCGTGGCCGACAGCAGCGGAGCGAGCGCGGGCCAGGCACGGGCGGCCCGGCGCAGCGCCAGCAGGGCGTCCATCCGGACCCGGGGGCCGAAGGCGGCGGCCGGCGCCGAGCCGGCCCAGACCTCGGAGGCATCGGCGAGCACCGCCGGATCGCTGACGCTGTGGATCTGCAGGACAGCGCGGAAGGAAGGCCCGGCGGGCTGCTCGCGGTCCTGGTCCGGCATGGTCGGCCCCGACACCTCGACCCGCAGCGAGAGCCGGACGCCCGCGTCGTGCCCGGCGGCCACATCGGTGGCCCAGGCCCGTTGGCCGGGCAGATGCTGCGGCGCGTCGACGGCGAAAGCCGGGCCGCCGGCGGCGAAGGCCGCGGCGGGGGTGCGCGGCAGCGTGTCCGCCACCGCGTCGAGGAACGCGCGCAGCAGCCGCTCCGGTTCGGGCAGCAGCACGGGCTGCGCGGTCCCGTCGAGCGGTACCGCATGGGCCAGGGGCGGCATCGAGGCGGCGAGCGTACGGATCCGCGACTGATCGTCGGCAGTCAGCGGACCGGTCCGCCAGGCGTCGTGATCGGTGGCGGTCAGCCCGGGCAACAGCAAGCCCCGGGCGGCGAGTTGCAGGGCGAGGAGGGCGGCGGCGCCCCAGAACGCGGCCGCGCCGGAGGCGTGCGCCGAGCCTCGTGCGCGCGTGAGTACGGGCAGCGCGTCGCGGACCGGAAGCAGCCGCGCCGGTACGACGTACACCCGGGCGTCGGCGCCGACGACGGGGAGCTCCTCGACGGAACCGGGAGCGTCGGGCGGACTGCTGCCGTCCGGATGCCAGAAGGCGATGCGCCCCGTACGGGACGGGTCCGCGGGCAGGAAGACCACGGAGCAGCCGGAGAGTGCGGAGATCTCGGAGAGCGTTGCCGCAGGGAGCCTGTGCACAGCGATGCCGAATTCCTCAAATTTGACTAGTTGGAGTACGGGTCGCCGAGGGTACTCCACCGCTGCGCCTTCCGGCGGGCGGAATCGCAGTGATCCATCCCACTTCCGGGCGGCCCGGCAGCCCCGCGCGACCGCGTGCCACGCCTCGGGGTGCAGCCAGCCCCCCTCCGGGGGGAGGGGGCTGGCCCCCGGAAGCCCCGGGTGGTGGCGCCATGGTTGCCACACCCCCGGTGCCCCTACGTTTCTACAGGTCAGCGCAGCCTTTCAGAGACCGGAGACATCATGCCCCAGGCCGTACCCACCGTTGTGGAAGGCGCCCGTGACAGTTCGGGAACTGCCGTGGGTGCCGACGGTGCCACACCCGCCCCGAGCCAGGGGAGCGACTTCGCACCCCTCCTGCGGGCGGTGAAGGGGCAGGGACTCCTCGATCGGCGCACCGGGTGGTACACGGCGGGAATCGCCACCAATCTGGTCGCGCTGGGCGCCGTGCTCACCGGCATGTTCCTCCTCGGCAACACCTGGTGGAACCTGCTGCTCGCACTGCCGCTGGCGATCTTCTGGTCCCGCACCGCGTTCGTCGGACACGACGCCGGACACGCGCAGATATCCGGCGACCGCAAGACCGGCCGGGCCATCGGCCTCGTACACGCCAATCTGCTGCTCGGCATGAACGAGGCGTGGTGGAACGACAAGCACGTACGCCACCACGCCAACCCCAACCACATCGACAAGGACCCGGACGTCGGCGTCGGCGCCCTGGTCTGGACCCAGAAGCAGGCGGCCCAGCGCGAAGGCTTCGCCCGCTGGCTCACCCGCAACCAGGCCCGGCTGTTCTTCCCGATGCTGCTCCTCGAAGGCATCGCGCTCAAGATCTCCGGCTTCCAGTACCTGCGGCAGCAGCCCGCCCGGGAACGGGCCCTCTCCGCACTGCTCCTGGTCACGCACCTCGGTCTCTACGCGGCACTGCTGCTCACCGTCATGTCCCCGGGGAAGGCCGTCGTCTTCGCGCTCGTCCACCACGCGCTGTTCGGGCTCCATCTCGGCATGGCCTTCGCGCCGAACCACAAGGGCATGGAGATGCCCGACCCCGACGGCGACCGCTGGGGCCACCTCCAGCGGCAGGTCCTCACCTCGCGCAACGTACGCGGCGGCATCCTCACCGACTGGTTCCTCGGCGGGCTGAACTACCAGATCGAGCACCACCTCTTCCCGAGCATGCCCCGCCCGCATCTGCGCCTGGCGCAGCCCATGGTCCGCGCCCACTGCAAGGCGCTCGGCATGCCGTACACGGAGACCGGGCTGATCGAGTCCTACCGGCAGGCACTCCAGCACATGCACGAGGTCGGCGAACCCCTGCGCTGAGGACTCCGCGGCCGGCTGGAACCGATGGGCGCGCACAGGCGTTCTCACAGCAGGAGCGGCTTCGGGCCGCGAAGGAGGCATGGACGATGTCGAACAGCGCAAAGATTGCCATCGGGGGAGTCGTCGCGGCAGTCATCCTGATGCCGTTCATCGGGTTCTGGCTGTCACTGCTGGTCCTGATCGGAGTCCCGGCGGTCGCCTACCTGCTGCTGGACCCGAGTCAGCGGCGCAGGCTCCGCAGGATCACCCGCAAGGAAATAGGCCGCTGACAGCAAGTCGCCGACAGCAAGCCGACCACCATGGGGGCTCCGCGGTGAGTGGGACAGTGACGGCGGTGAGCAGGAGCGCGACCTATTCGTTCACCAAGCCGAACCGGAAGAGCGTCACCCTGCTGGCCGGGCTCGGAGTGGAAGGCGATGTGCACGCGGGGGTAACGGTCAAGCACCGCTCCCGGGTCGCGCGGGATCCCACCCAGCCGAATCTGCGCCAGGTTCACCTCATCCACGCGGAGCTGTTCGAAGCATTGCGAGCGGCCGGTTTCGAGGTCGCCCCGGGCGATCTCGGGGAGAACGTCACCACCCGTGGGGTCGACCTCCTCGCCCTCCCCGCCGGCGCTCTGCTGCACCTCGGCGACGAGGCGGTCGTCGAGGTCACCGGCCTGCGCAACCCATGTCTGCAGATCGACACCTTCCAGGACGGGCTCCTCAAGCAGGTGGTCGGCCGGGACGCGGCGGGCCGGATCGTGCGCAAGGCCGGGATCATGGGCGTCGTCGCCGTCGGTGGTGTGGTCCGGCCCGGTGACCCGGTCGGGGTCGAGCTGCCGGCCGGGCCGCATCGGGCGCTGGAGCGCGTGTAACCGGAGCATGCAGGTTCCGTGCGGTGGGCACCGGGGCGTCGGGCAGGAAACGGCGTCCGGCTTTTCGCCGCGCACCGGGAGTCTTCTCAGGCCGGCCGTACCGCCAGGGCGTCCAGGGCCTTCAGTAAGCCGGGCAGTTCCGTGCCACGCCCGATCGGCAGCACCTCGCCCGGTTCCTCGTCCAGCAGGATGAACGCGATGTCGTCGGTCCTGGCGACGAGCGACCAGCCGGGCCCGTCGGCACGCAGCATGCGGGCGTCATTCGTGGCGAAGGAGGAGCGGACGCGGCCCGGCGGCGGCGGGGCGTCCACATAGGCATGGGCCTCCGCGAGGGCCCGGCACACACCGGGGTGCGCGTGGGAAGGAGCGTCCTGCGCGGGGTCGCGGGCGGTGGTAGGGGCCCTGTCGGTCCGGGGCCGGTTCTCGGCTCCGGGCTCGATCTCGGCGTCGGCTTCGTCTCCGGTTCCGGTATCGCCCCTGCCGACGACCGAGGCCCCGGCTCGCACCTCGGCCCCGGTCTCGCCCGCACCTTCGGGCTCCGCCGGGTGCTCGCCCCAGCCCTCACTCGCCGCTTCGACGGCGGCACCGTCCTTCTGAGCGGGACCCGCGGCGGGTGCGGTGCGGCCGTCGGCCCGGCCCCCGGCCTCGCCCGCGTCACTGCCCGGGGCGGCGAAGGCCGTCCCGTCGTCGAGCTGCTCACGCCAGGCCGCCCACTGGTGCGCTATCTCGTCCGCTCCCATGCGCCGCTGGGCCGGACCCCACGACTCCGTGTCGGGGGGCGCCAGCGGTGCGGGATCGGTACCCTCGGCACCCGGGTCCGGCCCCGGATCGTGCGGGGCGGGCACACCTGGAGCGGCGACCCCCACCGCGAGCGGCCAGCCGGGCAGGGCGCAGACCACCGAACGGTCGTCGGGGGAGAGGTCGTACTCCATTCCGCAGTCCCAGGCCGCGATGGCGACCGCGACCAGCGATACGTCGTCGACGACGACGGTCCACCGTGCCCCACCGCTGTCCTGGCCGAGGACCAGCCCGTACCCCTCGATGTACGGTTCGAGGGCGAGCGCCGCACACGCGGCGGGGTAGTCGTCACCGAGCACGCCAGGGAACTGCGCCGGTGTCAGCAGCACCGCGGTCAGCACATACAGTGCGTCGTCGTCGGCGACCGCGTCGCTCGTGCCGGCCACGGCACCCTCCTCGTCCGTCGTGGCTTTCCGTCGGCGCACCTTAACGAGTCGGTAACCCACTCGTCGAGGCCCTGACAAAGAGGGAGAGACGCCGGGCCTGCGGCCCGGCGGACGGCGCTCCTCAGTCGGTGGGCAGACCGAGCAGCGTGCGGGCCACTGTCTGCGGTGACTCGTCTCGCTCGCGGGCCAGCGCGATGACGGCCCGGCAGGCCAGCTCGCTGATACCGAAGGAGAGCGCCTCGGGCGACACCCAGCCGCTCGCCTCGTCGATCCGCGCCTGATCCTCCTCGACGGATGCCGAGACATAGGTGGCGGCCGCCTCGAACAGGTTGTGCTGTTTGCGCCGGCCCTCGTCGAGAGGGGCGGCGGGCCGCTCGCCCTTCCGGTCCGGGGACACGACCTTCCGCAGACTGCCGATTATGTCGATCATGGAGACCGCCTTTCCGAGGATCTGTGCATGCATGACGTGCTCGAACGACATCCGCACGTCCGGCACTTGCGCATACAACTACCACCTATGGTGTTCCCCGCCGACATAGAGTTGGACCTCCGACCGAGGCAAGGGGGCAGCGCGATGCGGCGGTACGACCGGCTGAAGGAGATTCAGCGCCTCGATCCGGAGCGGGACTTCCTCCGGATCTACCGGATCACGGCCACCTGCGAATTCCCCTGGGACCTCGCCCGCGCCCTCGAACTGGCCCTGTATCGCACCTATGCCGTTCCCGCCATCGGACGGCTCCTCGCCGAGACGGCCGAACTGACGGACCGTCCACAGAAGCGCTACGACGACACCGCACTCCTTCTGGACGCGGTCGTCGAGCACGGCTTCGAGAGCGCCCCGGGACGCACGGCCATCCGCCGGATCAATCAGATGCACCGCAGCTACGACATCAGCAACGACGACATGCGCTACGTGCTGTGCACCTTCGTCGTCACCCCGAAGCGGTGGCTCGACCACTACGGCTGGCGTCGGCTGTCCGACCACGAACTGCGGGCGTGCGCCGTCTACTACCGGACCCTGGGTGCCCATATGGGCATCAAGGACCTGCCGGAGACGTACGAGGGTTTCGAGCGCATCCTCGACAGCTACGAGGCCGAGAACTTCGGCTGGGACGAAGGGGGACGCCGTGTCTCCGACGCCACGCTGGACCTGATGAGCTCCTGGTATCCACGTCCCTTCGCGCCCGTCGCGCGGAAGGCGGCCCTCGCACTTCTCGACGATTCGCTGGTGCGGGCATTCCGGTACGAACGCCCGACCTCCGCGGCCCGCAACCTCACCCGTGGCGCCCTGCGACTGCGGGCACGGGCGGTGCGACTGCTGCCGCCGCGCTCCACCCCGCACTACGCCCGGCAGAACCCCGAGATCAAGGGCTACCCGGGCGGCTACGAGGTGTCCGGGCTCGGTACGTTCCCCGGTCGGGGCATTTCCGGCTGTCCGGTTCCGCACGACAGGCGCCCCGGAGCTCCGGCCGAGTGAGGAGCCGGGCGAGCGGCGGGACGGACACCGCCCGGGCGGGAAGTGATCGGGACGGCCGAGCGCTCGCCGGTCGGGGCGTCCGTACGGAGAGGGCGAGGAACCGGCGTAATTCCGCAGGTTCTGAAATGCGCCCCGGGCGCGCCTCCATCGCAACGACGGAACTCGAACCGGTGAGGTCGGGGCGGTCTGCCTGACGGGCCACTCCAGCTGCCGCCGCTGCAGGACAGGGTGATGCTGGGCATCCGCAGGCCGGTAGCCTGCCGTCATGAGTGATCAATTGACCTCCAATGGGGACGGCATCTGCCTGGCCAGGGGTACGGCCGGATATGCCGAGGCGGCGGACACGCTGGCGGTCCAGTACGAGGAAGTCACCTTCGGCGAAGTCCACCGCGACGTGCTGCAGCTGGTCCCTGCCGAGCCCGGACGCATCCTCGACGTGGGGGCGGGCACCGGGCGTGATGCTGCCGCATTGGCGGCCCTCGGACACAGCGTCGTGGCCGTCGAGCCGACCGCGGAGCTGCGGGCGCACGGACAGCGAATCCATGCGGACAGCGGGATCGACTGGGTCGACGATGTACTCCCGAACCTGACGCTGAGCCGGCACGCAGGGCGGTTCGACGCGGTCTTCGCCACTGCGGTGTGGATGCATCTGGATGCCGAGGAACGCGGGCGTGCGATGGCCAGGATCGCCACATTGCTGGTGCCTGGCGGCCGGTTCTTCGTCAACCTCCGCCACGGCCCCGTGCCCGCCGGTCGCCACATGTTCGACGTGTCCCTCGCCGAGACATCCGAGCTGGGTGCTGCACATGGCCTGCCGACGGTCCATCGCAGCGAGCGTCCCGATCTTCACGGTCGCGACCGTGTCCGGTGGAGTTCTCTCGTGTTTCAGGCGCAGAACGCCGACAACCCACTCGGTTGAACGCGAAGCCCGGATGACGGCCTTCCGCGCGGTCAGCCGTCGGGAGTCATGCCGGTGCCGGTGAGGCGGCGCCGACCAGAACCCGTTCCCGTACGAGACGACCGGACGGCAGTACACAGAGCGGACGGGCCGCTCTCCTCGCCCCGGTGCGGGGAAGAGGGGAGCGGCCCGTGCTCAACGCCCGTGGCGTTCCTCCGGTCAGACGTTGACGCCGTAGTCGGACGCGATACCGGCCAGGCCCGAGGCGTAACCCTGGCCGACGGCACGGAACTTCCACTCCGCGCCGTGCCGGTACAGCTCGCCGAAGACCATGGCTGTCTCGGTCGACGCGTCCTCGCTGAGGTCGTAGCGGGCCAGCTCGACGCCGTTCGCCCGGTTCACCACGCGGATGAACGCGTTGCGGACCTGGCCGAAGCTCTGCCCGCGGCTCTGCGCGTCATGAATGGAGACCGGGAAGACTATCTTGGCGACATCGGCCGGGACGGCCGCCAGGTCGACATTGACGGACTCGTCGTCGCCCTCGCCCTCACCGGTCAGGTTGTCACCGGTGTGCTGGACCGAACCGTCCGGGCTCGTCAGGTTGTTGTAGAAGACGAAGTGCAGGTCGGAGAGGACCTTTCCGGCGTCCGAGCACAGCAGGGCACTCGCGTCCAGGTCGTGGTCCGCGCCCGTCGTCGTCCGTACGTCCCAGCCCAGGCCGACCGTCACTGCGGTCAGGCCGGGCGCTTCCTTCGACAAGGAGACGTTGCCGCCCTTGGCCAGGGTCACACCCATGAACTTCCTCCATTGATCTGTTGGTCCAGTGGTCCAGCGATTCGGTGATCAGCGTTTCTTCGCTGTCACCCGGGTCAACGACGGCGTCGCGCCCGTGGTTCCCTTGCTTGCGCAATACCTGAAGTAATGAGTTGCGAGGGCTGCTTCACGTCGGCGGGCCGGAGCCTCATGTGCGTGGGTCGGTGCCGGGACTCGCGTCGGTCTCCTTCATGGCCTTCGCCTCACTCTTCAGGATCCGCATGGATTTGCCCAGGGCACGGGCCGTGTCCGGCAGCTTCTTCGAGCCGAACAGCACGATCACCACAATCGCCACGATCAACAGGTGCCAGGGTTCGAGGCCGTTGCGCAACATGTACGTCCCGCCCTTCCTTTCGGTGTTTTCGCGCGGCGTCCGCGGGCCGTGCGCCAGGCTGGCTGTGGGCAGAGCCGGTGATCCACCCAACGATACTTGCTACATTGCGCAACTGTACAACCGTGAGGCGGCGGGGCGTGTCTCCCCCCAGGGAATCCGGATGGACGGGATGGCCGATGACAGGAAGCCGCACGGCGGCGGACAGGCGAAGGGACAGCAGCCCGCGGCGGACGGCGACGTCCTGGCTGTCCTGCCTCGTCCTTCTCGTCGCGGGCGTCGGATGGATCTACCTCGAACTGAACGGTGGCATCGACACGTTCAGTGCGGACGGGATCTCCGGCGACCGGCCACCCGGCTCGTCGAAGGGACAGAACGTCCTGGTCATCGGGTCGGACTCGCGCTCGGGCGACAACAGCGGGCTGGGCGGCGGCACGGGCGCGGTGGGGCGTTCCGACACCGCGTTCCTTCTCCATGTGTACGCCGACCGCAGACACGCCGTCGCGGTGTCCATTCCCCGTGACGCACTGGTCGACATCCCGGCCTGCAAGGTGCCAGGAGGCAGGTGGACCGTGCCGCGGCACGACGTGATGTTCAACGGGGCGTTCTCGGTGGGGGAGACGGCAGAGGGCAACCCGGCCTGCACCCAGAACACCGTCGAACAGCTCACCGGCCTGCGCGTCGACCACACCGTCGTCGTCGATTTTGCCGGGTTCTCCGCGCTGACCACGGCCGTCGGGGGCGTACCCGTGTGTCTGCCCCAGGAGATCCACCAGCGCGATCTCGACCCGAAGCGGTCCACCCGAGGAGCCCGGATCTTCACGAAGGGTCCGCAGACCGTCTCCGGACAGCGGGCACTCGACTACGTCCGGCTCCGGCACGGTATCGGCGACGGTTCGGACCTGGGTCGGATCAAGCGGCAGCAGGCATTCGTGGCCTCCCTCATCAAGAAGGTCAGGTCGCGCGGGCTGAACCCGACGACCCTGCTGCCCCTCGCCGACGCGGCCACCGACGCGCTGACCGTCGACCCGGGCCTCGGTTCGGCCGACCGGCTCCTTTCGTTCGCCATGTCGATGAAGAGCGTCGATCTGCACAACACCAAGTTCGTCACCGTCCCCTGGCGCTACGAGGGTGCACGCGTAGCGATCGTCGAACCGGATGCCGACGTGCTCTGGGCCCTGCTGAAGTCCGACCGTACGGTCGACGGCCAGGACGCCGGCGGCAGGGGACCGGCCGGGACCGAGGGGGAGAAGCACGGCCCGGCCTCGGACGCGGCCACCGGCCCGGTCTCCGGCGCGGGCATCAGCATCGCCGTCTACAACGGCACCACCGTCAGGGGACTCGCGGCCCGCGCCGCCGGACTCCTGCGCTCCCGGGGTTTCACCGTCACCACCACGGCCACGGCGGGCAGCCAGGACCACACCTCGACCGTCATCGAGTACGCACCGGGCCTGCGGGACGAGGCGGAGACCACCGCACGGCTCTTCGCGGGAGCCCGGACGACGCCGTCAGGCACCGCCGGTATCCAGGTGATCCTCGGCAGTTCCTTCGCCCGGAACCCATCGGTCGCCCCCGGGGCACCGGCCCACTCCGCCGTGGCGCCCGCCGTCGCCGGCGGGGTCCGATCGGCCGACGACGACCCGTGCACGGACCTTTCGTACGGCTGAGCGCATGCTCCCGGAACCGGGAACTCGGCGTTCAGCGCGGTGCGCGGGCCGTCCGAAGCCGGAGCGCGGGGTGACGGGGAGCCTCGAAGCCGTACGACTCGTACAGAGCGGCGCCGTCCGCCGTGGCGTTCAGATCGACCACGGTGACACGGGCCTCCTCGCGGAACCGTGCGAGCAGGGCGTCGAGGCAGACCCGGGCACGCCCACGGCGGCGCCGGCGGGGATCGGTGCTGACGCGGGCGACGTGCCCGTGCAGACCGCTCGGGTCCGCCGGGCCGGGGGCATGCGCGTCGCACGCTCCCACCGCACTGGCGACGGTGCCGAGTGCGGGATCGTCGACCAGGAACGCGGCGAACGTGGCAGAGTGACGCAGCCGCTCGGTGAACCACTGTGCCGAAGCCGCCCGCCACGGGGCGTCGGCGCCACCGATGTCCATCCCCATCTCGCCCAGCGTCAGCCCCGCAGCCGTTCCGGCGCGGGCATGTCGTCGAGCGTGGCGCGTCGAGCACACGCCACGTGCCCACCGCCGGAGCCCGCACGGGAGCCGGAGTCCGGGTGGGCGGCGTGTGACGGGGTCATGGGTTTCTCCTCTTCCGCTCGTAGCGGGCACGGGCGGCCCACAGCCCGTATGCGTACAGGGCCAGCACCGTTGCGAGCAGCAGGTAATAGAGCGGTGGCAGCGCGATCATGCCCAGCAATGGACCGAGCGGGGTGAGCGGCAGCAGCAGCCCGACCACCGCGAGACCCGACGCGGCAGCGCGCAGCGGTCCGCCACTGCGATCCTCGGCGGTGCGGCGCCCGGTGCGCAGCAGCAGCATCACCAGAGCCTGGGTGAGCAGGTTCTCGGTGAACCACCCGGAGTGGAAGGCCTCCTGCCCCACCGATGTCGCCGAACCGTGCAACGCGTAGGCCAGCACGGCGAAAGTGGCCAGGTCGGCGGTGGCGTTCAGCAGACCGAAACCCGTGATGAAGCGGAGGAAGTCGCGCGGACGCAGGACCGTGGGCCGCCGCAGTACCGCGGGTGCGGGCCGGTCGAACGCGAAGGCGAGCTGCGCCACGTCGAAGCACAGGTTCTGCACCAGGACCTGTGCCGGAAGCATCGGCAGGAACGGCAGCATCAGCCCTGCGGCGAGCATCGCGATGACATTGCCGAGATTCGACGAGAGCGTGATGCGCAGATACGTGGCGATGTTCCCGCTGCAGTGCCGGCCCGCCGTGACCGCGTGATCGATGGCGGCGAGATCTTTCTCGGCGAGCACCACATCGGCGGTCTCCCGCGCCACGTCGACCGCGTTGCGCGGGCAGATACCGACATCGGCCGCGTGCATTGCGGGCAGATCGTTGACGCCGTCGCCGAGGAATCCGGTGGTGTGCCCGGAGCCACGCAGCGCGGAGACGATCCGGGCCTTGTGCTCGGGTGTGCAGCGGGCGAAGACCGTGGCCCGGTCGGCGGCCTCCGCGAGCCGGCCGTCCGACATCGCGTCGATCCGTTCCGCGGAGACCACCTCGCCCGGGTCGAGGCCCAGGTCGCGGCAGGCCCGGGCGACCGTCCCCGGATCATCGCCGGTGAGGACCTTCACGGCGATGCCCCGGTGACCCAGCCCCTCCAGCGCTTCTGCGGCGCTCGGTGTGAGCGCGTCCCGCAGGGCGACGAAGCCGAGGAAAGCCAGCCCCCGTTCGTCGGCCGTCGTGTACGCGCCGAGCCGGGCGGGCCGCTCGGTACGGGCCACCGCGAGCAGCCGCAGACCGTTCGCGGCCCCACGGGCGGCCAGGGCCCTCAGCCGCTCCCGTTCGTCGTCCTCCAGGGCGCAACGGCCGAGCACTGCTTCCACCGCCCCCTTCGTGACGAGGGTGTGCGTACCGAGCTTCCCCGGGCTGCGGACGACCGCGGTGGCGAGGCGCCGTACCGGATCGAACGGCAGCGCGGCCACGCCGTCGTACGCGGACAGCGCCTCCTCCTGCTCCTCGGCCGCGTCCAGTACCGCCTCGTCCAGTGCGTCGGGTGCGGGCAGATCGGCGAGTTGCAGCGTCCAGAGCGCGTTGACCCCGGCCCAGTGCAGTACCTCGGAGTCGGAACGGTCCGACCCGTTCAGCGACCGTTCGACGACCGGCCGGTCCTGGGTGAGGGTCCCGGTCTTGTCCAGACACAGCACGTCGATCGCCCCGAGGTCGTGCAGGGCGGGCAGCCGTTTGACGATCACCCCGTGGTTCCGGGCGAGCAGCGAAGCGCCCCTGGCCAGCGCCGTCGTGACGATGACCGGCAGCATCTCCGGAGTCAGACCGACGGCCACCGCGACGGCGAACGGCAGCGTCTCCAGACCGCGGCCGCGCAGAGCCGCGTTGGCCATCAGCACCAGGGGCGGGGTGAGGAGCATGAACCGGATCAGCGTCCAGGAGATCCCCTGCACCGAACGGTCGAAGGCGCTCGTGCCCCGGCGGCGCGCCGAACCGTCGTACGCGGCGGCGAACCTGGTGTCCGCACCCGTGGCCGTCACCACCGCGGTACCACTGCCCGAGGCCACGCTGCTGCCCTGGAAACACAGCTCGGGCCGCCCGAACAGCCCGCCCTCGACGGCGGGCCCGGCAGCGGCCGTGACGTACCGGTCCGGCGTGTCGACGGGCTGTTTGGCCACCGGCGCCGATTCACCGGTCAGGGCCGACTGATGCACGGTCAGGCCGCTCGCGCGCAGCAGCCGCACATCGGCGGGCACGAGATCCCCAGGCCCGAGCCTGATCACATCGCCCGGCACCAGCTCGCCGACCGGCAGCTCACGCGTCTGTGGCGCGGCGTCCGGGCCGGTGCGGCGCAGTACGGTCGCGGTGGTCGCCACCAGCTCACGCAGGGCGGCCGTCGAGCGGTCGGCCCGATGCTCCTCCGCGGAGCGCAGCAGGCAGCTGACGACCACGAGCACCAGTGTCACCGACGCCGTGCCCCACGAGGCCACCGCCGCCGAGACCAGGCCCAGGCAGAGAAGCACCGAGGTGAACGGATCCCGCAGGCTGCGCAGGAAACGGCGGGGCCAGGAGACCGGACGCCAGGCCGGCAGAGTGTTCTCACCGAACCGCGCCAGCCGTTCCTCCGCCTGCGTCTCCAGCAGCCCCCGCGGACCGCTGTCCAGCGAACGGAGCACCTGCAAGGAGGTCGGTGCGGCACCCGGCGACGCGGGCGGTGCGGCCTCAGGGGCATCGCACTGGCCGGCCGCCGTGCCCGGCATCGGCACGACGACGGCGGACGGATCATCGGGATCGGTGCTGCCGGGACTCGCGGCGGCACTGCTCTCAGGCACCGAGCCCACGGAGGTGTACGGGCTGCTCGGGCGGGTGTCCGGCGCGTGCGGCGAGCTGGCCGACCATCAATCGTACGACCGTCACCACATCGGGGTCGTCGACCAGGTACACCTGCCGGCGGCCTTCGCGCCGTGACCGTACGAGACCGGCCAGCTTCAGCTTCGTCAGATGCTGGCTCACCGAGGGCAGGGTGCCGCCCACCCGGTCCGCGAGGCCGGTGACGTCGCTTTCGCCCTGGGACAGGGCCCACACGATGTGCAGCCGCGCAGGCGTCGCCAGCAGGCCGAAGGCGGCGGCCGCCTCCACCAGTACCTCCGCGGGCGGATCCTCGAAACCGCCGTCGGCAGCTGTCGACACTCTTGCTCTCCCTGTCCGCGTGGGCTGTCCCTCGCACCCGAAAAGCCCAGTGTAGGCGCCGGACGATTGCGGTCACCGGGCCCATGCCTTCGTGCGCGGGCCCGCGCCCCCGACCGCGGCGGCTGACGCGCACGCCCCCGGCTCCTCGACTCGGTGAGCCGACTCTCCCGGCGCTCGTCCGCTGCGTGGTCCGGGGCCCGGACCCGGCCACATGACGGAGGAGCGCTTGCCCGTACGTGACCAGTGCGCAAGGCTTACGCGAAACGTGGGGCACGGGGAACGTATGAGCGGGGAGGAGCGGGGAAATGGCGCTGGACAGGGGACTTGACTGGCTCCTTGACGATCTGACCAGCAGGGTCGAGCACATACGGCACGCGTTGGTGCTGTCGAACGACGGACTGGTGACGGGGGCGAGCACGGGCCTGGCTCGTGAGGACGCCGAGCATCTCGCCGCGGTCTCGTCCGGGCTGCACAGCCTTGCCCGTGGATCGGGACGCCACTTCCGGGCCGGGAAGGCCCGGCAGACGATGGTGGAATTCGACGAGGCGCTGCTCTTCGTGACAGCCGCGGGTGAGGGCAGCTGCCTGTGCGTACTAAGCGAGGCCGAGGCTGACGTCGGCCAGGTCGCGTACGAGATGACCCTGCTCGTGAACAGGGTCGGAGAGCACCTCGGGGTCGCCGCGCGACAGGAGGGGAGCGAAGAGGGCAACCAGCCCTGACCTTGTTGCGGGAGTTGTCCACAGGCCGTACGAACGGTGGCTCCCCCGGACTACTCTGCTCACAGAGAGTAATTGAGGGTCGCGGGGGGAGAACGTCATGACTGTCATCGAAACCGGGTGTGCGAAGGCGGCGAGCACGATGGCCGCGGGTACGGCCGCGCAGGAACTCCAGCTGAAGCGCGGCGAGTTCGCCATCGCCGTGCATATGGGGCTGGTCCGGGTGCTGGTGCAGCAAGGTGGTGGGGGAAGGGCGAGGGTCCGCAGGGAGGAAGTCGACCGGCTGCGGGCGCAGGCCGGGTTCCCGGAGACCCTGCGGGAGCAGGTGCGCACGGTGGGGACGGCGGAAGGAGCGCGGCTGCTCGGGATCAGCCCGGACCGGTTCACCAGGCTGGCCCGTGCGGGATGCCTCACGCCGATCACCTTCTATCTCAACCGGTACCGGGCGGTGGTATGGCTCTACCTCGCCGAGGAGCTCGCAGGGTTCGCCGCCAGGGAACCGCGCCTCCTGGTGGGAAGGAGCCCGGTCTGGGTGCGCAGCCGGCTGGAGGGAGGCGTGGACTGCCGGGCGCGTGAGTGGCGCTCACGCCGGATCGAACGGCTGTTGAGCCTCACGGAGGAACCATGGGCCCGTGCGGCCGTGCTCGCGGACACACTGGACCCGGTGCAGTTCGCGGAGGTGGTCGAGGATCCGTACGAGCGCGCCTACCTCGCCAGGATCCGGTCCGAAACGGTCTACGGACCAACGGTGTCGCCTGCCGCGCGGGAGACGATGGCGCGCCTGATGCAGGCCGACGAACCGGACGAGATGCTGTGGCGGCGGGTCGGTCTGATCCTGGAGCTGGACAACGCCCGGGAGGCCCGTCAGGCTCCGCGGCCGGGCGACGGGTGGCGACCCCGTCCCGGCCCCGGTCGCGATCCCGGACCTGAGGCGGAGAACGAGCGCGGACGGGATCCCGAACCCGATCCCGGCAGCGGGATCGATCTCGCCTGCGAGCCAGGCCCGGGGGCCGGGCTTGAACGCGGCGGTGGGGCGGAACCCGGTGCGGAGCCGGGATCGGGCCTTGTTTCGGTCCCCGAATTCGCCCCGGCGTCCGGCCTCGGCCCGGCGCCCGAACCCGCACTCACTCTCGTTCCCGTACGCCGTTCCGATCGGACGGATGATCAGAACCCCGCCCCCGGACATCCACCGACAACCGTGCCGGAACCCGCACCCGGGCTGCTCGCCCGGCTCGGCCTGTGGAGGCGCCCATCCCGGCGTCCCCGCTGAAAAATACCTCGCGCGGAGTGAACGGCCCCCGGGATCCTGGCCCACATGCTGATCAGGGAAGCCACATCCGGGGACTGGGCCGCCATCTGGCCGTTCTTCCATGAAATCGTCGCAGCGGGCGAGACATTCACCTATCCGCTCGACCTCGCCGAGAAGGAGGCGAGCTCCTGGTGGCTCCTCGAGTCGCCGAGCCGCACGGTCGTCGCGGTCGATGACGACGGGACGGTCCTGGGCACCGCGAAGATGAACAACAACCACATGGGCAACGGCGCGCACATCGCAAGCGCCAGTTACATGGTCGACCCCGGGCATTCAGGGCAGGGAGTGGGCCGGGCCCTCTGCGCGTACACGCTGGACTGGGCCCGTTCGGCGGGGTTCCGGGCCATGCAGTTCAACGCGGTGGTGGAGACGAACACCCACGCCGTCCGGCTCTACCACTCGCTCGGCTTCGAAATCCTCGGAACTCTGCCCGAGGGGTTCGACCATCCGAAGCGGGGATTCGTCGGGCTTCATATCATGTACCGCCGCCTCTGACGCACATGCCGTTCCCGAAGGCCATGCTGCATCGGCTCCAACCGCCTCTTCGGCGGCGCCCCGGAAGGAGCTCCCCTCAAAAGCCTCTGCCACGCTCTGTGCACCGTGTCCGTCATGTCCCAGCCGGTGATGATGTGGGGTCAGTTGTGACCGCGGATGCTTCATGGGGCGGACGCACGCCTGGATATCTGGGGCAGTACTGTGCGCCCCACCGCCATTCGGGCGTTCAAACATATGCGGAGGAAGAATTCATGACCATACCCAGGAGATCGTTGCGTGCGGCGGGGACACTCGCGGCCGCGGCGGTGGTCGGCCTGACCGGCACGGTCCTCTCCGCCGGCCCGGCCGCAGCTCACACCCCCACCTGGGCCGTGACCTGCACCGACGTGAGCCTTGACCTGACTGCCTACAACAGCAACGTCACCAACCAGGTGACCGTCACTGTCGACGGCAAGGACCTCCTGCCCACCGAGACTTTCGGCAGGGAGTTCCACAAGAAGCTCGAGCTGCCCAAGCACGACAAGGAACTGACGGTCCGTCTCGTCGTCAAGGCCGGCGACGGCAACAACTTCTCGCGCGACGAGACCAAGCAGGCACCGGTGTGCGAGGGCACCACACCGTCCCCCGAGCCGTCCGAGGCCACGCCGTCGCAGTCGCCCTCCTCGGAGGCGCCCACGGAGAGTGCCAAGCCCACCGAAGGCGCCACGCCCAGCGAGGCGCCTTCGGAGTCCGCCCCCGCCGCGGCTTCCCCGAGCCCCAGCTCGCCGGACCTGGCCGAGACGGGTTCCTCGTCCGCCACTCCGATCATCGGCGGAGCGGCTGTGGCCGTCCTGCTGGCCGGTGGCGGCATCATGTGGTCCGTGCGCAAGCGTCGTACCGCACAGCACTGACGTAAAAAGGTGGTCCCGGCACAGGAATTGTGCCGGGATCACCGGTCGAGGGGTGCGCCCTCCCGCGCGGACGCCACACCTCTCTGCGCTCTCGCTCTTCGGCGCCCCGTCACTCCCGCCCTGTGGGGAGCGGAGGACCCGATCTCACACCAGACCGCCTTTCCCTCGCCGCGGGACTCGATGCCCCCATGGGCGGCGACGGCATCCAGGAGCAGCAGGCCCCGCCCCGAAGTCACGGTCTCGCCCGGACTGCGACGTCTCGGCCAGACGCTCGAACGGTCCTGCACCGACAGCCGTACCCGCCGGACGGGTTCCGGCAGTACCTCCAGAGTGAGCACCGCGCCGCCTCCCGTGTGCACAAGCACATTCACCAGCAGCTCCCCGGTCACCGGCTCGGGTCGTCGGCCAGTTCGGACATGCCCCAGTCGTTCAGGGCCTGCCGCACGATCGTACGGGCGTCGGACAGGCCCTCCGGGTCCGCCTGGTGGATGTACTGGTGCAACCGTGGGGCCCGCGGCGACCCCGGGTCCGGACTGCGCCGCAGCACCAGCAGGGCGACATCGTCCCCGGACCCCCAGCGCTCCCAGAGCCGGTCCGACAGGTGGTCGGCCAAGGCCCGGGCGCCCGCGGGTCCCTTGCTCACCTCGTGGATCAGGGCCTGCACACCGGTTTCGACATCGCCCCCCGGCTCTTCCACCAGTCCCTCGGTGTACAGGACAAGGCTGTCGCCCGGCACCAGGTCGAGTCGGGTCTCCGCGTCGTCGACGTCCAGCATCCGGGCTGTGGGATCCCACTCGAAACTGCCCGTCCGGTTCATGGCAAGCCACTGCGCCGTGGCGGTCTCGCCGTTGGGCGTCTTCTCGATCGGCGGGCGGGGCGGGACGGAGGAACGCGGCTGCCGGTCGTGATCGGTCATTCCTGCTCCGGAGACCGTCCGGCGGGGATGCCGTACGGCGCGGCCCGTACGGCGTGACTCAATTGTCGAACCGGTTCCGGCGGGTTGCCACAGCGGACATCCGGCAGGCCCCGGTCCGAAGGGAGGCCCGGTCCGAAGGCCGGCCCGGTCCCGAGGGCAAGTCCCGGTTCGAGGGCAGGCCCCGGGCCCCGTACCCTGCCTGCCCGAGCCCTGGGCGTGCCCCGCAGAATGGCAGCGGAAGATCGTCCGCGTTCGGCGGGCGATACGGCACAGGGGCTGACCGGAGCGCATTGATGAATCACGACGATCCCGTTCTGCTGCACACCGAGGGGCGCATCCGGCACATCACCCTCAACCGCCCGCGCGCCCTCAATGCGCTGAATCACGCCATGGTGCTGCGCATCGACGAAGCACTCGCCGAAGCCGAGGCCGACGACGCCGTCACCGCGGTCCTGATCACCGGAGCAGGGGACCGCGGCCTCTGCGCGGGCGGCGACATCCGTTCCATCCATGGCGACGCCCGCTCCGGCGGCGGCACCTCGATGGACTTCTGGCGCGACGAATACCGGCTCAACGCCCGTATCGCCCGCTTCCCCAAGCCCTACGTCGCGATCATGGACGGCATCGTGATGGGCGGCGGCGTCGGTGTCTCGGCGCACGGCGACGTCCGTATCGTCACCGAACGCTCACGCGTCGCCATGCCCGAGACGGGCATCGGCTTCGTCCCCGATGTGGGCGGGACATGGCTGCTCAGCTCCGCGCCCGGTGAGCTCGGCACCCATCTCGCGCTCACCGCGGACGCGGTCGGCGCGGCCGACGCGCTGCTGTGCGGGCTCGCCGACCACTTCGTACCGGCGCACCGCCTTGCCCAGTTCGTCACGGCCCTCGCCGCCTCCGGGACGGCCGCCGGGATCCAGGAGACGATACGACGGCACGCCTCGCCCGCGCCGGGCGGCGAACTGGCGGAGCACCGCGAGTGGATCGACTTCTGCTACGGGGCCGATTCCGTCGAGGAGATCCTCGACCGGCTCGGCGCCTGTGATGTCCCCGCCGCCGAGCAGGCCGCCGAAACGATCCTGGCCAAGTCGCCCACGGCGCTCAAGGTGACCCTCTCCGCGCTGCGCAGAGCCCGCGGGCTCGACAGCCTGGAGGCGGTGCTCGACCAGGAATACAGGACCTCGTGCACCGCCTTCACCAGGCACGATCTGCTGGAGGGCGTGCGTGCCCAGATCATCGACAAGGACCGCGATCCGCGGTGGAGGCCGGCGGACCTGGCCGAGGTCACCGACGCCGACGTGGCACTCTTCTTCGCGCCGCTGGGCGACCGCGAGCTCGGCCTGCATCCCGGTCCGGATGCCGCTTCCGGGACGACGGACTGAGCCGGGAGGCGTTGGGCCGGGCGGGACGGCGCGGGGACGCACCGGAACCGCGGAACTGTCATAGGTCATCGGGGCCGGTGACGGTGTGGAACGGCACGCCGAGGAGATCGGCCGCGGCCTTGAAGTCCTTGGCACGGTGGCCTGTGCAGAGGGCCCAGTGGTGACCGATGCCGGTTGCGGACCAGGCATCGGTCCATTCACCGGGGTCGAAGCCGAAGTCGACGCGTGAGGTGGTGTTGCCGATCTCCAGCACAGGTCCCGGGACGACTTCGCCCTCGGAGGCGATGAACGTGAAGGTGCCGTCCGCCTCCTGACCGACACCGAACGTGGTGACAGGACCGTGCTCGACGTCGAACTCGACACTGACGCCCCAGCCGCGTTTGCCGTGATAGACGCCCAGCCCGCGCAGCAGCGGATCCTTGGCGCTGATCGCGAGATGGGCCGGACCGTCGTGCCCCATCTCGACGACCCGGTCGCGGAAGTTGAGGGCCTGGAGCTCGGTGAAGGAGCCACCTGCGCCGATGGTGTCGGCGATCAGCATGGCGAGGCTGGTGCGCAGCTCGTACTCCCCGGCCATCGGGATGCCCCGGGCGGTCAGCAGCGACGCGCCGAGGATCATGCCCGCGCCGAGCCGCTCGTGGATCTCGCCCTCCAGCCCGCGATGGTAGTAGGCGAGGCTGTCGAGCGCGAAGTCCTCCACGAGCCGGTCGAGGCCGACCGACACCCGGGCGGCCCAGCGGAGATCGTCCTCGGCCACGGAGTCGTCGAGGGTGAAGACCCTGCGCGCGAGCGTGACGCGCTCGGCCGCCTCCTCGCCGGTCACGGCGGCGACCCGGACTCGCAGATCGTCGAATTCGAGAACCTCGACGTGTCCGCCGAACTGGCCGGAGACCAGGGTCATGTCGGTGGAGACGTCGAGCATCCCTGGGTAGAGGTGGCCCATCAGTCCGTGCCGGCCGTGCCGCAGCGCCCCGCGTACCCGGGCGGCGGAGAGCCACCGGCGGATCCGGTTCCAGGCGTTCTCGTCGTGCAGATGGCCGGTGACGGAGCGGAAGGGGACGCCGCAGCGCCGGAACACATTGGCGACCTCCGGCAGCGGGCACTGTCCGCAGTACGCCAGCCACTGGCCCGTTCCGGTGTTCGGATGGTCCATCGCCTCGGTCGGCTGGAGGTCGATGACCAGCACCGGGGTGTGGGTTCGCTGGGCGATCGGCAGGACCATCGACGCCGTGAGATACGTCGTCAGGAACGTGACGACGATGTCGCAGTCGGCCCTGCGCAGCTGTTCCGCGGCCCTTGCTGCCTCCTGAGGGTCGGAGATGAAGCCGGCGTCGACGACCTCGCAGTCCAGCTCCTCGAACCGTCCGATCACGAAGCGCGCCGATTCCCGCAGTTGGTCGAGGAGCCCGGGGAACTGCGGCCAGTACGCTCCCAGTCCACCGGAGACCAGGCCGACGCGGGTACGGCGGCGTGTCGTGCGGGCGAGCACGCCGTCGAGCACGGCAGGAGAGACATCAGTCATGAGCTTCCTTCCTTCGTCATCCATCGGAGGGCCGAGCCCCGGACGGGGACCGGCCTCCGTGCCGAGGCGCCCAGGTTTCAGTCCGTCCCCAGCCTCGCGGCGGCCCGGTCCCAGGCACGTTGATCTCCCTGCGGGGTGTACTGGCGCAGTTCCTGAGTCCGCGCGACGAGTCGTCGCATGTCCAGGAGATCGCCCACCAGGCCATGGGCGCGTGCCTGCAGCAGGACGTTGCCGAGCGCGGTCGCCTCGGCCGGACCGGCTGTGACAGGCAGCCCGGTGGCATCCGCGGTCCACTGGCACAACAGCTCGTTGCGCGAACCGCCGCCGACGAGATGGATCCGGGCCGGTTCCCGCCCCGCCAGCCGGGCGGCCTGTCGCAGCGTTCTGCGATGCGCCAGCGTCAGACTCTCCAGCACACACCGCACATACCCGCCGGGACTCCCGGGAGGCGCCTGTCCGGTCCGTACGAGGTGGGCGTCGATGCGTGAGGGCATGTCACCCGGTGCGAGGAACGCCTCGTCGTCGGGGTCGATCACCGCGGTGAACGGCCGGGCCCTGGCCGCCTCCGCGAGCAGTCCGGGCAGATTCGGAGCCGTACTGTCGCGATCCCAGGCACGGCGGCACTCCTCCAGAAGCCACAACCCCATGATGTTGCGCAGAAAGCGGACGGTCCCGTCCACCCCGCGCTCATTGCTGAAGTTTGCCGCCCGGGACTCCTCCGTCAGCACCGGAGCCGCCAATTCCAGCCCCGCCAATGACCAGGTGCCACAGGACACATAGGCGAATCCGGGCTCGGTTGCGGGGACCGCGGCGACCGCCGACGCCGTGTCGTGCGAGGCGACGGTCGTCACCCGTGTACCGGCCGCGAGGCCGGTGTACTCGGCCACATGCGGCAACAGCGTCCCCGCCGGGTCGCCCGGCTCACGCAACGGCGGGAACCAGGAACGCTCCAGCCCCAGCCGGCCGATCAGCGTGTCGGACCAGGTACCGGCAGACGCGTCGAAGAGGCCGGTCGTCGAAGCATTGGTGATCTCCGCACCCACCGTGCCGGTCAGCCAGTGCACCAGCAGATCAGGGATCAGCAGCATCGTTCGTGCCGTCCCCCACTGGGCACTCGCACGGTGTGCGGCAAGCTGGAACACCGTGTTGAACGCCAGGTGCTGCAATCCGCCGACCGCGTACAGCTCCTTCGCCCCGCATGCGGCCAGCACCTCCTCGGCCGCCTTGCCGTTGCGGCCGTCGCGGTAGTGGAACGGCAGCCCGAGCAGCGCCCCGTCGGCATCGAGCAGGCCGTAGTCGACCGCCCAGGTGTCGACGCCGATCGAGGCGACCGGGCCGCTGCGCGCAGCCGTCCGCAGACCGTCCAGCATCCCCTGGTAGAGGGCCGGCACGTTCCACCGCAGCCCGTCCGGCAGCCGGACCGGGGTGTTGGGGAAACGGTGTGCCTCGGTCAGCACCAGCTTCCCCGGTCCGGCCCGACCGGTGATCACCCGACCGCTGGTGGCACCGAGGTCCACGGCCGCGAAGACCGCCTCGTTGTGTGCTGTCACAGACATGGACGTCCCATCCGGTTCGTCGCGGGGACGCCGGGCGTCGTGGGGACGCGGCGCGGCGCACGCATGCGGACCATCGCCGGTACGCGGACCACCGCCGGGACGGTGGTCATCGAAGGAACGCCGCCGCCACACCGGCGTCGACGGGAATGTGAAGTCCGGTTGTGTGCGTCAGATCCCCGCCGGTCAGCGCGAAGACGGCGTTCGCGACGTGCTCCGGGAGCACCTCGCGCTTCAGAAGCGTCCGCTGGGCGTAGAACTCACCGAGCTTCTCCTCCTCGATGCCGTACGTCGCCGCACGCTGGGCACCCCAGCCGGCTGCGAAGATGCCCGAACCCCGCACCACGCCGTCGGGATTGATGCCGTTCACCCGGATCCCGTACTCGCCCAACTCCGCCGCCAACAGCCGCACCTGGTGAGCCTGATCGGCCTTGGTCGCGGAGTAGGCGATATTGTTCGGGCCGGCGAACACGGCGTTCTTCGACGTGATGTAGACGATGTCGCCGCCGAGGTTCTGCGCCCGCATCACCCGCGCGGCCTCACGCGAGACCAGGAACGAGCCGCGCGCCATGATGTCGTGCTGGAGGTCCCAGTCCCCGGCCGTGGTTTCGAGAAGCGGTTTGGAGATCGAGATCCCCGCATTGTTCACGACGAGGTCCACACCGCCGAACGCCAGCACGGCGGCCTTGAACGCTCCGGCGATCTGCTCCTCGCTGGTCACATCGACCGTCACCGCGACAGCCTTGTCGGGCCCGCCGAGATCGCGCGCCACCGCGGCGGCGCTCTCCGCGTCCAGGTCCGCGACGGCGACACACGCCCCCTCGGCGACCAGCCGGTGCGCGATGGCCTTGCCGATACCGGACCCCGCGCCCGTGACCAGCGCCACCCGGGTGGCCAGCGGCTTGGGCTTCGGCATCCGGCGCAGCTTGGCCTCCTCCAGCTCCCAGTACTCGATCCGGAACTTCTCGGACTCCTCGATCGGCGCGTACGAGGAGACCGCCTCGGCGCCACGCATCACATTGACGGCGTTGAGGTAGAACTCCCCGGCGACCCGGGCGGTCTGCTTGTCCTTGCCGAAGGAGAACATGCCGACCCCGGGCACCAGCACGATCGCGGGATCCGCGCCGCGCATCGCGGGGGAGTCGGGCGTGGCGTGACGCTCGTAGTACGCGCGATATGCCTCCCGGTACTCCTCGTGCAGCTCCTTCAGACGGGCCTGGGCCTCGTCCAGCGGCGCGTCTGCGGGCAGGTCGAGGACCAGCGGCCTGACCTTCGTACGGAGGAAGTGGTCCGGGCACGAGGTGCCGAGCGAGGCGAGCCGCGGATGCTCGGCACGGGCGAGGAAGTCCAGCACGGGCTCCGTGCCGGTGAAGTGACCCACCTGCGGGCGGTCGGTGGAGGCCAGGCCGCGGATCACCGGGGCGAGCGCGGCGGCGCGCTCCAGGCGCCGGTCCTCGGCAAGGGCCTCGCGGCCCGCCCACACGGGGCCGAACGGCTCTGCCTTGCCCCGCTCCTGGAGAAACGCCTCGGCCGTGCGGATCATCCAGAGTGCGTTGTCCTCGCACTCCCCGGACGTCTGGCCCCATGCCGTGATGCCGTGACCGCCGAGGATCACACCGACAGCCTGCGGGTTTGCCTCCTTGACCGCGGCGATGTCCAGACCGAGCTGGAACCCGGGCCGGCGCCAGCCAACCCAGGCCACCTTGTCGCCGAAACACTCCGCCGTGAGCTTCTCCCCGTCGTCGGAGCAGGCCAGCGCGATCCCCGAGTCCGGGTGCAGATGATCGACGTGCGCGGCCTCGACCAGTGCGTGCATGGCCGTGTCGATGGAGGGGGCGGCGCCGCCCTTGCCGTGCAGGCAGTAGTCGAACGCGGGCACCATCTCGTCCTCACGTTCCGCCCCGGGGTACACGTTCTTGAGCGCGCGTACCCGGTCCAGGCGCAGCACCGCGAGTCCGGCCTCGGTCAGGGTGCCCAGATCACCACCGGACCCCTTGACCCACAGCAGCTCGGTCCCGGCACCCGTGACCGGGTCGGTGCCGGTGGCCTTCACCGATGTGTTGCCACCTGCGTAGTTGGTGTTGCGGGCGTCGGAGCCGATCCGGTGGGAGCGCTCCAGGAGAGCGGCGACTTCGGCGTGCGTCGCGGACGTCATGAGATTCCTTCGGGGTCGGGGCGGGGCCGGGCCGAAACGGTCGGACGGGTGTATGGGTGAGCGAGGCAGGGGGAGATTCAGGCGCCCCAGCCGGCCTGCTCGCCGCCGACCCGGGCGGCGGCGATCCGCTCCTGATTGCCCGAGGCCAGATATGCGGCGAACGGATCCTTGGCCAGGCCGAGTTCCTCACGCACCTCGGCGAGCAGCGGACGGACGTCGGTGTTGTACGCGTCCATCAGGACACCGTTCGCGGCGAGCACATCGCCGGTCTGCTGCGCGGCGCCCAGCGCAGCCGTGTCGATCAGCAGCGCCTTGGCGGTCGCTTCCTGCACATTGGCGACCGACCGGATCACTGCGGGGATCTTCGCCTCGATGTTGTGGCACTGGTCGAGCATGAAGTTGACGTTCGTCTCGGACTTCAGACCACCGTTCTTGACCACTTCGTGCATGATTCGGAACAGCTGGAACGGATCGGCGGCACCGACCATCAGGTCGTCGTCGGCGTAGAACCGGGAGTTGAAGTCGAACGCGCCCAGCCTTCCGGCACGCAGCAGAAACGCCACGATGAACTCGATGTTGGTGCCCGGCGCGTGGTGCCCGGTGTCCACGACCACCTGGGCCTTCGGGCCGAGGTTGAGGCAGTGCGCGTACGCCGTGCCCCAGTCCGGCACATCCGTCGTGTAGAAGGCGGGCTCGAACAGCTTGTACTCCAGCAGCATCCGCTGGTCGTCACCCAGGCGCCCGTACACCTCGGCCAGCGCCTCGGCGAGTCGCTCCTGGCGGGCCGCGATGTCGTCCTGCCCGGGGTAGTTCGTGCCGTCCGAGAACCAGAGCTTGAGATCGGAGGACCCCGTTCGGTCCATGATGTCGACGCACTCCAGCAGGTGGTCGGTCGCCTTGCGGCGCACCTTCGGGTCGGGATGGGTGACCGACCCCAGCTTGAAGTCGTCGTCCTGGAAGACATTGGAGTTGATCGCGCCGATCCGCAGCCCGAGATCCGTGGCATGCCGGGTGAGCACGGAGTAGTCCTCGACCTTGTCCCACGGGATGTGCAACGACACCTTCGGCGCCACACCCGTGAAGGCGTTCACCTGGGCCGCGTCCTCCAGCTTTTCGAACGGGTCGCGCGGGACACCCGACTGCGCGAACACTTTGAACCGAGTCCCCGAGTTCCCGTACCCCCACGACGGTGTCTCGATCACCTGGGACTTCAGGGCTGCCTTGACGGCCGACACATCAGACATGAACACCTCACAAGCGGAGTCATCCGGCGACCGGTGACCGTTCGGATGGATTGTGAATCGATTCATCCAAGTCTCACGCTAGATTTGCCACAAGCTCCCAGTCAAGCGACGAGCTGGGTTCCCTTTCCGTTTGAATCAATTCACCGTGGTGGGGAGGGCACGTCAGAGAGGGGAGGGCGACGCGGTACAGGCGATTCAGTGCGGACGGACAGGCGGCGAGTGGCCTCGGGGCAGGCCCCGGGCCCCCGATTCGTGGAGAGCTTGGTGGCGCATCGGGGCGGCGAGGTGAAGAGCGGCGGCGTGAGACGGCAACGCCTGTCAAGCCGCCTGCCCGTGGACCGACGGCGCGGCTCCACGGCCTGACGGGCGCGCCCCGTCCGCCCGGGGATGGAGCGCGCCGCGGACGCGCGGTGCCGTTCAACGGCCGCAGTGCCGTCTGCCGAACCCGTTCGGCGACCGCACGGCCCTCTTCGGCGGTCTGTTCGAGCGACCGTACGGTGCCGTTCAACGGATCCGGTCAGCGACCGCTGCCGGACATGCTCGGCTGAAGCGAGCACACGAGATCGAAGAACCGGGACTCATTGCCGCAGAGCCCCGCGCGCTCCAGCGCCACATCCGCCTCCGCGATCGGAGAGGCGAGCAAGGGCACATACAAGGGGCCTTCGTCAGGCTCCGCCAGTGCGGCCCGAGTGGCCTCCAGCAGTCGGACATACGCCTGGGCCGCGGCGAGTTCGTCATTGCGCATCTCAGCATCTCCCGGTCAGAGGTATCGGACCCACCAGCATCCCCCATGGGTCTGACAATGGCCTCCCGCGGCGGCCCGGGGCCGCCGGCTAGCCGCCGTTCGGCCGTCGGACACCGGGTGGCGGTTCGACCTCCAGGAATCTTCGGCGCCGCGGCCCGCGGTACAGCAACGCCGTCCAGCCCAACTCCCGCAGCGCGGCGGCGCACCGGCCCAGTTCGGCCTCCTCTGCATGCGCGGCTCCACTGCCCGGCGGACCAAGCCACTCGACCCTCACGCTGCCCGGAGCCTCGCCGCGCACCAGGCGATACCCGGTCGCCGTACGCACGCCCGACCCGTCAACGGCCGAGGCGGCCAGGCCCGATGCCTCCAGGGCCAGAGCGACGGCCCGTATCGGCCGGAGCGTCTCCCACTGCGCGGGTACGCCCTCCGGGGCCGTGTGCCCGGTGTTCGTCAGCCGCCGGATCTGCATCATGCCCTCGAACGCCGTCCGTACCGAAGCGGCCCGGTCCCCGTCCGGTGCCGGCGGGCCGTCCCCGGTGGCGGGTTCGAAACCGGTCTCGTGCTCGATGCCCATCAGCGTCCCTCCTGCCCCTTGACCCTTGGCGTACTGCCAGTGTGCGTCGCCCCACTGACAACGGCTCCGGCGCGGGGCGTGGGCCCCCGCAAGCCGACGCCGCCGACACCGCAGCCGTCGGCTCCGCTACGCGGGCGGGGCGCCCTTCTCGTCGGTCGACGGTGCACCGGTCCCGCCGAGCACCTTGCCCGGATTGAGAATGCCGTACGGGTTTAGTGCAGCCTCCTCCGCGTGATGCATGCTCAGTACCGCGGAACCCGGCTCCTTGTTCATGCCGCGCATCTTCAGCGGCCCGACCTCGTGCTCGCCCGTCACGGTCCCCCCGAGCGCGAGGGCGCTGTCGAGGATGTCCTCGAACGCCGACCGGGAACGCGCAGGCGCGGCTTCGTCACCGGGCGGGGTGATGATCGGCGGATGCAGGTTGCCGTCCCCGGCATGGGCGATGTTGACCACCTCCAGACCGAGCACGTAGTCGCGTGTCACGCCGTACTTGACGCAGCACATCCCACCCGCGTCGGTCGCGACGTTCCCACCGATCGTCGACCAGGGCGAGCTCGCCGGATCCGGCGGGTACCGGAGCCCGTGCTCCGCGCAGGCCGCCCGCAGATCGTCGTTGACGACACCCGGCTGGAGGACGGCCGGCCGCTCCGCGGTGTCGATGCGAATGATCCGGTCCATGTCCTCGACCGAAAGGGACTCCGGGGCGATAGCCATTCCATGATGATCATCAAATCTGTGTGCATGGACGGCGGATCCCGATAGGGTCGACCGTCCGAAAGCTCCATATCCCAGAGGATCCACGCACTGTGCCCGACAACGCCCCACGCCCCGGCACCGACCGTGCCGCCCTGCGCGCCGACTGCGCCAGCTGTTTCGGGCTGTGCTGTGTGGCCCTGACGCTGACCCGGTCCGCGGACTTCGCGATCGACAAGGACGCCGGGAAGCCCTGCCGCAATCTGCAGGAGGACTTCCGCTGCGGCATCCACACCGAATTGCGGACCCAGGGCTTCCCCGGCTGCACCGTCTACGACTGCTTCGGGGCCGGCCAGAAGGTCTCCCGCGATACCTTCGGCGGGCAGGACTGGCGCCGGGCCCCGCAGACCGCCCAGCAGATGTTCCAGGTGTTCCCGGTCGTGAGGCAGCTCCACGAACTCCTCTGGTACCTCACGGAAGCGCTGTCCCTGGAGGCGGCGCGCTCCCTCCAGGGCGAGATACGCAGCGCCCTCGACGAGACGGAACGCCTCACCCACCTCCCGGCGGACGCGTTCACGGACCTGGACGTGGCCGCCCACCGCGGCGACGTCGCCGCCCTCCTGCTCCGCACCAGCGAAGTCGTACGCGCGACGGTGCCCCGCAGGAAGAAGCGCGACCACCGAGGCGCCGACCTCATCGGGGCCAGGCTCAAGGGCGCTGATCTGCGAGGTGCCGACCTGCGAGGCGCCTACCTCATCGCGGCGGACCTCACGGGTGCCGATCTGCGGCTGGCCGATCTGATCGGCGCCGACTTCCGTGACGCCGAACTGTCCGGCGCCGACCTCACCGGAAGTCTCTTCGTCACCCAGGCACAGCTCAACGCGGCGAGGGGCGACGCGGCGACGAAACTCCCGCCCTCGCTCAGCCGCCCCGCTCACTGGGACCGGTGAATTCGCCGCTCGGACCATGCCACTGGCGGCTCGGAGGGCACCCGTACCGCACCCGGTGACTCGGCCCTCGCGGCCGGGCACCGCGGACGCCCGTGGTTCGTTGCACAGTGTGGCGTACCCGGAACGCCTTCGACGACCGGACCGAGGAGTCGCGCACATGCCGAGCAGTACCGACCGCAGCCGCACCGATCGAAGTGGTGCCGACGGGAGCCGCACCCGCCTGATCGAGCGGCTCATGGAGCAATTCCCGCACGTGCCCCGGGAAGCCGTCATCAAGGAAGACCTCCTGCGCGGCGGCGTGGCGTTCGACGAGTCCGCCCTCAGCGACAACGAGGGCGGCGATGTCAAACCGAAGTCGTACTTCATCTTCTCGTTCGACCACGGAACCCTCCCCGAGCTCGGCGCGGCCGCGCTGCGCCGCCCGCCGGAGGAGATCGTGCTCACCGGCGGTCCGTACGAGCTGCGCAGGACAGTGGTGTCGGTACGGGTCAACCCGGCGTCGCCGTACCGCGTCGCGGCCGACAACGGCGGCGTGCTCGGGCTGTACCTCGACGGTCGGCGGATCTCCGACGTCGGCCTGCCGCCGATGCCGGACTACTACCGGCACACCCTTGAGAACGGGAAGTCCGTGATGGAGGTCGCGCCCACCATCCAGTGGGGCTACCTCGTCTATCTGACGGTCTTCCGGGTCTGCCAGTACTTCGGGGCGAAGGAGGAGTGCCAGTACTGCGACATCAACCACAACTGGCGCCAGCACAAGGCGGCGGGACGTCCGTACACCGGTGTGAAGCCGGTCGAGGAGGTCTTGGAGGCACTGGCCATCATCGACAAGTACGACACCGCGAAGACGTCCACCGCCTACACACTCACCGGGGGCGCCATCACGTCCCACATCGGCGGCCGCGACGAGGCGGACTTCTACGGGCAGTATGCGAAGGCCATTGAGGAACGGTTCCCCGGCCGCTGGATCGGCAAGGTCGTCGCCCAGGCCCTCCCCAAGGCCGATGTGCAGCGCTTCCACGACTACGGTGTCCAGATCTACCACCCCAACTACGAGGTGTGGGACCGCCGGCTGTTCGAGCTCTACTGCCCCGGCAAGGAGCGCTACGTGGGCCGCGACGAGTGGCACCGACGCATTCTGGACTCCGCCGAGGTCTTCGGCCCCCGCAATGTCATCCCCAACTTCGTCGCGGGCGTCGAGATGGCCGAACCCTTCGGCTTCACCACGGTGAACGAGGCCATCGAATCGACCACCGAAGGCCTGCGGTTCTTCATGTCGCACGGCATCACGCCGCGCTTCACCACCTGGTGCCCGGAGCCCACCACTCCCCTCGGAAAGACCAACCCGGACGGGGCGCCACTGGAGTACCACATCCGCCTGCTGGACGCCTACCGCGCGACCATGGAGGAGTACGGGCTCAGCTCACCCCCCGGCTACGGCCCGCCCGGGCCGGGCCGGGCCGTCTTCTCCGTCAGTTCGTTCATGGACAGTCTTCCGGCCCGCCCGGACGACGATCAATGACACCGAACCGGTCTTCGGGCACCGCACGGGCGGCGGCAGCGGGTTCGCGCACGATCCGGGTGAAGCCCCGCACCAGGACGTTGTACGCCCCGGTGCCCCGCGCGAGCACGGTGCGCAGCGGTTCCACATAGGTCAGCACCGCCCACGAGAGTCGGGGCCCGGCCGGGCGTAGGCGCGCTGCGCGCCGCGGCCGCCGGGGGAGGGGCACCCCGCCGGACCGCTGTGATCCCCGCTTATGAGGAGATGGCCGGCCCCGTCCGGGCCGGTGCCCCCGCTCGGACGGCAGGCGGGAGGGCGACCCGACCGGGGTCCCTGCGCCCTTCCCCGCCCTCGCCGCTGAGAACACACGCCGCTCGGGCTGCCCCTCGGCAACGGCGCGCCCGGCGCGATCCCCACCCGTCTCGACGCCGCCCGCGTCGAGAGACTCGCATGGGAGTCGGTCCGTCACGGCACCGACCCCGGCGCACGAGGTTCGCGGGCGGCGGGACCCGGCGATCAGTTGCCCGCACCGGATTGCCGGCCACGCGGAGCCGACGGACACACGCACCGGACCGGGCGCCTTCCTGACGGTCCGGTGCCTACCTGCGAAGCCCACCGTCACGAGGGTCAACCTGCCGGTCGTCGGCGCCCCGGCCCGTCAGGCGCGCCACTCCGCCGTGCGCTCCGGGGACGCCTCGGCGAGCGCCTTGGCGACGGCGTCGGCATCGCCCTGGTGACCGTAGACGGGCGTGCCGGGCTGCTGGCGCCAGGATTCGTCGAGGCCACCGGCGTCCACAGTGTCGAAGCCCAACTCGTCGATCAGGTCGCGCACGACCTGCTTGGCCGCCGGGTCGTCACCGGCCACCGGCAGCGCCTGACGGGCGGGGCTGCCCGTCGGGCGGCCGTTGTCGAGGATGTCCTGCGCATACGTCCCGTTGAACGCCTTGATCACGGGGTGGCCGATCTGCTGCTCGGTCCACCGGCTCTCCGGCAGACCGTCCTCGATCGCGGCGATGCGGCCGTCGCGCTGCTGCGGGTAGTAATTGCCCGTGTCGATGACCACGGCCCCCTCCACAGCGCCGCCGAGGAAACCGGAGGGCAGCTGGGGGACGGCCTTGAGCGGGACGGTGACGACAACGACCTGGGCTCCCCGAGCGGCCTCGGAGGCCGCGACCGGGGTGGCTCCGGTCTCCTCGGCGAGCGCGGTGAGCGTCTGCGGACCGCGCGAGTTGGCGACGGAGACGTCGTGTCCCAGCGCGGTGAGACGCCGGGTGAGGTTACCGCCGATATTGCCCGCTCCGATGATGCCGATCTTCATGGATCCGACCTCCGATGGTGCCTGCGGTACGTGATGTGGTCTCGCCGCTTCACCAACTACCCGCTGCCGTTCCCTATTCCGGGAAATGGCAAAACGATTCGCTCGTTCACCGGAAGGATGGGACGCAGCGACTGCGGGCACGAACAGGGAGAGAACCGGAATTTCCCAGCCCACTTGGAGGCGGTGCTCATGCTGCACGGCGTCGACGTCAGCGCGTATCAGTCGTCCTTCGACACGGACGGATTGGACTTCGTCCTCATCAAGGCCACCGAAGGCCGTTCCTACGTCAATCCGCATCTGACCTCGCAGGTCAAACGTGCCAGGGACGCGGAGTGCGTCGTCGGCTTCTACCACTTTCTCTGGCCGGGCGACATCGCGGCCCAGGCGGAGTACTTCCTGAGCAAGGCTCCGGAGAAGGCGGGCGATCTGCTCGCGGTGGACTGGGAGGAGAATGGCGAGGGCACCCGGGCGAGCAACGCCGAAAAGGACCGCTTCATCCGTGAGGTCAAGCGCCTGAGGCCCCATCACAGAGTCCTGCTGTACTGCAACCGGTACTTCTGGCTGCATTACGACACCACGTCGTACGCCGGGGACGGCTTGTGGATAGCCGATTACGTGACTGCGGGGAAGCCCAGGATCAAGGCTTCCTGGCGCATTCATCAGTACACCGACCAGCCGCTCGACAAGGACGTGGCCGCTTTCTCCTCGCGGACCGCCATGCGTGACTGGGCCGGCGGGTAGCCGCACGCGCGGGCTGTGAGGCCGACGATCGGGCACAGGGCACGGGGGGACGCTGGGCGCGGGGCGCGGGGGACTTCGGGTAGTGCTCCAGGCATACGAAGAAGCGAAATCGGGCCATGCGAAATAGGCTGTTCCGAGGCTTCTGTCACCTGTGCTGTCGCACGGTGGCCGATCAGCCGGACGTGCCCGATCGAAGCGGAGGAGTACCCATGAAGGCCGCTGTTGTGCGCAGCTTCACCGAGCAGCTGGTGGTCGAGGACAGGCCGGTCCCGAGACCGGCCGGACACCAGGTCCTCGTACGGATGGAGACTTCCGGGCTGTGCCACACCGACATCCACGCCGCGCGGGGCGACTGGCCGGTCAAGCCCACCCCGCCGTTCGTGCCGGGGCACGAGGGCATCGGCATCGTCGAAGCGGCCGGCGCGCAGGTCACCCACCTCTCGGCGGGGGACCGGGTGGCCATCCCCTGGCTCGGAGAGGCATGCGGGCAGTGCGACCACTGCGTCTCCGGGTGGGAGACACTCTGCCTGAAACAGCAGAACAGCGGCTACTCGGTGGACGGCAGCCATGCCGAGTACGCGCTCGCGCACGGAACGTACGTGGTGCCGGTCCCCGACGGCATCGACCCGCTGGACGCGGCACCGCTGACCTGCGCGGGCGTCACCACGTACAAGGCCGTGAAGCTCTCCGGCGCCCGCCCGGGCACGCGCGCGCTCGTCTCCGGCATCGGTGGCCTGGGTCACCTTGCCCTGCAGTACGCGCGGATCTTCGGTGCCGAGACGATCGCCGTCGACGTCACCGACGAGAAGCTGGCGCTTGCCCGTGAGTTGGGGGCCGACCATGTCATCGACGCCCGGGTCCAGGACGTGGCCGAAGAGACGCATCGGCTCGGCGGAGCGGACGCGGCCGTCTCACTGGCCGTGAGCAACGAGTCGTTCAGCGCCGCTTATGGCGCGCTGCGCCGGGGCGGCACGCTCGTTCTGGTGGCGCTGCCGGCCGAGGGCAAGCTGGAACTGCCCGTCTTCGACACGGTGCTGAACGGCACGAAGATCGTCGGCTCCATCGTCGGCACCCGTGAGGATCTCGCCGAGGTGTTCCGCCTGCACCGGCTCGGCCGTACACGCGTGATCCGTGAGAGCAGGGACCTTGACGACATCAACGCGTCCATCGGCGAGGTGCTGAAGGGCAAGGTGCCGGGCCGTCTGGTCTTCGACATGCGCTGAACGGCACGTGCTGCGGAGGGCCGAGGCGCCTGTTCGTGGCTCGTGGGAGCCGTGCCCGTGCCCCGTGCCCCGTGCCGGGCACGGGCAGGTCCCGCACCCTTCGCTCAGTACGACTGCAACTCGATGAGGTGGCCCTCGGGGTCGCGCACATGGGCGGTGCGGAGCGTGGGGCCCCACTCCGGCCGGTCGCGCGCGCCGGCGACGGCTGAAGCGCCGTGCCGGAGGCAGTGCGCCAGCCCGGAGTCGACATCGGGGACCCGGCAGACGAACATCGAACGATCCTGGGCGGGTGGCGCCTCGACGGGCAGGTCTGCCGTCCCGATGACGGTCGCCATCGCATCGCGGTCGAAGAGCACCAGTACCCCGTGGCCATCCACGTCCCAGTGGGCGTACGGGCCGGACTCGCTGCCACTGGCCCGGGTGGCCCCGATCAGAGCGGGCAGCACCGCGTCGTAGAAACGGAAGCATTCGGCGAATCTGTCGACCAGCAGGCGGGGGTGCAGGGCATCCATGACGTGCTCCGATCGGATTAGTAGGTGAACACCCATTATTGGTTGCAGCCTAAGATATCGTCGATGAGCGAGACCCCGCCCAGCCTCCTGGGACTCACGACCTATCTGCTGTCCAAGACCGGCAAGGCTGCGCGCAGCCGCCTGGCGGCGCGCCTGGCCGAGCGCGATCTGAAGCTCTGGCACATGGCGGTGCTGTCGGCGCTGGTCGATTTCGGCCCGCATGTGCAGCGGGAGCTGGCGTCACGGCTGGGGATCGACCGGAGCGACCTGGTCAAGATCCTGGACGATCTCGCGGCGGCCGGCCTCGTGGACCGTGCCCGCGACATGACGGACCGCAGGCGGGTGACTGTCACGCCCACCTCGGCGGGCCGCGCGATGCTGACGGAGCTGCAGCGCGAGGCGCTGGCCGTGCAGACGGAGCTGCTCGCCCCTCTGTCCCGCACCGAGCGGGCGCAGCTGGCTGCGCTGTTGAAGCGCGTCCACGCCCACGTCCGGGAGGAGCCCGCAGAGCCGAGGCCAGGTCGCTGAGTGACTACCCGAGTCCGGTGCGGCAGACTTCTCGGGTGACCACAGCCGCGGCTCAGCCGCCTCGTGACCGTGCGCTCGGGCGCGGAATCACCACGCTCATTCCGCAGGCCAGCACCGCAACCCCGGCTGAACAGGCGGCGGCCGTGCTGACGGCGATGCAGAGCGTTCCGGTCCGGGTGGGAGTTCTCCAGGCCGCCGCAGTGCTCCTGGAGGAGCGGGTGCGTGCCACGGAGGACGGCGCTGAGCGCGCGGCAGCGGCAACGACGGTCGCCATGCTCCGCAGCGCGATCGGTCAGGCGGGCTGAACCGGGCCGCTGCGCCGGGCGCAAGGCCTGAGCCGGGCGGAAGGACCTGGGGTCCCGGGGGCCGCGTGCAGATGTCGGAGGGCAGCAGTATCGCGTCCGGTGACCGCCGAACGCCCGGACTCCACCAGTGGCTCCGGCCGCCGGGCAACACGCTGTACGTGCCGTCATCCGACTTGGAGTTGTACGGTGCTGCCGAGCACGCCCGAGCCGTCCAGGGCGGCAACAAGCGGCGCCCGGGAACCCGGCCGTACGTCCAGATGCCCTCCGTCTCCATTGTGTCCGCGCCGATCCGGAGGGAGGCGCCGACGACGGCCGCGGTGCTCCGCGCGATCGAGCCGAAGAGCCCTGTCGTCCGGGGCCTTCCACGCCTCGGCCTTGAGGCGTGACGAGGAAGCCCGGATCGCCGATCACGAGCTGCTTACCCGAACCACGTGATCGTCAGCGCACTGCCGCGTAAGACCGGATGTCCGCTCCACCGGCCGTTCGCGACGGCAGCGAGCGCGGGCCCCCAGCGCGGCGCGCCGCGCCCGGTGCCAGGCCCGGACCACTGCTTCGTCCTCGTCGTCGAATCCGGGCTTGCCCCCGACAGGCGTTGGCGAACTGCTCCAGGGTGGGCTCGAAGGCCACCGGGTGGTTCCTGCCGGGCGGCATCGTTCCGGAAAAGGGGGACCTGCGCCACGTCTCGTTGCCGAGGGGCGCGTGTGCGGGGTTCTCGGAAAGCCGTGGCACAGTCCGGGCCACGAAGGAGAGCTGTCGGCGGGAGCCGTCATGGGTGAGGCTCCTGAGGGAGAGCTGCATTTCCATCTGCGCCGCGGAGGCAGTCGGAGCGTCGGGCTCATACGCGAAAACTTGACGAGAGGACGGTTTCCGCGCGGCCACGTCGGCTTCGAGGCCGCCTCAGGTCGGGTCCGTACTCCTGGACAGCGCTCCCGACTTCATTGGCATGGACCTGACCGACATGCTGGGCTACAGTCCGTTGCGGCACACTCTGAGAGCGCTCTCAGGTGAGACCTCTCGGATGCCTGCTGTTCCTCCCCACGATGTCGGAACAACAGAAAGGCCGTTCCCTTGAGACGCATGACAGCCTTACGCGCGAGCCTGGCAGCCGCCCTGGTCGTCGGAGCGTGGGCGACCGCAGGCCTCGCCTCGGCCTCCGCCTCCGTGCCCGCCGTGGACTCGCCGTCCATTGCCTCCCGCGCCGATTCCGCCGAAGCTCCGGCTTCGTCCGGTCTGCTCTCCGCCATGCGGAGGGATCTCGGCCTGACGGAAAGCCAGGCCAGGGCCCGTCTCGCCGCGGAGAAGTCGGCAGCCTCGGTACAGGGCAAGGCGCGACAGGCCGCCGGGCCTTCATACGCCGGCTCATGGTTCGAACCGGCCACGGGCAAACTCGCCGTGGCCGTCACCGACGTCAAGAAGGCCGATGTCGTCGAGGCGTCCGGTGCGACCGTCCGGCTGGTGGACCACAGCGCGCGTCAGCTCGACGCGGCCAAGGCGCGGATCGACAGGTTGTCCGCGCCGGACGGCGTCAGCAGTTGGCACGTCGACCCGAAGGCCAACCGGGTCGTCGTGAACGTCGTCGCCTCGGCAGAGGATGACAACGATGTCCGCACGTTCGTGGAACAGGCCCGCAAGACCGGCCCCGTCCTGGTGAGGCAGACGCCCGAGGCGCCTCGGACCTTCTCCGCCGGGACCGTGGGCGGTGACCCGTACTACACGGGCAACGTCCGGTGCTCCATAGGTTTCTCCGTCTACGGCGGCTTCGTCACGGCAGGACACTGCGGCCAGGCGGGCGCGGCGGTCAGCGGATGGGACGGGTCGGCCATCGGCAACTTCCAGGGATCGTCCTTCCCGGGTGACGACTATGCCTGGGTCAGTGTGGGCAACGGCTGGTGGACCGTACCCGTGGTTCTCGGCTGGGGCACCGTCTCCGACCAACTGGTCCGGGGCTCCGCGGAGGCGCCCGTCGGCGCCTCGATCTGCCGCTCCGGCTCCACGTCCCACTGGCACTGCGGCAATGTGCTGGCCACGAACGAGACCGTGAACTACAGCCAGGGCGCCGTCTACCAGATGACCAAGACGAGCGTCTGCGCCGAGCCGGGTGACTCGGGCGGCTCCTTCATCAGCGGCGACCAGGCCCAGGGAGTCACCTCGGGCGGCTGGGGCAACTGCAGCAGCGGCGGCGAGACCTGGCATCAGCCGATCAACGAGATCCTGAACCGCTACGGGCTGACCCTGCACACGGCCTGACGGTACGCGGGGCGGCCGGATCGGTTCTCCTGCCGGCTCCGCTCGGAGGGCCTGTTGCGAAAAGGGTTGTACCACTCGAGTGCGACAGGCCCGTCCGGGCGGATGGGGCCCGAGGACTGCTCCAAGGATGGCAGAGTGGGCCGGTGCGGCCACCGAGGTGTGTCACATGTGTGCATGGGAAGCGGCGACGGTGGTGTTACCGGCCGTTCTGCGTGCGGATTGGCATCGGCCGAGGCGGCCTGCCGAGGACTTGGGAAGACTGGACGCCGATTGTCCGGCCAAACGTGACGCCGGACGAGAACCCTCGGGAGCCGCCGCGTTGCTGACGGTGTCAGGTGGAAGTGATTCGGGTGGCGGGGAGGCAACGGACGCCGGAGTGCCGCGCGGGTACTCCCTGTCCGCGAAGAAGCAACGACGCGTCAGGCCAGCTGTTCTTGTCTTCTGCGTGGTCGCGGTGCTCGGCTGTGCCGCGTCGGTCGTCTGGCCGTGGGCGGCGGGCGAACGGACGTGGATGTGGGTCGACGTCATCGTCCTCCCGTTCATCGTGCTGATCGCATTCTCCGTCATCCTGGGTGACCGCACCCCCGATGGTTCGACGGAGTTCTGGGGCGGGGTCTGACAGCACCATCGACACGTCGTCGTCCGGCCCGAATCGTGAGGCACGGGCACCGCGTCCAGCCGCGCCGCCACTGCGTATACGGGCGGATCGAACGGTCGCCGTTCACGTGGACGTTCACGGGCCGGGGCAGTGGTGGGTCGGCCGACGGTGCGTGTGGGTCGGCTCGGGCGATGCGGTCCGACCCGGCGGCATCGGCGTTCACGACCCCGGCTTCGACGAGGTGGGCGTCGGGGGGCTCGCGCTGCTGAGGCCGGCGGCAGGTCGGGTCGCGACGGCCGGGATGTTTGCGCAGCCGACGGCCGGCGATGCGCGCTCCCCTTATGAGGCGTCCGGGATCGCGACGTCGGGAAATACGCTGCCAGCCCCCTTGGCATCGGCGCAGGTCGGGGCCCGGCCGTAGCCGTCGTAGCCGTCGGAGTGCGCGCTTTGGCGCGGTTGCCGGGGGCTGAAGTCAACGGGGCGGCGACCGTTCCGGGCCTTCCTGCGCCGAGCTCGGCCGCGGCCCACGGTCACAGTCTCGTCGACACGTGCCCGCCCGCCTGCACGTGCAGTACCGCGACGCCAAGGGCGGACGCCCGGGGGCGTGTGGCAAGGCCGGGCGGTGCTCACCCGTTGCGTTGCCGGATCCCGCATTGGTGACACAGCTCGAACGCGATCCCGTCTGAGCAGGCAAAAGAGGGTGCTGGGTGGTGGTTGACAGGTGCTCAGGGCGGTGGTGTAGAGCGGTTGCTTGGGGCGTGTCAAGGAAAGACACGCGGCCGCCAGGGTGAGCGGGTTTCGGGAAGTCGCCTGGACAGGCTAACCGGATTTCAAGTCGCTTGATTTCTTGGCTAGTTATCTTTATCTAAGATTATATGAAAATAGCATATGGCGTACCTTATGTACCTCGATCGGCGTTCCGGTGCCGGCGCCCAATGCATCCGATATGACAGGTATGGGGACCGTCAGTACGTTCAATTACGGGTCGGCTGCTCAGTCGGCCTCTCTGAGACAGGAGAAGTGACATGACTACCCGTTCCACCGTTGTTACGGCCGCTGTCGCGGCCGCCGCGGCCCTGGCCGCCACTGGCATCACCTACGCCTCGGCCGCCACCTCCGAGCCGGCCCAGGCTGCCCCCGTCGTCCAGCAGGCCCCCGCACCCGTCGTCCAGCAGGCTCCCGCCCCCGCCTCGGCCCTCAACGGCGGCGACGCCGGCAAGGGTAACGAGGGCAAGGGCAACGAGGGCGGGGGCAACGAGGGCGGGGGCTATGAGGGCAAGGGTAACGACAGGGGCGAGGAGAGGGAGCGCGGGCACTACGAGGAGGGCCGCATCCACATCAACGAGCGGACCTACTCCGACGAGCGCGGCGGCTGCATCACCGTCGTCAGCGGACTGGGCTCCCGGAGCCTCAACATCCGCAACGACAGCCGCCGGACCATCGAGGTCTTCCGCGGTGCCACCTGCGACAACGGCGCCCCCATCGCCACCGTCGGCCCGCACAGCTCCAGCGACGGCGTCTTCCCCGGCCACGTCCGGGGCGGCGTCCACGTCCGCGACGGAGTCGTGGGCAGCTTCCGCGTGATCGAGCGCCACCACGAAGGCCGGTGACCCAACCATCATCCGCCTGACACGGAACCCCGGCCCGCCGGAATCGGGCCGGGGTTCCGTGACCCAACAGCTTCAGGCAGGGCACCGCCGCACCCTCGGCCCCAACACCCTTGTAGGGACGAACCCCGGGACCAACGGGGTTTCCTTCATGTGGAGGTGCCGGTCATCGGCCCGCATGTGCCGGACGCGCCGCTCCATGGGCGTGGACCCGGGGCGGTGCGTAGTGGTTGAAGGCGGTGCGTAGTGGTTGAAGACAGTGTGTGCGGAGTTCAGGCGGCCCGTGCCGCCGGAACGCCGGCCTCTGGCTGCTGTGGCGGTCTCACGTCGGCTTCGCGCCCCGAAGAGCCTTGCAACACCCTGTTTCACGACATGCGCGAACTGTCCGAACTCTTGGCCACCGCTGCCCGCTGAACTCCTGCATACCTCACCGTGGACCACTGAACCGACGTGTCCATCTTGCAGACAGCAGGCCGGAGCCGACACCGATGACCGGTCCCCGGCCTGGCCTCGGTCTCGCAGGCGCCCCCTGTGCGCCACGCTGTGTCCCTGTTCGAGACACCCTCGCCCGACCGGTGTGCGTGCCGGACGGAGCATCCGTGGTGCTCTCCTGCCGGAGGCTCGGCTGCTTGCGTTCCGCCCGTACGGTGCCGACGACCGGGTTGAAGCCCCTGGACCACGGCGGCCGATTCGGGGCTTTCCGTCACGTCACACCTGACCGGGCGGAACAGTGGGGCATCTCATGGCCCAGGACGGAGCGTCCGGTCTCATCCTCTGGCTGGTGCTCAGCCCGGGATTTCCGTGCGCTCCCACCATTCGTAGACAGGCAATGAGCCTTCGGGGGTTTCCTGGTGGCGCGTGGTGATCTTGAAGTGCTCGTATCCGCCTCGGAACGGGATCTTGAGGTCGGCTCCAGGTGCGGGTACGGAGACGATCCGCTCAGGGAGATCGTGGGGGCCGCCCTCGAGAGCTGCTTTCGTCGTGTTGGTCATGAGGGAAGTCTCTCCGGGAGGGTGGTCCCGCTCTTTCATGACGCGCCGAAGTGCCGGCCGCTGTGTGTCCGTCGGCAGTCCGACGGGGCGACGACTGCATTTCCCGGTGGCGCATCACAGCTGTCCTCCGTCTGTGCGGTCCCGGCCCGGGGTATCCGGCCGCTGCTCGGCTTTTCGGGGCCGGTGAGCCGCCTCCTTCTACGGCCTGTAGAGGCAGTTGCGCCGCCGTCACGAGGCAATGGTGATATCGGGGTGGGGAAGGGCGCCCAGTCGCCGCCCGCCGATGAGGCCTGTCTCCGTTTCAACGGGGCAGCTGGCCGTGTTCACGAGAGTGGGTTCTGGCTCGCTTTCCGGGCTCTGCCGCTATTTTGTGGGTAGTTGGGCATCGATCTTGTGTGATGGGTGGGGTCCGCGTCGCGGACGTTCTGTTGCCAGGTGTCGGGGTTCAGGTCGAGGAAGTGGCACTCACGGATACGGAGGTTCGACTGGCTGTGCGGTCGCAAGCCGCGTCGGCCGCATGTCCCGACTGCGGACGGAGATCCTCAAAAGCGTATTGCTACAACCTGCGGGCTCTGGCGGATCGTCCGGTCGCAGGCAAGCGTGTACGACTAGAGCTACGGGCCCGCCGGCTCGTGTGCGGGAATGATCAATGCGACCGGCGGACGTTCGCCGGGCAGATACCGAACCTGACCCGGCGCCACGCACGCTGCACGGACGCTCTCACTGCCCAGCTCACCGACATGGCCCCGTTCTTGGGCGGCCGGGCAGGAGCACGCCTCTCCGAACGCATGGCTATCGGCACTTGCAAGGACACTCTGCTCCGGCTGATCCGCGCGCTGCCGCTCCCGTCCTCGGGTCCGGTCCCGCTTCTCGGCGTCGACGAGTTCGCCGTGAGACGCGGACGGACCTGCGCGACGACCCTCATCGACATGTCCACCCACCGTCCGGTCGACGTTCTTGCCGATCGCGCCGCGAGCACCTTCGTGTCCTGGCTGCGAGATCATCCCGAGGCGCGGATGATCTGCCGCGACCGCGCCGGCTCCTTCCGCGACGGAGCCCAAGCGGGTGCTCCGCAGGCCCGGCAGGTGGCCGACGACTGGCACCTACTGCACAATTTGGCCGAAGCAGTCGAACGCGTCGTGGGCCGACACCGCGCCGTCCTGCGAGAACTCCTCACGTGCTACGACGACCGGACCGAAGACGGCCAGACCCAGGAGAACCCAGGCCGCGCGGAGCTGGACATCCATGGACGGCCGCGGCCTCTGGTCGCCCGCACTCGTGAACGCCGCCAACAGGTCCACGAACGCATCGAACGTGGCGACAGCCTTCGGGCCATCGCGCGCGATCTCCACCTCAGCCGCGGCACGGTCAACCGCTTCGCACGGGCCGCTGACGTCACGGAACTCCTCTTCGCCGCTACCCACCGCCCCACGCTGATCGACGATTAACGCCTCTACTTGCACCACCGCTGGATGGAGGGCTGCACCAATGCCTCCGCTCTTACCCGGGAGATCCAGCAGCTCGGCTATCGCGGCGACGTCAACACCGTCCGCCGACACTTGAGGCCTTACCGCAACGGGACGATCCCGCAAACCGCTCCCTTGCCCCACATGACCGTCCGTTGGGTCACCGACTGGATCATGAGACGCCCCGAGCGCCTCACAGACACCGAGCGCAAATGCCTCACCGAACTGTGCGAGCGGAGTCCTGTGCTGGCCACGACCACCACGTACGCTCGCCGTCTTGCACTCATGGTGCGCGAACGACGCAGCGAACACCTGGCCCTCGATGTCTGGATCGCCGACGTCCGCCTCGACGGCCAACGCGAACTCCGCACCCTGGCCAACGGCATACGACGCGACCACGCAGCTATCCAGGCTGCCCTCACCACCACCTGCACTTCGGGAGCAGTCGAAGGCAACGTCACCAGGATCAAGCTGCTGAAGAGACAGATGTACGGCCGAGCCAACTTCGATCTCCTACGACGCCGCATCCTGCTCTCACCGTGATCAACCAGCTGCTACCCCCAAAATGGCGACAGAGCCGCTTTCCGTGACGGGGGCACGCTGAGTGATGACTGCCGCTCGGATCAACCTCCTGGAAGTTGTGCGAAAACTACCGGTGCCGATCTCGGTGTGGTCGACAGCTCAGCGTCGTGGCGCCCTGGACTGGTCACGGTGCGTGATCGACTCGGCGAACATGCGGGCAGCGAAAGGGGGACCTGACGGGTCCGAATCCCGTAGACCGCGGCAAGCAAGGTTCAAAGATCCACTTGATCACCGAGCGGACCGGTCTGCCCATGTCCATCGGCATCTCCGCCGCCAACACCCATGACAGCCAGGGTCCGGAGCCCCTGCTGCCGGGCATCCCGCCCATCCGCTCCCGCCGAGGGCCCCGTCGACGACGGCCGGCCAAGCTCCATGCAGACAAGGGCCACGACTACGACCACCTGCGCCGATGGCTCCGGCCCGGGAACATCGCCCCGCGCATCGCCCGCAGAGGTATCGAGTCCTCTCAGCGGCTGGACCGCCATCGTTGGACCGTGGAGCGGACGGCGCCGTAGCTGGCTGGGTGCCGCCGACTCCACCGCCGCTACGAGCGCAAGGCGGAACACTTCCTGGCCTTTGCCGGGGCCGCAGCGGCGCTCATCTGCTTCCGGCGCCTCTCGCGGCAGGCGCGAGGCAGCGGGCTGCCGCTACGGAACGTTCCAGGCGGCGATGAAGGGCTGCTCGTCCTCGGTGGCCAGGAAGCTGAGCGTGCCTGGATGCGGGTGGCCGAGCAGTCGGCTGGCGGACGCGTCGAGGCCGAGCCAGCGCACGGTGAGCACGCGCGCCAGATGACCGTGGGCGACGACAGCGACGTCGCCATCGTCCAACAGTGGCCGGATCCGGTCCAGCACCGCGTCCGTGCGCGCGGCCACCTGTCGGAGCTCCTCGCCAGGATGGGCTGCGTCGCCGGGAATCACGCCATCCCGCCACAGGTCCCAACCTGGCGTTGTCTCCTGGATCTGCGCCGCAGTCAGGCCCTCATACCCTCCGTAGTCCCACTCCATCAGATCGGGATCGGGCTGGACGCCGGTCAGGCCGGCCAACTCGGCCGTCCGCATGGCGCGGCTCAGCGGGCTGCTGAACACGGCGACCAGATGGCGTTGGGCAAGCCTCGGAGCGAGTGACTTGGCCGCGGCCTCGCCAGCATTAGTCAGCGGGATGTCGCTGCGGCCGGCGTGTTGGCCCGACAGGCTCCATTCGGTCTGGCCATGCCTGATCAATATCAGTTCACCCATGGCCGCGCACGATACCTGATCACGCGAAACCTCCGAACACTTCCTCGCCGCCTTCGGCTGCACCCTCATCTACTGCAACGGACTCACCGGATGAGATGACTTCTGAGCCGGGCGTGAGCAGCCTGAGGGCGCCACTGCGGTGTCCGAGGAGCATGGAGGCGCCTTGCGCGATGACGAGTGCGGCGACGAGGAGGACGACGCCGAGCAGCGGAACACTGTCGACCGGAAGGGTGTAGGCCATGAGTACGCGGGCACCGGCGTCGAGCAGAAAGGCTGCGCCCCAGGCGAGGCTTGCGGTGCGCATCCATCGGTGGAACACAGCACTGTGTTGCCACAAGTGGGCAAGGCGATTTGCCAGTTCCGGCGTACTGAGCTTGATGACAACGTCCAGAAGGAAGGGGCGGGATGTAGTCAGAGAGCCGATGACCCACACACCGAGCAGGCCGGTGATCCAGCTCTCGCGCGCCAGGAGCGTGCGCGGGTCACCCGTAACGAGGGCGACCGCCAACGACAATGTCATTGCCACGATCACGAAGGTCCCCATCGGGTCCCACCGACGCTGACGCACCCAGGTCACGGCGACAGTGGCGGCCGGGGCCAGTGAGGCGAGCACGAGAGCCAACCACTGATTCACTTGCGCGCCCCGCAAGCCGTAGAAGGCCATGAGTGGGATCACCACGTCTCCGGCCAGCGCGCCAGCCATCTTCGGCCAGGACGTCCCTGCGTGCGAGGGCTTCGACTCGGAGCGAGCTCTTCTGGCCTCGGCGGGATGCTCGGTCACGTGTCCTCCTTGGCGTCGGTCCGGCGTGTGGCCAGGTCGAAGAGCGCCGCCAGTTCATCGGCGTACGCACCAGGGTCCAGGTCGGGTTCGTGGGCGAAGTACGCCGGTGCGGCATCGATGGCCGCTCGGATGGACACGGCCATCGGCCTGGTGGCGAAGTCGCGGAAGTATCCGTTGCGTTGCCCCTCGCGCAGCATCTGCTCAATGGCGTCGATGTTCGGTTGGTTCGTCGCAGTCCCGAAGACCAGAGCTCCGTCCGTGTCGCGCAAGTTCTGGATGACTTCCATCGCGGCGCCAATCCAACGGGGGTGAGCGGAGGCGAACAGGATGCAGCTGCGGATGTACCGGATGAGCATCTGACGCGGCCCATCCGCGGTGGCCATGTCCTTCACGATCTCCTGGGCTGCGAGGGCGTAGAGATCGCTGACGACGGCTCGCAGCAGTTCGTCCTTGTTCTTGAAGTGGTAGAAGAGCGCACTCTTGGCGATTGAGGCACGGCGGGCCACCTCCGCAGCAGAGGTGCCTGAGAAGCCGAGCCCGTCGAGCGTTTCGATCGCGCTGTCAATGAACTGACGGCGCCGTGCTTCCTCGATGAAGGTTCGCCCTTCCGTGTCAGACCGCATGGTCAGATATTAGACCATGCGGTCTGATGCTGCCTCCTCGCCTCGGGTGTCACGCTCCAACTGCCTCGACGGCCAGTTGCCCCGACGGGACGGCCGGCCGTTCCGCGTCCGCAGTCACGCCGGTGCCGCCCGATGCAGTCGCATGCCTGCTCTCGTGGCAAGGCCCTCGGTGGTTTGCACCTCGTCGGGTGTGTCACGTCCTGATGGCCGGTCAATAACTGGCGTTCCCGAGGTTCTGCAGGCCGGTAGGAAGACGGGTGCCCATGGGGGGTTGTGAGGATTGGGCCTGGAGGCTGGCAGCCAGATTCCGGATCGCGGGGAGCCGTGCGAGGAGTGCTTCGCCGGGGCAGGTGGTGGTATAGCCGTCGCGATGGCCGGAGATGGCGTCGAATTCGGCTGAAGTCCCCTTCGTGTAGCGGCTCTTGTCGTTCGTGGAGGTGAGCCGCACTTTGCTGGTGGGGTCGATGCCGCTCAGGCCGAGCTTCCAGGCGGCGAGGGCCGCGATCGCGTGTTCCATGGCTGGTGGTACGGGGGTGCCTCGTCCGAAGGTGCCGATCGCGGCGATCCCTGTGGTGCCGCGGTTGAACCCGAGGGTGTGGGACCCGATGACGGGACGGTTGGCACCGCCGGCACGGCCTTCGTAGATAGTGCCGCATGCGTCGACGAGGAAGTTGTAACCCAGGTCTCCCCACCTGCGGTCGCGAATCTGGCCCGTATAAAGATTGCGCAGGGTACGTGGGACGTTCGTGCAGTCGTAGCCGTTGGGGGTGTCGGTGTGATGAATGAAGACCGCCGTCACCTTTTCCGCGTAGTGGGCATGGGGGTCACGCGTGGTTTCGTCGGCCCGCCACTGCGTACGCTGCACGATGGCGGGCCGTGGTGCTCCACGGGAAACCGCCACTGAGGTTGCTCCCAGGGCCGGGAACGGCCGTGCGGAATCGGCAGTCGGTCCAGGAACCGATCCGGCCGGCCACACGGCGGGCGGACTCTGCGGCGCCGTCTTGTCGTCGGCACCGGCCGTCGTCAGCCCCGGCGGCGCTGCGATGAGGGACACCGCCATGGGGGCTGTGACCCATAGCGCCATGCGGAACAAACGCACAGGAAAAACCTTCTTCTTCTTTCGCCGGCACAGCGGCGGGAGCGCGTATGCCCACAGCTTTGCGGTGGGATGTGTGCCGCGCGCGCCGGATTACTGCGGTCAGGCGAGCGTATCCTCGCTCCTGGTCTGCGTGGATGCTCCCGGGCCGTCGTGCCACGACGAGGTCGGTGTCACTGATGCTCGGAAGCTCGGCATCGACCACATGGTCCTGTTGGCCGAGGCATGGGCCGGCGGGCCCGAAGCGGATGACCGTGTACGGATCCGGATCTTCACCACACCTGCCGTCCCTCAACGGCTTGCCGTCCTACATTGCTCAGGTAATTGCAGGTCGCAGCGACATCAGCACGACGATTGGCCTTGCCACGATCTCCCCTGAGCGCACCGTCGAAGCGCACCGGGCGTTCATCGGTCGCCGTCGCCGTCGCCGTCGCCGTCGCCGTCGCCGTCGCCGTCGCCGTCGCCGTCGCCGGTTCCGGCCGGCCGATGACTACCGGGCGGTCACGCCAAGAGACTCGGGAGCAGTTCATGGGCCACGTCGCACGTCGCGAACTTGCTCCTGGAGACTGCGGACGAGCAGACGGAACCGGCTGCGTTCAGAAGCACGCCTGCCTTGAAGGTCCCCACAAAGGCATTGGACAATGGAGCAGCGACCACAGCTCGTCCGAGACTGCCCATGGACGAGACTCCCTCGTGCCCACCACCAGACCTACGACCGTCCCGGCCGACAGGTACATCACCACTGGATTCCGTTCAGACCTTTAAACGCGCTGCGCCCACTTCGGCACCCAGATCCCGCTGTCGAGGCGGCCGGGGTATGCGGAGATGAGGTGGTTGCGCAGTGCGGCGAGGGCGGGGTGCGGGTTGTCGGTGCGCCAGATCAGCGAGTGCGGGTAGACCGGGGTCGGGTCGTGCAGGGGGATGCGCCGCAGGTCGTGGCCGGCAGGCCAGACCAGCGGGGTCTGTTCGCTGACAAAGGTCGCCAGCGTCGAGGAGTCCGCGATCGTGTCGAGGAGGGGCTCGATACCGAAGTTGGGGCCGATCGAGTCGATGGTGAGCCCGAAAACGGCGGCGAGTTCGTCGTAGTAGGCGGCCCACTCGGTGCCGGGGATGTTGCCGGGCATCCAGATCCGGCGCCCGGCGAGCTGTCCGGGAGCGATCGCGCGGGCGGCGGCGAACTCGTGAGCCGGTCCGGTGAACAGGTGCAGTGGTTCGTCGAAGACCGGAGTGGCCTCGACGCCGACGGGGAGCTTCCGGCCCGGCAGGGTGACGGCGCGAAAGGTTGCGTCGATCGTCCCGGACCGGACTGCGGCGATGGCCGTGGCCGAGTCGAACAGGGTCACCACATCGAGATCGGTGTCGGGATACGCGCGGTGGAAGTCGCGCAGTAGTCCTGCCAGCGAGAGCCGGCGGCCGATCACATCGACGCGCAACGCCCGGCGCCCTGGCCGCACGGAAGCGGCTGCCCGCTCCTCGGCCTGGAGGAGGGCCCGGGCGTAGGGCAAGAACGCCTGTCCGTCGATCGTGAGCCGAGCTCCGCGAGCCGTGCGGCTGAACAACTGCACGCCGAGGTCCTTCTCCAGCACGGCGATGCGCTTGGAGACGGCCTGTGGGGTGATCGACAAGGTGGTGGCGGCTTCTTGGAACTGTCCCGCGTCCACGGCGGTGACGAAGGTGCGTACGGCAGTGAGGTCCACGCTGAGCATCATAGGCAAACAACTAATTGTTGAGTCTGATCGGTGAAATGGTTGTTTGATTCCAGTACGCCATGCTCGCTTTGATGTCTCTGGTCAACGTGCAGTTTCGTAAGCCGGGCGGGCAGGAGGAACGTTGCCCGGCTGCCGGGCGGCCGCCGGATGCGCTTCAAGGGCTTGGCCTGATCGCGTACACCAGCGGGTTCGACCCGTTGGCTGCTCCGTCGGCGCGACCGCACCGCGACGTTTCGAGTCGTCCGCCCATGTGCCGATGCCGGTGCGGTCGGCCATTGACAAGGCCACCATCGCGTCTCTGCCGGGGTGGGGCTTCCTACTCACCTCGGAGATGACCCACCCGTGCCGGATTCCTTCGTTCACCTGCACAATCACACCGAATACTCGATGCTGGACGGCGCACAGAAGCTGAAGCCGATGTTCGACGAAGTGGCCCGACAGGGGATGCCTGCGATCGCCATGAGCGATCACGGCACCATGTTCGGCGCCTATGAGTTCGCGCAGGTCGCGAAGGGCTTCGAGGGCATCAGGCCGATCATCGGTATCGAGGCGTATGTGGCGCCTTCCTCGCGTCTCGTCCGGAAGCAGGAGTTCTGGGGGCCGGGAGGCCGTCGCGCTACGAGCGCAGACGGTGAGGGGTCGAAAGATGTCTCCGGTGGCGGCCGCTTCACCCACATGACCATGTGGGCGCGGAACATCCAGGGTCTGCGGAACCTGTTCCGGCTCAGCACGCAGGCCAGCTACCAGGGTCAGTTTCCTGCCGGCAAACCGCGCATGGACCGGGAACTGATCGCTGAACGGCCGGACGGCATCATCGCCACCACGGGCTGCCCGTCTGGCGAGATCCAGACCCGCCTGAGGCTCAACCAGTACGACGAGGCGAAGGCTGCTGCCGGGGCCTACCAGGAGATCTTCGGCCGCGAGAACTACTTCCTGGAGCTGATGGACCACGGCCTGGACATCGAGCGTGAGGTCCGCGGAGGTCTGCTGCGCCTGGCCAAGGAACTGAACATTCCCCTTCTGGCAACCAACGACGCCCACTACGTCACCGAGGACCAGGCCGACGCCCACGACAGCCTGCTGTGCATCGGTGTCGGCAAGAACAAGGACGACCCGGGCCGCTTCCGCTTCAACGGCTCCGGTTACTACCTCAAGACAGCGGCCGCGATGCGCAGCTTGTTCTCGGAACTTCCGGAAGCCTGCGACAACACCCTGCTGATCGCCGAGCGCGTCGAGTCCTACGACGAGGTCTTCGACTACGTCGACGAGATGCCGCAGTTCCCGGACGTACCCGGAGGCGAGAGCCAGGAATCGTGGCTTCGCAAGGAGGTCCTCAAGGGGCTGGCCATGCGCTACGGGGACCCGATCCCCCCGCACGTCATGGACCGCTTCGAGACCGAGATGACGGTCATCGGCCCCATGGGATTCAGCTCCTACTTCCTTGTCGTGGCGGACATCTGCCGCCATGCCCGGAACAACAAGATCCCCCTCGGTCCCGGCCGGGGCTCGGCCACCGGCTCCATCGTTGCCTACGCCACCCGCATCACCGAACTGTGTCCCCTGGAGCACGGCCTTCTCTTCGAGCGGTTCCTGAACCCCGAACGCATCAACCCACCGGACGTCGACCTCGACTTCGACGACCGTCAGCGCGACCGGATGGTCCGCTACGTCACCGAGAAGTACGGCGAGGAGTACACCGCCATGGTGAACACCTTCGGCAAGATCAAGGCCAAGAACGCGATCAAGGACTCCTCGCGCATTCTGGGCTATCCCTACTCCCACGGCGAGCGGATCACCAAGGCGCTCCCGCCGGACCAGAACGGCAAGTCAGCCCCACTGGCCGCCGTCTTCGACTCCTGCCACGAGCGGTATGGAGAGGCTGGCGAGATCCGGCAGATGTATGAAGCCGAACAGGATGTGCGGCGGGTCTTCGACACCGCTCGCGGGGTGGAGGGCCTCACCCGCGGCACCGGCGTGCATGCCGCGGCGGTGATCCTTTCGAAGACAAAGCTCACCGACCGCATCCCGCTGCACATGCGTGCCTCGGACGGCGTGAAGATCACCGGCTTCGACTATCCGTCCTGCGAAGCCATGGGGCTGATCAAGATGGATTTCCTGGGGCTGCGGAATCTGGGCGTCATCGACCAGGCCATCGAGAACATCCGCGAGAACCGGGGCATCAGCCTGGCCACCGTGGATGCCCTGGACGGCGACCGGTCCACCGTCGTGATCCCTCTGGACGACGCCAAGACGTACCGGCTGCTGGCCGACGGCAACACGTTCGGTGTCTTCCAGCTCGACGGCGGTGGCATGCGCGTGCTGCTGAAACAGATGGAACCCACCCGGTTCGAGGACATCGCCGCAGTCAACGCCCTCTACCGGCCCGGCCCCATGGCGGCGAACGCGCATACCAACTACGCACACCGCAAGACCGGCCGTCAGGAGATCACCCCGATCCACCCCGAGTTGCGCGACGCACTGGAGCCGATCCTCGGCAACACCTTCCATCTGCTCGTCTACCAGGAGCAGATCATGGCCATCGCCAGGGAACTGGCCGGGTACACCCTCGGCGGCGCCGACCTGCTGCGACGTGCGATGGGCAAGAAGAAACCGGAGGTGCTGGCTGCGGAGTGGGGCAAGTTCCACAACGGCATGAAGGCCAACGGCTACAGCGAAGAAGCCATCAAGGCTCTGTGGGACGTCATGCTCCCGTTCTCCGGCTACGCCTTCAACAAGTCCCACACCGCCGGCTACGGCCTCGTCTCGTACTGGACCGCCTATCTCAAGGCCAACTATCCGGCCGAGTACATGGCCGCCCTGCTCACCTCCGTCGGCGACGACAAGGACAAGGCCGCGATCTACCTCGCCGACGCCCGTAAGAACGGCGTCCGGGTGCTCCAGCCCGACGTGAACGAGTCCGTTGCGGAGTTCACCGCCATCGGCGATGACGTGCGGTTCGGGCTGCGATCCGTACGCAACGTCGGCGACAACGTCATCGAGGCCATCGTCGACGCACGCCGCCGGAAAGGGAAAATCACTTCCTTCTCCGACTTCCTCGACAAGGCCGACCTGCCCGCACTGAACAAGAGGGCCGTGGAGTCCCTGATCAAGGCCGGCACCTTCGACTCCCTGCAGCATTCACGCAAGGGCCTTACCGCGATCCACGAGGAAGCCATCGAAGCGATCATCCCGGTGAAGAAAGCGGCAAGCTTCGGGCAGGACGATCTCTTCGCAGATCTGGGCGGAGAAGGAAGCGGCGAACCGGCCTTCGGCCTCGACTTCCCCGTCGACGAAGCAGAATGGCCTCGCAGACAGCTCCTGGCGACCGAACGCGAAATGCTCGGCCTCTACGTCTCAGCCCACCCGTTGGACGGCGCCGAGCACATCCTCTCCGGCGCCCGGGACTGCTCCATCGCCGAACTGCTCGCCTCCGGCCGCACCGCCGGGGATGTGCAGCTCTCCGGCCTGATCACCGGCATCCAGCTCAAGATGACCAAACAGGGCAACGCCTGGGCCATCGTGAACCTCGCGGACCGTGATGTCGGCATCGAGGTCCTCTTCTTCCCCTCCGCCTACCAGCTCGTGCAGCACGCGTTGACCGAGGACAACGTCATCTCCGTCAAAGGAAAGATCGAAGACCGGGATGGAACCGTGAACATCTTCGGCAGGGAACTCGCGGTCCTGGACGTGTCCTCCGCGGAACACGGCGGGAAACCTCCGGTGAGGCTTGCCCTTCCCTCCCACCGGATCACTGAGCAGTCCGTCCGAGAACTGAAGCAAATCCTCGCGGACCACCCAGGCGACAGTCCAGTCCACCTCAGCGTCCGCAGCGCACGGAAGACGACTGTCTACGCCTTGCAAGCCACGGTGGATGCCACCACCGTCGCCTCCGACGTGAAAGGCACATTCGGGGCTGACGCGTGGGTGGGCCTCCTATGACGCCCAGGACCGACGAGTCGGCCGATATCGCGCTGCGGACCTCCGTGGCACCCCTCCCAGCCCACGCCGTGAGGTGCCGGTGGCCCGCTGCCCACACACCGGCTGCCTGTAGGCTTTCGCCGCCCCGCCCGTGGCGCCATCGGCGATGTCCACGGCCCGATCGCAGAGGACCAGGCGTGCAAGCGTCCGGCGTGGCAATCAGGAACGGCCGGCTTCGTAAGGGGGCGTCTCAACCACCCGCACACCTCCCCTGGCTGTGTCCGCATCGACTACCCGACTTCCGCCGGGGGCCGTTCTCCGCTTGAGGGCTCAGCCGCATGAGGTGTCCTTCTCCGCGACAGCCGGAGGCAGAGGGTTGTGCCTGCCGACGGGGGCGGGCGGGACGGCGGCGGTGGCCCGCTGGGCGCCGCGCCGACGGCCGGACCCGTCCCTGCTGGTCTCCTTGCGATCGTGCTCGGGCTACTGGAAATCGCGCTCGGCGTGCTCCCGGCCTTCTGGTCGTTCACGGCGATGCTGTTGTGTTGCGGCTTCGTGGCCCAGATGCTCCTCCCGCCGACGACAGGAGGGTACGGGCGTCCGTCCACCGTTCCGGCGATCGCCGGGGGAGCATCTCCGCGCCTACCAGGGCCAGGGCCAGGGTCACAGGTCTGAAACGGATGCTGCATGCCGCGCAACGTCAGTCGTTCCGCCACGAGAAGTCGGGCGCTTTCGCGGCAGCGGCGATCAATACGGGAGAAGACAGGGCCCGGACGGCTGGCCCGGGCCCTGTCACATACGGGAGTGTCACTCAGTCGCCGGTGTTGGTCGCCCATACGGGTTGGTCGGCGTTGTTGTAGACAACGACGTTGCCGTCGTCCTGGACGGCCAGGTAGCGGCCCTTGTGCCAGGTTCCGGCGGCCCAGATGGCCTTGCCCGCCCTGTTGTAGATGACGAAGTTGCCGTCCTCCTGCATGACGAGGTGGTCGGCGTTGGGGTAGACGTTCGGGGCCTGCCAGGCGGGGCGGTTGTCCTTGTAGACGACGACGTTGCCGTCGCTCTGAACACGCAGGATGGTGCGGCCGTTGCCGGAGGTCCATGCCTGGTTCTTGCCGAGGGTTGAAGGCGCGTAGAAGCGTGAGTCGCTCCGCAGGGACTCTCGGGGCTGCGTGCTCTGGACGGTACGGCTGCTCGCCACGGCGCCGGCGGGAGGGACGGCGGCCAGGATGGGCAGGGCCGCGAGGGTGAGCGCGGGGAGGCCGCGCCAAATGAGGTTCTTGATCACAACCCCGGTTCTACGCAGTTCGCATATGCCCGCGACAGTCCGGAGCGACGAACTCACCCATACGGTCCAGCGAATTCAACACCGAGACGACACTGCTTGCGCCGACCGCGTCGCCGACGCCATCGAACGTGCCGGGCCTCGAGTCGGCGGCATGTACACCTTGCGCCGGGCCGTCCCCGCCCGCTTCACCCTCGGCGCACGCCTGGGCATGGCGGAGAGGGCACGCCCTCCAACGAGTGGATGCACCCGTGAAGCGGCCTCGGACCGCTATCCCTTGACTCATGATCACGTCACGTGGACGGGTGCGTGCCGCCACCGCTCTCCGGAGCGTGTCCGCCGCAGTTGTCCCCGCAGCCCGACTTGACCGGGTACCGAGTCGGAGGAGCACCACTGCCAGACGCTCGATCCGAGGCGTTCGACGCGCAGGTACTCTGCCGGTCCGGGCGCCGAAGGAGGCATCCACGAGGGCTTTCCGTGATGTGACCGACCGGATGGTTGATCTTCGAGAAGAAGCTGAATCGGCGGTCCTGATCACCGATTCCACCGTCCCGTAGACCAGCGGTGCCCGTAGTCCGGGTCGCCGGTTCTTTCCTGTGTTCCGCAGTTGTGAAAGGTGTTTGTGATGGGCCGAGGCTTGATCGTGGTGGATGTGCAGAACGACTTCTGCGAGGGAGGGAGTGTTCCGGTCGCGGGAGGTGCGCGGATCGCCTCGGAGATCGCCGATCTGGTTGAGCAGAGCGCGGGTCGCGACTACCAGTACGTTGTGGCCACCCGGGATCATCACATTGATCCGGGCAGCCATTTCTCCGAGACCCCGGACTTCCAGGACAGCTTCCCCGTCCACTGCGTGGCAGGCAACGACGGCAGCGAATTCCATCCGGACTTCGCCCCCGTGGTCATGGACGGCAAGGTGCACGCCGTCTTCTTCAAGGGTGCCTACAGCGCCTCCAAGAGCGGCTTCGAAGGCGCGGACACGGAGGGAACCTCCCTGGCGGACTGGCTGCGCGTCCGCGGGGTCGAGGACGTTGATGTGGTGGGCATTGCGACGGATCACTGCGTGCGTGCGACCGCGCTGGACGCCGTTGCGGCGGGATTCCGCACACGGGTACGTCTCGACTACTCGGTCGGGGTCGCCCCGCGCACAACGGCTGCTGCCCTCAACGATTTTCGGCAGGCAGGCATTGCGGTATCCGGCGAGGCGCCGGTACCGGAATAGTTCCGGCCCCGGTTCGAGACGCGCCTGTATCGGCGTCGGCGTCCTGCCTGCCCGGCGGAGGCTGTGTCCACCTCGTCGCCGGGCTCGCCGCGGGGAGCCGGGCCGGGTGGGAGATTCCCCCGTCGGTTGTTCGCCCGCCGGTGTCCAGCGTGGCTCGGGCAAGGCCGCAGGTGAGGTGACCGGGTCCGCGCGTGGGCGGAGCCTGCGGAGTGTCGCCAGGACTGGCTTTCGCGTGTCACCGGCGTTCCGTTCGGGCGGTTGTTGCCGTCACCGCGGCCTTCGCCCACCAGGGCGGCGAAATCGCCTCCACCCGCCGCGACGAGCAGGCAGTCGCTTGGCCGTTCGTGTTGTTGATGCACACGAGAGCTTGTGGTGGGGTGATGGCTGTGCCGGTGGCAGCAGCGATGCGCAGGTGGTGACGCCGAGAGTCTTGTGGCCGCCGACGTCGGGATGTTGCCGAGCTTCTTGATGTCGACGTGCACGAGTGCGTCGGGCCGGTCGTGTTCGTAGCGGCGTATGACGCGGCCGGTCGCCCGGCCCAGGAGCGGGAGCCGGGCCAGACGGAAGCGTGCCGTACGCGGTGCACGGTCGGGGAAGCCACAACGAGCCGGGCCGGCCCTGGATCAAGCCTTGGTGATATTCCTGCTCGGCATCGGCTCCGCGAGTGCCGTCCGCCATTCAGGTGCACCGAAGGCGTCCGCGAAGTACTGCGTCTCGCGCACCACGTGCCCATCGGCGAACTCCATGATGCTCACCGAGTAGGTGGGCACCCCGTCGTACGTGATGACACACTCGCTCACCCACAGATCCCCGCTGCCAAGGATCCGGTGGACGGTGAAGTGCCGATCGGCCGGATGCCCCCCACGCTGCGCCGAAATCGTCGCGCGGCCCCGGAACCGTTCACCAGACTGGGGGTAGTCGAGGATCGCGTCCGCGGCGTAGATGGCGTGCTCGGCTTCGGTGTCCCCACGTTCCGATGCCTGCCAGTGTTCTTCGAGTGCGGCCCTGGTGCGGATATCAGGATCCATCGCATTGTCCCTTCTGCAGGCGGCCGGAGCTTTTGGGCGACCTGGGAACGCTTCAAGGCTTCCTCCCAGGACGCTCGGCCGTTGAACGTAATGGGCAACGGTGACAGCGTAGACCGCCCGACGCGGCGAGTTGGCTTTCCTGGTTCGTGCACCATCCCCACGTCCCCCCGTGACGGTGCGCCGTTGTAGTGGGTCTCGTCTACGACGCAGTGATGGGCATTGCAGACAAGGACCTCGTAGGGCAGCTCCGGGGAGGTGTACAGCGGGTGCGCCATCTCCACGATTTCGCCCGGAACGTTCACGGACCGGCCGGTCTGGGGCCGGCGCCGGCCCGGATGGGTGTCGTCCGTCCAGACCGGCGGCCACAGGCCCGCGGCCCCTACCGCCCCGTCCGATCCTTGCGGGGGACGGGGATGAGGGCGCCTTCGGTGACAGCGGCCGCCGCCCGGTGCTCGTACAGGTACTCGCGGATGACGGAGCCGCCGGGCACGGGCTCTGCCACGCCCCACCGACCGGGTGACACCGAACACAGCCGCACCTGTCTGAGAGCCTTCCTCAACCGGGCCATGCAGAGCCGCCACTACCGACGCACCCTCTCCATCCCCGCGATGAAGTTTCCCCGGCGAGCCGCGCTGAGCCAGGTCGAGCGCCTCGGCGCCCTTGGCCGACTGCTGACCGACGCGGAGACACCCATGCGTCTCCGCGTCGCCGGAGTCATCGTGCTCCTCTACGCGCAGCTCGTGAGCCGCATTGTGCGGCTCGGCGTCGACGACGTCATCTGCGACGGCGACATGGTGCCGCTGCGGCTCGGAGAACCGGCCTCGCCCGTTCCCGCACCGGTCGCTGCCCCTGCTGCTGGAGCACATCGCAAACCGCGACAGCATGAACACCGCCACCAACCCCGCATCCCGCTGGATCCCCGGCCGCCGGGCAGGACAGCCCGCCTGCCCCGACCACCTGTCCGCACTCCTGAACCAGGTCGGGGTCCCGGCCGCAGCCGCTCGCGGCGCAGCCATCCGGCAGCAACCCCTCGAACTGCCCGCCAGCGTCGTTGCGGACGCTCTCGGTTGCCACGACAAGACCACCACCCGGCTCCGCAACGAGGCACCAAGAGGCACCAAAAGGTTGGACCCCGCCCCCGCGGCAGTCCGCTCTCATGAGTCAGGAGGCGAGGTGGGTAGACGCTCCGTATCGCGGCCAAAGGGCAGGAACACAGCTCGGGTGGCGAGGAGCCACTCGCCGTCGACCTTCTGAAATGTGTCCTCGTAGTGACCGACGTTGACGGGGAGCCGCGGCGGGAGCATCCCGTCGACGTAGCCGTCGACACGGTAGGTCGCCAGGTACGAGGTCGCCGTCGCCGTCGTTGCAGAGTCCACCGTGACCAGGATGTTCGTCATCATGCGACGCGACAAGCGGTCCGCCGGCCGAGAGCCGAAGTATGCGCGCAACGCTTCCCGGCCCTCGATGCGGCGGCCCCCGTGGGGCCACTCCCAGACCCCGTCGGCGGTGAACAGATCCGGTACCGAACCAGGGTCTCCAAGGTCGAGGCGGCGAACGAAGTCGACGATCAGGCGTTCGCAGGCTCGCTCCGCGAGCAGGCGGTCCATGGGGCCAATCGCTTCACCGATCATCTTCACTTCCTATCAGTGCCGCCCCGATGCGGGACAACGCTTTTCCGAGCTCCCCGGTCACTGTCCGTCAAGGACACCCATCCGAGGACCAGGGAGTCGGCGACAGTTCAATGCACGAGCCCACCAGTACCGGGGGGCGCAGAAGCCCGAGACTTCGGGCAACCGCGAGGCTCTGCAGCTCGAACCCACAGGTCCGTTGCCCTGATTCCGGGTGATGGGGCGTGGGCTCGCGGCCAACTCGCGGATCATTTCGGCGACCTGTCCCACGCGAGCGCGAGTGGTGGCTGCGTGTCGGAAGCCGGGTCCTCTCGTTGGTGGGTGTGCGGTCCGGGTTCGTCCGGCCGGCGTGACCGCACGGGTACCGGGATGCGGTCCCGGATGAAGGAGGAACGCGATGGGTACGGAGACGTGGGGTACGGGCGGTGGTGCGGGACGCGTGGGTGTGCGGGCCGCGGTGCTGGGTGCGGTGGCGGGGGCGGCGTTGTTTCCGGCCGGTGCTGCTCACGCGGGCGTGATCGGGGTCGGGAACGCGGTGTTCGGCAACACCTGCGCCAGCCAGGGCGGTGCGCGGGCTGTGGGCGCCACGGTGGCCGGGAGCGGGGTGGGCAGCGGCAATCAGACCGGCTTGCCGTTGAGCCTGCCGCGCAACCAATGCGGCAACAGCGGCATCATCTGCACAGCCTTGTTCATGTCAAGCGTGTGAACGGGACGGTGAACGGCGGGTGACCGGCCGGACGGCGGTGAGTGGGGCAGCGGCGAGTACGCCGGTGGAGGAGCGGGCGGTGGATGCACTGCTGTCCCTGAGCGGGCGGACGCTTCCTCTGCTGCGCCAGTGGGTCGGCTGGGATCCGGGCTGTGGTGTGGCGCGTGCGCTGCTGGCGCTGGCGACCGGAGACCGGTGGGACGACGCCGTTCTGAAAGAGCAGCTGGTGGTCGCGCACCGGGACGCGCTGGCCGTCGGGGAGCGGGAGGCGAGTCTGGTGTACGCGGTGTTCCTCCACACGCACCGGCAGTACCGGCTGACGGCCGATCACCTGGCGGGGCACTTCGCCCGGTGGCCCGCTGACGAACTGGCCGGGCTCATGCTGGGCGCGTTCTCCTCCTGCGGGGACACCGCCTACCGTGCGCACGGCGATGCTCTGATGGAGGAGCAGGCGGCACTGGCCGGCCCGGAGAGCTGGCCGTGGATGAGCTGGCTGGCGTCGGCCAGGGCGGAGCAGGGCCGGGTACGGGAGGCGCACGAGCTGGCCGAGCAGGCATTGGCCCTGTATCCCCGCTCGGGGGTGGCCGCGCACGCCCTCGCGCACGCCGAGCATGAGTGGGGAACCGGACGCGCCTGCGGCGACTTCCTGGACCAGTGGCTCCGGGCGGACCCGCAGGCGGTGCAGTCACGGCATCTGAACTGGCACGCCGCACTGCAGTCCATCGCCTGCGGCGACTTCCCGGACGCGCGCCGGCGGGCGGACACGGCACTGGCGCGTACGGATGTCGGCATGCGGGCCGCCACGAACTGGCGCCTGCTCCTGGTCGGCCAGTCACCGGCCGGCCGAAGCGACCCGGACCTGGTCCGGGAACTGCTCGCCGCACCGGGCGGGATGGCGGAGGTCTTCCACACCTTCAACCTCGCGCTGGCCCTGGCCGTGGAGGCGGCCACCGACGACCTGCGCATCCTGGCTCGCAGGGCTGCCGCCGACGAACGCCCCGTTTTCCGCGATGTCCTGGCCCCCGTGGTGCAAGCTCTGGCGGAGGTCACCGCAGGCCGCCCCCGCGTCGCGGTGGACTTGCTGACCGACCTGGGCGAGAAAGCGGAAGGGATCGGCGGGGTGCGGGTCGAGCGCGAGATCATCCAGGACACCCTCGCCCGCGCCCTCGTCGACGCCGGTCAGCACGTCCGCGCGGCCGACCTGCTGCACCACCGCACCACCACCCGGCACCACCACACCTACGAGGATCTCCTCCTTGCCGCACGTACGTCGGCTGCCGTGGTCGGCTCCCGCTGATCCTCACCACCGGATGGCACGGCTTCTCGTTTCAGCAGGAGCCACGGTGGCTCCGTTGACTTGAAGCCCGAGGCTCACTTGAAGCCCGCGGCGTCTGGACATCGGTTTGACGCGGCCCTCGAACACGCCCGAGCTCCAGGGCAGGATCAGACCGTCGATCACAGCGCCGCGGCAGCGATCGATGCCCGCGGCGAGGCTACGGAGGCTTGGCAGGTCGTCCTGGCGGACGGCGCCGAGCCACTCAGGGAGCCGTTCGCCCCGGCGCTCGGCGAGCATCCGGGCGAAGGACCGGAGGTGGCAGTGAGGGTGTCGAACTCGGGACAGTTGGCCAAGACCGCCTTGAGTCGGAGTTGTCCGGTCTTCGGGAGTGCTTCCGGGCGGCTGAGAGTGCATCCGGCCATCAGGCGGGGTGCCGGGGGCTGTGCGGTGATCGGCCGGGGTGACGTGCGCTTCTTCCTGATGTAGGCGCTGACGAGGCCGTGGCTGCCCTTGTGACCGAGCGGGACGATCTCCTCCCTGAGTTTCCAGGTGTTGGTGCAGCCCTCGTTCCAGCGGTCGTCGGGGTAGGGCTTGCACTCGCGCGGCTGCTCGGCCCCATGTCCGCCGGGGGCGGCAATCGCTCCGCCAGATCGAGCTACCTCCACAAGTCCTGAGGTCCCGCCACCAGGCCACCGACCGGGAGAAGCAGGAGTAACCCCACTGTCCAGGGGTTGGCCGCTGTACCCAAGGCTCGAAGCACACGCGGGATGTCGCCCGTGTCGCGCCCACGTGGACGCTCACCGCACCCTGGGCCCGGTCAGCACCTCCACCACCAAGTGGCCCCCTGCACCAAACTCCACCTGGGTGACAGCAAGCGCATCCGCCGCATCCGGATGCGCTGGCGCGGGCCAGGCGTGAGGATCGGGATACGGGCGGTGGCCGGTTGCCCCTGGTCTGTCTCCTAGCCGGCGGCCGGGCCGCCTCCCGGTAGGGTCTCGCGGCTTGTACCGTAGCGCGTCGTGCCGACTGACCAGCGGTTCTTTCGGTCGGCGATCTGCTGGGGGCCGGCGCCGTCGAGGAGTGCCTGGAGGACAGTGGCGCCGGTGGAGTTGAGCTGCCAGTAGCGGCCGTCGCGTTCGTCGAGCAGGACCATCGAGGTGATCGTCGGGGGGTGGGTGCCCGGCCGCGGCCGGCTCGCTGGTCTCCTCGGCGCGTTCCTGGTGCGGGAGTAGCACGAGAACACTCCGTGGTGCGTGGGCAGTGTCGGAACCGGGTGGAGCGGCAGGGAGCGCACCACCCTCGATGCCCCGCACCACGTTGCCGCAGTCGACGAGTGCTCGCTGTGCGTCGGCCAAGCCTCCGCTACGTCTCCGACGACCGCGCGCTCGTCGCCACCGCCCACATCTGTGCCCGGGGCGCCCACGGCGAAGCGCGATTCGCCCCCTGCCTGCCCGAAGCCCGACACGATCCCGAGTACGAGGCGTCAGCCTCCCACGGCGAGAGCGCGTATCGGTGGGATGACCGATGTGCGGGGAGCGGGGGCCTGGCCATAGTCCTCGGGAGAGCGTTCACGGGTGGCCGTGGTGCGCCCGGTTTTCGAAAGGACCTTTTGTGGACACGTATGCGGATCTGGTGTTTCTCGGCGGGCGAGTGGTCACGGTCGATGCGGAATTCTCCGTCGCCTCGGCCCTGGCAGTGACCGATGGGGTCATCAGCGCCGTCGGCGGGCGGGACGACGTCGCGCCGCTCGTCGGATCCGACACCCGCGTCGTCGACCTGCAGGGGGCGACGCTGCTTCCCGGTATCAACGATTCCCATCTGCACGGATGCGCCTTCGGCATGTCGACGCCGCCGCTCTCCCTCGACCTCAGCCACCCCGCCGTGTCCTCCCTCGCGGACGTGGCCGAGGAGGTACGGGAGGCCGTCGGGCGGGTTCCGGGCGGGCAGTGGATCACGGGGCACGGCTGGGACACCGGTTACCTCGACGAGTGCGTCTCCGATTCGTCGCGGCTGCCCTCGCGGCACGACCTCGACGCCGTGAGCCCGGACCACCCCGTCGTCCTGTACTCCTTCTCCGGGCACGCCACCTGGGTCAACTCCAAGGCACTGGAGCTCATCGGGATCGGCCGGCACACCGTCGCGCCGCCCGGCGGGGCCATCGTCGTGGACGAAGACGGGGAGCCGACCGGGCTGCTCCACGAAGGGGCCCAGGCCCTCATCCAGAACGCGCTGCCGCCGCTCAGCCGGCAGGAGCGGACCGACGCGATCAGGTCGAACCTCGCCACACTCGCCGGGCTCGGCATCACCAGCTACACCGAGCCCGGACTCGGCCCCGGCGGCGACGGCATCATGCGGGGCGCGCTCGGTGCGGAAACCCTCGACGTCTACCGCCGGCTGCTGGCCGACGGCGAACTGACCGCCCGCCTCGGTGTCCTGCTCCTGCCCACCGGTATGGCCAGCACCGCCGAGGAGTTCGCCCGCACCCTCACCGCCCTCGGCGAGTCCGGCGACACCGATCCTCGCCGCCTCGCGATCCACGGGGTCAAGATCTTCGCCGACGGCATCGTCCCCAACAAGACGTCCTGGATGCACGAGCCGTACATCGGCGGCGGCTGCGGCTCCCTGTGCGTCGGCGGCGAGACCGACGCCGAGCGGATCGCCGAGATCGACGCCATCATCCGGCATGCCCACGCCGCCGGGCACCAGCTGGGCGTCCACGTCACCGGCGACCGGGCGTGCGACACCGTTGTGGACGTCTTCGCCGCTGCTGCGGCCGAGCACCCGCGGCCCGACGCCCGTCACTACGTCATCCACGGCGACCTCCTCACCGAGCACAGCATGAAGGTGCTGGCCGGGCACGGCTTCGGAGCCAACATGAACCCCACCATCAAGTGGACCGTCGCCGACATGGAGGAGGACTTCGTCGGAGCTGAACGGGCCGCGTACGCCTGGCCCTACCGCGACGCCATCGACGCCGGAGTACGGGTCGCGAGCGGGTCCGACGCCCCTGTCACGCACCCGGACTGGCGCCAGGGCGTCGCCACCATGATCCTGCGCGAGTCCAAGGCCACAGGCCGCGTCAGCGGCCCCGAGCAGCGCATCGGCCTGGCCGAGGCGATCCGTACCTACACGATCGACGCGGCCTGGCAGGACTTCGCCGACGACTGGAAGGGCTCCCTGGAGCCGGGCAAGGTTGCCGACCTCTGCGTGCTCGGCGGTGACCTGCTCACCGCCGACCCCCACGACATCCCGGAGATGCCCGTCGTCCTCACCGTCATGGACGGGCAGGTCGTGCACGACACCCTTCGCGATTGACGTATTCCGAACAAATGATCATCCTGGGAGGATGGCAGGGGAGCGGAGCAGAGCGGACATCCTGGACGCGGCTGTCCACGTCCGAGAGGCCGCCAGGAGCGCCACGAGCGGTGCGGCCGGCGTCGACACGGTCCTGGCGGCGCTGTCGGAGGTGATGGAGTACGACCACGCCTCCCTGGCCCAATGGGATCCGCTGCGCCGGCGCCACACCACCCTGGCCGGGAGCTACCCGGACGACGCCACGGCCTACATCGAGACCCGCCTCCACCACGACCCGGTGTTCCCCGTGCTCCGCAGCCCGGCCCGAGGCGGTCTCTGGCTCAAGGACGTCCCCTGGCATCTCCTGGCGGCATCCCCGGGCTTCCAGGAAGTGCTGTCTCCCCTCGGGATCGAGGACGGCGTGGCCCAGTGCCTTTTCGCCGCCGACGGCCGGTACGTCGGCATGCTGAACGTCAGCACCCGCAGGCCGCGGCGCGCGCCCGATCCGGCGCGCGCCGTGGTCACCCTGCTCACCGAGGCCCTCGCCGCGGCCGTCGACCCCTGCGCAGGCCCGCCGCCCGAGGAGATCGCCGCAGACGCACGGAACCCGGGCTCGCGGCGGCCTGGCGGACTCTCGCCACGAGAGCTCCAGGTGCTGGCCCAACTGACCGCCGGCCGCACCAACCGGGAGATCGCCGAGCGGCTGTACATCACGCCGCGCACCGTAGGGACCCACATCGAGCACATCCTCGCCAAGCTCGACCTCCCCAACCGCGCGGCCGCCGCCGCCCGAGCCGCCGCCTGGGGAATCGAACCCTCCCGCTGACCCGAGTCCGGCAGCGCGAAACGCTTGGACCGCGGACGTCCCCCTGAGGGCCACCCCGCGCCCTCACCTGCTGGAGCGGCAACAGAGGGTTGAGGCAGGGCCGCTGGGGGCGCACGCCCGCGGGTTGGACGATCTTGTGCCGCCGTACGTGCTGTCCGCGCCGTGCCCAACCCGTCGAATCACATGCTCGGGCACGCCTCCGTTGAGCCGTGGTACGGCAATTGCCGCATAGCGTGCTTGTGGTCGCCAGGATCACTGGTGGGCACCCGACTGCCTTCCGATTCGGCCCGGGTGATGGCCTTGGTGAACGGGCCTGCTATGTGGCGGGTTTCTGAGTGTCGGGAGCATGGCCTCCGCGATCGTGTCGTGATCTCCACCGGGCGGGTACGTGGCAGGAGGTACAAGCTCGAAGCGGGGAGGCGTGGCGTGCGAGATGAGCTTCTCGGGGACCGCTACGGGGTGGTGTGACAGCCCGGAGAGGGCGGCAGGGGCCCAGTGTGGGTGGCATGGGCCCGGTGGGGGAGGCCCAGGACGAGACATCGGGTCGGCCCGCGGCCGTCTAGGTGATCTCCCCGCTCGCCGGTGGTGGAAGCCGCGGCGACGACGCACGCGCCCGGTCTTCTGCGCGAAGCGCGGATCACCGCTCAGTTGCAGCACTCCTACACCGTGACCATCGACGCGCTCGGCGAGACCGGTAGGGGAGCCAACAGGGCGCTCCGTTCAAGGGAACTTGCAGGTTGGTGCACGCGAAGACGACAACTACCGCGCAATGAGATAACCGTGGCCGGCCGCTTCGGCCGGCCATTGAGCGTGGCAGCCGACCAGTTGAGCAACACGTCGGCCGGAGCCATGACCACGGCATCAGGCCAAACGCCTGCATAGGATTTGTGTGCCATATTACGGATGTATCCGACGAAAGGGATGTTATGAAATTCGCGGTCATCGGTGGTACCGGGCTGATCGGGTCACAGGTCGTGGAGAATCTGAACGCCGCCGGGCACGAGGCGGTACCGCACTCACAGTCCACCGGAATCGACGTCATCAGTGGCCAGGGGCTGGACGAGGCGGTGGCGGGGGCCGATGTCCTCGTCAACCTGACGAACTCCCCGACCTTCGACGAAGCGTCCCCGGCCTTTTTCCGTACCTCAATGGACAACCTTCTGGCCGCGGCACAGAAGGCGGGCATCCGTCACTTCGTCATTCTCTCGATCGTCGGCGTGGACCAGGTGCCTGAGCTGGACTACTACCGGGCCAAGGCGCTTCAGGAGGACATCCTCACGGCCGGACCGATTCCCTACTCGATCGTCCGCGCGACGCAGTTCATGGAATTCATCGACGCGGTCCTTTCCTGGACTGCCGACAGCGACACCGTCCGGCTGCCCGCCACGCCGATCCAGCCGATCGCCGCCAAGGACGTGGCCGACGCGGTGGCGGAAGTCGCCGCGGGGGCCCCACTGAAGGGCATTCGCAACATCGCCGGCCCCGAGGTCTTTCCTCTGGACGATCTGGGCCGTATCACCTTGTCCCACAAGTCCGACCGCCGCACCGTTGTCACCGACCCCACCGCCGGCATGTTCTCCGTTGTGAGGGGTGACGTCCTCACCGACAGGGACGCCCACCTCGCCCCCACCCGCTACGCCGACTGGCTTTCCTGAAGCGCTCGCGTCCTTCGGCTTCCGGTTCGGCCGGGCGCGGACGATTCGAGTAGCCGGCAGCGTCGAAGCCCGGCGGAGCGCGACTACCGGCCGGGCATCCACGGGTTCCAGTAGCTCCGGCACAAGCGCGCTGGCTACGGCAATGGGTGGCCGGGTCGCCGCCTCGGCCCGCGCCCGCACTGGCGCCGTCTGGCCGACCATGTCGGGCAGTGGAAGCCGGGCGGGAAGCCGTATGCCGCCCCTCGGTCCGTACGCACAGCGAGACGGTCCTGCGGACCTTCTGCGACTTTCACCGCGGCGCGGGCACCGGCTCGGTACTCAATCCCTTCCCACGGGACCGTTCCCGCCGGGGTCGACGAGCTCACGCGCATCGCAACCCGTTGGATCCGCCCCGCAACAAGCGCACCGGGCTCTACCGGCCAACGGTGCCCAAGCGGGAGCCACGCAGCGTCCCGGACGCGGAGTTCAGCGAGATCTTTGCGCGCCTGTCCTCGCGCCGGGACCGGGTCCTGGTCGCCTTCTCCATCTCCACCGGTACCCACGCCAGCGAGCTGCTGACCGCGTGGCAGGGTGGAGTTGATCCGGGACGGCGGTTGATCGCGGTGGTGCGGAAGGGCGCCGGGGAGGTCCGGGAGTTTCCTGCCTCGACCGACGCGTTCGTGTGGCTGCGGCTCTACCAGCTGGATATGGAGGACACTCGGGCCCACGAGGACGGCGGGTGCCGCTGTGGTGGACGCTGAGGGAACCGTCCCGGCCGCTTACCCCCCCACGCCGCCCACCGGTCTTCGAGCGCGCCAACGCCAAGGCCGGCACCACTGCGACACTGCACGCCCTGCGGCACACCGCAGCCCATCGGATGGCCGAGGATCCGAATCTCCCGCTCGCTGAACTGCGATTCGTCCTCGGGCACAGGAAGCTGGTAACGGCGCAGTTCTACCTCACCCCCGCCCGCAAGGAGGAAGTGATCCGTGGGCTGCTGGCTCATCACGCCGAGCAGACCGGGCAGGCCGCCGCACGTACTGTCCCCCCTTCCGGCCCGGGGTTACCGGCCGGAAAGCCCGGACATCCTGTTTGGGGCGGGCACCACGATCATCTGCCGCGTCCGCGACGCTTCAGGCGCCGGCCCCCTGGTCCGCGCCTACGGCCGGCACGAGAACGAGTGGCTGGAGCCGAACCCGCTGCAATTCCAGCGCCCCGTCCGTACCGAGGATCGCCGACCCCGACCAGTGGATGCGTCTCGTCGAGATCCGCGACAGTCTTCACGCCCGCATCGCCGAGGCCGAACGCGAAGGATGGCTTGGCGATGTCGAGGAACTGAAGATCAGCCTCGTCGGCGCTGAGGGGAAACTCGCACAGTTCGACCACCGTCCGGCCCCCACAGCGTTGTTGATCTCTGCATCCCCACGGTGGTTCACGCCGGGAACACGAAGAGTCCGGGAGACCGGCCCGCACCCGACGACCCCTGAATCATCCCAACGTCCGCTTGGTTGCGCCCCGATGGCGAAGTACGGAGAGCGGGCGGTGAGCCCTGATCGTGAGTCGAAGCCTGGACCTGTCGGCTCCCTGCCCGGCAGGTTGGGTGCGGTCGTGCGTGCGGCCAGTCAGCCCCTACCTAGGCTTTGCGGGCGAGCAGTTGGATCTCCTGGAACTGCCGTCGGTCGGTGGGCTGAGGCTCGCGTACCAACCGGGCCACCTCGGCCAACCCGGACTTGCGCAGCATCGCGGCGAGGTGATCGGGCCACCATCGATAGGCCGGCGTGACTGCGTGGTCGAAGACCTGCGTCGGGTGAGACGGGTCATCGCTTGCCGAAAAGCCGACCAGAAGGTGGCCGCCAGGTGCCAGCACACGATGGAACTCCGCCAGGACGACGGGGAGTTCTTGCGGCGGAGTGTGGATGATGGACCAACGTGAGAGTACGCCGCCCAACATGCCGTCAGCGATGCTCAACGCGGCCATCGAGCCCACGTCGAACCGTAGGCCCGGATAGGCCTGTCGAGCCAGCTCGATCATCGTAGGAGAGGCATCAACGCCAAACGCCGCCAGCCCCAACTCGTCAAGATAGGCGGTGATATGGCCAGGACCACACCCCAGGTCCGCGACCTGACCGTCCCCACTCGCACTCACGGCCTCGGCGAAGGCACTCAAGATCGCGCGGTCCAGGGGACTGTCACGCAGCGTGTCGCGGAACAGCTGCGCATAGGTGGGGGCGGCAGCGTCGTAGGCCTCGCGGGTGGCACTGAGGGCATCATGTTCGATCACGCACGCGATAGTAGTTCCTGGCGCTGAGGCGAGCCGAGAGGATCATGATCCTGTCTCCCGCCGGTTCGCCCGGGATATCGCTGGTTCAGAGATCAGAGCATCCGCCACAGCGTCTTCTCCCGCAGGTGGGCGTCGTGGCGGGCGATCAGCGAGTCAATGGGCCACCTTTGAGCGGGCTGGGGCCTCTGAGTCCGGCGGGGCCGTCCGGTTTGCCCATGCCGACACCTTCGGGCCGTCGCACGCGTGCTTGCCGCACCAGTCCAGCCACGACAGCGCCGATGCCCGGCGGGCTTCCAGGTGTTGACCGCAGCCTCGTCCCAGAAGTGTTCGAGGACGCCGCCGATCTCGTCGTCCGCGACCGTCGCGAGCGGGCGGGTCTCGCCGAGCCACTCGACGGTCTTGCCGACCCCGGTCCCGTAGTTGCAGGCCGCGTTCGCGTTGCCGAGCGAGTCGAGGAACGCTTTGGCTGCGCTCTGTACGGCGGCGGAGGGACTGGGCCACGAGAGCACGACCGTGCCAGTCGGAGATCGACGAAACCACCCCGGAGCCCCGCCGGCCTTGATGGTGACGACGGGCAGGAGCGAGCGGGATCGGGCCGCGTGGTGGGGGAAGCCGGCTACGGAAGGAGTGCGTCTGTGGTCGGCGAGTTGCCCGCAGGGTTCTTCGAGTGCGCTGGTGGTGCGGGCGGAGCCGACACCGCCGATCGTGTCGATGACCTGGTGATCCAGGTCAAGAGCGGCGTCGACGCCGCCGAGGGAGAGGTGGGCCAGCCTTGCCGGGCCTGGCAGATCACGACGTCGTGCCTCTCGCGGTCGTCGTTGCGGGGTCTTCGCGGGCGCTGGCTGTGCGGAGGCTCTCCGGGGCGTGCGGGGAACGTGACGAGGCCCTTCCCCCACCGGGGGAAGGGCCTCGCGAGTGAGCGCTGGGCAGGCCTTGCACCTGCATTTCCCCGCAGGAAGCGGGGCGTCTTTCCTTGGACCACCAACGCAGCGTCAGTTGCCGCAGGTCGCGGCGAACTTCCAAGATCAACTATAGCGCATGCGGTCGTAGGTCGGCCCCAGCCATCACGGAGACGATGCTGGACGATGCGTTGTCCCCGACAGAGGCGATCCGCGCCCGGCGCCGACGTCGGACTGCGGACACCGAGGCCACTGCCCTACGGCGTGCACGAGTTGAGCAGGCCGGGACTGCGCACAGTGTGCCGCAGTTGGGGGTGGACGGCTCGCGGAACGTGCGTCTCATTGCTCGCCGTCGAGGCCCTGGACGTCGACAGGCTGTGTTCCGTGGAAGGTGACGAGGATTCCGTAGGGGTCCGCCAGTCGGAGCCCGCTCTCGGCGAAGCGGATTGCCCAGGTCTGGTCGTCCCAGACCGTTGCTTCGGGAACTGCCAGTGGCAACTCTGGAAGGTCCAGCCGGCTCAGTTCTTCGGCTGTGAGCTCAAAGTGCCGTTCCCGGAGTCGGGTGCGGCAGTACTCCAGAGCTTGGTCGACGAAGACGCCGAAACGGCTCACAACGTCGTGAGCGAGTTGGAGGGTGGACTCTTCCGGCGGGGCGGCCGGCTCGACGACCAGACATATCCCGGCAGGGTCCGCGCCCGCCGGCTCCGGGAAGTAGCCGGTCCAGCAGGCCAGTGACGGAGGGCTCTCCGTCCGTGTCAACGCGAGCCCGGCGATATGCAGGGTTGAGGGCAGCTCCGCGTCAACGCCAGGTTCTTCAGTGCCCGAGCCGTTCGGTGGTGCGCCGTTGTCGAACATTTGCTCAGCCTAGGCCAAGCCCGGTCACGACGGTGATCGACAGCCGAGGCACATGGTGATTCACATGCCTGCTTCTGCCTCCTTGCCAAGCCCCCGTGCGCGCCGCATGCAATAGGGGACAGGCCGGCCAACCCGGGTGCGCGGGGGACGCCCCGGTCTTTTCCTGCTCCGCGCCTGTGAGCGGTGTCCGACCCGGGCACGCGAGGGACGAGCGAAATGCGTCGAAGGTGCCGTGAGCCATGTGGTGACCGGAGGCCGTCCGCTCAATTTTGGGTGGCGGAAACCTGTCCTGGATCACGAAGATGGTCTGCATGGGGTGTGACATACACGGTTTCATCGAATGCCGCCGTGGCTTTCGCGACTACGAGAACGACTCGTACTGGCACGCCGTCATCAACCTGGATCACCTGAACGACGTGCGGGACTACGACGCCTTCGGGTGTCTCTTCGGGGTCCGCAACGATTTCGGGATCCTTGACGACGAAGCCTTCGAACCGGTCGCAGCCGCCCGCGGCCTTCCACACGATGTGTCGAAACGCGTCCGTGATCTGTACGAGGACCACGAGGGACACAGCGCAACCTCGATCAGCTGGGCAGAAGTCACGGTGGTCGACTGGGATGAGCTGTCCTTGCAGCCGGACCCCTACGTACACGAGCATCGTCGTGACGCCGACGGCGGCTGGCAGCTTTACAAACGGCACTTTGGGGCCCCGCAAGCATTCCTCGATCTCTGCGGCTGCCCCGAGGACATCGCCGGCAGGGCAGGCCTCCACTTCCCCGAAGGCACCGAATGGTCCGACGGCGAGCGGCTGTTTCGTATAGGTCGCCTCAGGCGCAAGGACGTCGTCCTTCCGGACGGGCAGTGGAAGCCCGTCTGGACGGTCATGCGCACGCTCGCGGATCTGCACGGGAATGAGGCGGTCAGACTCGTCGTCTGGTTCGACAGCTGAGCAGGGCGAGGGGGATGAGCCTCCGCCCGATACCCCGCGGCCGTTCGGGACAGTGCTGCGCCTGCTGGACCCGTTCCATACGATTTTCCGGGACTCGTTCAGTTCCAGTGGGAATACCCCAGCGGTACGCCCGTCCATAGCCGCTTCGTCGATGCCCGGTCTGAGTCGCGAGGCTCCCAGACGACCGTAGCGAGTTCTTCCCCGCCCGCTCCTTCCCCGCCCGCTCCTTCCGCGCCTACCTGCGCAGACGCGGAATGAAGGCGACCATCCCGGAACGTGTCGATCAACTCGCAGGCCGGGCACGGCGAGGCGAACGGTCATGCGGCCATTGCCTCCCGGTGCCTGGACGGGAGGCAATGGGGACGGCGTGCGCGTCCTCACCGCTACTTCGCTCAGGAGAACCCTCGTGTCCCTCTCGACGACCCGCCGCGCGGTTCGGTTCTGGCCACGCTGGAGACGAAGGGGTACGACGCCGGGCTCGACGCCAACGACATGCTCGTCGTGCTCACGCTGGGCGGCGAGGTCCACTCCTGGATGGGCGGCGGACACACCGGACCGGGGACCTTCAAGCTCGCGGGCGGTTGGACGGCCAAGGTCACGAAGCTCGGTGCCCTGCGGGCTCGGCAACGACCTCTGCGCCTCGCGGTCGTCTTCGGCATCGACGGAGAAAGACCGCCATCCGCTACGCGGAGTCGGCACGTACGCTTCAGTTGCTTCTGCGCGAGGCTGCCGAGCAACCAGCGCAGTGAAACCCGCTCGACCTGGGAATCTCCTTGAAGAGATCATATGGGCATGGAGTTCTTCTGCTACCACCGTGACCGGTCCGGCTCCCTGGCGCTACGCGACGAGCTACTGGAAGAGCATTGGTCCTATATGGACGGGTACGCGAAGGAGATGATCGCCCGGGGCCCGACCCTCGCCGAGGCCGGCGGCACACCCACCGGAAGCGTGCACATCGTCGACCTGCCCGATGCCGTCGCCGCCCGCGCGTTTGCCTTCGACGAGCCCGGCTACCAGGCCGGCGTCTACCGGGACGTGCTGCTGCGACGGTGGAGCAACACTCTGGGGCGCACCATGTGGGATTTCCCCGGGGGCCGGACCGGTGGCAGCCGGTACCTGGTGCTCGGCTTCGGCACGGGGCCGGCCGCCGACCTCGCGGCGCCGCCCGACCAGGACGAGCTGATCGCCTGGGGGCCTCTGCTGTCCGACACCGGCGACGCCTGGCTGGGCACCGCTGCGTTGGTCCGGGCACCGGACCCGGAAACGGCACGCGCCATCCTCACCCCGGACAGGTACGCGGACATCGAGGTGCACAACTGGCAGTTCGGCGGGCGGTCGTCCTGAACCGAGGACGTCCAGGCCGAAGTTGCCGCCGAAGTCCTTCGGATCGCTCAGCGCCCTCGTACGCGCACCGGTGGACCCGCGGATGCATCAGCCTTTGACTGGGTTCACGCTGAAGGATCTTCCGTTTCCCTCAGTCCATGGGGACCGAGGCCCTCACACCGAGCTGCACGCCCGCACCCCGGACAGCACCGCCCAACTCCACCCCGGAAGGCCTGCCCGTGATCCACGTGCGACGCCCTGGGCACCGGCGTGAGGCTCGGGGTGCGGTGCGGTGGCCCGGCCGCGCTCCGACCCCTGGTCAGACGGTTGGCACCCTTCCTCGGCGCTCCGGTCCGCTACCCGGCTGCGGGATCTCGGATCCGGCGTCATTCCACAGAGCCGTGACCTGCTGCTTTTCGGGAAGCCTCATCCTGGCCGTTGAAGTTCCCGTCGTGTCAGAGGGGTCGTTTCCTCAACGCGCGGTCCCCGGTCGGGCTGATCGGCCGCGTTCCCCAATCTGTGGGCGAGACAGTCACACCCCGAGGTGGACGAGCCGGACTCCACCAAGGTGACCACGCAAGACTGCAACAACAAGGGCCTCCCTCTCGCTCCGGCTTCAACAGCCGCGAGCTACCAGGAGGCCCTTCCTGCATGCGTGCACGGCGGCGAACTCACCCGGTCCAGCACTCCGTGCGATCCAGAACGACCGCACGACCGGAAAGACAACAACTTGTCACGCGCAGGGCTGCCCGGGGCCACGGCACAGCCGGCCGACCTCACGGGTCGCGTCGACGGCAGAGGCGGCCGACCTCACTGGCCGCGCGCCGTTCACCTTCGCCCGGCCGACGACGATGCGGTGGAGTCGTCGCGGATGTCACTCGGTACGTCACTCGGACTCGGGAATTATCCTGTCTCTCCCATTCGCGGTGGTTCGGCGGTCGTTGTGAACTCAACTCGGCGGAACCGCCCCGTGACCGAGGAGATTCTGTGCCGTGAACCCCAGCAGCCTGCGCGCGGCCGAGGTGTCGACCGGCGCCGCGCGACCCGGCAGCGGGCACCGCAGCACGGTGGTGGGGTGATAGCGGCGCAGCAGTTCCTCCGTCGGGTACGGCACGATGATCTCGGGGGCGCAGAGGTGTACCGCGTGCGCCGCACGGCCGGGTACGTCCAAGGCCAGCAGTGCGGCCCTCGCCGCGTCATGGACCTCGAGGTACGTCCACAGGTCCCTTGCCCCCGCGGCCGGGTCGGCCGTGAGCCGGGCGGCATGGGCGTGCAGCCGTTCCTCGAATCCGCCCACGTACGGATAGCGCAGGCACACCACGCTCATCCCATGCCGCCGCGCCATCATCTGCGCCGTGAGTTCGTCGACCTGTTTGGACAGGCCGTAAGGGTCGGCGACCTGGGAGGCCATCGCCTCATCGACCGGTGCGTACGGCGGATGCGGATCCTCGACGTCCGTCCAGGGCAGGCCCGTGACACCCCAGGAGCTTGCCACCGCCGCATGCCGGATCCCGGCCCGGCCGGCCTCCTCCAGGACGGTGAAGGTGGAGAGGCTGTTGCCCGCGAAGACCTCGAATGCGGTGTTGCGCGCGGGCGTCGGGATCGCCGCCAGGTGGATGACCGCGTCGGCGCCCTCCATCGCCGCTCGCACGGTCTTCGCATCGGCGGCGTCACCGGTCACGACCAGGCGCGCCGCGAGATCACCGGGATCATCGAGGACCAAGGCGTTCGCCTCGATCCCGCGCTCGGCGAGCAGCGCGAGGACCGCTCGCCCGATCCGCCCGGCGGCCCCGGTGACCATCGCTCTTCCGACCATCCAGTCACACTCCTGCGTCGTGCTTCTACTCGTAGGCGCGCACAGCGACGACGTGCGCCGACGCCGCCCCGTTGGTGGCTTCGACGACGACCCGGATCGCCGATGTGGTGATCGGCTCCGCCGGCGTGTGCGTCTCGCGTCGCCGCCGATTCTGCGCCGCACGGGCGATGACGCGCCAGGCGCCGTCAGTATCCAGTGCCTCGACGCGGTAGTCGCGAAGGAGGGTGGGGAGGGTGTCGAAGGGCGTGCGGTGGTGGTGCAAGTTGATCAGGTCCTCGTTGACGTCGTCGTCGGCGATGACCTCGATCCGGCCCAGTGCGACAGGTTCGGGCCAGGTCAGCTGGAGCCAGGGGGACGAGGCGTCCGCCAGCGGTTCGGAGACCCACATATGCGGTCCCGCGTACGGGCGGGCATAGCCGTCGGTGGCCTTGGCGGGGGAGTAGGCCGCGGTCTCTCCCGTACGGAAGCAGAAGGTGCGGCGCAGCAGGCCCTTGTCCGTCCACTCGCGCAGCGGCTGCGGCGATTCGTCCGACGGGCGCAGCGGGACGCGCGTGAAGCACAGGACGCCGGGAGTCGGGCGGTCGGAGCGGTGCAGGGCGAGGGCGTCGTTGGCGCGGACGACCAGGAAGGCGTTGCGCGGGGTTTCGGGTGTCCAGTCCAGGCCGGTCTTGAGCCATTGCCGGGCACCGGCGGCGACGGGCAGGGTGATGGAGGTGACGAGGCGGCGCGGGACGTAGTTCTGGCCGAGTTCGGGGTCGTACAGATCGATCACGATCTCGGTGTCGCGGTCGGCGTCGACGAGCAGTTCCACCCCGGAGAGGTCCGGGTCCGCGGGGAGGACGAGTCCGGCGTCCGCCGTGAGCGGCCACAGCTCGTCGGAGTCCTCGACGGCCAGACTGCTCAGGGTGGACGATGCCGTGGCCGTTGCCCGCAGCGCCAGGTCCTCCGGGTCCGTCGAGGCGAGGCCGATGAGCGAGGCATCCTGGCGCAGCAGCGCCCGGTGCAGCTGGGGTACGGGGAGTTCGCGCGGGGTGACCTCGCCGGTGGCGCAGAGTGCCGCCGCCGTGCCGGCCGCCTGGCCGATCGTGGCGCAGGTCGCCATGACCCGGGTCGAGCCGAAGGCGACATGGCTTGCGGAGATGTTGCGCCCGGCGAAGAGCAGGTTCTCGGTGTTCACCGAGTAGAGGCTGCGGTACGGGATGTGGTAAATGCCGTCCGCGTAGAGCTGTTTGGCACCTGCCTCGGTGGCGTACATGCCCTGCGGCGGGTGCAGGTCGATCGACCAGCCGCCGAAGGCGACCCGGTCGGCGAATTCGGTCTGGCCGAGGATGTCGCCCTGGTGCAGGACGTAGTCGCCGAGGAAGCGCCGGTACTCCCGTTTGCCGGGGATCGAGCCCACCCATTCCAGGGTCATGTTCTCCGCGTCGAACTCGCCGGAGTTCTTGATGTGGTCCCAGATGCCGTGGATCACCGACCACAGCTCGTCGCGGATGCGTTCGTTGTCGTGGACGGTGTCGAGCTCGCCGCCGAACTCGATCCACCAGTACGCGCAGCCGTTGTCGCCCGCCTTGATGATGCGGCGCTGCGGGATGGAGGTCCCGGTGATGTCCTTGGCGAAGTTCGGCGGCACGAACTTGACCGGGTGACCGGCGTCCTTCGTGTAGAAGAGGAGAGTCGAGCCCAGGGTGATGTCGTCGGCCGTCTCCGGAGCCCATGCCTCGTTGTACTCGGCGTGTGATTCCCGGCCGATGCGGTGGTGGGCGCCGGCCAGGTGGCCGATGAGGCCGTCTCCCGTGCAGTCGAGGAAGAGCGAGCTCTCGAAACGTATCCGCCGCTCCGAGCCCATCATCCAGCCGGTGACCGAGGTGATCCGCCGGGCCTCGTCCGGGCCTTCGGCGTCGACCTCGCGGACGTCGGTGTTGAGGTAGAGCGTGATGCCGGGCTCGGCGCGCACGGCGTCCAGGACCACGGCGTCCCAGTAGTAGGGATTCCCGTCCGGGTTGCGGAACTGGTTCTCCACGAGCAGCTCGCCCATGATGCCGCCCTCACGGGCATGGTGGTTCTTGCCGTGGCCGGTCGCGCCGCACACCCAGACCCGGACCTCGCTGCTCGCGTTGCCGCCGAGGACCGGCCTGTTGTTGATCAGCGCGACGCTCCGGCCGAGCCGGGCCGCGGCGATTGCCGCGCAGACCCCGGCCAGGCCGCCGCCGACGACGGTGATGTCGTGCCGTGCGGTTTCATTCCTCATGTCGTACGTCACTACTTCCAGTCAGGATTGGCGGCGAGCCCGTAGTAGATGCGCGGGGCGCCGTCGAGGGTGAGGGTGATCTTGCCGCCGGCGGCCTTCAGGGAGCGTTCCTGGCCGATGCAGTTCAGCTCCCGCACCGTGCCGTTGACCGTCCCCGAGTGGGCGACGACCGGGGTCCTGGTCGTCCAGGTGTCGACCCAGGGCTCCGGCGAGGCGAACCAAGGATCCTCACCGTGCTCGGAGTTGAGGATGTACCCGTCCTTGCGGCTCCAGAGGATCGACACCGGCCCGCCGGGAGTGGTGAAGAGGAGCCCCTTGATGTCCTGGTCCGCGAAGGCGAGGTGCCGGACGAACTCGGCCTCGTCCAGGACCCGGGCGGCGGTCGCGAAGGCGAGGAGCGAGGGCTTGGCGCTGGTGTCGCGGTTCATCAGGCCGTAGTGGTACTCGGGGTTGGCCGGGTCGGCCTCCTGCGGGTGGTAGAGCACCGAGTCGTGCAGCTGGTACCAGTTGACGGCGCGTACCTTCTCGGACTTGGCGAGAGCGAGGGTGAGCAGCGTGTTCTCGGCGGCGTGCCGGTAGGTGTCGCTCCACCACGCGTTGGGCCGGGTCGGCGCGTACGCCTCGGTGAGCCAGAGCTCCTTGTCGCCGCCGTACTCCTCCAGGACCTGGTTCGCCTTGCGCAGTGCGCCGAGGAAGTTCCAGTACGTGCCGGACGGCCCCTGCGTCCACTCCTCGGGCGGCGGCGCGAAGTCGGGCGTGAAGTTGCCGCGACCGGGGTGGAAGGTGAAGGCGTCGATGAGGTCCCAGCCGCCCGCGTCATGGAAGTTCTTGGTCCATACGTAGTCCATGCCGCCGAGGCCGGCGTTCATGACCTTCATCCGCGAGCCCGCCGCGTCGAGGCGCGTGGTGACCTGGCGCAGACCGTCCCGGACATAGGCGTCGGCGCCGCGGCCCGACATCCAGGGCTGGTTGACCTCGTTGCTCACTTCGAAGTACGCGGCCTCGGCGTCCAGGGCCTTGGCGACATTCGTGTCGGCCCAGGCCGCGATCTGCTCCGGACTACCGCCCACGGGGATGCCGCTCAGCTCGACGTTGTGCCCGATGCCGTTCGCGTCCAGAGTCGCCGTGTCGATGCCCGGGGCGCCCGCGTAGGCGATGCGGATCCACTTGATGCCGAGCGTCTTGACCAGCCCGAGTACGGCCTCCTTGCTGGGCTTGAGCAGCCAGGGGTAGTTGGCAAGGCCGAACATCGACTCCTTGCCCGCCTTGTACGTGAACTCCGGGAGCACGCTCAGATTCGTGCGGGCCAGCGCCTTGTCACTTCCGCCGACCACCTCCACCCCGGTGAACACGATGTTCTGCGACGGCGAGGTTACGGGGAAGGCGGCGTCCCAGGCGGCGCCCGCCGCGAGGGTCTTGCAGAGCGTTCCACCGGCGATCTTCGTGCCGCCGAAGTCGCGCGCCCACCACGTCAGGGTCACCTTCCTGGCAGCGGCGGAACCGTTGACGACCTGCGCCTTGAGCGTCATCGTCTGCCCGGCCGCCTTGTAGAGGTTGAACGGCTGGTCCGTCCACACCTCCACGCCGAGGGGCCTCTTGGCGGCGAGCGCTCCCGCCGCGCGCGGCCGCAGATCGCCGAGGACCAGATCGGCCTCGGTGACGGCGGTGCTCGCACCGGTCGAGGTGCCGGGGGAATGGACCCATGTGGCGTTCGTGTTCGCCGGGTTGGTGGACGAAAGGCAGAAGAAGCCCTTCGATCCCGCCCACGTCTCCACGTACGCGCCGCCCGCGTTCACCTCGTACGGAATGCCGCCTCGGGCGTCCCGCTCCCAGACGGTCAGCGCTTCGTACGACTCCGCCGCGCTCGCTTCGTACACCGTGCGGGAGAACATGAAGCCGGCCGGTGTGAGCGTGCTGGAGCCGCTGACCTCCCACTTCATGTGTGCCTTGTGAGGGGTGACGTCGAAGGTGCCGCGCACCGTGACTCCGGGTACGCCGCTCGCCATCGTGTACGTGACCTGAATCGCGGGCCGACCGTCGGGGAGCGTGATCCGGGCGGGCGTACCGCCGAAGGTGCGCTGCTGGCCGAGCGCGGTGTCCTTGATCATGAAGTGGTTGAGGAGGATGCGGTCGGTGCCCGCACCGTCCTGCACGAGGACGCTGCCGTCGCTACGGCCGACCAGGGTGATGCCGTCGGCCTCGATGGTGACCGGGTCCGCGGCGTACGCGGGAACGGTCGGCAGCAGTGCGGCGCCGGTGGCGACGGCCGTGCCCTGGATGAATCTGCGGCGGGCGACTGACATGGAGGTGCCCTTCTCTCGGTCGGGGTTTTCCGGATGCTCCGAAGGGTCCGAAGCGGAAGATGCGGTGGGGGAGTCGAGGGCTCGGCCGTCGGCTCCGGTGGAACTCAGCCCTTGACTCCGGTGAAGCCGAGCCCGGCGACGATGTACTTCTGGCAGACGACGAAGACGAGAACCGGCGGGGCGACGGCGAGCACCATCGCGGCGATCAGCTGGTCCTGCGGAGCCTGCGTGGCGAGCTGGGCGAGAGCGACGCTGATCGGCTGCTTCTCGGGGTCGGTGATGGCCACCAGCGGCCAGATGAAGTCCTTCCAGGAGTGCATCACCGCGAGCAGACTGATCACGGCGAGCACCGGCTTGCTCATGGGCAGCACGATCTTGGTGAGCAGTTGCCAGGTACTCGCCCCGTCGACCCGCGCCGCATCGAACAACTCCTTCGGCAGGGCGTCGAAGAACTGCTTGGCGAGGAGCACCGTGAAGGCGTTCGTGCCGGCCGGCAGCCAGATCGCCCAGTAGGTGTCGCCCAGGTTGAGGTGGAGGAACGGCACATCGATCACGGTCATGAAGAGGCTGACCATGTTCACCGTGTACGGCACGAACATCGTGGCGAGAATCGCCCCGTAGACGGCCTTGCCGAACCTCGGCCTGAGCACCGATAGGGCGAAGCCCGCCGTGGCCGAGACGAAGAGCTGCACGAACCACGATCCGCCGACCACCAGGAAGGTGTTCATCAGATAGCGGCCGACACTCAGATCGGTGTACGCCGCCGAGAAGTTGCCCAGGGCCGGCCGGTCCGGCCAGAGGGCCAGGGGCTGAGTGGTGAGCTCGGTGGGCGTCGAGACCGCGCCCTTGACCATCCAGTACAGCGGTCCGATGCCGATGAGCAGCAGCAGGATCAGGGTGAACACCTGGATGGAGCGCACTGCGGCGCGTACGCCGGGGCGTTGGCGGTCGTTGGTGGAGACGAAGGTGGTGAGCGTGGTCATGACGTGCTCCAGCTGCGGGTGGCCCGCAGATACACCGCGGAGAGCAGGGCGAGGGCGAGCACCATCAGGAAGGAGAGCGCGGCGGCCTGGCCGTACTCGCCGTCCTGGAAGGCGTACCGGAAGATCAGCAGCAGGACCGTGAGGGTGGAGTTCTCGGGTCCGCCGCCGGTGAAGACGTACGGCTCGGTGAAGACCTGCACCGTGTTGATCAGCTGGACGAGCAGCAACAGTCCGATGACAGACCGGAGTTGGGGCAGCATCACATGCCAGATCCGCCGCCAGATCCCGGCACCGTCCACCTCGGCGGCCTCATAGAGTTCGCCGGGGATGCCGACCATCGCCGCGAGGTAGATCAGGACGGCGCCGCCCATACCCGCCCAGGTGGCCTCCAGGACCAGCGAGAGCATGGCGCTGTCGGAGGACTCCAGCCACGAGTACGGGCCGAGCCCGACCTTGCCGAGGACGTTGTTGAAGAGCCCGCTCCCGGGATCGTAGAACCACTTCCAGAGCAGGATCGCCACCACCGGCGGGATGACCACCGGCAGATACACCAGGAAGCGGTAGACGCCCGCGCCGCGCCGCACCGTCGACATGACCGCGGCCAGGATCAGCGGCGCCGGGAAGCCGATCAGCAGGCCGAGGACCACGAAGAACAGGGTGTTCCCGACGGCGGTGCCGAGCAGCGGATCGTCGAACAGGGCACGGAAGTTGTCCAGGCCGACCCAGACCGCGGGCTCGACGAGGTTGGTCTTCTGGAAGCTGAGCAGCAGGCTGCGCACGATCGGCCACCAGGCGAAGAGCCCGAAGACCAGCAGCGCGGGGACGAGGAACAGCCAGGCCGTGAACTGTTTGCGGGGGCCGGTGCCACGCCGCCGCTGCGGCAGGGTTCGCGACACGGGCTCCTTGGCCACAGCGGCCGGGCGACGGGATGGAGTGAGCAGGGCCATGGGGCGGCTACTTCTGGTCCGCGGCGAGCTTGGCATTGACGTCCTTCTCGGCCGAGGCCAGCAGGGAGTCGATGTCGGCGTCGCGCTTGGTGAGCACAGCCTGGACCACCGGGTCGAGCACGGTGTACAGCTTCTGCGCCTGGTACGGCGGCTCCGACTTCAGTTTCAGCGTCGCGAGACCGTCGATGTACGGCTTGAAGTTCTGCAGCTTCACATTGACGTACGGCTTGGTCGCTGCGTCGATCTCGGTCTGCCGTTCTTTGTCGAAGACCGGAAGCGTCGGCACGCCCACCGCGGACTTCGGGTCGGCAGAGAGCGCCTTGGCCTGCTCGGCGGCGATGTCGGTGCTGTACTGCGGCTTGGCGTAGGCGAAGGTCAGCCACTCGACGGCCGCTGCCGCATGCTTCTTGTCGGCGGACTTCGGGACCATGTAGATGTCGCCGCCGGTGAGTGTCGCATCGCCGCCGGACTGCGGCATCGGGGCCACTCCGAAGGCGTCGGTGTTCTCCATGCCGAACTGCATCTTCGCCAGTCGGTACGTCCCCGGGCTGCCCATGAACATGCCGACCTGCCCGGCCGCGAACTGCTTGATCACGTCGTTCTGATTGTTGAGCAGGGTCTTGCCGAGCGAATCGTCCTTCCAGCGCATGTCCTTGAGCAGCCGCAACGCCTTCTTCGTCGGCTCCCCGGTGAGCGTGGCGGCGTACTTGCCACTCTGCTCCTTCTCCAGCTCGCCACCGAAGGCGTACGACAGCATCGTCAGCTGCCAGCCGCCCTGGTTGTCCTTGGACTCGTGGACGAAGCCCGCCTTGCCGGTACTGTCGCTGATCCTCTTGGCGGCTGTGCGGACTTCCGCCCAGGTGGTCGGCGGCCTGTCCGGGTCGAGGCCGGCCTTCTCGAAGAGCTCGCGGTTGTAGACCAGGCCCTGGGCGTACGGATTCTGCGGTACGCCGTACACGTCGCCGGCGCTGTCGGTGAGCGGCTGGATGACCTGAGGGTTGAACTCCTTGAAGTGCTTCCACTCCTTGAGCTGCCCGGTGATCGGCTGCACCTGCTTCTGCCGGATGAGCCGCTGCGGCTCGGTCAGCGGCACCTTGATGACGTCCTCGACATTGCCGCCGGACAGCTTCGCGGAGAAGGTCAGCGGGTCGAAGACCGTGGTCGAGCCCTTGACCTTGATGCCCGGGTTGGCCTTCTCGAAGTCGGCCACCTGCTTCTTGAACAGGGCGACCCCCGGCTTGTCGGTGGCCGGCGGCATGCCCTGCACCCGCAGCACGAGATCGCCGCCCCCGCCGGCACTGCTCGGGGTGAGGGAGGAACAGCCCGCGAGGGTCGCGGTCAGCGCCATGCAGCCAAGTATGGCCGAACAGCGGGAGTTTCTGGGCATAACGGCTCCAAGAAGGGCAGGAGTGGGCTCGGTGCGGTGTAGCTCGGCGCTTTGCGCGTTGTGGTGGTGTGCGCCGTGGATCAGTGGGCGGGTGCGGGGCCCGTCGAGGCGCGGGGGATCAGGCGGGAGCCGATCTCCACGAAGGGGGAAGTGGCGTCACGTCCTCGTCCAGCGCGGTCTGTTGTGCTCGCGATCGTCTCGATCAGGAGGTCCCCCGCGCGCGTGGCGATCTCTTCGGGGTCGATCCTGATCGTGGTGAGGCCGGGGGTGGAGACGGAGGCGAGCAGCGTGTCGTCGATGCCGATGACGCTGACGTCGCGCGGCACGCTCACGCCGAGGTTGGCCATCTGGTGCAGCACGCCGAGGGCGACCAGGTCGTTGTGGGCGATCACGGCCGTCGCGTCGTGGGCGGCGACGAGGGTGGCGGCGTGCACGCCCGTCTCGAACCGCGGTTCGTACGGGCCGAGCTCGGACAGGGAGAGGCCGAGCGCTTCGAAGGACTCCTGGATGGACTTGCCGCGGCTCGGCTCGGCGCGGGACGCGTTGATGAAGACGCAGCGCCGATGACCGTACGCCTTCAACTGCTCGGCGGCCTGTGCGATGCCGGCGGACAGGGAGATCCGGACCTCGGGGATGCCCGGCACGTGACGGTTCACCACCACCAGCGGCATCTGGCCCGCGAGTTCGTGGAGCCGGCCCTCGGTGAGGGTGGAGGCCCAGAGGATCAGGCCGTCGACCCGCTTCGATACGGCAGCGATGGCGGCCAGCTCGTCCGCCTCGCGCTCGTCGCTGTCGGCGACCAGGACCGTGTAGCCCAGGTGCCGGGCGCGGGCCTGCATCGCCTTGATGATCGGTGGGAAGAACGGGTTGGCGATGTCCGGGACGATCAGGCCGAGTGTTCCGGTGCCGCCGCCGCGCAGTGAACGGGCCGCCGGGTTGGGGGAGTAGCCGAGCTCGGCCGCGGCGTCGAGGATGCGCTGCCGCGTCGTCGGCTGCACCTGGCCGGGTGCGGTGAACGCGCGGGACACCGTCGACACCGAGACGCCCGCGGCGCTCGCCACCTCCCGGATCGTGACTGCCACGGACGGCCTCCTCGTCATCTTGAGCCGGGGGACCCGGTCGTCTCGCATCGGAACCCTGCGAATGCGGTTGATGTTTGCGAACGTTCCCATGGCCTGTCAAGAGATGTGTCCGGAGTATTTCATCGAGGGAAACCTTCTGTATGCACGGGTCTTGCGCTTCGGCCCGACTGCTGCCGATGATGTGCTCTCAAGAACGGCACTGAAATTGCGGGAACGTTTTCATAGAGGAGTGGAATGAAGATCACCGGCCTGGAAGTGCTGACTCTCCCCGACCACGGCGACAGCATGATGCTGGTCGTGGTCGACACCGACGAGGGCATCCACGGTCTGGGCGAGGTCGGCATCAGGTCGCGCCAGCGGGCGGTCGCGGGGGGGCTCGAACACCTCGCGGAGCTGATCGTTGGCGAGGACCCGCGACGGATCGAGCACCTCTGGCAGGTCATGTTCCGGCGCGGGTTCTTCCCCGCCGACCGCATACTCGGCGCCGCCATCGCAGCGGTGGACGTGGCCCTTTGGGACATCCGCGGCAAGGCGCTCGGCGTACCGGTGCATGAGCTGCTCGGCGGCCGGGTGCGTGATCACGTATCCGCCTATGTGCATGTCGGCGACGGCTACCACGACCGCGCGCGGTTCCTGGACCGCTGCCGCGACCTGGTCGCCGAGGGCTGGCGCCATCTGCGGTTCGCCTCGCCGCACGACGACGACGGCACGCTCGACGCCCGCCGCTGCCTGCGCGACTCGGTCGACCTCTTCCACCAGGTGCGGGACGCGGTCGGCGACGAGGTGGAGCTGATCCTCGACGTCCATACGCGCCTGGATCCGCCGGAGGCGCTGACCCTGTGCCGGGAGATCGAGGCGGCCCGCCCGTACTTCGTCGAGGACCCACTGCGCTGTGAGAACCCGGACAGCTACCGCATGCTGCGGGCCCGCACCGGCGTACCACTGGCCGCAGGCGAGCAGTACGGCTCCAAATGGGAGTTCAAGACCCTCATCGAGGACGACCTCATCGACTACGCGCGCGTGGATGTCGGGGTGGCGGCGGGCCTGACCGAGGCGAAGAAGATCGCGGCGATGGCGGAGACCCACCACATCAAGCTCGCCACCCACAACCCGCTCGGTCCGGTCACCGCCGCCTCCTCGCTCCAACTCAACCTGGCCTGCCCCAATGTGGCGATCCAGGAGCACCAGACCGATCCCGATCCGGCGATCGCCGCCCTCTTCACCGCCCGGCCGACGATCGTTCCGGGGCGGGTGGAGCTGAGTGAACTGCCCGGCATCGGAGTCGACATCGACCGGGAGGCGGCGCGCCGGTACCAGGCCACGGCGGACGAGCGCCCGCACCTGCGTACGGCGGACGGGGCGTTCACCAACTGGTAGCCGGGCAGGGCAAGGGCCGGCCGCGCCGGTCCACCCCTGCGGAAACGAAGGCCGCCCACAACCCTTGTGGCCCATCCGGCAGAGAAGCACGACGCCGGACGGGGAACAGGCCCTTCCGGCTGCTGGCCGGGAGGCCGCACACCGTGACAACGGGACAGGTGCGTGCGTCACCGTCCCGGCGGGTTCACAGCCCGCGTCCGCACACCGAGTACGAATTCCGACTCCAGGAAGTGAGGCGATTTCCGTCGTGTCGTTCAGAGGAGCCGCGAGACCAGTCCAACTGGGCCTTGTCGGCATAGCGTTCATGGGCGTGCTGGTGGGCGCGTCAGCCACGCCGGCCGGCAGCCAGGAACGTGAGAAGCTGCAGGTGACGGCCGTGTCGTCGCGGCCCGGCACGGTGTCGGGAGACGACGCCCTGATACGTGTGGAGGTGCCTGCCTCCATCGTGGTCGACGCGGTCCGGGTCGAGGCGGACGGCCGGGACGTGACGTCGAGCTTCCGCCCCTTTGGTGACCACGCACTGATGGGCGTGGTGAAGGAGCTGTCCAAGGGCGCCAACACGCTCACGGCGAGTGCCCAGGGCGCGGACTCCGGACAGCTGGCCCTGAAGAACCACCCCATCACAGGGCCGGTGTTCTCCGGGCCGCACGAGCAGCCGTTCGTCTGTGACACCGCCGAGTTCAAGACGGTCACCGGCGCCACCCTCGGGCTGCCGATCGACCAGGACTGCTCGGTCCAGACCCGCGTCGACTATATGTATCGCACCACGGCCGGCCAGTTCGCTCCGCTGCCCGACGAGAGCGCCCGTCCCGCCGACCTGGCGACCGCCACGACGAGTGCGGGCAAGAAGGTGCCGTACATCGTCCGCGTGGAGACCGGCACCATCAACCGCGGCATCTACGAGACGGCCGTGCTGCACGACCCGAGTGAGGGCACCCCCGACCCGCTGCAACGTGGTCCGGGCTGGAACGGGCGCCTCGTGTACGGCTTCGGCGGCGGCTGCAACGGCGGCTGGTACGTCCAGGGCCGCAACACCGTCGGCATCATGAACGACACGTATCTGAGCAAGGGCTACGGCGTCGCCTCGTCCACGCTGAACGTCTTCGGCAACAACTGCAACGACGTGCTGGCCGCCGAGACCATGAGCATGGTCAAGGAACGCTTCGTGGAGACGTACGGCGACCCGGCCTTCACCATCGGGAACGGCTGCTCCGGCGGCTCGTACCAGACGCACCAGATCGCCGACAACTACCCGGGTCTGCTGGACGGCATCCTCTCCGGCTGCAGCTTCCCCGATGTCGGCTTCGGGACGATTCAGACCCTGAGTGACGCCCAGCTCCTGAACCACTACTTCAAGGACGTCGCGCCGGACGCCTTCACCAAGGAGCAGCAGAGGGCGGTCTCCGGGTTCGGCAAGTGGGAGAGCATCGGCAGCCTGGCCAGGGCCAGCGGCCGTATCGACCCCACGGTGTACTGTCCGGCGCAGTTGCCCGCGGGGCAGCGCTACCACCCCGTCACCAATCCGGACGGTGCCCGCTGCGACGTCTACAGCCATGCCGTGAACGTCTACGGCGAGGTGCCGGAGACCGGGAAGGCGCGCAGGCCGCTCGACAACACCGGTATCCAGTACGGACTTGAGGCCCTGAACAAGGGGTCCATCGACATGGGCCAGTTCATCGACCTGAACCGGCGCATCGGCGGCCTCGACGACGATGCCAAGCCCGCTGCCGAGCGCACCGTCGCCGATCTCAAGGCCGTACGGCTCGCCTACCGCACCGGCCGCATGCTGAACGGCGGTGGCGGCCTCGCCGACGTTCCGATCATCGACTACCGCGACTACACGGACGACGCGGCGGCCGGCGACATGCACATGCGCTTCCACTCCTTCTCCACCCGGGCGCGCTTGGACAAGGCCAACGGAACCCACGCCAACCAGGTCATGCTCACCCGTTCCAGCGGGCACGGATTCACTCTCGCCGGGATGCTGTCCGACATGGACCAGTGGCTCACCGGCATCAAGGGGGACTCCGGCACCGATGCCCCCATCGAGAAGATCGTCCGCAACCGGCCGCAGGGTCTCTCGGACGCCTGCTGGACCCGTGGCATCGGTGCGAAGAAGATCACGGAGCCCCAGGTCGAGGGCATCGACAACACCGAGTGCAACACCCTCTACCCGGTGTGGACATCGCCGCGGATGGTCGCCGGAGCCGACGTGGCGAACGACATCGTCAAGTGCCGCAAGCGTCCCGTTGTCCGCACCGACTACCAAGTACCCGTGACCGACACCCAGTTCGAGGATCTGAAGTCGATCTTCCGAACCGGTGTCTGCGACTGGTCCCTGCCCGGGGCGGGTCAGCAGGGCCTCGCCGGTACATGGCTCTCCTTCGACCCGAAGTGACGGGATCGCGGCAGGCGAGCCACAACGGGGGCAGGCGGGACCTCCCGCTTTGGTGTCAGTGGTGGTGATCTCCCGCGTTCGTCCAGGTCAGCACCTGTTTCCGGTCCGCTGAAGCACCGTCACCCCTCCTCTCCTCCCCTCCTTGTCGCCCGTGGGGGAGGAGAGCATCGGGGGGGTATGGGGCCTGGAGGCTTTCCCAGCCCCGGCGGGCCGAGTCCGGCGCCCGGCCGGGGACCGGACGCCGCCGACGGGGGGAGCGCGGGTCCGATGGCCGGGAAGCACTTCCTCCAATCGGTCTGGGAACTGGCATCCCTGTCCGTTCCCACCTGCACCCTGATTCGGGCTGAAGCTCGGCATCTGCCGACAGTCGCGATTCGTCACAGGGGCTCGAAACCGGCAGGGGCGAGGTGGCCTTGCCCCTGGGCCGGCCCGAATCGAATGTTCGAGGGCCGGCCCAGCGGCATCGACGGCGATCAGCCGGCGATGGTGGCGAGATTGCCGGGCTCGTAGGCGCCGCCCTGGTTGTTGAGGATCACGCCAAGCCGATTGGCCGCGTTGATCACGGCGATCAGGGAGACCAGCGCGATGGCCTGGTCGTCGTCGTAGTGCTTGCGGACCTGGGCCCAGGTCTCGTCGCAGACACCCTCGTAGCTGTCGGTGATGCGGGTGCCCTCCTCGGTGAGGGCCAGCGCGGCGCGCTCGGACTCGGTGAACACGGTGGAGTGACGCCAGGTGGCGACCAGGTTCAGCCGGGTTGCGGTCTCGCCGGCGGCTGCGGCGTCCTTGCTGTGGATGTCGACGCAGAAGCCGCAGCCGTTGATCTGGCTGGCGCGCAGCTGCACCAGCTCCTGGGTGGGCTTGGGCAGCGGCGACTCCTGGATCGCCTGGCTGACGGCGAAGATCCGCTTGCCGATCTTGGTGCCGGTCTCGTTCGCGAACAGGTTCATTCGGGGTTCCATCACCACGTCCTCGCTTGTGGAATCGTCTGCTGCGCGGATCGTCCGCGCAGCGTCTTGACGCTCATAAGTCGCCGGCCGCCCAGGCCCTGTGACAGCACGGCGATGTGACGAAGGCCACCGAGCTTCCGTGTCACAAGAGAGTGAGGAGCGGCGACTTGTGCGTGACACGGGCAAGAGACGTAACAGGCAGGAGCCGACGATGGACGAGCACACCGAGCGAGCGGCCGGCGTGACCGGGCACAGCCCACGCGCCGGAGGTACGGACTCCGCCACCGAGGCGTTCGTCGTCCATCGCAACCTGCTGTTCACCGTTGCCTACGAGATGCTCGGCTCCGCCGCCGACGCCGAGGACGTCCTTCAGGAGACCTGGCTGTCGACAAGACCGTCGCCGCAGTCCGGCAGATCGCCCACCGCGCGCGAGCCCACGTCGCGGCGCGCCGACCGCGCGAGGTCGTCTCCCCAGCCCAGACGCGCAGTGCGCTTGAGGCTTTCCAACAGGCAGCCGAGTCAGGTGACGTGCAGCGCCTGCTCGACTTGATCGCCCCGGACGTCGTGCTGCTGACCGACGGCGGCGGAGTCGTACGGGCCGCACTGGAGCCCGTCGTGGGCGCCGAAACGGTGGCCAATGTGCTCAGCAGGCTCACGTCCGCGACCTTGCAGTCGGCCCAGGTCAACGGCCACCCGGCCTTGATCCTGCGTAGGGGCGGCGAGATCGACACCGTCCTGGCGGTACGTCTCGAAGGCGGCCTCATCACCGGGCTCTACGCCGTACGCAACCCCGAGAAGTTGTCGCGCATCGACCGGGAGACCGCAGTGGGCCGCTGAGCCGGGCGCGTCCGGCGAGCCGTTGACCGAAAGGGTGGATGCGCTCAACAGTGAGTCTCATGTCGCTGCATGAGTGCTGCTGATGTCCAGTCAGATCCGAGAGAGCGTGAAGCCGAGCCTGCGACCCTGCAAGAGTCGTGTGGGTCTCGCTGCTCGTGGGCAGAAGGTTCGGTTGATCGGTCGACCAGCGGCTCTTCTTCAGTCCCACGTCGATGGCGCAGCCGCTCCGTCTCACGGATATGGCATTTCCCCGTGGTCTCGGCCGACCTGCGTGGCGGATGATGCCGACCGTCCTTCAAACGGGCTGCACGATTCGACCGGTGGCGCAGTCGAAGGCCGGCTCGACCGAGCGGCCATCAAGGGCAGTAGGGAGCACGCGTACGACGACAGTCGCGAGGTCCAGTCCTTGGCAGACCTTTCGCTTCGTCTTCAACCCGACCGACCTCGTCGGCTACAAAGGCGGTGCGGCATCCCAAGGCAAGGAGGCGCAGGACTGGGAGCACACCAGTCCTGATCGCGGGTCACCCGCCGCACCCGGCACCCGCACCGACGTGCACCCATGCGAGGGAGGAAACCCACACGCCGCCGGCACCACTCCGATCCCTGCGGCCGAACGCACCATCTCCGGCGGACCCGAGCACCAGAATGTGGGTGTCTTCTACCAGGTCCGTATCACGGGCGGTCAACTCCGGCCTGAGCCAAACGGTGAAACCGTCGAGTCGGTCTGGACCCCGATCCCCGACGTTGCTTGCCTGCGCCGGTCGTCGCCGGTCGACGTCGGCCTCGCCCTGGCGCAGACCGTTCCGGAAACCGGCCACGTCGCTCCCGTCCAGGTCGGAGGCCTGATCCAGCACTGAGGCCCGCCACCAACATCTGCCTCCCGCGCTCGACCGTCACCCGGCTCACACGATCGACTGGACAGGCTTCAGGCGAGCAGCGCAAGCTTGCCTGGAGCAGTCCTCCGCCCCCGCCTGGGCCAATGGTGCGTCTTCGTGCAGTCGGAACGTCGGCACCCCCGTGCGGTTGTGGGTGCGGCGGCCGACGCGAAGGCCATCGGCCGCAGGGCCCCACCTGCACACGAAAGATCGTTACGTACGGTTCTGTGAGGGCCGGGGGCTGTGATGCCCCCGGCTGAGCGACAGCGTTTTGATGCGGGTGGTGTGTCTTTTGGTGCTGTCGGAGTTCCAGCAGGTGTCAACTCAGCGTGCTGTTACCGCTGCCGGCTTCGCGAGCGTGCAGCCCGGGGCCGACAGGTTGAGCTTGTTGCCCGTCGTGAAGCAGGCGGGGATGCCGTAGGTCTCCTGGGCGTATCCGGTTCCCTGGCGGATGGTGACGGCTCCCTGCTCATTTACCTCGCAAGGGTTGTCAAGGGTGCAGTTTTCGCCGTTCTCGTTGGTGGTGTTGTTGATCGCCGTGACCTGCCCGGTCGTCGTGTCGATGACCGGAGAGCCCGAAGTACCCCCGATGACCTGGCATTCCGGGGTATAGCGGACGGCGTCCTTCCATGTCCACTGGTCCTCCTTCAGGCGGTACGCGAATCCGTCGACGGAGCAGGAGTAGACCCGCTTCCAGTAGCCGGAGACCACGTCGATCGCGTGCCCCTGCACCGGGTGGGTGGCGGACAGCGTCAGCGGTGCGATTCCCGTGGACTGCTGTATCTGGGCGTAGGTCTTGGTCAGTTGGTAGAGCGTGACGTCGGTGTCGGTCATCGTCGAGTAGACGACTTTGTTCGCCTTGAGTGTTCCTGCGGTGCCTGCCGAGGCGTTGAGAAGCGTGAAGCTGCGGGTGGAGGACTGGTTGGTGATGACCTGACCTGCGCTCGGGAAGCCGGTTTCGAGGCAGTGGCCGTTCGTCATGACCAGTCCCGGGTCCGTCGCCTGCGAGTTCGGCATGCGGATCAGGGAACCCGAGCAGTTGCTGAGCGCCACGGTGCCGGCGAAGGAGGAAGCTGTCACCGAGGCGGGCGTACTTTCAGGGTGCACGGCGGCCGTCGCGGCAGTGGGGGTCGCCCCGCTCACGCGGTTGGGTGCTGCGGCTGCCGTGCCCGTGGTGCCTATCAAGGCGGCGGCACCGAGGGCCACGGCGGTGAGGGTGGCGAGGAGAGGCTTGCGCATGGTGATGGTCGGTCCTCTCGGTTCGATCCGGGAGCCCGGTGGCCCCCGGACGGTGAAGGGTGACCGCATTGTCGGCGTACAGCCAAGTTCTCCGCTACCCCGCGGCTCCGTCCTGGCTCTTTTCGCTCCCTTGACGGCCACCGCAGCGGGACTGCCTTCCTTGGCCATGGGTACACAGAGGCCGACCGTCCCGGTGCCTTGAGTCGGTCCCGGTGTCCTGGCTCAGACATCAGCCGCAAAGCAGCGGGGGATCGTGTACTCACCGCGGTGGCCATCTGCTCGTCGTGTTCGCGGAGCATCTGTATGACGGTGGCGGGCGAGGGATGCCGGCCCTTTCCGCGCCTGTGGTGATGACGAGGCGCTCGGCGATGTCGCGCAGGTTCATCTCCTGGTTGCGGAAGTGGAGGGTCATGGACAGCACGTCGTTGTCGTGACGCCGGCGTCGCCGATGGTCTTGCCGCGTTTGCGGGCGGACTCGTGGCCTTCGAGGGTGCGGTCGCGGATGTATTCGCGTTCCATGACAGGCATTGCGGGGCGCCGTGAAGACCGTGCCGGACGGGCAGTGTGGGCCTTCAGGTATCTGGTGAGGGACTCCAAGCCGACGTCGCGTCGGCTGACCGGCCCGCACCGCCCGCCACACCGTCTGCCTGAGCCGGCCTCCCTGCGGGACCCCGCTCGCCACCACCCTCCCGGGGAGCCTTTCATGCCCACCGCCACGCCCGTTCCGTCAGTGGGCCTCTCCAGAGCACCGGGAAGCTCCGCCGCGGCGCTGATCGCCGCGCTGATCGGCGGGTTCGGTCGCGGACCGGATCGCTGCCCGGCAGGCACTCGGATACGGCCTGACCCCTATTCCTGGCCGTCTCCGCCGCCTGCGGTTTCGTCCCGCATCCCGACGTACTGATCGCCGCCCGGGGAGCGGACGTCCGTACCGTCCGGCATCCGCTTCGCCGCCGCGTACACGGTCACCGCGGACGGGGCGTTCGGGCCGCGTACGGCGGGTGCGACGAAGGCGGTCCAGAAGTGCTACGGCCCGAAGCCGGCGGGGTCGTCGGCCGTCGTGCAGCGGTGTCGGTCTGGCCGACGAACACCAACGGGGCAGCGACGCCCGGGCGTGCGGCTCAGCCCGGCGGACAAGCTCGTCCTTGAGGACAGAGACATCGGGGTACCCGTCAGCCAGCTCGCACGCCGCGACGCTCGCTCGTTCGGCCGGCACCGCTGCCCGGCTCGTCGAAGGCGGCATCGCTGCCTACAAGGATTCTCACATGCCGTGACGGAGCGTCATGACAAGGTCGTGCCCGAAGCGGCAGCGGTGCGTCGACGTGCGCCACCACACGCCAGTTCCTCCCTGGTCTGCCGCTAACGGGGTGTGGTGGCATCGAGCCAGTTGTCGACGGTGACGACATCCGCCCACTGCGGGAACAGTTTCTCGGTGAGGAACCGGTGAACATCGGCGTCGGTGTCCAGGCAGGCGTCGGCGAGGACGGTGAGGTCGAAGTCCAGGTCGTTGGCCTGGCACAGGGTGTGCAGCACCACGGCGCTGGTGGCGATTCCGGTGAGGACGAGGCTGTCGATGCCGTGCGCTCTGAGCACCACGTCGAGGTCACTGCCCGAGAACGCGCTCGCCCGTCTCTTGGTGACCACCACCTCGCCCGGCCGGGGCGCGACATCGGGGTGGATCTCGGTTCCAGGATCTCCCTCGACATGGAGTCCGGCTCGCGCGACGGCGGTGAGTGCCCTGTTGTGCGGGCCGACTTCCGGAAAGCCCGGGCGTAGTGAGATGACCACGTAGATGACAGGTATGTCTGCCGCCCGGGCACCATCGATCGCCCTGCGCAGGCGGGGCAGGTATCCGGAACCGTCGTCGACAATGTCCACGACGGCTCGCTGGACGTCCATCACGAGAAGGGCGCTGTTCATACGGTCTCCAGGAACGATGTCGGTTCGGTGCTGAAGCGGACCGGGTTCTCCATGTTTGGGTAGTGCGCGGCCGCCCGCACCGTGGCAGTGTGCCTGCCGGGGACGGGTTTCGCCAGGCGGCCTGCCATGGCGTCCTCGCAGAAGTAGGCGAAGCTGGACTGCACTTGAGGGTTGGGGCCGGGGTCGCGCGAGAGTCGGTCCAGGACGTCGGTGCAGGTGACGGGCGTGCGCCGACGGTGCGCCGGACGGCTACGCTCTCGGAGGCAGCCCGGCAGCCCGGCAGCCCGGCAGCCCGGCAGCCCGGCAGCCCGGCAGCCCGGCAGCCCGGCAGCCAGGCAGCCAGGCAGCCAGGCAGCCAGGCAGCCGGGCGGCGCATCGCCTCGGGGTCGTTGTGGAACTCCTCGACCCAATCCACGTGCCGGCAGGAGGCGTTCGGTGGCCTCGTGGATCCGCGTTGCCGGGCACGAGCTCAACCGGAGGGCGTGACCGAGGTCCACACGCCGAACCACTGCTCGGCGCCGTAGTCCTCGTACCGCTCCACCTCGGTGAACCCGCTTCATCGCGAGGCGCATCGAGCGCTCGTTGGCGGTCTGGGTGCGGAGCACCACCGCCTCGCCGGGAAGCGCGTCGGCGAACCAGTCGAGTGCCGCTGCGCACGCCTCGATGGCGTACCCGCATCCCCACGCCTCCGGCAGGAACATGCAGCCGAACTCGACCTCCCCGACGTCCGGACGGACGTGCCCCTGACGCTCTGCGTGCGGATCGAGCATGATCGTGCCGATCATCGCCCCGTCGAGATCGATCACGAAAAAGCCGGGGCGCCGCCCGGGAACCTCGGGCACCGCGCGCTCGAGCTCATCACGCGGTTGAGGGCCACTGATGTAGGTGCCCACCTCTGGCGAGGCGAACAGCTCGATGAACGCCGCACGGTCCCGGGCGTCGGACTCGCGGAGCACGAGCCGCTCGGTCCTGATCGGGGCAGGTGGCCAGGCGACGGGTCCGAGATCGGTCATGGCGGGCAACCTCGTACGCCTGCCGGGCAGGAGTCTCAGACGACCGGCGAACGGCAGTGGCTGCCCGCACTCGCCGAGCCACGGCACCGCTGGCTCCAACTGCTCGTCCGCCGCCGCCACCAGCAGCCGCCGCTCGCGCAGCGCCAGGTAGCTCCACCGCGACACGGAACTGCGAACCGACCCGGCGCGCCCACGGCTTCGCCGTGCCTTCCACCACCCACGGCCTGCGCCACTGCGCGTACCTGCCCACGGCCTGCGCGTTCGCGACGACCTCCGCCCAGTCCCACCGCCGGTAGGCGTCCACGTCCGCCTGCGCCGAACCGGGGACGTACGTCCAGCGCGCCGAGCCGCCCTTCACCACTGCCGCCGGCAGCCAGAAGCTCACGTAGCCGCCTGCCAGCCGCGAGCACCAGGGCACTTCGCAGAAGGCCGACGCCTGGAGATCGCCCGGTTCGACGGCTCTTCGCAGTTGAGGGTGTAGCGCCGATGAATGTAGTGCTGTTGGACGGTTGGATGTGAGGCGTCAGGACGTGCGAGAGTCGTAGTTCTCGCGGTTTGCGAGGACCTCGGCCATGTGCGTCTGCGCCCAGTTTCTGAGCCCGCGCGTCATGTGGTGGAGCGAGAGGCCGAGGTCGGTCAGCTCGTAGGAGACGGTGACAGGGACGGTTGGCGTCACGGTACGGGTGAGCAGACCATCGTGCTCCAGCGAGCGTAGCGTCTGGGTCAGCATCTTCTGGCTGACCCCGGCCAGAAGACGAGAGATCTCGGAGTAGCGCATCGCCTTCGGAGCGTCTGCGTGTGCTGCACCGGGCTGGCGAGGGCTGTTGTCGCCGCCCAGCGCACACAAGATCAGGACGACCCACTTGTCCGAGATTCGGTCGAGCAGCTGCCGGCTGGGGCACTCTGCCAGGAACGCGTTGTACTCCACCTTGGCCTGAGCCCTCTTCTGGGCCGCCTTCATTGTCGTCACTGATCGCACCTCTCACCAATGGGTGGGTTACGCACTCCAAAGTGCCTACTTCCCGACAGGAAGTTTCTCTCCAATGCTGATGCAGGGAGGCAGCGGGCGCCACCCCCAAGTGCACGACGAAAGGCAACAAGATGAGCACGTCTTCCCTCTCTCTTCCCGGCGACACCTGGGCTCTGGGTGACCTGACCGTCACCCGGTTCGGTTACGGCGCCATGCAACTGGCCGGCCCGTGGGTTATGGGGCCGCCCGCCGATCGCGAGGGTGCCCTGGCCGTTCTGCGTGAAGCGGTCGACGTCGGTATCACCCACATCGACACCAGCGACGCCTACGGGCCGCGCGTCACCAACGAGTTGATCCGCGAGGCACTGCGTCCCTATCCCGAGTCGCTGCACATCGTGACCAAGGTGGGCGCGACCCGCGACGAACAGGGTGGCTGGCCTACGGCCCGGCGGCCCGAAGATCTGCGCCGCCAGGTCCACGACAACCTCAAGTCCCTCGGGCTCGACGTACTCGACCTGGTCAACCTCCGACTCGGCAACGCCGAAGGACCCCAGCCCGGCTCGCTCGCCGAGGCGTTCGAGACGCTCGTCGAACTCCAGCAGCAGGGCCTGATCCGCCACCTCGGGGTCAGCAACGCCACCGAGGAGCAGGTCACCGAGGCACAGAGCATCGCGCCGATCGTGTGCGTGCAGAACATGTACAACCTCGCCCACCGCCACGACGACAAGCTCATCGACCGGCTCGCCCCCGACGGCGTCGCGTACGTGCCCTTCTTCCCCCTCGGGGGCTTTACCCCGCTTCAGTCCTCGGCGCTCTCGGCGGTCGCCGCTCGATCGGAGGCGACACCGATGTCCGTCGCACTGGCCTGGCTGCTGCAGCGATCACCGAACATCCTGCTCATCCCCGGCACGTCATCGACGGCACACCTGCGCGAGAACATCGCCGGCGCGGGACTCTCCCTCTCTCATGGGGACTTGGCCGAGCTGAACGATATCGGCCGCTGAATGCCCCAGAGCTGAACGGCTCACCAGCCACGACCGAAGCCACCGTTCACGTTCCGGCCCCGGGCACCCTCGCGCGATCGGGGCCGAAGCAGGATGATTCGCCCTCACCTGGATGACTTCAGATCATCAACCGTCAAAAACTTGTGTCACACCGACGGTGGAAGCTCATCCCGCGTCGGTGGCCGGGTAAGCGTCGAGGTCTCCCGAGGACGGGGGTTCCTGCACCAAGCCCATCCGGAAGACCTCGACGTTGCACGACGCTACCCCTGAGGCGGCCTTCGCCCGCGCTGACATGAATACGTTCTGCCGCCTTGACGAGCTCGGTCTCGAAGTCACCGGTCAGCGACTCGCCCCGGATCGTGCGGTTCTTGCATGCCGGGTCGTCGAGTTCGATCAGTGGTGCCGCCGCTGCGGTTGCGAAGGCACACCGCGAGACACCGTGACCCGGCGACTGGCGCACGAGCCACTCGGCTGGCGGCCCACGATCCTTCACGTCACGATCCGACGCTACCGCTGCATCGGCTGTGGGCGCGTGTGGCGGCAAGACACCACCAAGGCGGCTGAGCCGCGGGCGAAACTAAGGAGTGGACTCCAATCGGTGAGGAGGGATGCTTGGCTTGTCGGGCCCGGCCCCGTTGGTGAGGGTGAGGCTCAGGTCTGTGGGTTGTTCGGTTCGCGCTTCTTGATCGCTGTCGAGCCTGCTGGCTAGGTTGGCTGGCATGACCGACCTCAGACCCCTCGCCTGGCCACCCGCCCCGATGAAGACCGAGCGGCTCGTGCTCCGCGAGTCCGAGGCCCGGGACCGTGCGGCGGCCATCGAGCTGAACGCCTCACCAGAGGTGAACACTTACCTCGGTGGCCCTCGACCGCGTGCCGAGCTCGAACGCACGGTGCCCGAGGTTCCCGGGCGGCGCCCAGGCTTTTTCGTGATCGATCTCGACGGGGCGATGATCGGCACGATCATGCTCGATCCGCACGCAGAGCGTCCGGGGCACGTCCGTCCGGACGTCGGGAAGACCGAGCTCGGCTATCTGTTCCTGCCGGAGGCGTGGGGATACGGGTACGCCACCGAGGCGTGCGCAGCGGCACTCGACTGGTTCGCCGAAGCGCTTCCCGGCGAGGCGGTGGTGCTCCGCACCCAGACCGCCAACGAGCGCTCGATGCGCCTCGCGGCAAAGCTGGGGTTCACCGAGGTGGAGCGGTACGAGGACTACGGCGCCGAGCAGTGGTTCGGCATGTGGTCTTCGATTGCGCCGCCCGCTTGAGCTCGTGCCCGGCAGCACGACGGATCTACGAGGCCGCCGATCGGTCGCCGGTCTCGGCGCGGACAACAATCGAGTACGCCAGAGCTGCGCGAGGGCGACCCAGGACACCGGAACTCCACGGGAGGGTGAGGCCGGCGGTGACGGCATCGAGGTCCTGGCGGAGGAAGCAGGCGAAGCCCCGCATCGGTTTCGGAGCGTCCTGCTCGGCCTGGCGGATTGATTCCAGCAGCAGGTACCCGCGCCGGTGACGTACCAGATCGGCGAACGCACGGGCGAGGTCGCAGACCGGTGTGATGTCCGTGCAGGCGAGCCGGACCTCCAAGAGCCGTTCGTCCTGCCTCGCGGTGAGCGACTCGCGGGGCCGAATGATCCAGGAGGTGATCTTGCGGGGGCTGGGGAGGTCGGCCCGGACCGGTTCGGCGGTGCCCGCCCGCAGGGCGGCGAGGTACTTGCGGACGACCTGGCGGCTTGCCCCGGAAGCCGCGCTCACTGATCTCCAGGGACAGGCGGGTGCCGCTGACCTGGCCTTGTGCCTCGGTGAAGCGGACGTCGAGATATGCCTTGAACGGGTCCAGCACGCCGTTCGGACGGCGGTCACGGGCGGAGACCAGCAGCTGGTCGAGGCCGGTGTCGCGGAAACGGCGCACGGTCTTGCGGTCGAGGTTCAGGAGGCGAGCGATCGCGCTGGGCGGCCGACCGCAGCCGGCGGCACAGCCGCGCGGCCGGACGGCCTCCCGGCGCGATCGCGATCGATCATCACTGGCTGAGCGAGTTCGCGACGTCAGTTTGTTCCGATGCCACCAGGGGGCTTGCGGCGTTTGCCTCCCGCCTGCGTGACCGCTTTCGGGTCGTCTGTCCTGGCCGCCGTCCGTGGGCCGTACGGGTCATGGAGTGCCGCCGTTCGATGGGCGCGGCGGTCGGGGCCGATGCGGCTTTCGTCCGGCTGGGACAGTTTCCTTGCGGGCGTACCGGGGGATACGCCCTGGCCCGAGGAGGAACCCGGTGTCGTGCGGGGTCCTTACCGCTTGCCTTCGTTCATCTGTATGGTCGCAGAAAGGAACCTCGAGGTGTCTGGTCCCGTTGTCCTTGTCACGGGCGCGCTTACCGGTATCGGCCGCGCCACCGCCTTCGCTTACGCCCGTCAAGGCGCGAGCCTTGTGGTCTCCGGCCGCCATGAGGACGTGGGTGAGCTGTTCGCGAGGGAGCTGGCCGACCTCGGCGCCCCGGCCGAGTTCGTGCGTGCCGACGTCCGCTTCGACGCCGATGTGAAGGACCTCGTCGACCGCGCGGTGGCACGGTTCGGGCGGATCGATGTCGCCTTCAACAACGCCGGCACCGAGGGGACACCCGGCCCTGTCACCGAGGTGACCGACGAGGCTTACCAGGCCACCTTCGACACCAACGTCAAGGGGACGCTGCTGTGCCTGAAGCACGAGTTCCGCGTCATGAGGGAACAGGGCGGCGGCAGCATCGTCAACGTCAGCTCCAACTTCGGCCTGATGGGTTATCCCGGGGCGACCTTGTACGTCGGGAGCAAACACGCCGTCGTCGGCATTACCAAGGCGGCCGCACTCGAAGGCGCCGCTCACGGTATCCGGGTCAACGCGGTGGCGCCCGGCTACACCCGGACCGCCATGTACGAGCGGTTCACCGGCGACGATACGGCTCGCGCCGCGGTCGATTCGGTGCTGCCCATGCACCGGGCGGGCACCCCGGAGGAGATCGCCGAGGCCGTCCAGTTCCTGGGTTCGGACAAGGCGAGCTACATCACCGGGCATATCCTCCTGGCCGACGGCGGCCTCATGGCGGGCGGACCCCTGTTCCCGAGCCCGTGAATCGCGAGGCCGGCACAGGCCGGGTCGGCCTCGGTGGCGCAGCGCCCGCTTGACGGAATGTTCCGGTTCTCCGTCCTGCCCAGGCAAGGGGCCCCGCAGCTGGGACAGGCCGCGGATGCCGAACTCCGGGCGCGCGCCGGATTCGAAGCGGGACCGGACCGGAGCGTGCTGTACGCGGAGCTTCCGCTGGCCGTTCTCACCCGAGTGGTAGCCGCCTTGCCGGCGTGGTTGCCGCCCCGGCGATGGATGATCGGGCCGTCCGTTTCCGGGTACGCAGGCCGCGTCGCGCTCGTCGCCATGGTGCTGGCCGGATTCTGGCCGGCCGTCCAGGGCCGGTACGCAGGACTGCCCGAGTCAGTGCCGGACCACAAGCGCCGGAACGGTGGAACGCCATCACCCGAGATCGGCGCAGGCGTGCACTCACTTTCGTGCAGATGGCTCTCCAGCCGCTGGTACACCCGCCGCGCACTGAGCGGCCCCCCCCGTACGCTCCCCGCCGTAGACTTGTCAGGGAGTTCGAGCTTTGCCGGACGTCCAGTTCAGGCGGGCCCGCGAGATTGATCCCGCCCAGGACGGCGGGATTGGAGTTGCGTACGGCTCCAGCCATTGTGGGCTCTCTCCAATGAGCGGAACCCTCTGCTTCGCTTTGTGAGCGGTGGACTCCCCTCAGGAAGGACGTGGGCCGGATGAGCCACCTTGTGAGCCAGGTGCCCATCAGTGACATCACACTGGCCGCTTCGGCTGTGCGCTGGATTTTCCCTGTCGGTATAGCGGTGGTCGTCGTCGCTGTTCTGCTTGGCCTCGTCTGGTGGGACGTGCGCCGTCGGTCTCGGGCACGACAGCAGGGGCCACGGGCCGAACGTTCCTCCCGAAGCGGCGAAAACTTGAGGGCGGCAGATGATTTCGGGGAAGGCCTCAGCCCATATGAGATCAACCGGCCCTCTTCGCCAAGGGACGTACCCAAGGATGACAATGGTGGGGCTTTTGGCAGTGGAGGACCCGGCGGCTGACGGGGCGGCGACGTCGGCGGCAAGGGACGCCAGTCTTCCCGTTGCACAGCCGGTGGACCTCCGGGCGGAAGCTCACGGGGCCTGAGTCGATGGTGGCCTGAACCCTGAAACGCCGCGGCCACCGCGGCGGCGACCGCCCCCACTCCGCGCACATTTCTCATGGGCGCATGGTCCCCGCGAACCTGGGACGAGGGGACACTCGCAGGACTCCTCGCGGCTGCCGGTCCGCGTCGGCACAGCTGACCACGTCGAGCAGTTCGCCGGTCGGTGTCGGATCCGGATCCAGAAGACCAGCCTCCGAGGTGGAGCACGGTGCGGCCACCGAGCAGCGGCTGCACGAAGACGTGACGTCGAGAGGGCTCGCGGGCATGAGCGGGAGCAGGTCCGCGCCCGGCAGGCCGCCGCGTGGCCATCAGTAGTTGACTGCTCGACGATGAGTAGCGTCGTCAGATGGCCGCGAGCCGCGGAAGGAGATTCACCGCGCTGTAGACGTCCTCCGTGAGCGAGCGATCCTCGAGATCTGCGGGCAGCCGTTCCGCGGCCAGCTCGTACGCTGCCCTTGCGGGAACGTCGGGCAGCTCCGCGGCGCCCATGCGCAGCGCGCGTACGGCGACCACGAGTATGCAGGCGAGTACCTGCCGGAATGCCTCCACCGTGGTCTCGGCGAGCCGGGCCGCGTGTGATGCGAAGCCTGTGTGGTCCTCCAGCCCGCGGGAGACGACGGCGCTGGCGAGGGTGGCCGGCCTGGCCGCCTCGTGCATCCGCGCAAGCGCGTCGTGGGCCACGTAGTCAAGGATCATGACTCCGGAGCTGCCCGTCTGCGCCTCTGCCAGGTACAGCGGTAGCTCGGTCATGGCCGGTTCGGCAAGGTGGCGCAGCAGCGTGGCGGACAGGGCGGCCACGTGGTGGACCGTGGCGCGGACCTGGTCGAGTGCGGTCGCCACATACGCGGTGCGGAAGTGTCCGTGGTGGAAGACCGTCTGTTCGTCGGTGTCGACGAGGGGGTTCTCCGCGCGGGCGTTGATCTCGACGTCCAGGACGCGTTCCAGGTGGTCCAGGCTCTCCAGGGCAGGGCCCTGGACCTGTGGGAACGCGCGTAGTCCGCACGGGTCCTGGATGCGGCGGCCGGGCGCGGGCCGCGTGTCCAGGGCAAGGAGCCTGCGTATCTCGGCCGCGCGGTGCACCTGGCCCGGATGGGCGCGGGCCCGGTGCACGGTTGCCGCATACGCCTCCGCGTTGCCGCCGAGCGCGAGGAAGGACAGGGCTGTCACCGCGTGGTTGGCACGCAGCAGCTGCCGCAGCTCGGAGCCGACGTGCACCGATCCGGCCAGGGCGACCGCGCTGCTGCTCATGAAGGCAAGCGCGTCACCGGTGCTCAGGTTCACGGGCGGCACGTCGCCCTGCGCCCACGGGCGTTCTCCAGCCAGGGTGAGGGCAATCTCGGCCAGTGCCGTGAGGTCGGCCGTGCCGAGGGTGCCGTACTGGTGCACCACGGGCAGTACGCCGCGGCGCAGCGCTCCTTTATGTCTAGTTGAGTCCGTGCTCGCTGATGTAGCTCTTGGCCACGGTCTGGGGGGAGGCTCTTGTCGATTTCGACCTGCTTCACCAGTGCGGCGAGGTCCTTCGTGGTGAGTTCGGCCGACACGGCGTGAGCGTGGACTGCACGTTTGGGGACATCTTGGACTTCCGAGCGACGGGCAGGACGTTCTCGGCCGCGACCAGGTGCTTGGGATCGTCGAGCACGACGAAGCCGTTCTGCTTGATCGTGCTCTGCGTCGTGTAGAGGTTCGCGACGTCGATGACGCCGCCCTTGAGTGCCGCGACGGTGAGGGGGCCTGCTGTGTCGAGCGGCTTGTACTGCTTGAAGTCCAGGCCGTAGACCTGCTTGGGTCCCTTGACCCCGACGAAGCGCGTGCGCAGTTCCGGCGCTCCGCCCAGGACGAGCTTGGGTGGCCCGCCCGCGGGCGGGCAGTTGACGAAGTGGTCAGGCGGTACGGCGGCGGGCTGCCGTACCGATGAGGTTCATCAGCAGCCGGCCGAGGGTGACCGAGGTCGTGTCCCGCACGTCCAGGGACGGGAAGTGTTCGACGATGTCGATGCCGGCGAAGTCGCAGCGCCGGCCCAGGCCGCGCAGGATGCCCGCGGCCTCGCGGAAGTCCAGGCCGCCGGGGAGAGGGCAGCTGGTCCCCGGGGCAATGGCGGGGTCCAGGCCGTCGACGTCGAGGGTGACGAACCAGGGCGCGTCGTCCACCAGGTGGCCGGGCGCGGCGTCCACGCCGCGCTCGCGCACCTCGTCGGCGGTGACGAGGACGTTGCCCGCGGCCTGCGCCTCCTTGACGTCGATCGGACGGGCGCTGCCGGTGCCGCGCAGGCCGACCTGGACGATACGGCCGACCCACGGCATCTCGCGGATGCGCCGCATCGGGCTGGAGTAGCCGTCCGTGATGCCGTTCACCTCGTCGTGAAAGTCGAGGTGGGCGTCGATCTGTAGCACGTTCACGGGCCCGCGCCCCTCAAAGGCGCGCACGACGAGCGGGGGATCGGAGTCGTCGCCACCGAGTACGAGGGGAACCGCGCCGCGCTTCAGCAGGGTGGCGACCGAGGCGGTCGCCCGGGTTTTGTTCTCCTCCAGCCGGCGCGGGTCGCCGTCCAGGTCGCCGCAGTCGACGAGGGTGGCACCGGTGTCGCCGAAGAGGGTGCCGCCGAGGTCGAAGTCGTAGTGCTCGACCAGGCGAGCGAAGCGCTGAGTGCGGCGGCGGAACTCGGCCGGGGCGTTCGCCGCGTCGGAGTGAACTCCCTGCATGTGGTACGGGACGCCGTGCGGGATGCCGAGGACGGCGAAGTCCGCATCGACCTGCTCGAGGTCGGTGCACACAGGTGCGCGCAGAAAGCCGGTCCCGGGGGATCTGAGCGGTTGCTTCACCGGTTCTCCTTCGTGGGGTTTCCGCCCACGGCCACCGCGGGCACGTGCAGCCCGGAGGCCGGGACATTGTCGGCGGCCTCGGGCACACCGGCGGTCACATGACGCACCACGCCGATGCCCGGATCGCTCTCCATGCAGCGCCTCAGGCGCTCGTCGGTCTCGCCGCTGCCGTCGCAGACCACGGTCGTGCCGGCCGAGGCCGAGCCGCCGATGATGCCCGCGTTCTGTGGATCGCGACCTGGTCGACACCGCCCGCGACGTTGAGCATCGCGTTCAGGTACGGCCAGTCGGCCACCTCGTCGGAGCCGTCGGGCATCGCCTCGGTCTCCCGCGTCGGGTAGCAGCAGGAGCCCGAGTCGAGGTGGTCGCGGGTGATCGCGACGGGCGCGCTGATCTCTCCGGCGCGCACCAGGCGGTTGATCTCCAGAGCCATGCGCTCCCTGGCCTTGTGCCCGAGCCAGCAGATCCGGGCGGGCGGCCCTTCGACCGGCAGGGTGCGCGCCGCCTTGCCGAGCCGGCGTTGGAGCAGCTCGTCGTCGGGGAACAGCCGCCGTGCGGCGGCGTCCAGCACGTCCCGGTCGGCCGGGTCGCCGGACAGGCACACCCAGCGGAACGGGCCGCGGCCGACCGCGAAGGACGGCCGGATGTAGTCCGGTACGAAGCCGGGAATGTCGAAGGCGTCGTGCCGGCCCACTTCGAGGGCGGCCCGACTGATGTCGTTGCCGTACTCGAAGACCACCACGCCCGCTCGGCGCATCGCCAGCAGCGCCTCGACGTGGCGCAGCAGGGTCTGCTGTGCCCTGGCGCGATAGTCGGCCGGGTCTTCGGAGCGCAGTGCGTCTGCCCCGGCGATGTCCAGGCCGCTGGGGACGTAGCCGCGCAGCAGGTCGTGGGCGGAGGTCTGGTCGGTGGCGACGTCGGGCAGCGTGCCGCGGCGCACCGTTCCCCGGCGACGTCGGCGGCGTTCGCTTCCAGGGCGACCACGCACGGCTCGCGTCGCTCGGCCGCCGCCCGGCACAGCCGCCATGCCTCGTCGAGGTCGTCCGTGACGTGGTCGAGGTAGTCCTTGCGTCTGTCGATCCTGGCGGGGTCGATCTCGCAGATCAGGGCGACGCCGCCGTTCACGGCGACCGCCGGGGCCTGGGCCTGGCCCATCCCGCCGAGCCCTGCGGTGAGGACGATCCGCCCGGCGAGCGAGCCGGCGAAGGACCGCTGCGCACAAGCGCCGAAGGTCTCGTAGGTGCCTTGGACGATGCCCTGGCCACCGATGTAGGCCCAGCAGCCCGCGGTGTACTGCCCGTGCATGGTCAGCCCGGCGTCCTACAGGTCGGCGAACCGCTCGGGGGTGGCAGAGCGCGGCACCAGGTTCGCGTTGGCTATCACGACACGGGGACTGGTGGTAAAGGTGCGGAACACCGCCACGGGCCGGCCCGACTGGACCACCAGGGTCTCGTCGTCGGCCAGGGTCTTCAACTCGTCGACGATCGCGTGCAGGCTGGGCCAGTCCCGCGCGGCCCTGCCAATTCCGCCGTAGACCACCAGGTCCTCCGGCCGTTCGGCGTTGGCCAGGGTGTTCTCCAGCATCCGAAGGATCCCTTCCTGGCGCCAACCGTGGCAGCGCAGCTCTGCGCCCCGGCCGAGGCCGGGGTCCGTGCCGTGTTTCACGTGCTCTCCTTGCGGGATGGTGTCGCATGCCTCAGTGCTTCGCTGAGGGCACGGGTGTGGAGGACCCGCAGGCCGCCGAGGCGGGCGTGAGCGTCGTCGTCGATGCGGTACGTGGGCCCGACGATGCTCAGCGCGCCGAGCGGTGAGCCGGTCGCGGAGAGGATGGGCGCCGCGATCGCGGTGACGTCCGGCTCGAGCGTCGAGCGGTAGACGACGTAGCCCTCGTCGGGGACGTCTCCGCGAATTGCCGCGCCGGCCGCCGTGTCGTCCAGGGGCACCGAGTGGCCGACCCAGCTGCGGTGCCGTACGGCGTGTGTGCCCTCGACCTGGGCGATGCAGAGGGTGCTTTGCGCGGGGCCGCGCACCGAGAGGTACGCGGACTCGCCGGTGGCGGCCACCAGCGCCTCCAGGTGGGGCGAGCCTCCTGGCTGAGTACGTCGTCGCTGCTGACCTGGGCGGCGAGCTGCAGGAACCGGGGGCCGGCGGAGAACTCACCGTCCTCCTTGCGGGTTACAAGGTCCCAGCTCTCCAGCGCCCGCAGCAGCCGCAGTGCCGTGCTCGCGGGCAGGTTCACCCGCCGGGCGGCCTCGGCCATCGGCACCGAACGGGACTCGCAGACGGCCACCAGGAGCGCGAGGACCCGGTCGACGGACTCAACCAACCCGGCCAGCCGGTCGAGGTGGTCACCACTTACCTCGGCGCCCACGCCCTGCCGCCCGAGTACCTGGACGACCGCGAGGGCTACCTCCGCCTGATCCTTGAGACCCTGCCCAACGCCCGCCGCTAGGCCGAGTACTGCGACCTGGCCTGCGACCCGATCCGCTTCACCGCCGACGAGTACTCCCGCCTCGCCGAGGCCGCCCGCGCCCTGGGCTTCCGTCTGCGCCTGCACGCCGACCAGACCGGCGACGCGGGCGGCACGGCCCTCGCCGTGGCGCTGGGCGCCTCCTCGGCAGACCACCTGGACACGGCGTCACCCGACGTCCTGGCCGCCCTGGCAGCCGGGGACACGGTCGGCGTCATCTTCCCCACCGTCACCCACCACATGCTCGAGACCATCCCCGGTCGGCAGCGCCCCCGATCCACACCGACCGCCCGGCCTGGGCCCGCCGTCTCATCGACTCCGGCGCCACCCTGGCGCTGTCCACCGACTACAACCCCGGCAGCAGCTCCGGTCTGTCGATGCAGACCGTCATGCAGACGGCCGCCCGCCTCTATCGCCTCTCCTACGCGGAGATCTGGCACATGTGCACGATCAACGCAGCCGCGGCCCTCGACCGCGAGGACCACGTCGGCAGCATCGAGCCGGGCAAGCGGGCCAACCTCGTCATCCGGCAGGTGCCCGCACACGGCATGGTCATCCACCGGTTCGGAGAGAACCTCGTGGACAGCGTCCTCGTCGACGGCGAGGTCGCGGTCGCCGGCCGTGCCGCGCGGAACTCCGAGACGGCACCCACGTCAGCGCCGGCGACGGTGGGGTGAGGATGCGGCGTACCCGACGAAGGAACTGGCCACACAGAGCGAGCAGACAGCCGCCACCCAGTAGTACCCATCTCTTGAACGTCGTCGGAAGGCCCCGTAACACGGGGCCTTCCGACGACATGCCGGAGCATCAGACCAATACAGGACCACTCCAGCCTGGCTCCAGCCGCATAGCCCGTGTCCAGGATCCCGGGTCAGCCCCCCTCCTCCTGCACCCAGGCAGTCAGTGCCTGCCGCAGATGAAGCTCCGGGACGCGACGCAGGCGCCGGTGCCTGCGTCGCAGTTGGATACCGTGCGCCGGCAGCTGCCGATCCCGCCCTTCCGGCACTGCCGCAGCAAAGGCGTACACCCCGGCTCAGCGGCCGGAAACCCGGCGCAGATCGCGGATCACCGTAGGGGGCCTGCCGCTGCAAATCCGGCATCTACCGCGCCAGACCCGTGCGTGGGGCGAGACGCGCGCCCCGCGCCTTGAGGACGTGAATGTGTCACCGGTCGGCTTCTTGGCAGGGCAGGTCGAGTTTGCTCAGGTCGGTCCATTCGTAGGTGCCGGTCGCGTTGGCGATGACCAAGCGGTCGAGGCCGAGTTCGCCGTTCTCCTTGCAGAGCCTCTTCCGCGCCTGGGCGTAGTTCTTGTGCCGGAGAATCCGCTCCAGGTCAGTCTTGTTGTAGAAGTACCCGTCGCCCACGCTCGGCTCCAGGTTGATCTGGACGACCCGTTCAAAGCTGGGCGGAGCCTTTTCGGGACCCCGTTTCCCCTTCGTGGCCTTTCCCTTTTTGTGCTCACCGTTGAGCTGTTCGGCGGCATCGCCCATCCGTGGCCAGAGCTTCTTCCAGGACTCTATGGTCTTGACCTGGACAGCACGCTTGATCTCCTGGCCGCCCTGGTTGCTGATGAAGATGTAGTCGGTCTTGTATGTCTCGCCGTCGTCGGCCTTGTAACCCCCGTCGAACCACACGCGTGCCTTCGGGTCGGTCTTCAACAGGTGCGCGACCTGCTGAAGGACCCGGACACCGCCGATCTTGTCCGTGGTGGAGAGGCTCTCGGCCAGGTCCTCGGGGTTCTCCAGGCGCCCCGAGGCAGCGATCACCATCAGCAGGGGAAGCTGACCCCGGGAATTGGCGTCACGCAGGGCTTCGACCGCCTTCTCGTTGGTCTCCGTATCGGCGCTGGCCGCGTCCTTCGTCATATCGTCCAGCAGCTTCGCGACCGTGGGTTTCAGCGGAGTGGCGACGAACACGTCGTCCGGCTTCAGGGCCCGTGCGTGCAGACGCCGGCCCACCTTGGGGTCGGGCCCGTACACAGCAGACGAGTACACCCACGAGAAGTCGGTGTGCCGCACGGTCTTCCCTGTCCCCGTCGCTGCGTTGGGACGCGTACCGCTGACTTCCTTGGACTGCCCGGGGGCCAGTGTGCCGAGCGGGTGAGCCCGATCCGGGATGCCCGGGAAGCTCACATGCAAGGTGGCTTCCCCCGGCTCGTCCCCGTCGTTCTTGACCGTGAAGGAGTACGAGCACGGCTTGGTCGTGCAGAGGTAGGGGCTGTTGAAGGTGGTATTGAAGACCGGCCCCTGGGAGGCCGCCACCTTCTGAGCGGACGTCAAGGGAGGCACGGCGGCGGTCTCCGCTTCGGCGGCTGCCTCCCGAACGGCGGCCGTTTCCTTGTCCGTGACGGGTTTCGGCTTCGCAATGAGGTACGGGTTGTAGAACCTGTCGTCGTCGGACAGCACCCGGTGGACAGTACGTATCGCCTGGCTGCTCGACGGCGGACGCCAGGACGCCGTCTCGATCGGGCTGGCATCGGCAGGGTTGATTCCGATGGCGAAGACCGTGTGCGGGGCGTCGTCGGCGAGGGTGACCGTCCGGCCCTGCGCGACGTAGGACGTGGCTCTGCGTCCCTGCACGCTCCCAGCGTCTTCCACAACCACAGAGGGATCGGAGGTGACCTCTCGCACGACGGAAGCCAGCGACCCTGGCTTCAGGGAGCCCGCGTTCACGCCGAAGCTGTCGAGCATGTAGTAGCCGTCGCGCTTCTCCGGCGCGACCCAGTGGCCGCTGCTGGTCAGGTCACGCCCGTAGTGAGGGTTCTGCTGCGCCCAGAAGTCGTTGTCGCCCTTGAGATAGAGCTGGTCGCCGGACCACGCCATGGCGGCCTTGCCGGTCACGGGCAGCTGGAGGGTTCCGGTCGCCTTGCCGTCGGAGGTGACGGTCAGCTCGGCCCGGGTCTCGGGCTCTCCATCGCCCGGACCGTACGCGGCCGACAGGTGCACACCCGGCAGCGTCTCCAGTCCCCGGGCCGCAGACGCGCCTCTGGAAGCTGCGGCGGCCGCCGGGGATTCGCCGCCCGCGCCGTCAGAGCCCGTGCCGGAGCTGCCCGAGCCATCCGGCCAGAGCACACCGACGACCACGATGAGCGCAGCGCCCAACGCCAGGGCCACGTGCAGATGCCGCCTGCCCGCAGGACTGGCCGGTGGCAGGGTAGGCGGGTGGGGTGGCGGCGGGGGAACGGCGGGGGGCGGAGGGAAGAGGGGCGCCGTGTCGTCGGGCCGGCGCCGGTCTGGCGGCACGACCGGTGGAGGCGGCTGGTTCTGTGACTTCGGTTCGTCGGCGCCGCTGCCCGGCCGGCGATCGTCCACGCTGCCCCCCTACGTCGCGTCCAACAGTTGACACACCCGACATTAGCCATGCGGCGTGTCTCCCGTCAGGTCACCTCGAGTTTCTGGAGGGCGAGTTGAGGATGAGAGAGCAGAGTCGACTACACGTGGGGCTCGCGGCCATGCGCCGCCGCGGGAGCCTCACGCCTGGCGGCACGGGCGGCGTCACCAGCCTGTCCAGACGAGAATCCCGGCCCGATTGCGGCGGGCCGGGATTCTGTGTTGTGTGTCTGGTCGGAGGGTCGCGACCCGGTTGTGATGGGCCGGGGTCCTCCGGTATGTGTCTCAGGTGGTTGCTGGTTTTAGTAGTCGCCGAAGTCGCCGCCCTCGCCCTTTTCGTCGTGGTGGCGCTTGATGACGCGGAAGCTGGCGACGACTCCGTTCTTGACCTTTACGCCGTCATTCATCTTCTCGTGGTGCTTGTTCTTGTGGTGCTCGCCCTTCTCGAAGTCCTCGTCCTCGTCCTTGCCCGGGCGGATGTTGTTGGCGGAGCTGAAGCGGCCGACGGTGGCGATGGGGGCGCCGTTGTCGCAGACGGCTCCGCGGAAGACCTCGACTTCGTTGCGGCTGTCGTTGCGGATGTTGAAGCTCTTGGCGCCCAGGCCGCTGACGACGGTGATGCAGCCGTCGGGGCGGCCGGAGTATTCGCGCTCGTTGATGTGGATCCTGCCCTCCTCGTGGTGGCGCTTGCCCTCGCGCTCGTTGCCCTCGCGCTCGTTGCCGCGGCGCTCGTTGCCTTCGTTGCCCTTGCCTTCGTTGCCCTTGCCGGTGTTGCCGCCCTCTCCGCCCATGGGGGCCTGGGCGGTGATGGCGGCCGGGGCCACCTGGGCCTGCGCCTGGGGGGCGGGGACGGCGGAGGCGTAGGTGATGCCGGTCGCGGTCAGGGCCGCGGCGGCGGCGACGGCTGTGGCGATTGCGTGGGAACGGGTCATGATCATGTCGCTTGTTCTCCTTCTCGGACCTCAGAGACAGTCCCGCTGTGACAGCCGGTGTGTGACTGAACGTACTAACACCTCTTATTCCTGTCATATCGAGCAAATCGGGAGCCCTGACTTCGTGGGGCTGATCGGGTATGCAGAGCCCCTTTACGTCCTTCCGGGGCGAGCTGGCCAGCCGTCAACTTCCCAAAAACTACGTTGAGTTGAGTGACCATTAGTCCTTGCAGGTGATCTTCTGACGCCTGCTCACCCGATGTGGCGTTGGTGTGCCGGGAAGTGTCGGCAAGTCGCTGCTTGACATGTGGGCTGTCGTAGGTTCCAAGAGGGCTGCATGGGCGGTGGCTGTCCGGCAAACGTGACCGCCTACAGCAGGGTTCGTCCAGGTGGGGCGGTGGCCGACGCCGGCGGGCACGGCCTGCCCGCCGCGGCCGGGGCCGACCGCCTGGAGGACCCGGGCGGGCAAGCGCCAGGACCTGTCCGGGCGCGCAGACCATCTGCGGGGACCGACCCGCCCCCTGCCGGGCACCGCCCATACGATCGCAGCGCCCGGGACAGGCGGCTCGGGACGGTGCGCGCACTGGGGCGGGACCGGCGGCGCCCACCCGCTCAGGAGCGCCGAGCGCCGAGCGCCTGGCCCTCGCCGCCATCGCCCCGTGCCGTGATGCCCTCGCCCGGCAGATCGCCCGTGAAGAAGCGCAACGCCGTGCCCTGGCCGCAGATCTGAAATGACGTCAACCCGTCCAGGGCGGCTGGTCAGCCACTTTTGCCCGGCGGGGGAACCTCACCTGCCGCCCGGCATCCGCCCCGGAAACGCGGCCGGCACGGAGGCAGAGCGGCTCAACGAGGCGAACCGGGCCACCCACCGCCGCCCGATGACGAAGGACGCCGGCACCTGGACCAGTTCACCCTCCCCGACGACCTCGGCCACATCCGGCGCGGAGCCGCCCCGGCCCCGCTGCGATTCATGTCCGTCAACCCGCACATCGCCGCCACCCACATGCGCGACGCCCTGGACCGCGTAACCCGCCTGGGTGAGGAGGCATCCCGATGACCCCCATGCTCCTTCTCGAGGCCCTCCAGCGAGGTGACGTTGGAGAGGTAGAGGCCCGGCTCGTTCAGGGCGGGGAGTGTGACGCTCGTGCGGGTGTGTGCCGTCGTCGAGTTGCAGGTGGTCCGGCGTCAGATTGCAGAGCCGCTCGGGGGACCGGCCGAAATGCAGGGTGATCGCGTCGGCGGCCCGGATGTCCAGGGGCAGAGTGTCGGTGAGGCAAGGCTGGAGGAGGTTCCAGCGGTCGTCCTCGTAGAGCAGGGCCTGGGGTTCTTGGTGCGGGATGGAGGGGAAGGTGAGCTGGCGGATCGTGGTCCAATTCAGGGAGTACCGGATCAGGTAGCACCGTTGACTGATGCCACCGGTGAACCAGTCGTCGATGTGCTCCTGGGCGAGGTCTTCGAGTGCCAGTTCTCGTTGGTCGATTCAGGCCAGAAGTTCCAGGGCGACGCTGATGCGCCGTCTGAGGCCGCGGTCCGCAGAGGCCGGGCAGCGGCGGAGGGCCACGCGCTGGCGGGCGCGTCGCAGCAGGAACCAGTGCAGAAACAGGCGGGCGAGGTTCGCGTGGGCGGCCGGCTTGTCGGCCAGCTCGTGCTCCAGCTAGCCGGGGATCGGTTCGAGATCTTCATTCCGTGCAGCCAATACACCTGTGCGGAAGAGGAGGTGCCGGATGTAGTCCCCTGTGGTTGACACGCCACCCGTACCGGACTCTCCACCCGCGACGGCAGGGCAGCCTCGGCCAGACATTCCTGCGTGGCGAGCCCGTGGCCCAGTTCGCCGCCCTGACTCCCGATACTGCAAAGTCCGTCATTGCCCTCGGCGGGCAGGACACGCTTTCGGGGTGATTACTGACGCGCCCTCTGGACCCGCCCGGGAAGAGGCTTTCGACCCACAGGCCCGCACCGCCGCCGTGCCGGCCGACCACGCCCGCCGCGCCCTCGCCGTGCTGCACCACGACGACCTGGTGCAGCACGCCACCATGAGGAGGGACAAGGTGGCCGAGTTTTTCGGGATCGCGCCCGGGTCCGTGTGCAAGTAGGTGTCGCTCGGGGGCCCCTATGGGGTTCATCAAGGGAATCGGGCTGCGTTCTGGTGAGGTTCGGGGCAGCATGGCGTGATGCCTGACTTGTTGTGGGATGACGTAGTGAGCTTCTTCGACCCGGATTTGATGGGGTCGCTGCCGGACGTGGTTGTTCCTGATGCCTCGGTTGAGGACTGGCAGGCGGTTTTGGACCTCGTCAGCGTGAGCGGCTGGACGTTTCAGTACTCCGAGGGCGAGACGGTGTTGCCAGTGCCTCGGGCGGACGAAGTTCTGTCTCGCGCGGTTGACGCTGAGTGCCCGGAGCTGAGGGTCTGGCCGGCTGCCGGTGTGCTGGCGATTTTCCGGTTCTGGGCGGTGGAGGAGATCGACTTCGATGTTGATCTGCGGGAGCTCCAGGGCCAGGAGCGACTGGATGTGTTCTGCGGCTTCTTGCGGGTGGTCGGGCGGCGGCTGGGCAAGCCGGTGCTGATGGATGCCGAGGGCGGCGACCACAGTCATCCGGTGCTCGGGTTCGATGTTGAGGCCGATCAGGTGGTGCTGTTGGCGGAGCCTCTGGTCATGTGACCGCCGCTGCTGGCCGTGGTTCGTAGAAAGTGCCGTCGCGGAGCATCGCGAAGAGAACGTCGGCCCGGCGTCTGGCGAGGCAGAGGATGGCTTGGGTGTGGTGTTTGCCCTGGGCGATTTTCTTGTCGTAGTAGGTCCTGGATGCAGGGTCGGCCAGGGTGGCAAACGCGGACAGGAAGAAGGCTCGTTTGAGTTGCTTGTTGCCCCGGCGGGACGGTTGCTCGCCACGGATCGAGGACCCCAAACGGCGGGTCGCCGGGGCGAGGCCGGCGTAGGCGGCGAGGTGGGCGGCGGAGGGGAAGCTACTGCCGTCGCCGATGTCGATGAGGATGCGGGCTCCGGTCCTGACGCCGATGCCGGGCATCGAGGTCAGGACCTGGGAAAGAGGGTGAGTCTCCAGGAGTTCCTCGATCCTGGCGGCCAGGATTTTGCGCTGGTCGAGCACGGCGGTCAGCGAGGTGGCGAGGCTGGGGACGATCAGTGCGGCGGCGTCGGTGCCCGGGACGATGAAGGTCTGCTCGTCGAGTGCGGTGAAGATGTCGTCGACCAGGCGCTCGGCCATTCTCGGGGCCTTCGGGCGTATGAGGTTGACCAGCCGTCGGCGTCCGGCCCTGCGGATCTGGGCCGGGGGTCCGAACCGTTCCAGCAGCGTCAGGACGGCTGGGTGCTGGATGCGCGGGCCGATCACTCGCTCCAGGTGAGGATAGATCTGGGTGAGCAGGCCGCGGAGCCGGTTTCGACACGGGTCACCTCGCCCGCGAGGTCGTCGTCGAACCCCACGATCACCTCCAGCTCGGCGACTGTCTCGTCGTCGAGTTCGATCGCCCGCAGGGTGTGGGGCATCGCGCGGGCGGCGTCTGAGATGATGAACGCGTCGCGGGCGTCGGTCTTGGCCCCGCCCGGGTAGGGGTCGGCGATCCGGCACATCGTGAGACCGGGCAGTTAGGCGACCCGGCAGCCCGTGTCTCTCGCCACGGCGAGCGGCAGGGCGCCGATCGATGCGGGCTGGTCGACCACGACGAGCACGGTCCCGTGCTTGGCCTGGAGCTTTACGAATATCTTGCGCAGTTTCGGTTCGCTGTTGGCAGGCGCTTGTCGAAACGCCTTCTTGCCGGCTGGGATGACGGCGGTGGCGTGGTGTTCGCCCTTGCCGACGTCCAGACCGAGGTAGACGTCGATGTCACCGGTGTCGATTACGTGCGTCCTTCAGTCGTGCCCACCCGGCCGTCCGTCGACACCGATCGCCACATCCACATTACGAAGAGCCTCCCTGCCTCCCGGAGGAGTCGGTGGGCATGCTAGTACTCCAGCCGGACTTCTTCATTAGCGCTGGTCAGCGGCTTGGGTGTGGGGAGTGTAGCGGGCTGGATCGGGGGTGGGGCGGTCTTTGCCG
>NZ_JBHVPX010000017.1:0-116513 GCF_042887155.1 Streptomyces sp. NPDC057963
GAGACCCCTGTGAACACCTGATGCGCGAGAACCGTCCGACTGAGCATGATCGCCACATCCGGATCATGCCACCCACCAGCAAGAACACATCACCCACTATCACGCACCAGCTCGTAAGGGCGTGCAGATCTTTAACTCGTGGCTTTCCGTTAGGTGGTTCGTTGGTCTGGCATGAGCGGGTTGGATGGGCAACGGGCCGTGCTGGCAGCCAAGTTCGAGGCGATTCTGCCGCACCTCGACGAGCGGCAGCGTCGCCTGCTGATAGGGGCGGAGGCCCATTCCCTCGGCCACGGCGGGATCAGAGCAGTCGCCCGTGCCGCCGGTGTTCGTGAGGCCACTGTGTCTGCCGGGGTGCGGGATCTCGACGCCGGAGAGGCCCCGTTGGGACGCATCCGCCGGCCCGGCGCCGGCCGCAAACGGGTCGTCGACCGGAACCCAGCCGTTCGGGAGGCACTACTCATACTGGTCGAGCCCGACGTCCGCGGAGATCCCATGTCGCCGCTGCGCTGGACCACCAAATCCACCCGCAAGCTCGCCGAGCAGCTGACCCAGCAAGGCCACCGGATCTCCGCCGACACGGTGGGCGACCTCCTGCGCGAGGAGGGCTTCAGCCTGCAGAGCAACGCCAAGGCGCTGGAAGGCAAGCAGCATCCCGACCGGGACGCACAGTTCCACTACCTCAACGAGCAGGCCCGCGACCACCAGGACTGCGGGGCTCCGGTGATCAGCGTGGACACGAAGAAGAAGGAACTGGTCGGCCTGTTCAAGAACAACGGCCGTGAATGGGAGCCGAGAGGCGAGCCGGTGCGAGTCGACACCCACGACTTCCCCGACCCCATGCTGGGCAGAGCGGTGCCCTACGGCATCTACGACGTCGCCGCGAACACCGGCTGGGTCAACGTGGGCACCGACCACGACACCGCCGCGTTCGCTGTCGAGTCGATCCGCCGCTGGTGGAACGGAGCCGGGCGGGCCACCTACCCGACGGCCGGCCGGCTGCTGATCACCGCCGATGCGGGCGGCTCCAACGGGTATCGCACCCGCACCTGGAAGACCGAACTCGCCCGGTTCGCTGCTGAGGCCGGTCTGGCGGTCACCGTCTGCCACCTGCCTCCTGGCACTTCGAAGTGGAACCGGATCGAGCACCGGCTGTTCTCCCACATCACCATGAACTGGCGTGGAAGGCCCCTGACCAGTCACGAAGTCATCGTCGAGAGCATCGCGGCGACCACCAAAACCGGCCTGACCGTGCACGCCGAACTCGACACCAACCCGTACCCCACCGGCATCCAGGTCAGCGACGACGAAATCGCAGCCCTGCCGATCACCCGGCACCGCTTCCACGGCGACTGGAACTACACCCTCCATCCTCAGCATCCGATGGAGGCGGCGACGACCGACAGCACGTCAGACCAGGCCCCGGCGAGCAGACCGCCTCGCCTCACGCGGCGTTTGCTGCAGGACCCAGAACTGACCAGTATGACCCGCCAACGGCTCAGTGAGCTCATCGACGCCCTGACTCCCGCGCTGGAGGTTCAACGCGAGCAAGTGCTCCGCACACGTCGCGGTCACGAGCGCCTGGTCGCCCCTGGCACAGGTGCCAAAGCCAAGCTCACCCCAGCCGACCGGATCCTGGCCACCGTGCTCCACCTGCGCAAACTCGCGACCATGGACCTCCTCGGCCAGCTCTTCGGCGTCACCGCGATGACCATCTGCCGGTCGAGTCAGGAAGTCCGCCCACTCCTGGAAGCACACGGCCATCGCATCAATGCCTCCACCGCCCGCTTCCGCACACCAGCAGACATCACGACGTTCCTCGCTCCCGACCCCACCTCAACCAAGATCAAAAAGACGAGTTAAAGATCTGCACGCCCTAAGGGCTCGCAGAGAATCAAGGTGTTGCTTCCCGTGGTTCGGCTCGTTGGTGTGGTACGCGCATATCCAACGAGGCCCGTGGCCAACTCGCGGTGAAGTTTGAGGAGTTGTTCCCACATCTGGACGAGCGGCAGCGCCGTCTGCTGATGGGCGCCGAAGCCCGAATTCTGGGGCACGGCGGGATCCGGGCCGCCGCCCAGGCGGCCGAGGCCAGCGAGACCACCGTTCGCAAGGGTGTTGACGAGTTGGAAGCGGGGGGCGGAACCGCTGGGTCGGGTCCGCCGTCCCGGTGGCGGGCGCAAGCGGGCAGTCGAGGTAGATCCGGGACTGCGGCCCGCGCTGTTGGCGCTGGTCGAGCCAGACGTGCGCGGGGATCCGATGTCGCCGCTGCGATGGACGACGAAATCGACGCGCAAACTCGCCGACGAGCTCACGAGCCAGGGTCACCGCGCCTCTGCAGATACCGTCGCCGACCTGCTACGGGAGGAGGGTTTCAGTCTGCAGGCCAACGCCAAGACCATCGAGGGCACCCAGCATCCCGACCAGGATGCCCAGTTCCGCTACATCAACGACCGGGCCAAGGAGCATATGGGCGCCGACGACCCGGTGATCAGTGTGGACACCAAGAAGAAGGAGCTGGTCGGCCAGTACAAGAACGGGGGCTGCGAGTGGCATCCGAAGAGAATGCCGACCCAGGTCAAGACCCATGACTTCCTGGACCGGCAGGGGCCGGGCAAGGCGATCCCGTACGGGATCTACGACGTCGCAGCGAACACCGGATGGGTCAGCGTCGGCACCGATCACGACACTGCCCCGTTCGCCGTCGCCCCTATCCGACGTTGATGGCAGGCCCAAGGCCGGCACGACTATCCGACCGCCACCTGCCTGCTGATCGCTGCGGACGCAGGCGGCTCCAATGGCTACCGCACCCGCGCCTGGAAAACTGAACTCGCAGCCCTGGCCGCCGAGACGGGCCTGGACATCACGGTCTGCCACATGCCGCCGGGCACCTCGAAGTGGAACAAGATCGAGCACCGGCTGTTCTCCCACATCTCCATGAACTGGCGCGGCCGCCCGCTGACCAGCCACGACGTCGTCGTGAACAGCATCGCGGCGACCACAACCCGCACCGGGCTGAAAGTTCACGCCGAACTCGACCCGGGCACCTACGACACCGGCATCAAGGTCACCGACAGCTCTTGGGTGGTGGCATCTATTTGTGCGCTGCCTGTGCCGTTGTGGTCGCTGACGATCCAGGTCAGACCTGTCGGCGTACGTACGGCGATGGCCTTTTCGGCGTGGACGTAGTAGCGAGTCACCGCAACTGTGCTGCTGGCCTTGTCCAGGCGTAGTTCGGTCTCCCCCAGGTAGAGGGTGGTCCCGGTGGCGTCGCGGCGGATCAGGCGGTTGCCGTCCGCATCGCTGAGGAATGATGTCGTGGATTTGTCGACTGCGGTGACCATGGACAGGTCGCCTTCAAGGCCCCAGTCGAGGTTTTGGGTCTGCTTGTTGAGGGCGCGGGTTTGGGTGTTGCCTGCGTCGTCGTAGGTGTAGCTGCTGTTGCTGACTGTCGATCCGCTGGCGTTCTTCGTCTCTGTCGAGGAGAGTACGTGGGGACGCGGCTGATCTGCTGTCTTGTAGGTATAGGTGGTGGCTGGTCCGCCATTGGCGAGCTGGTCGGTGGCTGTTTTGCGGTTGCTGGCGGAGTCGTAGGTGAAGGACTGCCAGTACGGTGCCGGGCCGCCGACCTTGTCCTTGGTGGGCTCCGTGGTCGTGCAGTCTCCGGTGGCTGTCCAGGCGCTCTTCAGGCGGCGGTGTCCGTCGTAGATGAAGCATTGCTTGTCGCCTGGTGATGTGGTGCGTTCGTCGACCTCAAGGGGGTTGCCCGCTTGGTCATAGCGGTAGTTGGCGTCAGAGTCCGTACCGGTGTGAGATTCGGAGATCACGCTTTGGCGGACGAGGCATTTCGTGCCGTCCTCATATGAGTTGTTGACCTCGGTCCATTTGGCACTGGATGAGACACCGAGGGTGGTGCGGATTTGCTCGCCGGCGGGCAGGTAGTCGGTGTTGCGGACAATGCCGGTCAGGCCGTTGAGAGTGTTAGGGAGGCGCTGATCGGTGTAGCCGTAGCTGAGGGTTTCTGCGGCAAGTCCGCCCATCGCGGGGATGTCGCGCTTCTTGAGGGTGCCGTCGAGGTTGTAGGCGTTGCTGATGGTCCAGGTGCCGGTGCCAGCGAGTGCGCCTTCGGACTTGCTGACCGTGTACTGCTCCTTGAGGACACGGTAGAGATTGTCGTATGCCGCGTTGGTTGTGGCATAGGCCTGGCCGCTCTTGCCCCCGACGTAACGGATGGCGGATGTCGGGCGGCCAATGGCGATCGTGTCGTAGGTCGTTCGGACTGTTCGGCGTGCCGCCGTGGCTCGGGCCTCGCAGGATCGGTTCTGTGGAGTTCCCGATCAAGGTGGCGTTGGCCCAGGCAGCCCCGACGCTGCACGACGGACCGGACTGGTGGTACGAGCCCAAACTGGACGGTTCTTCAGACGCTTCGAATGTGTCTCAAAAAGCCTGCGAAGCAGGTCGAGGCGTGCGTCTACCTCGGCGACCGTTGTTCGAAAGGTGGTCGTCGTCCGACCCAGCCGCTTGGCCTGATCGGCGACTCCGTCACTTCGAGCCGTAGTACAGCCGGAGGAACTCCTCCATCGCCGCGTCGACGCCGGCGCGGTCACCGGTGGCGAGCAGGTCGAGCAGCAGACCGCGGACAGTGGCGAGTCCCAGCCTGGCGCTGTTCCGGGCCACGGCAGGGTCCGCCCCTGCGGCGACCTCGGCGGCCACGAGCGGCTCCAGCCAGTCGTTCACGAGCCCTTCGAGGACCGGGGCGGCCTCGCGGCGGCCCCGCAGCGCGCGCACGCAGATTTCGAAGAAGAGCCGCTCCTGACCGGCCAGTCGAGGGTCCGTCAGCTGCTGCCAGAAAAACCGCGCAGCACCGGCTGGCGAGAGACCGGATTCCAGGCGGAGCCGGGACAGCAGATCACGCTGGCGCTGCTCCGACGTCCGGACGATCTCGATGAGCAGCCGTTCCTTGGAGCCGAAATAGTGGATCAGCATGCGGTGACTGACGCCGATCGCGGCACCCAGGCCGCGCAGGCTCAGGTCCGCGATGCCGTGTGCCGCGACGTAGTCGACGGCAGCGTTCACCAGCTGAGCGCGCCGGTCCCCGTCCGTGCCAGGCGCGGCCTCGTCCTCAGGATGCGAGCCGTTCGTCTTCACCACGTCGCGAGTGTACCAATTGGTACATGCCCTATGTACCGTGTGGTACATGAAGTCTGTCACCGTGTCGATCGACGTACCGCAGACGCCCAAACACGTCTACGACTTCCTCAATGTCATGGCTCACCATGAGCGATTCACCAACCACTACCTGACCGGCTGGCGCTACAGCGGCCCCAGCCGCGGCATCGGATCGTGCGCCACGGTCACAGCCATGCTGGGCGGCACGAAGACCGACGTCACCATCGAGGTCGTCAAGGCCGACCCGCTGCGGCGCATTGTCGAACGGAACGTCAGCGCGGCCGGCCGACGTCTGACCTACGGCACCTACACCATCGAACCGCTGCGGACCGGCGGGAGTCAGGTGTCGTTCACGTACGCCTGGGCGCGCGCCCCACTCGCCGACCGCCTGCTGACACCCGTTGTCCGGGCCACGATGCGGCGCGCCAACCGCACGGTCATGCGACGCCTGGCCACCGAGTTGGCTCGCCACGTGTCCACTGCACTGCCGGATCCTGACGCCGGTTGAGGTGGCCCCCAGAGTGTGGACACAGGGGTTCATGCTGCGAGTCAGAGTTTAGCTGTCCTGTGGTGGTGTTGTTCGAATTCCATCGGGGAGAGGTAGAAGAGCGCGCTGTGTCGGCGTCGGGCGTTGTAGTAGGTGAGCCACCGGAATATCAGAGCCTTGCCTGAGACATCGTCACGAACACTCTCCGGTACGTCGTTTCTCGCTTCAGTCCCTGCCAGAAACTCTCGGCCAGGGCGTTGTCGTAGCTGGAGCCGACCCTGCTCATGCTTCTGCGGATGCCGTGCAGGTCGCAGACCTGGGCGAACGCGGCCGAGGTGTATTGCGATCCGCGGTCCGCGTGGAAGATCACTCCAGTGACGTCGCGGCCGCGGGTCGCGACCGCGGCCTGGAGTGCGTCGATGACGAGCTCGGCCCGCATGTGCGGGGCCATCGACCAGCCGAGCACTCGGCGCGACCGGATATCGGTGTCGCAAGCAAGGTAGAGCCACGCGGATCCGACCTGCACGTATGTGATGTCGCCGCACCACTTCTCGTCCAGCGTCCCGGCGGTGAAGTCCCGCTGGACCAGGTCCGCTACCGGCGGCGCGAGGCGGTCCGGGATCGTGGTGCGCTTCTTCTTCCGCAGGTGACGGCAGACGATGCCGTGCTTGCGCATCAGCCTGGCCACGCGCTTGCGGTTGACCGTGTGGCCAAGGCCGCGCAGTTCGGCATGGACTCGAAGCGCGCCGTAGTTCCCGCGGTGTTCGGCATGGACTTCGCGGATCTCCTCGACCAGGGCGTCCTCCTCGAACTGCCGCCCCGCCCATGCCTCGGCGCCGGCGATCCACCGGTAGTAGCCCGAGCGGGAGACCTCCAGCACCCGGCATATCCGCTTGATGCCGAACATCTCGGCATGGGCGGAGACGAAGTCCCAAGCGGCGGCCTTCACTTCATCTCCCGAGCGAAATAGGCCGCTGCCCGACGCAGGATCTCCCGCTCCAGCTGCCATTCCTTCTCCGCCTTGGCCAGCCGCGCGTTCTCCTCCCGCAGCCGGACCAACTCGGCCTCGGTGTCCTGCGACGCGCCGACGGCGACTGGACGACCGTCGACATCACGCACCCAGGTCCGCAGCGTCTCGGGGGTGACGTTCAGATCAGCCGCAACCTCCTTGAACGTCCGCCTGCCGGCCGAAGCCCGCCACAACGCGATCGCGTCAGGCCGGAACTCCGCACCGTACTTCGAGGGCCGTGCCACGTAGATCTACACCTTCCAGGATCAACAAGATCCGTTGTCAGGTGTGTCCACACCACAAGGGTCACCTCAAGCACGCCGCGACCCTGGGCATCGATATGGAAATCACCCAACGCAAGCCCGGGACCAGGGGCTTCACCCCCGTCCCGAAGCGGTGGGCCGTCGAGCGAACCCACGGATGGCTGATGTTTCACCGCCGCCTGGTCCGCGACTACGAAGCCCTGCCCACCCGCTCCGAAGCCGTGATCCACCTCGACGACCTGAGAGGCCAGCCGCCCAGACCGCTGATAACGCCGTTTCTCATCGGTTACAGTGTTACCCATGAACAGGCTCTACCAGGACGCCCAGCGCCTCGGCCAGGAAGCCGTGCGCGTCGTGATCCTCGACCGCGCCATCAACCTCCTGATCGCAGGAGGCCCTTCTGAACTGACCATGCGACGGCTCGCCGCCGAGATCGGAGCGTCGACCAAGGTCCTCTACACCATGTTCGGCGGCAAGGAAGGGCTCGTCGACGCCCTCTACCGGGAGGGATTCGCCCGGCTGCGCCGCGCTCAGCAGAACATCGAGCGCGCCGCCGACCCATTGACCCATCTCAACAACCTGGGCACCGCATACCGCGAGCACGCACTGGCCGAACCCGCCTACTACCGGGTGATGTTCGAGCAGACGCTGCCCGGATTCCAGCCGAGCGCCGAAGCTCTCGCCGTGGCCGAAACCGCCTTCGACGCTTCGGTCGAAGCGGTCGCCGCATGCATCGACGCCGGCATCTTCCCCAAGGGCGACGCCACCGAGATCTCGAAGATCTTCTGGGCCGCCGCACACGGAGCGGTGAGCCTGGAGATCGCCGGGCACTTCCCACCGGAGCTCGCCACCCGCCGCTACGAAACGCTGATGAAGGCCGTGGGCCAGGGACTCCAGGCAGGCACCTCATGAACGCCACCCGCACGATCCAAGGACGGACCTTATGACTACGGTCAACCGCTACCTCGCTGGAAATTTCGCCCCCGTCACCCAAGAGATCACGGCCCACGATCTTCCCGTCACCGGTCACATACCCGCGCACCTCGACGGCCGCTATCTGCGTACCGGTCCCAACCCGCTGGGGGTGAAGGACGCAGCGACCCATCTCTGGACCCTCGGCGAAGGCATGGTGCACGGCGTCCGCATCCGTGACGGCCGCGCCGAGTGGTACCGCAACCGCTGGGTCCGCTCCACATCCGTCGCCGACCGGCTCGGTGAGCCGCGCCGCGGAACCCCCGTCGACCACCGGATGGACTTCGCCCCGAACGTCCACGTCGTGGGCTTCGCGGACCGTACGTTCACTCTCATCGAAGGCGGCATCCGTCCGTACGAACTCACCTACGAGCTGGACACGATCGGTCCCTGCGACCTCGGAGCGACCACCGAGGGCTTCAGCGCCAACGCCCACTCGATCTTCGACCCTCGTACCCGTGAGCTGCACTCACTCGCATTCCTCTACGGCTCCGACAACGTCCAGCACATAGTCATGGACGACACCACCAAGGTGCTCCGGACCACCACGATCCCCGTGCCCGGCAACCCGTACATGCATGACTTCGCGCTCACCGAGCACCACGTGATCCTCTTCGACTCACCGGTCGTCTTCAGCCCCGCCCACCTCACCACCGGAATCCCCTTCCGGTGGGACCACGACCGCCGGGCCCGGGTCGGGCTGATGCCCCGCGAGGGCGGCCCGGTGCGTTGGTTCGAGGTCGCACCGAGCATGGTGGGCCACACCCTCAACGCCTATGAGGACGGTTCGACGGTCGTCGTCGACTTCATCCGGCAGCCCGAGGGCTTCGACATCAGGAACGTCGGCATCAGCCGCCCCACTCCGCATCGTTGGACGATCGACCTGAGCACCGGTGTCGTACAGGAACTCCAACTGGATGACCGCATCCAGGATTTCCCCCGAATCAATTCCCGGCACACCTCCCGTCCCTACCGCTACGGCTACGCCGCTGCCGTCGAGCTCTACGCGCCGCCCGCGGGACCCGACGACTACCGGCCGGACGAGGGCTTCAGCAACGCATTGCTCAAACACGACCTGGAACGCGGTACCACCGAGGCCCACGAGTTCGGTCGGTACGCCGCGGTCGGCGAAGCCGTGTTCGTTCCGGCCGAATCATCCAGCGCGGAGGACGACGGATACATCATGGCATACGTCCACAACCCGGAACGCGGTGTCGCCGACCTGGTGATCCTTTCCGCACAGGACTTCACCGCGGACCCGGTCGCCGTCATCCACCTACCAGTACGAGTCCCCCTCGGACTCCACGGCAGCTGGGTACCGGACACCCGGTCGGATCACCCGGCAGCCGACTGACGGCCCGGCGGGCCGGCCGGCCACCGGGCGTTCCAAAGCCGACGAATTACCGGAATTCGCGGACCAGTTGGATCTCGCCGACGATGTGAGCGCTGAATCGCCGAGCTCTTCGGCGGGGATCCACAGCTCAAGGATCGTCCGCCCGCCGGCCTGCTGGACGGGGTAGCGACGCAGGAACTCCGACTCGACCTCGAACCGCGTGACGAACCCGGCTCCGTCGTGCCTCACGTTCCAGTCCCTCGCGATCCTGATCGTGTAGTCCTCGTTGAAGACCGGGCAGAAGATGGGCTGCTCGGGAAGACGAGGCGGCCAAGCACGCCGGCCGGCACCTGGCGGGACGCTGGCTTCACCGACGTGCGCACCCGGATCCTGCCGGCACCACGGCCCGCGCCGGACCCGGTAGCAGGCAGAACCGGCCGGCCCCGCCTGGGCACGAAGCTCGTCGTGGCACGGGTCTCCGGCCGGGGCCGCCGACTACCTTCCCGCGGCCCGGGGCAGCGCTGCGCCCTGGGACTGCGCCGCGGCCGCGCTGACTGTCCACGCCGCCGGAGGAGAAGCCCGCGACCCCGCGGGCCGCGAACTCGCCGGCATCCGGCCCGCGCGCCTGGACGGCTGGCTGGCCACCTCACCTGCCCCGGGCCCACCAGGCGACCTCAAACTCTCGATGCACCGGCCCCGTTGAGACCTCAAGGAGACCCATCGCATGCGTTCCACTCCCGCCACCACCGACGGCTGGCGCGGCCTGCCCGGCGCCGACTTCGCCGAGCCGGTCCGCTGGTCGCGGTACGACACGAGATCCGACTCCACCGCCGACAGCACATCGCTGCCCAGCCTGGACAGATGGGCGTCCAGCCGACCGACTGCCCGCCCGTAGTCCTTCAGCGTGGTCTCGTCCAGCAACGCCGTCGACAGGTGCCTGCCGCTGGCCATACTGCCCGGCGGCACGGTCGAAGCCACAGGCGCATCCCCGGAAGCCGCCCTGGTACGCGAGGCCGCCGAAGAAGCACAACTGACCCTGGCCCCGGGGAAAGGCCGAACGGCTGGGATGGGTTTACGACGCCACCGGTGATGTCTATGGCGGCATCGGCGAATGTGTGCGGCTGCGATGGGCAGCGCCGATCACAGCAGTCGGCCCGTCCGCGATCGACCCTGCCAGCGGCCGCCGGTACGCCCGGCTCCTGGCCACCCCCGAGCAGGCCGCCGCGCTCCTCGGCTGGGGCGACCAGGGCTGCCAACAGGCGGCCCAAGCCGCCCGCCTGGCCCACGAGCAATGGGGCATCCCGCTCGCAGCACCGTCCCCCATCACTGATATCCCCGCCGAGGGAATCGGATGGTGACCAGCAGCACATTCGTCCGGCGCAGCATCAGCTCGGCCATGCGGGAACGCTCAACACGGTCGGCTGACCCGACAGGCCCGTATCCGCGGTTGACACCCGCCCGCCCCGACCACCGTAGTGAGGTTGTGCCCGCCGTGACATCCTTTGCCTCGCAAGCCCTGCACAAGGCACGGCGTGTTCTGTGCTGGGCGCTACGCACGGGCCCACGGGCAGAGCACGAGAATCGCAATTCGGCGGTGTGGGTTTCGTGCCGGGCAGTGGTCACCCGAGTTGCGTGTTCCTGCTTGTTCGGTCGAAGGGGCGTCAGGCCGGCCAGCAACGCGACCGCGAGGGGTGGCCCTCGCGGTCGCGTTCCCCAAGGCCCATGTCCAGGGCGTCCAGGACGAGTTGGGTTTCCTTGGACGTCGATGCGGACAAGAGTTCAGCCTCGGCAGCCATACACAATGGCTTGGGGCTACCGCAGGGGGTTAGTTAATGCCGTGTGTATCTGGCAGGCAGCACCATTCGGGGATTGGAATCGAGGAGCACATCGGCGGGACCGAAACGTGCGGCCAGTTCGCGGATTTCGGGATCTTCGAGAAGGCGGAGGCGGCCGTCTTCAATAAAGGGTGTGCCGTCAATGGTGATGGTCGGCTTGTCGAACTGGCAGTCGCAGTGGGCGTGTCCTGGCCCGCTGCGGTCAGGCTCCCCCTCCTCGGTCAGGGCGTCCAGGCCAAGGTAGAACGCACCGGCGTGCTTCTCCCGTTCGAACTGGGTGCCACCGCTTGAGCGCACTTTCGGGTTGAGTCCGATCAGGGCGTGCCGCAGGTAGTAGCCCCTTGGTGAATAGTGACGTAGCTCGGTGGCGGCAGTCGCGCCCTCGATCGCTGTTACCACGTTGTTGGTGAGTTCGATCGTGGTGGGCTCGGCCGGTGTGCCGGTGACCGTGGACTCCTCGATGACCAGCAGCCCGTCGGTGCGGTTGGGGTAGAAGTTGACGCCACCGTAAGGGAAGGGCCGCCACATTCCAGCGATGAGAGGAGCGTGATGGCCACTGGTGGCGAAGTCACGGAAGGTCACATCGGTGCCTGCAGCGGTGGTTACCCGGATCTCGCTGGCTGCGGCGAGTTGTGCGGTCGCCTTGGCTTCCAAGGCGAAATACAGCTCCAGCGGGAAGCGGGCACCGGTGGCCAGAGCCGATGCGGTCGCGGTCTGGTGCAGTGAGAGGAACCGGGCCTTGCGCTTGGCAACCTCGTCGAAGAACAAGCGGTCGCTGTGCACCTCACCCCACCATGTGCAGGAGAGCACCACATCAGCCTCGGCGTGGATGGCCGACAGCATTGGTGACGGCCGCTCGGAGTCCCAGCCACCCGCGCTGAACGGGGGAACGGCCAGAACGTGCACCTCGGCGTTGCGATAGGCGGCTGCTGCCGCCAGTGCCTGCACCACCACAGGGTCCACCGAGTTCTCCGTCAGGATCAGCACCTGTTCGCCGGCGGCAACGGCGGTGTACTCCATGACGTTATAGGCGCCGGGCATGAGTTCGGTGATGGACAGCGGTGCTGCCATGGGAGTGTCCAAGTAACTGAAGCAGGTCGTTCCGTTCATGCGGATCGAGTCCTTTCCGGTGCCGGCTGGGCAGTCGTTGATTGCGGGAGGCGGACGGCGCGACCAGCTCCAAGGCCGAAGAGGCCCTGAACGAGGGTCAGCGCGACAAGAAGGCCGAGCGGGACAGTCCACCCACCGGCGAGGTCGTGGGCTGAGCCGAACAGCAGGGGCCCAACGGCGGCTAGGAGGTAGCCGACGCTTTGGGCCATGCCGGACAGCGCGGCGGCCTGGGACGCGTCGGCCGCACGCTGGCCTTGGAACGTCAGCGCCAACACCAGGCAGGCGCCGCCGCCAAGGCCGATCAGCACACTCCACGCGGTCGCCATCTCGGGGGCCAGGAGCAGCCCCAGGTATCCGGTGGCGCACATCAATGAACCGCTGACGGCCAGCAGCCGTTGGTCAGTGAGTCGTCGGGCGAGTATCGGCACAGTACTGCTGGAGACCAGACCGGTCACCTGGAGCAGGAACAGCTGCCAGCCGGCGGCGCCTTCGGAGGCGCCGTGATCGTGCACGATGCTGGGCAACCACGCGATCGTGGTGTAAAAACCGAGGGACTGCAGTCCCATGAACGCACTGACCTGCCAGGCCAGTGGGTAACGCCACAGAGTATGCGCCTGCGCCGCTCCGGGGGCGGTGGATGTTACGGGCCGGCGACGGGCCAGTTGCGGTGCCCAGGCCAGGACCCCGAGTAGCGCCAGCACCGCCCAGCAGCCCAACGCGGTATGCCATCCTCCGGGAAGATGGTCAGCCAGGGGCACGGACACCCCGGAGGAGACCGCGGCTATCAACCCCATGACAGTGACGTAGAGCCCGGTGACTGCGGCGATCCGCCGTTCGGGAACAGTGCTCTTGACCAGCGAGGGCAGCAGCACGTTGCCGTAGGCGATCGCTGCTGCCATGACCACGGTGCCGACGAACAAGGTCACCACGCCTGGCAGCGAGCGCAGCACAATGCCGACCGTCAGCACCAGCAAAGCGATGCACAAGACACGCTCGGTTCCGTGGCGCTGCGCACTCCTGCCCACCAGCGGTGACGTGGCCGCGAAAGCCAGTAGTGGCAAAGCATTGAGCAGTCCTGCCGCGGTGCTGGACAAGCCGGTGTCGTGTTCGATCATCGGCAGCACCGAGCCGACACCTGTCAGCGGCGCCCGCAGATTCGCCGCAACAAGCAAGATCCCAACCAGGAGCAACCCCACGCGAGGCGCTCCGCCCCGGCGACCGTCGGATTCGGCCCCGGGAGCGTCAGCGCCTTTCGGAACAGTCACGCTCATGCACCCCCTCTTGCCCCAGCGCTGCGCGACGGCTGATCTGCACGAGCGCGGAGGCGGCGGAGCGGGCAGTCGCCGCATCTCCCGCCGCAATGGCCTCTACGAGGGTGGTGTGCCAGTGGTCGTGTTCGGCGGCGATATCCCTGCCCCAGGTCAGCCCGGCGACCGCTGCGGCCAGCGCGCTCCCCAAGTGCTTGTAGACCTCGGCAAGCAACCCGTTCCCGCCGGCTTCCACCACCGCCAGGTGGAATGAGCCATCGAGGTCAGCCAACGCGGTCATCTCACCGGCACAGTTGGTCTCCTGCGCCTTGTGCAGCAGCTCCCGCAATCGCTTCACGTCTGCGCTCGTCCGACGCCGCGCGGCCAGCCCCGCAGCATGCTCCTCCAATACCGCGCGCAGCTCGAAGACATCGGACAGGTGTGCCGTTGCCGCCCTGCGCACCAGCACTGCCTCCAACTCGCTGGCGACCCGGACGTAGGTGCCGTCTCCGGCACGGGCTTCCAGCAGGCCCAGATGCACCAAAGCGCGCAAGGCCTCTCGCACGGTGTTGCGACTGATCCCGAGAATCGCGACCAACTCGTGTTCGGGAGGTATGCGACTACCGACCGGCCAGCGGCCGGAGGCGATCTGCTCCCGTAGTTGATCAGCGGCCTGGGCGGACAGGGTCGCGGCACGGCGCGGCTCTCTCAACCCCTCCATGCAAACCTCCAAATGTTGGACAGCTGTAGATAAACACATGACGCCTCCCATGCGGCAGGGTGACCTACGTCACATCACGCGATGTGCGGCCGACGTACACCTCTCGGTGCCCAGCCAGGCACACGGGAACGTGCCCACGCGGCCGGGGCGGCGGCATCGCCGGCCCCTCGCAGGGGTCCGGCGCCGCAACGGGGTTCATGAACACATGCCCGATGAATCGAACCTCTTGTCAGGCCTGTGGCCGCTCGCGCCGTCCGGTACGACGGACTGACTGCTGGAGCCCTGCGGCGATAGCCTGTTCACGCCGCCCGCGATGGCTGATACGGCCTGGGTGCAGAACGCCATGTACGAGCAAGAACAGCAGCCCGGCCGGGGCACGCCGGGGCGGCGGTGGTTGTCACATGCGTGGGCCGGGCGGTGTCTTCATGCCGAACAGCCCCACAAGGGGCGCATAGCAAGGAGAGACAGCATGACGCTGCGCCTGCCGAAGGCCGAGCTCCCCATCGAGCTCAAGGAGAACACGATCAAGCAGCTGGGCGTCGTGCCCGAGAACGTCGAGGTGCTGTGGCAGAGCCCCCGAGCAACCCAGGACAACCTGGAGTTCGGAGCCAGGGTGGGGGCGTGGGACGCGGTCGGCCCGGGCCTGAAGCCGTTCGCGCACATGGCCGTCACGTCGCAGGTCGGCTGCAGTCGGTGCCTGGACGTCGGCTATTTCCACGTCGCGGCTGATCTGAACGTCGGCCCGAGACGCTGCGGACCTGGATGCGTGTGCCGGCGGTCGTCCAGTCGCCGCCGGCGCGTCGCAGGACACCGAGCCTCGATCAAACCCGGAACGGTTCAGTGGTCGCAGTGCTCCCTGGCTGGTTCGGAGTGCTGGCCGATACCGAGATCCGGATGCTGCGGGAACGGTTCGGGGGTTGGGGGCGGATGACGGTGGGCCAGACGCCGGCGAAGGGCGGCACCCCGCCGAGGGGATGCCGCCCCTGAGTTGCGCCGGTTCCGCTCAGGCGGCGCGGCGGGTCTTGCGGCGGCGTACTACGACGGCGGTGCCGCCACCAGCGGCGATCAGCGCGGCGGATACACCAGTGATCGCCGCGGTGTTGATGCTGATCGACGCCCCCATCGGCGCGGACAACGCCTTCGTCGTCATCAAATCCGACGAAGACGCCTCGCCGGCGCGCTTGACGCAAGTCTGATTCTCCGTCGGCAGTTTGCCGGTGGCCAGGTACCTGTTGACCTCGTCGTCCACGCAGGCGTTGCCGTAGCGGCCGAAGAGGGCGTGCCGGTTGGCACCCTTGAGGGTGAGCAGCTTGGAGCCGGGCAGTTGCTCGTGCAGGGTCACGCTGCTCTTGTAGGTGGTGCGGGGGTCGCCGGTGGCTGCCACGATCAGTACCAGGGCGTCGCGGCGCACCTGGGTGGGTTCCTCGCGGGGCCGGTCCCAGAAGGCGCAGGGGCCGATGTTGTTGGTCATTGGTCCGAACACCGGGTGCGCGGCCCGGCTGCGTTCGATGTCGCGCCAGTAGACCTCGGGGTCGCGCGGGGCGGCCACGTCCCCGCAGAGGACCGCGGCCTGGACTCCCGACGGTTCGGTCGCGCCGTGCAGTAGGTACCGGAGCGTCGCGGCGAACTCCGGCGAGAGCGGCGTCGGCGCCGTGCCCCGTGCGGCCCTACTCAGCACGGCCAGCTGCTCGGCGAGGAACGCCCGGGTCGGGTCGGTGTCGTCCCCGATGCCGGAGTAGAGGAGGACCGGCGCCTGGGTGTCGTCGATCCGGAAGGTGTCCGGGCCGGTGCCGACGGTCAGCGGGCCGCCGGCGGACGCCTTGAGGACGCGGTCGACGGTGGTGAGCACTTGGGCGCGGGTGCGGCCGAGGCCGTATTCGGCGTCGTGGTCCGCCGCCCACGCGGCCCAGGCGGACAGCGCCTTCTCGCTCGCGCGCTCGGTGCCCTTCGTCAGGCGGGGGCCGTAGTCGGCGGGGGCGACCGCGCCGTCGAGCACGACGCGGTCGTAGCGGCCGGGGAACATCTGGGTGTAAACCGTGCCCAAGTAGGTGCCGTACGAGTAACCGAGGTAGGAGATCTTCCGCTCGCCGAGCGCTCCGCGGACGACATCCATGTCACGGGCCGTGTTGCGGGTACTGATGTACGGCAGCACGGAGGCGTCATGGGTGCGGCACTTCTTGGCAAGGCTCTTCTGGAGGGCGACCTGGCGCTCGAAGCTCGCCCGGCTGGTGCCGGCCGAGAACCAGGACGTGCCGACGGGCCAGCCGCAGTCCAGCGGGGTGCTGCGGCCGACGAAGCGCGGGTCAAAGCCGACGATGTCGTAGCGCGCGCCGACGTCCTTCATCGCCTTGCGGACGTCCGGCGGCGACTGCACGGAAGGTCCTCCTGGCCCGCCGTTGTTCAGCAGGATCGATCCGATGCGGTGGCGGGTGTCAGTGGCCTTGAGCCTGGATATCGCGAGGGTGATCGTGCGCCCTGCGGGGTGGGCGTAGTCGAGCGGCACGGTGACGTCCGCGCACTGCACACCGGCCTTGTCCAGATCGCGGCCCGTCGTGTCGACGGGGCCCGTGACGCAGCTGCCCCAGCCGAGGTGTTGCCGGTAGTACTGGTGGAGCCCGGCTCCGGTGCCGTTCTTGGCGGGGGCCTCCGAAGCTGAGGCCAGGGCGGGGGAAGTGATGAAGCAGGCGGCGAGGGTGAGGCTCGCGGCGGAGGCGCGCCGCGCGGTGGGGCTGAGGACGGTCACAGGTCTCCTTGGGTTGGCGGGTACGGTCGGTGGCGCGGAACGCGATGTCCAGGGCGGCGCGGAAGTCGGCTTCGGCTCGGTACCAGGCACCTCGTTGCTGTGGACCTGGAAGTCCGGTGAGGATCTTGTTCTGACTGCCTGACTCAACCGCTTCGCCCCTGAATATCGATCGGGGCAAACCTGCCTGGGCCGGGCGCGATTTCAAGATTTCCAGTGGGCTTCCAGGGTGTTTCTGACGGCTCTTGAAACATCGGGTGGCTGTCACGGGTGCGCACGCTCAACCATGCGAGGCCACGCCGGACAGATGAGGTGCTCACGGGTCACCCGAGCCGTTCGGTCAGTCCGCCATCATGACCCGGTCGGGTTCCGGGGCAGGTGCGTTCGCACGGTGCTGCGGGTGGCCGCCCTTGGTGGGCCGTGGGCGGACCGGCCACCAGATGCTCCGTCCGAGGAGTGCGGCAAGGGCGGGGACCAGCACCAGCGAGAGGACGAGCGCGGAGAGCAGGATTCCGAGCGTCATTGCGAAGGCGGTCTGCTCGTTGCCCGGGGTCGTGGCGAGGGTGGCGAAGGAGCCGGCAAGGACCAGACCTGCGGTCGCGATGGCCGGTGTCGTGTGCTGCACCGCGCGGGCCACGGCGGCGCGGGCCGGGCCCGGTCGCTGCATTTCCTCCCGGATCCGGTCGCTGATCAGGATGTTGTAGTCGGTGCCCAGTGCCACGACGAACAGAAACAGCACGAGCGGGAGGGAGAAGTTGACGCCCGGCTTGCCGAGGACGTGCTGGAAGAGCAGGGTGGCGGCGCCGAGGGTGGCGGCGAAGCCGAGCCCGACGGAGAGCATCAGGATCAACGGTGCGAGCAGGCTGCGCAGGAGCAGCAGGAGGATCAGCGCGATCAGTGCGGCCGCGACCGGGAACACGATCTTCAGGTCGTGGTCGACGGCGGTGGAGATGTCGGCGTAGATCGCCGCCGTTCCGCCCACGTGTGCCGTCGTTCCGGCGGGTGTGTGCTGGGCGACCGCTGCCCGCACGGGTCCGGAGGCCAGGTCGCGGGCCTGCTGACTCTGCGGGTCCGCGGTCGGGTAGAGGTCGATCCGAGCGGCGCGGTGGTCCTTGTTCAGGACGGTCCGTGCGACCTGGCCCACGCCCTTGACCTGGGTGAGAGCACGGGAGAGGCCGTCGAGCCGGCCTGCGGTGAGGGTGCCGCCGTCCGTGGCGGTGACGAAGACGCTCGTCGGGTCCGACACTCCGGCCGGCAGCGCACGGGATATCTCGGTCGCGGTGGCCGCCGCAGGGGTCTTGGCAGCGGCGTTGCCCTGGCCGTAGTCCATGCGGATCCCGATCAGCCCGGCGGCCAGCGCGGCAAGCAGGGCGACGGAGGCGAACGTCATCGTCATCGGTCGTCGTGCGACCCGCGCCCCGAAGCGGGCGGCACGGCCCTCATCGGGCTCGTGGCCAAGGGCCTTGGAGGGCCAGAACATCTTGCGCCCGGCGGCCGCGAGCAGCGCCGGCAGCAGGGTGAGGCTGCCGAGCAGCATCACCAGGACCGCGACGGCGATGGCGGGGCCCAGCGAGCGGAACTGGCCGAAGGTCGCCACGCCCAGCGTGGCGAACCCGGCCACGATGGTCAGCGCCGCCGAGGTGATCGCGGTGCCCACCCGTCCCGAGACCTGCCCGGCCGCCTCGCGGGCGGACTGCTCCGGCCGGGCGCGCAGTTGCTCGCGGAAGCGGAACAGCAGGAACAGCAGGTAGTCGATGCCGATGCCGAGCAGGACCACGCTGATCAGATCAGGGGTGCCCGCGTCGAGCTTGCGCCCGGTGAGTATCGCGGCACCCGCGACGGCTCCCCCCGCCACGCCGATGATCATGGCGACCGCGACCAGCGGCAGCAGGGCCGCCAGCACGCTGCGGAACACCGACACGTTGATCAGCAGGATGAGCCCCATGAGGAGGGCGCCCCCGACCTTCGCGGCGGTCTCGTGGGAATCGGTGGTGTCGACGGTGTCGGCGAGACTTCCGGTGAAGCCGGTGCGCATCCCCGCCTCGGAGAACTGCGTCCGGGCTGCGTCCCGGAAGGCCCGGTAGACGCCCTGGACCCCCTTGTCCGTACGGTTCCCGATCAGCTCGACGGAGAGCAGTTCGAAACTCCGGTCGGGTGCCACCGTCGCCGGGGCGATCCGGGGTGTCTGGGAGCGGTCCGGGACCAGGAATTTCGGTCTGTCGTCCTCCCTGGGCATGATCACCCGGCGCTGCGCCAGCTTCGCCGCCTCGGCCTCGACCCGCTTCTGGTCGGCGGCGCCGAGAGCCTTGCCGTCGGACCGGGCGACCAGCATCGTCACGGTGGTGGCGTCGGGGTTCACCCCGAACTGTTCCTCGGCGATCTCCAGAGCGGCGGCCGAGTCGTAGCTCCTGGGCAGGAAATCCCCGGTCTGGTTCTGGGTGACGCGGCCGATCAGTGTCGGGGCCAGGGCGCTCAGCACGACACCCAGCACCGCCCAGAGGGCGATGACTTTCCACGGGTGTCTGGTGGAGTATCCGGTCAGGGCGCGGATCACGATGTCCTCCGGCGGACGGACTTGCATGCGGACGTCTGCCGGGGGCTCCCGGCCGGTATCCAGACCATCACCCCGAGGGGCCGGGAAGCGTCCTGGCAGCGGATGATCCGGGCCGGGGCCCTGGGTCCTGCCCCGGCCCGGGACCAGGACCCAGGTCCTGGTCCCCATCCCGGTCGCGGGCCGCGAGCTGCCGCCGACGGTGCTGCCACCAGTGCTGCATCTGCTGTGCAACTCTGTACCGGAGGCCGTAAGGCCGGACACAGGGAGAACAGACATGCGCAGGCGCCGACACGTCGGGCCCGGCGATGCCCGGGAGCCGCTGCACATCGACAGCGCCGGGCCGCCGTGGTCCCGCAACGACGCGCTCGTGACCGGCGGGGCCTGCGCGATGAACCTGCTCAGCTACGTGTTCTTCGACGACCCCGACGGCCGATACGCCGTGAGCGTGGCCGGGTTCCTCCTCGTCGCGCTGGCAGCCCTGCCGCTGCTCGTCCGGCGCAGCCACCCGGTGGTGGCGCTCGCTGCCGTACTGGCACTCGATACGACAGCCACCCTGACCGCGCCGCTGCCCAGACACTTCGGTGCCGTCCTGCTGGTCGCCCTGTACTCGGTCGCCAGGGCCTGCACCGGCCCGGTGACAGCGGTCGCGGCCGTCGCGACGGTGTCGCTGACGTTGCTGAGCCAGAGCCACGGCCGGATTCCGCCCTGGCAGGACGCCGCTGTCACGCCCCTCTCCGCCCTGATCGTCGTCGGCACCGCCATGGCGGTCAACCGCTGGCAGCGGGAGGTGGCGGCGAACCGCAGACTCCTCGCCGACCGTGCGGTGGCCGACGAACGCCGCCGCATCGCACGGGAGCTGCACGACATCGTGGCCCATCACATCACCACCATGCAGCTGATGGCCGGCGGAGCCCGGGCCAACCTCGCCCGACCGGAGGTGGTCCGGGACGCCCTGGTCACTCTGGAATCCTCCGGGCGGCTCGCCCTGCGCGAGATGCGCCAGCTCCTCGATGTGCTGCGGGCCGGTGACGAACCGGAGTCCGCGCCGTCGCAGCCCCAGCCGGGCGTCGACGACCTCGACCGTCTGGTGGCCGAATCCCGCCTTGCCGGACTGCCGACCGAGTTCAGCGTCCACGGGCCCCAGCGCCCGCTGCCGCCGACCGTCGGCCTCACGGTGTTCAGGATCACCCAGGAAGCCCTTACCAACGCCCGCAAGTACGCGGGGCCCGCCCGCGCGTCCGTACGGCTGACGTATCGCCAGGATCGGGTCACCGTCGAAGTGCGGGACGACGGTGGGAGCACACCGCCGCAGGAGGGGGCGACATCGGTGGGCTCGGGCGGTTACGGCCTGATCGGCATGCGCGAGCGCGTCGCCCTGCACGGCGGCACCCTCGCCGTCGGCCCGCAGGCCGACGGTGGGTTCGCAGTGGTGGCCGACCTGCCGCTGACCACGGACGAGGCGGCCGAAGCAGCCGTCCAGCACGAGGGGGCACACCGATGACCGGGACCCGGCCGAACACACCGAGGATCAGAGTGCTGATCGCGGACGACCAGCCGCTGGTCCGGCGCGGCCTGTCGCTGATCCTCTCCCCCGACCCGTCCTTCGAGGTCGTGGGAGAGGCCGAGGACGGCGCGCAGGCTGTCGCCCTCGCCCGCCGGCTGCGCCCCGACGTCGTGGTGATGGACATCCGGATGCCCGTCCTCGACGGTGTCGGCGCGACCGGGGAACTCACCGCCACCGTGCCCGGCTGCCGGGTCCTGGCCCTCAGCACCTTCGACATGGACGAGTACGTCGTGGGTGCCCTGCGCGCCGGAGCCTGCGGGTTCCTGCCCAAGGACAGCTCGCCGGAGGACCTGAGCGCGGCGATCCGCACCGTCCACGCAGGCGAGGCCGTCGTCGCGCCGCGTCTGCTCACCCGGCTGATCTCCACCTACGTACGGGCCCCTCACGGCGCGTCGCAGCCACTCCCCACCGACCTGGGCGAACTCACACCCCGGGAGGTCGAGGTGTGGCGTCTGATGGCCACCGGTCTCGACAACGCCGAGATCGCCCACGACCTGCACATCAGCGTCTCCACGGTCAAGAACTACATCACCAGCATCTTCGGCAAGCTCGACGTCCGTGACCGCGCCCAGGCGGTCATCGCGGCCTACGAATCGGGGCTGGTCACCGCCCGCGCGGCAACCGGCAACCCGCGCGGCGACGGAAACACCCCATAGCCGGGCCGACCGGTGCGCTCACTGCTTGCACAGGGTGGTGTCGAGGAGGGCCGGGCCATCGGCAGGGCCTCCCGAAACTCCTACGCGGCCGACTTCTCCCGCCGCGAGGGCGGGTAACTCCCCAAGTTCCCATGGCCGGGCCTGCCCCGGGGTGGGGAGGCGTCCAGAGCGTGGGCTGCCCCGGACGCTGGTTCAGCGGCACAGGCAGGCCCGGTCAGGCCACCTGATGTCGCGTCGGCCCGCGACCCCGGGCACGACCAGGCCGCTTTCGTACGCGATCACCACCGCGTGGGTCCGGTTCTGCGCGCCGAGCTTGGTCAGCACCATCCCGACGTGGGTCTTCACCGTCTCCAGACTCACCGTGAGCGACTCCGCGATCTCCGGGTTGGACAGGCCGGTGGCCATCAAGCGCAGCACCTCCTCCCGGCCCGTCGGCGCAGCCTGCGGCAGCGCCTCGGCGGAGCCCAGCGGGCGGGCGGTGACCATCTGGCGCAGGCGAAGAGCGGCGGGGCCGCCGGCTCCGCGGGCGACCTCGGTGCGGAGCCTGACCCTGGAGAACGTCGACTCGATCGGGTTCGTGGTCCGCAGGCGGATCCAGTGTTCGGCCGGGAAGTCGTAGAACGCCAGCAGTCCTTCCTCGCATCGCTGCCACCGGTCTGCCACGCGTGCGCTGCTCCGCAGCCATCCCACCGAAGCGGCGGCCGGACGCCAGTAGCCGTTCCGACAGGGCAGGACGCCGGGCGCATCGTCCCGGTATCTTGCGCTGCTCGGTCGTCCCGGGCATGTCCAGCCCGGAGAAGTAGCAGTACTTCGTGCCGGGTTCGTCGGGGTGCATGAATAGGTCGTCACAGCTTCGTCGGCCTGGACCAACAGCGGTGCCTGATCTCCCTCCTAGGGTCGCACTGGAGGCCAGCAGGTGCTCCAGTGCGTCCTCGACGAGGAGACGAAAGCATGCAGACACTTTTGCGTGGCGGCCGTGTCATTGATCCGGGAACAGAGTTCGACGGCATCGCCGACGTCCTCGTGTCCGACGGCGTGGTCAGCGCCGTCGCCGCAGGGCTCGACGCGCCACCGGGATGCGCGGTCGTCGACGTCACGGGTTTGGTCGTCGGTCCGGGGTTCGTCGACCTGCACAGCCACGTGCACTCCATCGCGGGGCAGCGGCTGCAGGCCATGGACGGCGTGACGACGGCCCTCGACCTGGAAGCGGGCCTCATGCCCATCGGACGTGCGTACGCCGAGGCCGCCGCGGACGGACGCCCGCTGCACTACGGCTTCTCCGCCTCGTGGGGTGGTGCCCGGGCCCAGGTGCTCGCCGGCATCCAGCCCGACGCACAGATCGGGAGCGGCCTCGCGGTGCTGGGAAACCGTGCATGGCAGCGCTCCTCCACCGATCGTGAACTCGCCGAGTGGCTGGCCCTGATCGAGGGTGAGCTGAGCGCCGGAGCGCTCGGCATCGGAGTCCTCCTCGGGTACGCGCCCCACAGTGAGCCTGCCGAGTTCCTTGCTGTCGCCCGGCTTGCCGCGAAGGCCGGCGTGCCGACGTACACCCACGTACGCGAGCTGGTCGAGGTGGATCCCGGAACTCCCGCAGACGGCTCCGAGGAGATCGTCATCGCCGCGGCCGAGACCGGCGCGGCGATGCACCACTGCCACGTCAACAGCACTTCGGGCCACCACATCGACCGGGTACTCGCCGCGTTGCACGGTTCACGGCGGTCGGGATCTCGGGTGACGGTCGAGGCCTACCCGTACGGGGCCGGCAGCACGGCGATCGGAGCGGCCTTCCTCGACGCCGAACGCCTGCGGATGAAGGGCCTGTCCCCGTCCAGTGTCGTGATGCTCGAATCGGGGGAGCGCATCGCCGACGAGGGGCGCCTGCGGCAGTTGCGGAACAGCGACCCCGGGGCGCCCTGCATTCTGGAGTTCCTCGACGAGGGCAACCCGCGCGAGCTCGCGATGCTGCACCAGGCGATGGCCTTCCCGGACGCGATTGTCGCCAGTGACGCGATGCCCGTCTTCTGGCCCGACGGCAGCAACGACAGCACCGAGTGGCCACTGCCGCCCGGGGGAACGACGCACCCGCGCACCGCGGGAACGTTCACCAAGACGCTGCGCGTGATGGTGCGGGAGAGCGGTGCCTGGGACTGGCCGGAGGCGTTCCGGCGGTGTGCCCACCTGCCGGCGCGGGTCCTCGACGAGGTGGCGCCGGGCGCTCGGGCGAAAGGACACCTCGGGGTCGGCGCGGACGCCGACATCGTCGTACTCGACCCCGTGGCGATCACCGATTGCGCAACCTACTTCGGCCCCACGCGGCCGTCTGTGGGCGTACGGCACTTGTTTGTCGGTGGTGTCCCGGTGGTCAGTGCGGGGGAATTGCAGGTCGACGCGCTTCCCGGGCAGCCGCTGCGAGGTGAGCCGCGATGACGGCGACGCGCGCCGAGGTGGCGGTGGAGGCCCTCGTCGCGGACATCGAGACCCTGGTGCGGTGCGAGTCGCCGTCGTCCGATCACGAAGCCGTCGCCCGCAGCGCAGACGTCGTGGCGGCACTGGGGCGCAGGCTGCTGGACACGGACCCGGATCGCGTGGTGATCGACGGGTGCACGCACCTGAGGTGGCGGTTCGGCGAGGCGCCGCGTGTGCTGCTGCTCGGACACCACGACACGGTGTGGCCCACCGGATCGCTGGAGACACACCCGTATTCCGTCCGGGACGGAGTGCTGCGCGGGCCGGGCTGCTTCGACATGAAGGCGGGTGTCGTGATGGCGCTGCACGCCGCCGCTGCCGCCGGGAACCGGTCGGGTCTTTCGATCCTGGTCACCGGTGACGAGGAGACCGGCTCGCCGTCGTCGCGGCGGCTGATCGAGGAAGAGGCTCGCGGCTGCGACGCGGTGTTCGTGTTGGAGGCATCGGCAGGCGGCGGAGCGTTGAAGTGCCGCCGCAAAGGCGCCTCCCTGTACCGGATCGAAGTGGACGGCCGGGCCGCGCACGCCGGGCTCGAACCGGAGAAGGGGGTGAACGCCGGGGTGGAGGCGGCGCACCAGATCCTCGCAGTCGCGGCACTGGCCGACGCCGAGCGGGGCACGACCGTCGTGCCGACGGTCCTCTCCGCCGGCACCACGACCAACACGGTTCCCGCAGAAGCCAGCGTGGCGGTCGACGTACGTGTGTGGGACGAGGCGGAGCAGCGGCGGGTCGACCGGGCCGTGCGGGACCTCCGCCCCGTACTCGAGGGCTCGCGGATCCGCATCTCCGGTGGCATCAACCGCCCGCCGCTGCAGGCGGACGCGTCGTCGAGGCTGTTCGACCTCGCTGCAACGATCGCTGCCGAACTCGGCCTCGGAGCTCTTACCGCCGCCGCTGTCGGTGGCGCCTCGGACGGGAACTTCACCGCCGGCCTCGGGATCCCCACCCTCGACGGCCTCGGCGGTGTGGGCGGCGGTGCGCACGCGGACGACGAACACGTCGTCGTAGCCGAACTGCCGCGGCGCACCGCCCTGCTCACCGCCCTGATCGACGCCGTGCTGGCGAAGTGAACTCTGTGCGTGACGACGAACGCGGCGGACAACCCTGGTGCGGCACTACGGTGACCCGCCCGGTAAGCCCGGAAAGGAAAGCACCGTGAGAGATCTTGCGACATATGAGTCAGGTCTGGTTTCCCCGGCCGTGAGCGCAGCCGCACTGGCCGCCGCGACCGCTGCTGCCGCCGCCTCACGTGTGGAGATCCGGGACCTGACCGAGGTGTCCGACCTGACCGAGGTCTGCCGGCTCTTCGCATCGATCTGGCAGCCGGGCACCGGTGCCCAACCGGTGACGACAGAGCTGTTGCGGGCGATGGCCGCGGCGGGGAACTATGTCGCGGGCGCGTACGACGGGGAGGAGCTGCTGGGAGCCTGCCTCGGCTTCTTCGGCAGCCCGGCCACGGCGAGCCTGCACAGCCACATCGCCGGCGTGGCGCCGCGAGGGCTCGGGAGGGGGATCGGATTCGCCCTCAAACTGCACCAGCGCGCCTGGGCGTTGCGCCAGGGCGTCTCGCTGGTCACCTGGACGTTCGATCCCCTGGTGCGGCGGAACGCGTATTTCAACCTGGCCAAACTCGGCGCCGGCCCGGCGCGCTACCTGCCCGACTTCTACGGGCCGATGCGCGACGGCATCAACGGCGCGGGTGACACCGACCGGCTGATGGTCCGTTGGAAGCTTTCCGGCCCGGCGGCGTCCGCCGCTTCGCTCGGTGAGCCTGCCCGAGTCGAAGTAGCCGCGCTGCGAGAGCGCGGTGCGGCCTCTGCCCTGTCGGTCGCACCTGACGGGGGACCGCTGACCGCAGTGGCCGACGGGCCGGTCGTACTGGTCGCCGTGCCGCCCGACATCGAGACACTCCGGCGCACGGACCCGGATCAGGGCCAAGCGTGGCGCGTCGCGCTGCGGGAGGTGTTGGGAGGCCTGATGGCGGAGGAAGCCAGGGTCATCGGATTCGATCGTGCCGGCTGGTACGTGGTCTCGAGGGAGAAGTCGTCATGAAGCCCAATGGTGTGGAACTTCTGCGTGTCCAGATGCCTTTGGTGGCACCGTTCCGGACGTCGTTCGGTACGCAGAGCGTACGGGAACTGCTGCTGATACGAGTCGTGACACCGAACGGCGAGGGTTGGGGCGAGTGCGTCACGATGGGAGAGCCGCTCTACTCCTCGGAGTACGTCGACGGGGCCGAGCACGTGCTGCGGAACTTCCTGGTGCCGGCCCTGATGGAGGGCGGGGTCACCGCGAGCCGAGTCGCGCCCCGCCTGGCCAGGTTCAAGGGTCACCGGATGGCGAAGGCCGCACTCGAAATGGCCGTGCTCGACGCTGAACTCCGAGCACACGACCTGTCCTTCGCCGCCGAGCTAGGATCCACCCGGGACTCCGTGCCCTGCGGGGTTTCGGTCGGCATCATGGACTCCGTCCCACAACTCCTGGACGTCGTAGGCGGCTATCTCGACGCCGGCTACGTGCGGATCAAGCTGAAGATCGAACCCGGTTGGGACATCGAGCCGGTGCGAGCGGTGAGGGAGCGCTTCGGCGACGATGTGCTGCTGCAGGTCGACGCCAACACGGCGTACACGCTGTCCGACGTGTCCCAGCTCGCCCGACTGGATCCCTTCGAGCTCCTCCTCATCGAGCAGCCGCTGGACGAGGAGGACCTCCTGGGCCACGCCGAGCTGGCCCGTCGCATCCGCACGCCGATCTGCCTCGACGAGTCGATCGTGTCCGCCCGTTCCGCTGCCGACGCGATCACGCTGGGTGCCTGTCGCATCGTGAACATCAAGCCCGGCCGGGTCGGTGGTTACCTGGAGGCACGGCGGGTGCACGACGTCTGCGCCGCCCACGGGATCCCCGTGTGGTGCGGTGGCATGATCGAGACCGGGCTTGGGCGGGCGGCCAACGTCGCGCTCGCCTCGCTGCCCGGGTTCACCCTGCCCGGCGACACCTCGGCGTCGGACCGGTTCTACCGGACCGACATCACGGAACCGTTCGTCCTGAAGGACGGACACCTGCCCGTGCCCCAGGGGCCGGGCCTCGGCGTCACCCCGATTCCCGACCTGCTGGCGGAGGTCACGACCTCGACGGTGTGGCTCGGTTCGTAGCACGCGACGAACTCGCCGTGCAATCTGGTCGGATCGGACCAACAGTTTCTGGTGCGGCCGGAGTTACCTTTGGGCGGTGCTGACACCGACGTCTGGCAAGCCACACACAAACCTGGCGCGCGTTCTCCAAGACCTGGGGGACGTGTTGCTGGAGTCGATAGCCGGCGGCGGGGGCACGCGCCGGCAACTGAGCGGCGTAGTCATCCACGACCCGCTCGACGAGGCGCAGTTCCCCGCCCAGGCCGTCGTCCTGGGGGTGGGCTTCCACGAACCGGACGACGTGGTCCGCCTCCTGTACGAACTCGGCCGCAAGGGCGCTGCGGCGCTCGTCGTCCGGTCACCCTTCACCGCGACCGTGGAAATCCGGCGGGCCGCCGACGAGTCCGGCGTCGCACTGCTCGGACTCGCCCGAGGCGCCTCGTGGGCGCAGGTCGCCGCCATGCTCCGCACCCTGCTCGTCGAGGGAGACATCGGCGACATCTCGCCGCAGACTCTGGGCGGCATGCCGTCGGGCGACCTGTTCGCGCTGGCCAACGCCGTGGCCGCGCTGTTGGACGCGCCGGTCACCATCGAGGACCGCAGCTCACGGGTGCTCGCCTTCTCCGGCCGCCAGGACGAGGCCGACCAGTCCCGAGTGGAGACGATCCTGGGCCGCCAGGTACCGGAACGGTTCACGCTTGGCCTGGCGCGCAACGGTGTCTTCGAGCGTCTCCATCGCGGCCATGCGCCCGTGTACGTCGATCCGCTCCACGACGAGACGATGACCGTTCCCCGGGTGGCGCTGGCGGTGCGGGCCGGCGACGAGATCCTCGGCTCGATCTGGGCGGCGGTGCCCGGGCCCCTGTCCGAAGAGCGGACGCAGGCGCTGATCGACGCCGGCAAGCTCGTCGCTCTCCACATGCTGCGTCTGCGTGCGGGCGCCGATGTCGAACGCCGCCTGCGTGCCGACCTGGTGAGCACCGCGCTCGAAGGCGGCGCGGGGGCACCGGAGGCGATTGCGCGGCTCGGGCTGGTGGGGCAGCCCGCGATCGTGCTGGCGCTGGGGCTGTTCGGTGGTTCGGACGCCGATCCGTCGACGGAGGACGGTCCGCGCCGGGTCGCGGATCGCCAGCGGGTCGCGGACGCGCTGGCCATGCACCTGAGTGCGGTCCAGGCGCGCTCGGCCGTAGCGCTGGTGGGCGACGTGGCCTACGGCATCGTGCCGATGCCGGGAGGCCAGGCGGACTGTCAGGAGCGGTCGATCCGCGTCGCGTCGACCTTCCTGGAGCGCACCGGGCAGCGCGTGGACGCGGCGATCGGCATCGGTCCGCCCGCACTCGACGGCTCCGGACTCAGCCGCTCGCGCGACGGCGCGGACCGGGCGCTGCGGGTGCTGCTCGCCAACGGGGGCAACCGGCGGGTGGCCACGGCCGAGGACGTCCACGTCGACGCGCTCATGCTGGACCTCGCCGATCTGGCCGCCGCGCGCGGGGACGTGGCGACCGGCCCCGTCGCCCGCCTGCTCGACTACGACGCCCGGCACCAGTCGCAACTCGTCCACACGCTGTCGTGCTGGCTGGATGCCTTCGGCGACGTGGCCGCCGCGTCCGCCGCGGCGTACGTGCACCAAAACACCTTCCGGTACCGACTGCGACGCGTCGCAGAGGTCGGTGAGATCAACCTCGACGACCCTGGCGAGCGGTTCGCGGCGATGCTGCAACTCCGGCTCCACACGCCCGGCTCCATGAGCAGAAGCCGGACGCCGCAACGAGTCAGCATTCGTCCGCACCGCCCGAACACCACCTGAAGGTTTGTGGAACTCCACGAATCCGCTGGGTCACCTGATGCCCAGGATGGGCCATCACCCCCGACGCAGCGGTACGGAGGCAGCCATGACCGCGGTGGTCACCGAGGACACCTGGACACCTGAGCGGGTCAACCGGACAGCAACGATCACGATGGTGGTCATGCTGTGCGCCTGGTCGATCGATTACATCGACCGGTTCTCCATCAGCATGGCCCTGCCGTCGATCGGAGAGGAGTTCCATCTCGGCAAGACCGCGCAGGGCTCGCTGGTCACCGTCTTCGCGCTGGTCTACATGATCTGCCAGATACCGGCCGGCTACCTGGCCGATCGGTATGGCTCCCGCAAACCGATGCTGATCACGCTCGTGCTGTGGTCGCTGTTCACCGCTTTGACCGGAATGGCCGGCACCTTCGGTCTGCTCCTGCTGTTCCGTGGCCTGTTCGGTGCTTGTCAGGGCGCCTTCCCGGCGGCGTCGTTCAAAGCCGTCGCGGAACGAACGACACCGCAGAGACGGGGAACCGCCACCAGCGTGATGTTGTCCGCCAGTGGGATAGCTGGCCTTGCACCCCTGCTCGTCGCCCCACTGCTGACAGCCATCGGCTGGAGGCACACCTTCCTCTGGATGGCGGGTTGTGGCGCGGCCATCAGCATCGGGCTGTGGGCGCTCCTGCCCAAGGCGTTGCCGGACCGGCTCAGCCGGCTCCCGCAAGCGACGGTGACGACGCCCGAAGTCTCGCGTGCGCAAGTGCTGAAGTCCCCGGCCGTGTGGAAGTTCGCAGTGCTGTTCTGCGCGATGAACATGCTCAGCTACGGCCTGGTCACCTGGGTGCCCAGCTATCTGCTCGAGGCCAGACACCTGTCGCTGAACGCGACCGGCGTGCTGTCCGCGATCCCGAGCCTGGTGGGCTTCGCGACGACCATCTTCGGCGGCTGGCTGTTCGACCGGTACTTCCATGACAAGGCCAGGTGGTACCTGGTGTCCATCGCGACGGTGACCGCGGTCCTGCTCGCCCTGATGGTGTCGGCGGGCAGCGCGGCGACATTCACGGTCTACGAGACGTTGGCCGTCGGAGTGTTCGGGATGGCGACGATGTGCGTCTTCGGCCTTCCGCTGCGGGTGCTTCCCACGGCGGTGGCCGGACTCGGTGCCGGGATGACGAACTTCGGCGGCCAGGTCGCCGGAGTCATCGCGCCGCTGGCGATGGGCTGGCTGGCGGACGCGTTCTCCTACACCGCGGCGTTCGGCTTCCTGATCGGCACCACGCTGCTCACCGGGGTGATCGCGTTCTGGGTCCCGCAGCGTGCCGAACAGTTCAACTTCCCGTCGACCGGCACCAAGTAGTCGGTCGGCGCACCAGCAAACAGATCCGGTCCGGACAGAAAGTCCGCACCGGACAGACAGAAGGGATCACCCCATGGTCACCGAATCGGAACTGGTCGCGACAATCACCGCCCGAGCGGCGGAAGTCGGCGTCCGCGTCTGGCTGCACGCGGCCGATCTGGACGGCCCACGACAGGTGGGTATCGACGCCGAGGAGCCGGTGGTCACCGCGTCCGTGTTCAAGGTTCCCGTGGCAGTGGAACTTGCCCGGCAGGCGGCCGACGGTGAATGCGACCTCGCCGAGCGGATCGCGGTGGCACCGGGACATCCGACCGCCAGCCCGTACGGCCTTGCGACGTTCCGCCACGACGTCACGATGTCCTGGTACGACCTGGCCGTCCTGATGATCGGCATCAGCGACAACGTCGCCACGGACCTGATCCTCGGGAAGGTGGGAAAGGCCGCGGTCGCCAAGACGCTGCGGCGGCTCGACCTCCCGCACACGGCCGTCCCCCACGACTGCGGGGAGCTGTTGCGCACGATCGGCGAGGACCTCGGGATCGACTACCAGGACGACGAACGGATCCTGGCCGCGCTGCCGGCCGAACAACTCGCCGGGCTCCGTGCGTTGACACCCGAAGCGACCTGCCGGACCACCGCCGCGGAAAGCACCCGGTTGCTGGGCCTGATCTGGCGAGACGAAGCAGCCCCCGCGGCGGCGTGCGCCGACGTCCGGCGCTGGCTGGAACTGCAGCTGTGGCCGCACCGACTGCGCTCCGGCTTCGCGGACGACGACGTCAGGATCAGCGGCAAGACCGGAACGCTGCCCTCGCTGCGCAACGAGATCGGGGTGGTGGAGTACCCGGACGGTGGCCGGTACGCAGTCGGTGTCTTCACCAGGGCCGTCGACGCCCGATCGAGGGTTCCCGAGCGCGACGCCTTCATCGGGTTCGCCGCCGCCCGGGCGGTGGACTGGCTTCGGCGGTAACCCCTACCGGCGGCCGGGTGTTTCGCCGGCCGCGATGAAGGTTCCGCCAGTTCTCGTCGCTTCTCACGAATCGGCCATGAGCGCGCAGGTCGTACTCTCCCGGAATCACCCGCTCTCCCTCACAGAGACAAGAGGTGCACATGCCCGAACTCAACCAACTCTGCGGCTGGTTGGAAAGTCGCCTTCTCGAGTTGCTGGCCGAGTACAAGGTGCCGGCCGCATCGATCGCCGTATACGCACACGGCGAGATGATCGACCGCGCGGCCGGGGTACTGAACAAGGACACCGGCGTCGATGCCACTGCGGACTCCGTCTTCCAGATCGGTTCGATCACCAAGGTCTGGACGACCACGCTGGCGATGCAGCTCGTCGACGAGGGCGCGCTCGGCATCGACGCGCCGGTCCGGGCGTACCTGCCTGGTTTCGCCGTCGGTGACGAGACGGCGTCCGCGGAGATCACCGTCCGTCAGCTGATGTGCCACACCTCCGGTTTCGAGGGCGACATCTTCCTCGACACCGGACGCGGCGACGACGCGGTGCACAAGCTCGTCACCCTCCTCGCCGGCGTGCCCCAGTTGTTCGCGCCGGGCGAGATGTTCTCGTACAACAACGCCGCCTTCTGTGTGCTCGGACGCATCGTCGAGGTGCTGCGCGGCAAGTCCTACGACGACTGCCTGCGCGACCACCTGTTCACGCCACTGGGGCTGACCCACACCGCCCCCAGCCCGTACGAGGCTGTCAGGTTCCGTGCCGCGTTGGGGCACCTCTCGCCGGAGCAGGGTGCCGAACCGCAGCCCGCGCAGGCCTGGGCACTGCCCCGGTCGAACGCGCCCGCCGGATCGATGCTGGCGATGCGAGCGCGGGACCTGCTGACGTTCGCGCGGATGCATCTCGATGGGGGCAGGGGGCCCGATGGGACGGCGGTGCTCACGCCGGAGAGCGCGCTCGCCATGCGGCACCGCGAGGTCGACCTGCTGGATCTCGGTCTGATGGGCGACGCCTGGGGACTTGGCTGGTCGCTCTTCGACTGGCCGGGCGGCGCGGTAGTCGGCCACGACGGCGGCACGCTCGGCCAGTCCGCCTTCCTGCGGGTGGTTCCCGACCGCGACATCGCGGTGGCACTGCTGACCAACGGCGGCAATCCGCTCCCGCTGTACGTCGAACTCGTCGGCCGAGTACTGCGCGAGCTGGCCGGAGTGGAAATGCCGGCGCTCCCGGTGCCGGACGCCAACGCCCCACGCGTCGAGACGGCGAGGTTCGTGGGCGAGTACTCGTCGTCCGTCAGTGACACCGTGGTCAGCGAGGACGCCGACGGCCGGCTGTGGGTCCAGCGAAACCCGAAGGGGGTGTTTGTCGAGCTCGACGGCGGTCCGTCGGAAAGGATCGAACTGGTCGCGTACGACGGCGACATGCTGATCCCGGCCGAGCCGCAGCACGGCATGCACATGGTGCACGCGTTCGTCGGTGACGACGGGAACGGGCGGGCGCAGTTCCTGCACACCGGCCGGGCCGATCGGCGGGTGAGCCGGTGAACGTCATCGCTCGAAGAGATCGAAGCCGCCCGCACGACCGCTGGCGGCTGGAAGCGTGACCAGCTTGCCATCCGAAGGCTTCAGCGCCGCCGGCCAGGGTCTGGGACCACTCGATGCCGCTCACGTCGACCAGTTCGCGCCGGCCGTCGTCCAGCAGGAGGCCGAACCCGCCGGGAACAGCGGAGACTCCCTGGTAGACGGTGTGTCCGGGCCAGTGCTCCGGGCCCGCCACGAGCCGGGCTGCCACCATCGCGAGGTCCGGGTCCGCCCCGTGCTGGCCGGCGAGCTGCGGGACACCGGTGGACCACGCGGTGTGCGGGCCGCGCTCCGCGTAGAAGATGCTGTGGAAGCCGGACACATCCCCGCATACGAAGGTCGTGGCGCCGTGCTGTGCGAAGGCCCAGTACGACCCGGGCATCCCTGTCAGAGGACGGTTCGTGAGTTGATGTCCTTTTCTGGGTGAGGTTGGAGCAAGGCTGCCGGTCGTCGGCCTGGTCGGCTGCTGCTCCCTGGCGAAGCCGTCGGCGTCGGCTTTGGCGAGGACGTTGAATCTGCCGGAGCGCCCGTCCGCATAGGATGCGCTCCACGAACTGGTCGTACGGGTGAAGGGTTGGGGACTGAAGGTGTTCGGGGGCAGAAAAAAGGAGGGCGGGCTGCCGAGGATCCCGCGGAGCGTGGATCCACGGCGAGCCCGTGTCCTGCCGGTTCCGGCCGAGGCGCAGGCCGACGCGCGCATGTTCATGCTGGGTGGCGACACCCTCCGGGCGCTCAAGGTGATCGTGGACACGACGGGCTACGACCTACGCCAGGCCCGGGACATCGTGTATGCGCTGGTCTACGACATCGAGGTGCCGAGGGAGAGCTGAGCCGAGGCGCGACGCACGTGGATCCGGATGTCTTCCGTGATCGTCGGGGTGAGGCTTGGGCCAGGTGATCAGAGGACGGGTCCGAGAGCTGATATCCGTTTGGGGTAGTCCGGGTGCTCGGGCAGGTCGGGTGAGGTGGCCTGGGTGGGAAGCCGGCCGGTGAAGGCGGTGACGGTCTTCTTGGTGACAGCCAGGTGTTCGAGGTGGGTTTCGGCCTCCCGCAGTCGACCCTGCAGTTCGCCGATCTGCGTGCGGAGTTCGTCGGCCAGGGCTCGGGCGGCTTCTTCCTGGATGTCGAGCGCGTCGAGCAAGGGCTGGATGTTCATGCGGGCACGGCCTGCGGGTCGCGCCAGGTGGGGGTGGTCGTGCTGGTGATCCGGCGGACCATGACGTGGGTCATCGCCCAGTGGACGCGGGAGACGGAGGAGGTCGGGTGGTGTTCGTAGTCGCGGGACCAGACACCGGTGCAGTATCAGGATCCCGTAGGTCTTCGCGAACGCCTCGATCGCCTTCTCGGCGTGGGTGCGGTCCTCGGCGTTGTAGATCTCCTGCATCGCCTTCGTCGCGCCGGGCTGCGCGGCCTTGGGCAGGCAGTTGGCGACGTTGCGGGCTTTGTGAACCCAGCCCCCTTGCGGCCTGGCCGCCGGGAACACCTCGGCGAGCGCCCGCCAAAGGCCCATGGCGCCGTCGCTGATGACCGGCTCGGGGTCACGCATCCCGCGTCGGCGGCAGTCGCGCAGCAGGTCGGCCCACGACTCGGTGGACTCGCGCGGGCCCTCGGACAGGGCGATCAGCTCCTTCGTGCCGTCCGGACAGACTCCGAACAGGACCAGGACGCACGAGTGGGCCTGGCCGAGCCGGACCTTCGGGTGCACGCCGTCCGCCCACACCTAGACGAAGTCGCGGTCGGACAGGTCCCGGTCCTGGAAGGCGGCGTGGTCATTGCTCCACTTCTTGGTCAGCCATGTCACGGTCGCGGCCGACAGGCCGGCCGCGCCGCCCAGGAACTGCTCCGGCGCCGGGACGAAGTCGCCGGAAGACAGGCCGTGCAGGTAGAGCAGCGGCAGCACTTCGGAGATCTTCGGGGACTTGCGGCACCACGGCGGAAGGATCTCCGAGGAGAACCGCTTGCGCTCGCCGGTCTCATCGTCGACGCGGCGGTCGTTGATCCGCGGGGCCTTGACCTCGATCGGTCCGGCGGCGGTGACCACGGTTCTTGCCTTGTGGTGGCCGTTGCGGACCACGAGACGTCGGCCGTACTCGTCGGTCTCAGCCGACAACTCCACTATGTACTGGTCGACTTCCGCTTCCAGCGCGGCGGCCGACATCCGGCGGGCGCCTTCCCGCATGATCTCGTCGATCAGGGAGCCAGACTGCGTGGAGCCGTCGTCGGTGACTACGCTGAGCACGGGCGTACCTTCGCGACCCGCGCTGCAACGCGGGCCTACTCGGAGACCTTGAGGATCATTCGGGAGGGTACGCCTTCTGCATGCGCTTCTGGAACCAATCCACAAGTGCTGAGCATTGCTCAGGACCCAGGGCCCCGGCGCCAGTCGGAGCCCATCCGTGCGGCAACCAACAGACCGGGATCGATCTGCCGAAGCAGAAATGTGTGCCAAGCACTCCGGATGAAAGAAGGGCCCCCACCGCGGTGGGGGCCCTTGTTCTGAGCTCGGCAGCCGGAAGTGACTCTTGTCGTCTGCCTAGGCCAGGATCAGTACCACAGGTAGAGGCTGTACTTGTACCTGCCGTCAGTGCCCTTCCCGTACGTGCACTTGTAGGTCTGGCCGTAGGTCCTGCCGGCAGCGTCGCATTCGGGCTTGGTCCAGTAGCTCGCGTAGAAGTGCCACGAGGCGGCCATGGGGTTGGTGACTGTGCTGGACACCTGAGCTGTCTGTGCGGTGGGCTCAGTGGCTTGGGCTGGTGCCGCGAGGGCGCCGATTGCGAGGGCTGTTCCGAGAGCGGCACTCGCGAGGCCAAAACGCATACGCATTACGTCACCTCTCCGGTCAGATCACTGTTCCTGACCGTCATAGTGGTGTGAGCATGGGGGCTTTTCCCACGCGGCAGTCATTCTTCTCCGGGTGGTCAGCGAATCCTTAGCAGTGCGTGCCAGCCTGTTGGCGTCACGCGCCAGGCTGAGGCCACAGGGATGTCAGGCCTGTCGGAGTACCTGGTGGCGATACTCGCTGGGGGGCATGCCATAAGCGGTGCGGAAGGCGCGGGTGAAGTCAGCGGGCCTGGGAAAACCCCAGCGGGCGGCGATGCCCTGGATGGTGCGGTGGCGGTGCAAGGGGTTGGCGAGGTCGTGGCGGCAGCCGTCCAATCGGAGGCTGCGTATCAAGGCGCGGACCGTGGTGCCCTCCTGCTGGAAGATCCGGTGCAGGGAGCGCACCGAGATGTGGTGAGCAAGCGCGATGGTTTCGGCTGAGAGATCCGGATCGCCGATATGCTGCCGGATAAACCTTTGGACCTGCAGGAACAGAACGCGATGGCGGCTCTCGGGCGGAAGTGCATTGTCGGTTTCGAGGCAGTGAGCCACCGTGCCTCCGAGCAGGTCGATCAGGACCATCGCCAGACGTACCCCGTCGGACGTCCGGTACCGATGGGCATTGCTCGTCACCTGGGTGAGGAACGTCGCAAGCAGTTCACTGAACCCCTCATCTGCCGGTATCCGGCTGGCGGAGAGCCGGTTGAGGAGACGTGCCGGGAACGGAAGGAGTGTCTTCGGGATCTGAGCCACGATATGGGCCACGCTGCCGTCCTCTGCTGCGGTCCATCCTTCGAACGGAAAAGAGGAGTCGTACAGCATCAGTTCACCACTGCCGAACGTCGCCTCCCTGCCACACTGTGACAGGCCCATGTCCCCACGCACGGTCAGGGACAGCTGGCAGTACTCGGGATCACTCTGCCTGATCAGCTTTGATGTTCTGGCCGAAGTCAACGGCAGGTACGTCATAGCAGTGACTTGTGCGGCCCCAAGGTCCACTACGTTCGCCGCCGCCCGGAAGTCGACCGTGTGGTCGCTGGCAAGCAAGGTCGGGATCAGTGTTGCCCTGGTCATCTCATGCCACCAGGTGAACCGGTCGGCATTGGGTAGATCATCCGTGGTCACGCTGGTTACGATCACCGTCACTCCCCCGGCTTGAGTCGACCAGTAGACGCGCTACGGCTAAACATTGGATCAACAACGCGGGTCCTCCCCGCGCCGGCTGCCAGCCCTGATCACGTGCGGCGCTGACTCAGGCCTCGACAATGAATGGCACGACCAGCCAGTCGACGGCCAGCAGCCAACCTGGCACGGTGAAAGTCGAGCCACGACTCCAGCATGGCGCACTCGCCAGCATGTGCGGGTCGGATAGGGCGTCCATCCGGTGTCGAAGTCATGCCAGCACCCTGGCACACGCCGCCATGAACTTCGCGGGCCTTCGCCGGCGACGAACACACGCGCCCCCTCTCACCCAGGCAGCTCAGTGGCAACATCTTGCCGAGCAACGCGAGATAACTCCCGGAAGGGAATCGAAACGGCATTCACAGAAGACAGAAGGTGGCACAACCATACGTGCCACCTGGACTTCGAAGGCGAGGCGGATCACTGAGAGTGGTCGCGTCGCTGAGTAGGCCCGGAGCGCGGTGCCGGGATTGCTCCCGGTCCGTTTCTCCGGACCTCTCGCCGAACCCGCCGTGCGCCTCTCAGCGCAATGGGCTCTCCACAGTTTCTGCCGTCAGGGGGGTTGGCAGGGTGCCATGGGTTGGGGATCGTGCTGGCCCGGTATCGGTAACGGCTGACCGTGACCGATGCGATCTGGAACAGCTCGATCCCGTCCGCCACGATCGGTAGCCACCGCCCGGTGGGGGTGGTGAATCGGCGGCGGACGTCGCCGCAACTCCAGTGGTGACGTTCCCGCAGCATGCGGATGGGACGCCACCACACGAAGGCGTCAAGCTTGGTGAAGACATGCTTGGCGACAGCGTGCTTGAAGTAGTTGGCCCAACCGCACATGATCTGTGTGAGTCTGATCAGCACGGTGGCAAGATCCTGCTGCGATGTCCTGCCTGTCAGAGCACGGACCTTCGCCTTCAGAGACCGGATGGGCCGGTCTGCGATGAAGGTGTAGACGTGCCATTTGTTCGTGCCTCCTTTGCGTTTCCACTGGATGCGGAAGCCCAGGAAGTCGAACCCATCACTCATATGCGCGATCCGGGTCTTCGCCTGCGACAGGCGCAATCCCAGAGGTTCAAGCACGTCAGCGACTTCTTCGCGCAGTGCCGCGGTGTCGGCCTCGGTGCCGTGCACCAGGACGACGAAGTCGTCCGCGTAGCGGACGACCCGCCACGCCGGCCGACCCTTGCGGCGCCGGTAGGCGCGTTTACCTTCGGTGGCCATCGTCCCGCCCGGATCCCACGACTCGTGCAGGTGCTCATCGAGCGCCGACAGAGCAATGTTCGCCAGCAGCGGGGAGAGAATGCCGCCTTGCGGGGTGCCGGTCAACGTCTCCTTGTTCTCACCGAGTTCAGTAAGAATCCCGGCCTTGAGGAAGGCTTTGACCAGCATCAGGACACACTTGTCCTTCACCCGGTGACGCACTCGGTCCATCAGGGCCGTGTGGCCGATCGAGTCGAAACACGCCTCGATGTCCGCATCCAGCGCCCAGCGATATCCCCGGGTGCCCCTGGCTCCGGCGCTGGAGGCGGAGGTGCCCGTGACGCCGTCCACGGCGCCCGTGAACGCCTTCGATATGGGGCGTGGCAGCCCTTGGTGCAGAACAAGGGCCCGCACCGGCTCTGCGACAGTCTCCAGGGGCCACGTAGGGGCGTTGCAGAACGGGTCAGAGGCGAAGCTCGGGGTGCTCCTCAGCCAAAGCAAGAGCCGCCGCGCCAAGCTCACCGCCGACAAGCTCGCCGCACTCGGGCTCGACTGGGCGATCGGATTCATCAGCTGGGCCAAGGGCATCAAATGGGTCCCGGGGCCCTGGAAGTACGCCATCGTGGCGGTCCGTGGATACCTCTGGTACTTCGGGTTTGTCACCGGATACACGGTGGCTCAAGGCAAGTGCGCGACCGTCGTCTCTGGCGTGACACGCTGTGGGTCCAGCTACACTCCCATCCCTCCGACCATCTGGACACGCCGGTGTTGAGACAACCAACTGAGAGAGCGAGACACCGTCTCGCGTTGACTGCCGAAGTCGTGGCGGCAACTGTCACGGCCACCCTGGTCGTCGCTCTCGCCATCCAGCACGACACCGTACTTGCCGTCATCTTCGCGGTGGGCTCCGCCTCGTTCGTCGTCGACGCGATACGCCGGATCCGCGGAAGCTCAGGAGCAAGGACGATCTGAATACACCGGGGTACCCGCCTCTTGGCGGGTACCCCGGTGCCTTTCCTCAACGTCGACACCGGGCGCCTTCTCCGGCGGGAAGTCGGGAATCGTCTCTCGGATGTACTGGTGCGGCAGGCAGTGCTTGACCAGCACCGGCCTGGACACCCTCAACCCCGCCGCGACCTCGCCCCACACGCCCGGCTCTCCCACCGAACAGCCTCCCGCCGCCGCGGACACCAACACCCACCACGGTGCAGCCGCGCAGCCACCGAAGGGTCAGAAGTGCGGTTTTATACCAGTGGAACAGGACAGGATGTGCCGCCCCCATGACAGCCACGCCCACCGCACACACCACCCCACGTCAGTGACCTGCCCTCCAAACACGCCGCCACCAGCACAAACACACCCACCTGACATGCCGTCGCCGACACCAACCCGCTACACCAAACCGGCACATCGCACTGGAGCAAAGGCCGGCACGGGCACCGGTGGGAGCCCCGACGTCATCCCCCCCACCCGCGCCTTCCGGCCCTCCGCCGAGCTCCTTTACAGAAGGAGGCGTCCTTCCGGGACACGGAAGTCTGAGGACAAGGGCGGCGCTGGGCGTGCCCGGCCTTCCGCGCAGGACACTCCCGTCTGGGTTGCCGGCCGATACGTCGTCAGGTTGGTCGTGCCGTGTGCATGTGGGCACGCCCACTCTCCCGCGCCAGATGCTTGAGGAGGAGCAAGGCCACATCCTGTGTAGGCAGCTCCCGGACCTGCTGAGCAAGAACAGCAGCGTGGGCCGCCACCAGGCGGTGACGGCCCACTGTGACTACTCAGGGGATCGGGCGAGAGCTTGCCTCATTGACCGGTCGACGCGCGACGCAGGGACCCGAGGCCGGGATCACATCGCTCATCTCGTCGCCGTTGCGGCGCTTTGTATCCCCCGCCACGGCTGGCTCAGCCGGGGCTTTGCGGATCAGTTCCAGACCTGGTTCATGCCCTTGTTCGGGGGCTCCGTGTACAAGCGCGAGCCATCGGTGTCCAGGAAGAAGCCCTTCACCCAGCCGTCGCCGCGGTGCTGAAGCTTCCATCCGTTCTCCGTCCAGATCTCCTCCCACTGCTGCCACCAGTTGCCGTTCTGGCATGTCTCCAGGTAGACGAGGGTGTTGTACGAGGTCAGACACAGGTTGTCGCCGTTACCGGACTGATCGATACGCGTGGTCCGGAACGTCCAGTACTTCCCATCCACCGGCACCTCCCGCCAGTTGGAGACTGCCTGGGTGAAGCCGGTGTCGCAGCCCCCGACCATCGCCTTGGGGTTTTGGGTGGCCCAGTAGTCCGACCAGTTGAGGCACTTGCCGGTCGCGACGTTCTTCCAGGAGACGACGTTCCCGGCCGTCGATGCCGACGCGGACGTGGTGGACGCCAGCGCGAGAACCGGAACAGCCACCGCTACCACGGCAATCCGCGCGATCCCGTTCATCTTCAACACGTAGTTCCCCCCTTGTACCGAGAGGAGCGCCAACCGCTCCCCATGCTCATGAGGTCGTCACGACGGCCGCGCAGCCCCCTGTGGCCGTTCGTGATCAACCCGCGACCACCCTGCCACGCTGGCCTCACCCCCCAGAAGTACAAAAATGCACAGCCAGACAACGATCCCGGTTTCATCAGGCTGGACAGCACAGTTTGAGAGGTACCGCTGCTGTGGCACAGCCGTCGACGAGACCCCTTGAGGCGCCGCCATCCTCGGCCTCGGTGTCAACCCTGATGACGTCACCGCCGCGTACACGCCGGAGATGCGGGCCGTCACCATCGACGAACTCAACCAGGTGCCCCGCAGCTGAGGCGCAGGTTCCGCGGAGCGGCCGGCAATCAACGGAATTGGGCTCTGTCCACGAGAACCGACGGCGCTCGGCCGCTGGAGCCCCACACGGGCCATGGAGACGGGTCAGCTCCTCCAGCAGTGGGCCCCAGTCCTCGGGCCTCCCGCGTCGGCTCACCACCTCGATCATCGCCTGCCGCCCCGGACGCACTCCTCCACGCCCTCCGCCGCTCCCGCCTCAGCGCGCGCACACGCAGGAACCCCACCAGCAAATACGGACCGAACGCCGGGCGGGGACCCGCACCCGCGCGAGCACGACGTCCTGGACGGGGACGTCGCCCGGCTCTCCCCGATCCAGCACGTCAACCTCGACGTGCTGGATCGCTACAGCGTCCGCGCTTCGGTTCCGGCCGACGGCGGTCTGCGCCCGCTGCGCGACCCGGTCGCGACCGGGATCGACGACGAGGACGGCGCGGAGGACCGACGCGGGCCCGGCGTCCCCACGGAGGCCTTGTCCGCCTTCGCGTTTGTGCTGCCCAGCGACGTGGAGCGGGTACCGTGAACCGTCACGGCGGAAGGGGTGGCGACAGCTTCGCGCACCCGGTAGGCGGCCTGGCGACACGCCGGTCGGCAGTAGACCGTGTCGCGGCGGTGACCGTGGCCGAGGCCGCTCGCCGGGCACCGTATTACGGCCTCGGTCTCCACGCCCAGGGAGTGCCACAAGCCGATCGCGACGGCCTTCAGGCGGTAGCGGTGCCACCGCAGATCCGCAGGCTCGCAGGCCCGTGAGCAGAACCGCTTGTCGCTGCGGGCCGTCGCGGGCAGCGGCGGGCGTACGGGGCGGGGCAGATGACCGGCCTGCGCGCCCAGCGGCTGGAAAAGCCGGGCCGGGTCTGGAGCCTCGCGGATGAGCGGTTCCAGGAGAACCTGGAGGCCGCGAAACCGGCGGAGTGACAGCGGCACTACGCCACGCTGCGCGAGCTGATGGTTGGCGAAGAGGGCAGGGCGGAAGTCCTGTCCGGGTTCACGGTCCACGGCGTGGACATCGTGAAGTGGCTGGCCCGGCAGCAAAGACAGGATGTTTGGCAGGCCCTGGCCGAGGGTCAGTGCGAGCGTCTGGAGCAGCTCGGCGTCACGCCGTTGGCCCAGGGAACCGGGGAGCCCATGATGCCGTCCACGGCGCCCGTGGAGGCCTTCGAGCGGGGCATGGCCTTGGCACAGTTTGAACCCGTCCGTCGTCGTCGACCACATCGGTGCCGACGGCGGCCGCCGCGTCTCCGTCCGCAGCGGCGGCAAGACGCACATCCTCGGGATCGCGTACAGCGATGTCGCTGTCATCGAGTTCCTGCGGCAAGCCGGGCCTGATGATCCGGGTCCCCCTCTCGACGACGCCTCATGGGTGGAGTGGCGCGGGGGCCGGCCACGCGAGTGGGCCGCCGCGTAGAAGACTCCCCCCAGGAAAGTGGTCGGCATCCGGCTAGATCACCAAACGCCCCCTCTGTCCCCCGGGTCAGGGCCCTGCGGAGCCGTCCTCGGCGATGGCTCCCGGTGCGGCCAAAGGCGCGACCGGAAGCGCGACGTGAGGCGCGACCAGGAGCCCGACCAGAGCTGCGACCTCATGCACGCGCCCCTGTACCGGGGGAGCAACGCTCGCCCGGTGCAGGATCCCGGCGATCCCCCAGCACTCGGCAAACACCTGACCCGATGTCGCCTACTCCTCTCACCAGGCGCTCCCTTCCCGTTCCGTCCCGGGCAAGCAGCCCCGGGGGCGGAGAAGCATGGAGGTTGGCAAGCGCACGACGCTTGCCTGCCGGAGTGTCTCCGGCTCCTGACGCACCGAGCCGCGCAGGCCGCGCACACCGACGACACCATCTTGAACACAGAGTGCTCAGGCAACTACCATTCGTGTCATGCGTGTTGTTGTCGCCGGCGGTCACGGCCGGGTCGCCCTCGCAGTATCCCGTCTACTCACAGCCCAAGGCGGACAAGTCTGCGGGCTCATCCGCCGCCCGGAACAGGCTTACGACGTCCGGGCCGCCGGAGCGGACCCGATCCTCCTGGACCTGGCCACGGCCACGACAAAGGAGTTCGCCGAGCGGCTCGCAGGTGCGGACGCGGTGCTCTACGCGGCCGGTGCGGGTCTGGGCGATGCCCCTGGCCGGGCCAACCCGGTCGATCGCGAAGCAGCCCTCACCCTCGCCGACGCGGCGCAACTCATGGGAGTCCGCCGCTACGTCATGCTCTCCTCCATGGGGGCCGACCCCGCCAGTCGCTACCCGAAAGACCCGCTCGTCGAGACATATCTCAGGGCCAAGGGCGAAACCGACGAGAACCTGCTCTCCCGTTCCCTTCTGGACTGCACCGTGCTGCGGCCAGCATGGTTCCGCGACGGCCCGGGCACCGGCCGGGTACGTCTCGCCGAAACCACCGGAATCGGCGAGGTGAACCGAGCGGACGCGGCCGCTGTCCTCGTCGCCCTGCTCGCCACCCCCACGACCTCGGGCCGGACCCTGGAACTCATCTCCGGCCACACCCCCATCGACGAAGCAGTCACCGCCCTCACCTATCCGGCAGCCCCTGACCGCCTGGTGGATTCCGGCAGCCAAGGCTCCGGCGAATCCCCTGTACAGCAAGACGACCGTCCATAGCACGCGGATCTCGAAACCCACCGCATCCCTCATGAACGGGCATACCGGCGACCGGTAGAGGCCAGGGCCGCCGCAGAACAGCATCAGCATGACCGCCGCCCGGACCGGCACACAATTTCGCCGGCGGCGCGGTTTCGTCCCGAACTGTCGAGTTGACCGTGCCCAGCACCGCGCAGGACGTCCCGCTGATGCTGAATCTGCGTTCCGCAAATGCAAGGAGTTCACGATGAGCGATCCCGACCTGATTGTGCCGGAGGTCTGGGCGCGATTTACCGCCCCGACGAAGAGGCCGAGCGACGCCTCCGGTTCGCCGACTACCGCGTGGACACAGCACTGCTCGACCGGGCCGGCCCCGATGCTGTCGACCTGCACTGCCTCAAGAACCCAGCGCAGGATGAACACGAAGGCAGGCACGTGGAACTTTGCCGTGCGCTTGCCCGGTCCACGGGGCACTCCGTACTGCTTCTCATTGGATGGCGACCCTCAAGACCGGAAGCACCCGGCCTGGGGCGACCTCTCGTTCGCCGATGCGCTCGGCTCCCATACGCCGGTAGAACCCTTCGGCGTGAGGGTCGGATTCCAGGGTCAGGGTGTGAAAGCCTGCGCTGCGGGCCGAGGCGACGGCGTGTTCCCAGAGCGTCCGCCCCAGCCCGGTGCCGATCATCCCAGGTTCGAGGAACAGGTCTGCCAGCTCGCCGTGCGGAGCTTCGCCTGTGATCTGGTAATAGCCCGCCACCACACCGTCCTGCTCGGCGACAACGACATGCCCGTCACGAATGGTGGCGGAGCTGACCGACAGCATTCCCGACATCCGATCCAGCATCGCCTGTGGATAACCCCAGTGCCCCTTCGACCGCCGTGTCAGCGCCGTGAGCACTCCCGCCTCATCGGGCTCAGCAGTTCGTAAGATGATCTCGTTCATGGGGCGGAGTATCACCCGCCCTGCCCTTCTGGAGCGAAGGCATTTCACTCGGCAGACCCCGGTCGCGCCCCAGCGCCAGGACTTTGCAGGGTCCAGCCGGATGGTGACTGCAGGTGATCTCCTGAGGCGTACCGGCTCCATGCTCCGCCAGTCTCTCTGAGGACTCGGGTGGTGGCTTTGTTGTGGTAACCGAGAGCAGCCGCGACGACGGGGCGGGCATCTCCAGGAGTTGTTGCCGGATGGCGGCGCCGCGGGCCGCGGCGGTCGGGGTCCCGACCTCGTTCAAGAGCGCGGACAGGTGATCCGGGCGGGACGGTTGGCCTGCTCGGCGCTCCGGGAAGAGCCAGTGGGATGCCTGGTTGGTGGCGGTGTTCATGTTGTCGCGGTTCGCTATGTGTTCCGGCAGCAGGGCAGCGACCGGTGCGGGAACGGGTCCTGCCCGGCACCCGGAGTGCACGGTTCAGGGCTGCGGCGCAGTCGGAGGATCTTGGCGTCTTTGATCCTGCTCTGGCACCTCTTCCAGCTGGCTCAATGTCAAGAATCCCTCGCTGCTGGCATGTCGGCGGCGCCACAGCACCCGGCCGTATCCGGCGGCGCCAACCGCCGCGACGCAAGCGCCCACGGTGAGCAGGATCGGGGTTCTGACGTTGCTGGTCCCGCCCCCGGTTGCGTTCAGGGACGTAGCGTCGGCTGTGGACGTCATCGTGGGCTTCGCCGTGGTTGCCGAAGCCGAGCCGGTCGGAGGTGTGACCGGACTACTGGAGGTGCTCGCCGCGGTCGAGCCGTCGCCGGTTGAGGTGCCTGCGCTTCCCGAGGCCGCCGGCCCCGGAACGCTCGTGGCGGCCGAGCCCTCCTTCGCCCCATTCCGACCGTCTCCCGAGGTTGCCCGTCCAGAGGAGGCAGGCGCTGTAACCGTGGTGGATGTGGGTGTTGCCGCCGGTTGTGGTTTGACGTCGAACGACTCGATCACGTCGTTCTGTCCGTTGTCCAAGGTGCAGGGCAGATCAAGTTTCCCCAAGGTCGGGTTGCCGTTGGCATCCCTCGCAGCAAGGTGCAGGTTGATGTCCCCGGCGGTGAGTCGTCCGGTGCCCGGCCGGGTGAACCTGAGCGAGGGCGCGGAGCCGGTCACCGGAACGCGGAAGGAACCGGATGCCGGAACGGTGGTATTGGGGATGGTGAAGGGGATCCCGACACTGAAGTCACCCTGCGGTGCGGCCACGTTGACGTTCCCCTGCGCCGTGCCCTCGACGGAGTGCGCACCGAGGAAGTTGAGCCCCTTGGTGAACAGGCTGCTCACCGTCGCCACCACGTCGATGGGGAACGGCCCGGTGGGCACGCCGACAGTGTCCGAGCGCGGAACATCCGCATTGACCTGCACCGTGACAGGCTGGCCTCCGATCACCGGGAAATTGCAGGTGTAGTGCAGGGTGCGTGAGACCGGTCGCGCGGTGGCGACACCGGATCCGGCTACGCCCACGCCTACGGCCAGTACGGCTGCCGCGGCCCCGAGGGCGAGCATTGCCACCGACCTTCCTGGACTGCCCGCCAATCCCATGACTCCCCCACCGTTTGATCAGTGAAGCTTCCGATATGTGCCTTTGTTGTACTGACGCGGGCGCGACACCGGTGGGTTCCCGGGGTCACCCATGGATTCTCCCGCAGAGCGTCTCTGGAATTTGCTGCTCAGGTGGTCTTGGACGCTGGCATGACGAAACTGGTACACCGCGCCGGCCTGGCGCAGCACCTCACGTTGGTGCGCGTCGTCCAGGAAGGCCATCAGGTGCCAGGGCAACCGCCCGGTCAGCGGTAGCCAGATCCGGGCCAGGGCAACCCACTGCCCCCACGCGGTCAGACCGCACCCATAGGCCAGCCCGGCGCCGAAGGCGGCTTCGAGCCCGAACACGGCCCCGACCTCGATCCCGCGCAGGGCGCCGTGCCAGATTCCCTCGACCAGCCCGACTGCGGGCCCGATGACGAGTGCCCAGAGCGTCAACCGGAAGGCCACGCGTCGGCGATTGGCGTTCAGTAGATCCGTGGGCCGGGCCGCGGATTCCGACTGCAGAGGAGCTTCGAGGAGGGCCGTCAGGCCGAAGACGAGGCCGCCCCCGAACCCGAGTTCTGCGATGAACACGAGCGCTGCCAACCGGCCGCCGCCTTGACCGTCGTCGAGCCCGAGGCCCCGGACCGCGACCCGGTCGAGGACAAGTAGTATCACCGCGGCTACGACACCGACCACGACGCCGACCGCGGCGCCGCGGAGGGACTCCTTGCGTCTCTTCCAGGCTCCGCGAGAGAGTTTCGTCCGCACCTGCAATGGCTTGAGCCCCTCGCGCCCGGACATGAACCAGTAGATGAGCCCGAAGATCAGTCCGGCCGCGAGCCCGTGCAGAAGCCCGACCACGACTCCCCGTGCCAGTGCGAAGTCCAGACCTCGCGAGGTTGCCACCAGGTCCACGGGGATGTTCCCGATCGCGGTTGTGACTCCGAAGGCCACGGCCGCCAGGCCCCCGACGGCGAGCGCCCGCGAGGAACGGCGCATGGTGGTGCCCAGTTCCCACCAGGCCAGGTCGTGGGTGACTCGCTCGTCCGGGCCGAGCAGGTCGAGATGCCGGGCGAGGTATCCGAGCCAGTCTTCGGCACGTTCGGCATCCCAGCTCCGCCGGCGCCGCTCGACGGTGCCTGCGCCCGCGGTCTGTGAGCTGGTTGGTGGTGGGTCGTAGGCGGCGGGGACGAACGCGGACAGGAGGTAGTCCTTCACGGCTGTGGAGGTGGGGAAGCAGCTGGTGTCCAGCAGGTCTTCCGGCTGCGGCTTGCTCTCTGGCTGCTGCGTGTGCGCGCTGTGGTAGACGGTGCGGGCCAGGGCGACCATGAGCGGGGTGCTGAATGCCTTGGCAACATTCTCTGCACCTTCGCTGCGCGGCTTCTTGCCCAGCTCGGCCAGGACCGGCTCCCATGCGGTGCTCGTCTCGTCACCCCCCGGCGCGGGTGGGCTGGCCCGGCGCAGATAGATGGCCAGGTCGTTCAGGCCAAGAGAGTCCAGCATGATTCCGGCGGCGCCCCTGAGTACCGCCCCTGCCGTCTGTACAGCCTTGGTGTACTCCTTCGGACGGCTGGTGAGCAGCAGGCCCGTGGCTGTGGCGTTGATCGCGCGGAGCGCCGCGGACTGCAAGTCTTCGGCGATCTCGTCGAAGCCGTCGAGGACCGGAAGAATCCGGTGTCCTTGGAGCAGGGCATCGGCCAGGCTCCTGCCGTTCGGAGCCGGAACATTGAGGTCTGGGTAGTCGCGCACCAACTGGCTGCACATCCAGTCGTGCAACGAGGTAGTGGGATCCCAGGAACCAAGGCTGAAAATCACCGGCACCGGGTCGCCGGGGACGGGGGCACGCAGCCAGTCGAGCACGAAACGCAGGGCAAGGATCGTCTTGCCCGCCCCGGCCTCACCGAGCACCACCAGTCGGCGGGACGGGACCTTCCGGTACACCTCGACGATCCGTTCGAGGGGGCCCGCCAGGTCGAGAGGCGTTGACGGCACCTGCGAATGGGGAGGGGCTTGGCGGATGTTGGACCAGTTGTCGAACGGGCCGGTGGCGTTCCGGAAGCACACACCCATCGGGAACGGGTCGTGCACGCTCCGCCGCTCCTCCTCGGACGACCACTGCTTCTCCACCCATGAGGCGAGGTTCCCCGCCGTCGCTCGCAGCCATGGCTCGCTCTGCGACAACGGGAGCTGTTCGAGTTGCGCGGCGCCGGCGGGCAGGCCGATCAGCTCGCTGAGTTCGCGGATCCGGTCTGGTGGGAGGAGTTCGTACCAGCGGTGCACCCTGCTGGCTGCGAGGGTGCCGAGCCCGTCGGTGCGGTGATGCTCGCTGACCACTCCGATCAGGCATCCGCCGCTCCACACCGCAGCCCCCGACATCCCCTCCCACGGGGAGCGGTCCCGATCGATGTCGTACTCCGGCGCTCGCAGCGAGAGCTCCAAAGTCCCCTGGCGCACGTCGGAAAACGAGGTGGTGGTACCGCGTGCATGGTGGGAATCCCGGTACACCGTGGGAGGGCCGCTCACCGCCGAGGCAGGGCCCCGGCGCATTTTGAACTTCGGGAAACCCAGCGCATCGCAATCCACCACCCCCGTGATGTGTGCGAACCGCACCAGCGGGACATCCCTGGCCGGCAGTCCGTCGAGGCCCGGGCCACATTCGATCCCGAGTACCGCGATGTCCGCCACGGGGTCGATCCACACCTGCGTGCCGGGCAGCTCGACTGTCCGACCGCCCTCGGTGAAGAACCGCAAGCGAACTAATGACGCGTCACGCACCACGTGCGCGGCCGTGAGCACGGCGTCCGCCGTCACCCGGTAACCCGAACCGCGCCGCTGCGCGCCCGTGCCCGTGCCCGTCTCCACCGTTGTGAGGACCTGGACCGCCCGCCGCGGATCAAGCCCGACCGGCTCCGAGAATCTGCGTTCCGCAGTACTCACCCCTCATGTTCCTCGGCGACGCCGTTGATGAACGTCTTGTCCGATCCTGCCAAGGTCGGCTGCAGTGCCAGCTTGATCCGCTGGGTGGAAATGGCGCCCGCGGTCGCCTCCGCGGTCGTTTCCACCACCCAGAAGCGCACCTTCGCCCCCGCGTGCCCGGACCGTTCCAACGCGACCGTCATCTCCAGCTCGATCGCCCCCAGCTCGAAGCGCAGTGCCTCACCCTCGGCTGCGACGACCGCGCGTTCCAGCTCCTTCCGCAGATCCCGGATCACCGTGGCTAACTCGATCAACTCCGCCCCTTTCCTACCGGTCGACCATCTGATGCCACCACCATGATGTATCTCAGCGCACTCGGCCGATCCCGGATCCCGACAATCCGCGCCGATTCGTCCACGGACTCGCAGTCGGGCCGCCCGACCGGCCGGGGCACGGTCCGACCACAGAACTCGAACGGCTCCGGCGCTTGGAGTGCTCACCTGCCGACGGCTACGGGCTGTAGTTTCTCCCACGGCCCGTCGAGTCCCGTCAGGGACGGGCGGCCGGGAGGGGGCCTGTCCGGCGGTCTGGCCGAGTGCAGAGCGCCTGTGCGAGCCGGGCGCGGTGCTGGGCGCGGCGGGCGGTGCCTTCCAGTGGTGCGGACAGGCGTCGGCCGGCTTCGCGGAGGACGATTTCGGCGAGGCCGCCGCGGCCGCCGCTCTTGGGCAGTGCGGCGGCGTGGCGGCGGCCGCGGCGCGGGCGTGCCCGGTCAGTTGTGGGGGACGGTCTGCTCGCAGTCGTGGGGGGCGGGGTCCGGGTTCTTCCACGCGAGGACGGTAGTGACGAGTGCTTCGTGCGGGGCGCGGTCCAGGGGGATTTCTGCCTCGATCAGGGTGTGGGGCCGCTTCGCTCCACTGCGGAAAAGGGTTCTTCCGGCCGGCTGACTGCGGCTGCCCATAGGGGGGCGGGGCCGAGAGAAGATGCGCCGTGGATCTGCGCATGCCCCGCCTGCGTCGCACGCCGGCCGCGGTCCCTTTCCAACCGCTGCGCAACCGCTCCTTCGGGGAAGAGCAGCACAGGTTTCACCTCGGTCCGAAGCCGGCGGAGGCACGCGTCGTCGCGTTTGGGACCGAAGACGACATCGTCCTGCCCAATCGGAGCCACCGACCCGTCATCCAAGGGCGGCCAGCTGGAGGTGTACCGCCGCAGTGGTGCGCGTGACGTCGCCGGTGGCAAGCAGGTCCAGCAACGCGCCCCGCAGGACGGCGAGGACGGCGGTGCGCTGCGCCAGGCCGGCCTCGGTGTCACGTAGCCCGGCGGGCTGGCCGGCGGCGAGAAGTGCCAGCCAGTCGCCGACCGTGTCGCGAGCAAAACCGGCCCACGACCCGTCGGGGTCGATGAGGGAACGGGCGTAGCTCTCGACCCACAGCATCAACAGGCCGCGGTGAGCGTCGGCGGACAACCACCGCCACAGCTCACATGCGACTGGCTGTAGCCCCTGGGCCTCGTCCTGTGAGCCGGTGAGTTGCTGCAAGTGTGCCAGCTCGTCGGCTCTCGCCCGCGCGAGCAGGGCGCGGATCAGGCCGTCCTTACTGCCGAACAGGTAGAGCAGCACGCGCGGGCTGGTCTGGATCTCTTCGGCCAGCGGGCGTAGGGACAGCTCACCGAGGCCGCTGCGCAGGGCATGGGAGTAGGCCGCTTCCAGCAGTTCCTGCCTTCGCGGGGAGGGGTTTGATTCAGATCGAGTCACCAGGCTAGTTTACTGAAACAGTCGTTTCAGTCGAATGGAAGTGAGAACACGATGGCGGAGCGTGTGGTGGCCATCCGGCCGCTGGGCCGGCCCGGCGACCTGGGCTGGGCAGTCATGGCGCACGGCGAGTTCTACGACCGGGAGTTCGGCTGGGACACAAGCTTCGAGGCGCTTGTCGCCCGGATCGTCGCCGACTACGCCGAGGAAAAGGCCCCCGGGCCGCAGGCGGCTTGGATCGTGGAGGTCGACGGGGTACGGGCCGGCTGCGTCTTCTGCGTACGCGAAGACGACCGGACGGCGAAGCTGCGCCTGCTGCTCGTCGATCCGAAGGCGCGCGGCCTGGGCCTGGGAGCCCGCTTGGTCCAGGAGTGCCTGACGTTCGCGCGGGAGACCGGGTACGAGGCGATCACTCTGTGGACCAACGACGTGCTCGGCTCGGCCCGGCGCATCTACCAGCAGCAGGGCTTCGAACTCGTCGCCGAGGAGCCCCACCACAACTTCGGTCACGACCTCGTCGGCCAAACCTGGCGGCGTCGCCTGCAACGAGACTGTTGAGGTGCCGTTCAGCCCCGTCGGCGGGCAGCCGGGGCGCGCGGTGTCGTGTGACTCTGCCCGCGCTCGCCGAGACCGTGTGAAGGAGTTCGTGGCCAGTGGGTCGTAGGGTCTCATGCATGCATGCAGAACGTTCTCCCGAGCCCAGCGCCCTCCTGATCAACGGCACTGTCGGCGTTGGCAAGACATCGGTGGCCGAAGGCGTGGGCGATCTTCTCGCCGCCGCCGAGATACCCAACGCCGTCATCGACCTCGACTGGCTGAGGCAGTCTTGGCCAAGGCCTTCAGAAGACCGCTTCAACTTCGGCATGATGCTGCGGAATCTGCACAGCATCGCCGGTAACTACCTCGCTGCGGGAGCAGTTCGGCTGGTCCTCGCCGGTGTGATCGAGGACCCGGAGGACCGGAAGTTGTGCAGCGACGCACTCGGTATCGAGCTTTCTGTGTGCCGGCTCCATGCCGATTTGCCCGTCGTCCACCGGCGACTCATGCGACGCCACGAGAACGAGCCCGAAACGTTGCGATGGCACCTGGCCAGGGCCGGCGAATTGACCGCGCTCCTCGAACAGGCGGCAGTCGACGACTTCACCGTCGACGCCGCCACGCGCCCGGTCGGTGAGGTCGCCGCCGAGGTGACCAGGAAGGCGGGCTGGCTGTGACGCAGTCCTTCATGCCTGCGCCGAATCAAGGGCGAAGCATCCGGGGCGGGCGGTGCGAACACCGGTGGCCGCATTCGGCTGTTCAGCACAGCAAGGTACGCCAACCCCTCGCCGCTGGCCCCGACATCTCCCGCGGCGCCGGGCCTCGGCTGCCTCGGCACGCTCGCCTGGTACGCCGCCATCGGCTGGACTGCCCGCCTCACGGCACTCGACCACGCCTTCCTGCCGCCAACCCCACTGCGTGTGACCGCGGCCGCGGCCGCCGCAGTCCCGCGCCGGATCCGACCGCCCGCACGGGAGGGCGGAAATCCACCGACCGCTCGGGCGGCACCGCCCTGACGCCCTGCCCCCCCCCGTTCACCCGGCCCGGCTGCCGGGCCGGGCAAAGGAAAAGCCCACCATCCGCACAAGGAACTGCCATGCCTGAATCAGACGACGCCCCCGCCCGCGGCCGCATTGGCGTAATGCTCCCCCGCGACCTGCCCGTCCGGGACATGCTGCCGTTCGCCCGGCGAGCAGAAGAACTGGGATTCGACCAGGTATGGGTGGTCGAAGACCTCGGCTGGCGCGGCGGACTCGCACAGGCCGGCCCCGTCCTCGCCAGCACCACCCACATCACCGTCGGCATCGGCATCATGCCCGCCGGCGCCCGCAACGTGTGCTTCGCCGCGATGGAACTGGCCACCCTCGCCCAGCTCTACCCCGGCCGGCTGATCGCCGGCATCGGCCACGGCATGCCCGACTGGATGCGCCAGGCCGGAGCCTGGCCCGCCAGCCCCCTGACACTGATCAAGGAGTACACGACCGCGCTGCGCCTGCTCATACGCGGCGAGCCCGGCCCTGCAGGCGGCCGCTACGTGCGCTGCGAAGGCGTCGTCATCACCGAAACCCCCGACATCGTCCCCCCGGTCGTCCTCGGCGTACGAGGCCCCAAGTCGCAGGCAGCCGCAGGCGAGGTGGCCGACGGGCTCCTCCTTGCCGAACCCGCAGCCCCCGCATACATCGCCTCCTCGCTGCAGCACATGAACGGTGCTCCTCACACGAGCAGCCCCGAAGTCGTCACCTACGACGCCGCCGCCGTCGACGACGATGACACCGCCGCTCTCGCCCGCGTCCGCGACGGCCTGACCGCCATCGGAGAGCCGGCCTGGGCCGCGCACATCGACCCCCTGCCCTTCGCCGCGCAGTTGCGTGAACACCGCGCCGCCTGCGCCGACGCCCAGCGATTCGCACAGACCATGCCCGCCGACTGGGTTCGCCGGCTGAGCATCACCGGCACCCCGGCTCAGGCACGCGAAGCGATCAAGGCCCGCCACGCAGCCGGCGCGACCAGCGTCGTCCTCATTCCCACCGGCCCCGATCCCCTGGCATCCCTCGACTCGCTCGCCCGTGTCCTGGCCCCCCGCCCCTGAACCGGGAACGCCCCGATCTCGAAGGTCATCCGGTGCGCTGCTGCCGGTTGTGCGAGCGGGTCGAGGGGGCCAGGAGCAGGCGTGGTCGATGGCGCGGGATGCTTGGAGCGCGTGCGTACGGCATGTGTACTGCAGTGACGACCACCGTGGTGAGGGCCCGGCGGGGATCCGGCTGGGGCTGGTGCCTGAGGTTGCCGCGGCGTACCGGGACCAGGCGCGTATGGAGCGCCGGTTCGGGCGGGCCGGCAGGGAGCTGTTCGCCGACGCGTTCTTGATTGCCGCGCACCGGTGGACGACGCAGCCGTCGGTGCCCAGGTGGGGCGCCGGGCCGAGCCGGTGGGTCCGGGGCCCGGGATCTGCGTGTGCTGCCGCCGGCGTCGTTGCCGCAGGCGGTGCGGCCCGCGCAGGTGCTGCTGCGTTTCGAGCAGGTCGGCGCGCGCGATACGCGGGCCCGGTCGGGGTGGCTCGCGCAGGTCGGTGCGCCGATGGAGGAGTGGGGGCTGGACGGGCGGGGACGGATCCGCTGCCGCAGTGGCTGGGGCGGCACCGCACCGCGCTCGCCGCTCCCCCGCGCCCGCAGGCCGGGGCGCGGCGCAGGAGGCTCGTGCTGCCCGTGGCGCACAACCGTCGCACGGCGGCGACTGGATCGCTGCCGGACCGGTCCTGTCTGCCGTGGGCTCCGGGCATGGTGCCGTCGGTCATCCGGCGTCCGCTGCCCTCGCCGTCGGACCCGGGCCGACGGGGCAGCCCAGGGGTGTGGTGGTGCGGCCGTCAAGGGGCGGGTACTCGGTCGGGTGAAGGGCGGCGCCCTGGCCGGCCTGGTTGTGCTGCGCTGATGTGACGGCGATGCGCTGAGGGGCATGAGGGCGGGCGGATGTGAGACGTGTGGTGCTGCCACCTCGATGAGCAACGGGACGCGTCCCGGGTCTCCGGCGCGTTCGGCGAGTCCGTCGGTTCGGAGCCAAGTGCCGTCGTCGAGGCCGATCTCGATGCGGTAGCCGTTACCGAGCCGGGTCGTCAGCGCGCTCACGGCGTCGCCGTCGATGGGAAGCGAGGTGACGCGCTTCCAGGACCAGTCGGCGGCGCCTGGCCGGGATCCGTGGACCAGGCCCTCCTCGCGCACCTCGAAGTACTCGCCGAGCAGCGCCCGTACGATCTGGGCCGCCGCGATGACCACGGTGCCCAGTGCAAGGCCGGGCAACAGGCCGATCGCCTTGTTTCTGCCGGGTGTCCCCTCGATGGTCGTGGACAGACTCCACACGCCCAGCCAGCCGGACGGGATGGCCATCAGCGGTGCGCAGCTCGCGTCATCGCTTCCGGTGGTCCACCGCGTGCCGACTGACCACTGGGCCGAGGCCGCGGAACGTGTCCTCTCCCCTGGTCACCGCTCAGGTCCTTCGTACCGCTCGCCCCGCAGGGAAGGGCCGCAGGCGAGCAGGACGCTCAGCGCCGCATAGTCCGATCCGGGGCGGCGGACGGGCATGAACACCTCCAGCCGGTCGCCTTCGGTGCGGTAGCCGGCCCTGGTGGCGCGCGCCGGCAGGGCCGGGCTGCCGACATGCGCGGCCAGTCCTCGTACGTCGAGCCGGACGCCGTTGTTCGGGTTCCCGGACACATAGGTGATCCGGGACCAGTCCAGCAGTCCGGGGAAGGGCGCGAGCGTAAGCCCGTCGCAGGTGAACGCCAGGGCTCCCCAGCGCAGTTCGCCGCCCGCGGCCAGCTCCTCCAGGTGCCGCCCCGCGAGGGCCTCGGCGACGCCCTGCGACGCGCGCGTGGAGAACGCTTGGGCAGTGCCGAGGGGCGCCGCCGCGGCCAGGCGCCAGAAGCCGGATTCCTGACGGACCTTGACGTAGTCCATGCCTCTGAGGCGGATCGGGCCGCCCTCGTACGGACGGATGACTGTCTTGAGCACGTCGTGCGAGTGGCCCAGGTTGATGTGGACGGATACCTTGGTCGCCTCGACGGAGGCGATCTCGTGCCAGGCGTAGCACTGCGTGCGACGCCCGGGGCGTCGTAGCTCGAAGCCGTGCTCGTACTCGTGGATCCGGATGCGGGTGTGCCGGATGCTGAGTGCGATGCACACCGCGGCCGCCCCGGGGATCGCCCAGAAAGCGAGGCGGAACGAGGACTCTTCGCCGTAGTGGTCACCGGCGATGGTGCACATCACGATGAACACGATGACGAGCGGGACGAGCAGGGTGAGGGGCCGCCTTGGCAGAGCCCCCTGATACGTCCACACTCGCTCTCCCAGCCGCCCGGGCCGCTCGTCACGTCCCGCCGCCGCGTCTGCCGCCAACACACACCTCGCATGATCGTCCGGTTCCACGTCGTCGAGTCTCGGACCGGTGTGCGCGCAGGGATACGGGAGAACTACTCAACTACGCCTGCTGCTCGGCCGCTCGACTTCTGTGCGGTGGCGGTGCGGTCGTCGTGCGTCCGTAAAATGGCCGCCCATGGAAACGGGGGCAGGCGCGGGGGCGTTCGTCGGGGTCGGCAGCGAGCTGACGTCGCTGATCGGGCGGCGGGCGGAGACGGCCCGGATCGCCGGTCTGCTCTCCGGCGCACGCCTGGTCACGCTCAGCGGGCCCGGCGGCGTGGGCAAGACCCGGCTGGCGCTGCGCGTGGCGGCGAACATGACGGGATCCTTCCCCGACGGCGTGTACGTAGCTGAACTTGCCGACCTCGAGGACCCCGAGTTGCTCGCGCCGAGCGTCCTCGGCGCCCTCGACGTGGCGAACCCGGGGCGCCCCGGTACCGACGCGGCGGCCGCCCTCGCGGCCCGCCTTCGCGAGCGGCGCGTGCTGCTCGTCCTGGACAACTGCGAGCACTTGATCGACGCCTGCGCCCGCCTCACCGACACGCTGCTGCGGGCCGCACCCGGCCTGCGCGTGCTGGCGACCGGTCGGCAGCCGCTCGGCATCGCGGGCGAACAGATCTTCCCCGTGGAGCCCTTGCCTGTACCGGACGCGGGCGAAGCCGGGGGCGCGGGGCGTCGTGTAGGCGCCCTGAACCGCAATCCGGCGGTCGCTCTGTTCGTCGAGCGGGCCGCCGCCGTGCTGCCCGGCTTCGCCGTGACCGAGTCCGACGCTGCCGCTGTCGCCGAACTCGTACGCCGTCTGGACGGGCTGCCCTTCGCGATCGAGCTGGCCGCGGCCCGCGTCCGGAGCCTGACGCCGCAGGAGATCCTGGAGCGGCTCACGGACCGGTTCGCGCTGCTGACCGGGGGCAGCCGCGTCGCGACCGACCGGCAGCGCACCTTGTGGACATTGATCGACTGGAGCCACGAATTGTGCGCGGAGCGCGAGCGGCTGCTGTGGGCGCGGGCCTCGGTGTTCCGCGGCGGCTTCGACCTGGAGGGTCTGCGGCGGGTCTGCACGGACGTTGATCTGCCGCCCGTCGCCATGCTCGACACCCTCGACGCGCTCGTGGTCAGGTCGATCGTCAACTGCCGCCAGGAGCATGGGCGTTCGCGCTATCACATGCTGGAGACGGTGCGGGAGTACGGGCACGAGCGGCTGGCCGCGTCGGGCTCTCTCTACGCGCTCCGCAGCCGTCACCAGGACCACTACGCCGAACTGACCGCACGGGCCGGGCAGGAGTGGTTCGGGCCCCGGCAGGTCGACTGGTTCACGCGGCTGCGTCTGGACCACCCGAACCTGCGCGCGGCACTGGAGTTCTGTCTGGAGCAATCCGGACAGGCGCGGGCCGGTCTCGCCCTGGCCGTGTCGCCCCGGCACTACTGGATCACGGCGGGCCTGCTGCCCGAGGGCCGCCGCTGGCTGTCGCTGCTGCTCGCCGCCGACCACGCGCAGGTCGGCGACGACGCGGCCGGCCCAGACACCGCCATCCGCGTACAGGCCCAGGTCACCGACACGTATCTGGGCATCCTGCAGGGTGCCCCGGACGCCGATGTGCAGCGCGCGCTCGCCGCATGCGAGGCGGCGGCCCGGCGAGACGGTCACCGGCGGGAGTCGGCGTGGGTGTGGCACCACCGCGGAATCCTCGCCGTCTGGCGCGAGGACTTCGCGAGCGCCGCCGAGCTGTTCGCGCGGGCGCGCACAGAGTTCCGCGCGCAGGGCTGCCTCGACGCGGCACTCGAATGCCGGGTCAAGTTCGCCATCGCGCACGCCTACGGAGGTGAGGTCACCGAGGCCGACGAGGCGTGCGGTGAGGTCGAAGCGGCCGCCCGCACGCACGGCGAGTCGTGGCTGCACGGCATGGCCCTGCTCGCCCGCGCCCTGCTCGCCCGGCGCGCGGACGCGCCCGCCGACGCCATCGCGCACGCCAGAAAGGCCATCGCCCGGCTGCGCCCGTTCCAGGACTGGTGGGACGTGGCCATGTGCGTGGAGGTCATCGCGTGGAGCACCCAGGACACCCCCCAACGCGCGGCCCGGCTCCTGGGCGTGCTGCACCTGTTGTGGGAGTCGCTGGGCGGGCGACTCGGCTCGGCACCGTTCATGCGCGCGCAGCATCTGCGCTTCGAGGCCGCGGTGCGGGACGCGCTGCCCGGCGCCGCCTTCGAACGGGAGTTCCGCCGCGGGGCGCGCGCCCCCATGGACGAGGCCATGGCCTACGTACTGGACGACGCAGCCGGGAAGCCAAGGCTGACTCGGCGCGAGAGCCAGGTCGCGGAGCTGGTCGCCGAAGGCCTCACCAACAAGGACATCGCGGTGCGCCTGACGATCGCCCGGCGCACCGCGGAGAACCATGTCGAACGCATCCTGGGCAAACTGGGGCTCACCTCGCGCACGCAGCTGGCGGTATGGACCTACGAGCAGCGCGACAAGCCCGCCGGGAGCTGACAGCGGTCCGGCCCACAAGGCGAACACCGGCACGCTGAACGGCACCCGGCAGGCACATCACACTCCAGCCCCCACCGCATACAAGCCCCTGCAAGGATCTGCCGGTTGGGACCGGGTCGAGCACCATCGGCGTCCCCTCCGGAAACGAAACTGCGGGCGCAGCACCTCGGCCAGGCCGGCGCAGGAGCAAAGGAGCCACCCGGCCAAACAGCCCGACGCTCCCTCGCCAAGATTTTCATCAGTCCTCCGGGGATGGCGAGCACCCCGGTGACGACCGCACCCACGCCCCCCGGTATGTCCAGGACGAGCTGTGCCCGAGGCCGTGACCAGGCCATATGGCAGGCTCCTGTCCGGGACAGCCGGGCTCTCCTGTTCGGAGGCAAGGTGCTTGCGCACAGTCTTCCTGCGCTGGTGAACCCATCACTGTGCGCTCACCCGACTCCCTCAAAGAGACGTGTGGAACGGTCATGTTCACTCTTCGCCACCGCTCTCACCACCGTGCCGCTGACCTCGACGAACGCCGGTGCTGTGGTCTCGGGCGCAGCCCTGCAGCAGCACATCGACGAGAGGCCCGCGCGCCTGGGTGGTGTGCATACCGCCAGGACCGACCGTCTCGGCGTCTCCCGGCCGGAACTCCCGGTCAGATACCGCCATTTGCACACTTGACGGGGTGTTCGGCCCGCAGGACTACTGCCTACGACCTTCAGAATCCCTGGGCCTACAGGTCGGCAAACGTAGCGGCCCAGAACTGAACTGTGTGCGAACCGGTGCCAGGAGGCAGGAAGAGCGGCGCCTGGCCCCGATCACGGGTCGCGGCCGGCGATGTCCAGGACATCCCGGACCATCTCATGGGCATGACCAGGAAGTTCGCCGACAGAGCCGGCCGCAGGGAGTGGCAGTCGTGCGGGCCAGGACGGCCGGTCACCTCATGAGCGGGCCCCGAAGACCTGCTCCAGAGGCGACACCGCCGGAAACGTCGCAGCCGCCCGCGAGGAACACGTCCACGGCCGGGGCGGCAGCGAGCCGGGCCCGCCACGTGTCCACGACCCCGTACAGCGGGCAAGGCTGCAGCCACGCCGGACACCGGGCAGCGTCGGCCGCCCATGGTGGGATGGCCCACCTGCGTCATCACACGGCGCTCGGCATTCCAGCCCGCCTCAGCGAGGAAGTCCTCTCTGAATCATGGACCACAAGAAGGCGGCCAGCTCGGCGTCGGAGGCATCCGTTCGCGGGACCGGCTCGGTGACGACGGGCGTGAGCAGCACCCTCGCCGGGCACCGCCGGTGAGGGCGCGGGGCGAAGGCACCGCGTCCACCGCGCTTCGAAGGCGGTCGGGAGCCAGTGTCAGGCAGGGCTCCGCGCCGGACAGCCGCGCGTGATCGAGCAGCGCGGCGATCTCGTCCCGGCCGCCGCCCGCGTCCAAAAGGTTGCTGCCGGCGGCCCGGCGCAGCATCCGCGGCGTGACGTTCCGGCTCAGCCCGGCGCGCTTCGACAGCCGGCCGAACAACTCGGTGATCGAGTCAGGAGCCATCGGAGCGCCCAGCGGCTCGGCGAACAGGTTCACCAGCACGAAGCCGCTGTCCGGGCCGTGTGGCAGCGCCATCCGCTCCATCACGTACTGGTCGTAGGCGAGCACCACCAGGTGGTCCACCGGCTTCCGCCGGCCCGGCGCCACGGCCGACTGCCGCTTCGACCGGGCCCCGTTGATGTTGTCCCGCCGAAGAGTGTGCAGGTGGGAGCCCGGCCGCGGGCAGCCCAGCGCCGTCGAATCCGGCATGAAGTGCATGTCCTCGCGCCGCAGCCCGGCCGCGCCTCCCGGCCGCAGCCCGGCCCGGCCGTGCAGCAGCACGATGAACCGGTCCCGGGCATTGCGGCAGGCCGGGAACAGCTCCACTATCTCCCGGCCGGTGGCCCGCTCGCCCTTCTTGCACGGGACCTGGACCCGGTGGCGCGGCGCATCCGGTAGTCGGTCAGGTCCTCTACGCGAGCCTGCCCCGGCAGGTCCCACGACTCCGCCACCTCATACGGCTGGGCCGTCACCGACGAGGGCACCGTCTTCGTCGTGATGCCGTGCAGCAGGAACTGACGCACCCCCGTCAGCACGTTCCGGATCCGAGCCGGCTCCCGCACGGGATCGGCCCCGCGCCCCGGGTGCACCAGCCCCGTCCCCGAAGGCGGCTCGATGCCTGTGACCGCCTTCGGCCCGAACTTCAGCCACACGACGAACAGCCCCAGCTCCTCGGCCGCCACCGGCCGGTCCCGGGCCGTCCGTATGCACCACCGCAAGGACAACGCGATGTGCCCGGCGTACGTACACGTCGTCAGCTCGGCCTGGTCCCGGCCGAACCGTACGTGCCGCAGGAAGGCGTCCGACTCCGGAACCACGGCCACGTCGTCGTCCACCACAGTCCGGTACCGGACACCGGACGGAAGTTGAACAGGAGACGCCCTCAACAGGTCCCCTCCGATCTCGTGTGCAAGGTGCCGCAACATTCGCGACAGCCCCAGAGATGCTAGAAAACCCCAGGTCACACAACTAATGCACGTCACGCCACACTCAGAGAAGCCCGGGAGAACGACCACCAGAAGAACCCCGTCGCGCTGATCGGCGGTGACCCGGTCGGGGACGACGTCGGCGTACGGCTGGGAGCCGAAGCCGCGGACCACCAGGACCGGGATGCCCGCGTCGGCGAGCCGGCCGGTCAGCTGCCCGCGCAGGGTGTCCTTCTCTGCGGCGCCGTACAGGGCGTGCTCCTGTCCCTCGGTGCGGTCGAGGCGGAACCAGCCGGGCATCTCCGCGACGAACACGTCCGCGCCCGTGAGCTTGCCGCCGTCGAAGCCCCGGCTGTCCGATCCCACGACGGCGTCCGCCTTGACGGACTGCGAGTCGATCACACCGGCCGTCGGCTCCGCGTCCCGCCCCAGCACCCCGCGCACCCGGCCGCGCAGCCGGTCGTGGAACTCCTTCACCAGCACGTGGTCGCGCCAGCGGCGGAAGAAGGCGTACACCCGGCCCCACGACGGGAAGTCGGCCGGCATGAAACGCCACTTGACGCCGTTGAAGACGAGATAGCGGATCGCGTCCAGCCTCTGCCGGTGGCAGTACGTCTCCGGCTGTCCGCCCCGGCCGCGCATCCAGCCCGGCACCGGCATCAGCAGGCACACGACGGCCCAATCCGCTCCGTCATATCGGCCGGGCACCGGCGCTCACGCATCGGATCGTCAGCGGCGTTCCCGAACTGGTGAGCCGGACGGCGCTTCCGAGCCGCCACGTTGGACTGCCCGGGCAACGACACGGAAGACTGCGGCACCACGTCCTCCGTGCACTGGGCGCGGCGCACCGAGGATGTGGTGCGCGCACCGTCCCGAGCCGCCTGTCCCGGGCGCTGCGATCGTATGGGCGGTGCCCGGCAGGGGGCGGGTCGGTCCCCGCAGATGGTCTGCGCGCCCGGACAGGTCCTGGCGCTTGCCCGCCCGGGTCCTCCAGGCGGTCGGCCCCGGCCGCGGCGGGCAGGCCGTGCCCGCCGGCGTCGGCCACCGCCCCACCTGGACGAACCCTGCTGCACGCGGTCACGTTTGCCGGACAGCCACCGCCCATGCAGCCCTCTTGGAACCTACGACAGCCCACATGTCAAGCAGCGACTTGCCGACACTTCCCGGCACACCAACGCCACATCGGGTGAGCAGGCGTCAGAAGATCACCTGCAAGGACTAATGGTCACTCAACTCAAAGCATTTCATGGAGAGTTGACGGCTGGCCAGCTCGTCGCGGAAGGACTTAAAGGGGCTCTGCATACCCGATCAGCCCCACGAAGTCAGGGCTCCCGATTTGCTCGATATGACAGGAATAAGAGGTGTTAGTACGTTCAGTCACACACCGGCTGTCACAGCGGGACTGTCTCTGAGGTCCGAGAAGGAGAACAAGCGACATGATCATGACCCGTTCCCACGCAATCGCCACGGCCGTCGCCGCCGCCGCGGCCCTGACCGCGACCGGCATCACCTACGCCTCCGCCGTCCCCGCCCCCCAGGCGCAGGCCCAGGTGGCCCCGGCCGCCATCACCGCCCAGGCCCCCATGGGCGGAGAGGGCGGCAACACCGGCAAGGGCAACGAAGGCAAGGGCAACGAAGGCAACGAGCGCCGCGGCAACGAGCGCGAGGGCAACGAGCGCGAGGGCAAGCGCCACCACGAGGAGGGCAGGATCCACATCAACGAGCGCGAATACTCCGGCCGCCCCGACGGCTGCATCACCGTCGTCAGCGGCCTGGGCGCCAAGAGCTTCAACATCCGCAACGACAGCCGCAACGAAGTCGAGGTCTTCCGCGGAGCCGTCTGCGACAACGGCGCCCCCATCGCCACCGTCGGCCGCTTCAGCACCGCCAACAACATCCGCCCGGGCAAGGACGAGGACGAGGACTGCGAGAAGGACGAGCACCACAAGAACAAGCACCACGAGAAGATGAATGACGGCGTAAAGGTCAAGAACGGAGTCGTCGCCAGCTTCCGCGTCATCAAGCGCCACCACGACGAAAAGGGCGAGGGCGGCGACTTCGGCGACTACTAAAACCAGCAACCACCTGAGACACATACCGGAGAACCCCGGCCCACCACAACCGGACCGCGACCCTCCGACCAGACACACAACACAGAATCCCGGCCCGCCGCAATCGGGCCGGGATTCTCGTCTGGCCCCCAACCGGAGGATATCCCTTCCCGGAACATTCAGCTCGGGACCGCGGCGTCCGGGTGTGCTGGGTATCCCCGTACGAACGGCCGCCACAGTGGATAGCCCGGTGCCAGCAGTTCGGGTCCGTCCTCCGGAAGAAACGGGAGCAGTCCTGGATGGTGGACGACGGCCTCGCCGGGTTCGACTTCGCCGCCGGCAGCTGGGTTTTCCGTCAGGCGACGCAGTCTCAGTTCGTGCGCTGGGCGCTGCACGAGCAGCTCCTCCCTGCGTCAGTCCTGCCGCGGTACCGGCGGGTCTACAGCGCCATCGACGGTCAGCAGTTGCGGTTTCGGCGCAGCCAGTGGTGGGTGTCGCTGCAGTCGGTCGGCGCCCAGGACAAGCACGATGCGATGCGGCAGCGCCAAGAGGCTGCGAAGGTGGAACGGGAGGCCCGCCGCAAGGAGCGGGAGGAGGATGCCGAGCGCCGTCGGCTGGTGCTGGAGGAGCAGGAGCAGGCCCGGAAGGCCGAGGAGGCCGGGAAGGCGAACGCCTGCGCAAGAAGCGGGAGGAGGAGCCCCGCGTCTATTGGGAGACGGCGCGCCAGCGGCATGCGGAGGAGGATGCGCGCCGAGCCCGGGAGAAAGCGGAGGAAGACGCGCGTCTCGCCCAGGAGCAGGCGAAGCGGGAGGAGCGGGAGCGGTCGGCGCTGGAAACGGCGAGGGCATGGTGGCGCCGCTTGCCGCAGCAGCAGATGAAGGAGCTGTTTGCCGCAGTCGCGAGCACGCATGGCGTAAGTCGAACCAGCGGGTGGAAATCCCGGACAAGCCAATGATTGCGCCGGAGTACACCCACGGGGTGGCGGTCTGTGCCACGGGAAAGGGACGGCCCCCGTACGGGGTCGTGCGGCCCTGTCCCGGCCTGGCCGCAGCCTCACCCCGACTCGCGGTCCTGCACGCCCTGGTCCGAAGCGCCCAGGAGGCCCGGGAGCTGACCGCGCTGCTGCCCGAGGGCTGAGTCACCGACCTCGGCCTGCCTGGTGCGGTCCTGGATGCGGGACGCACCCAATCAGCCATCAGCTTTGCGATGGGCTCCGGGCCGATCATTTCAGGTGGCTTCGGAACGTGGGCCTGGTAGAGCTTGTCTGCGCTGCCTTCGCGATACTCGATCTGGTAGCTCATATCACTGTTCAAGGGCTGCCCCGTGATCCCTGGTGGATCAGCGTGCGGCGTCGGGTGCGGTGCACCGCAAGGCGGAGGAACGCCCGAATACTGGATGTGTTCGGGCGTCCCGACAACGCGGCAAGGTGCCGTAGCCGTCGTTGCACGCCCGCCAGGGATTACGGGACAGCCCTTGGGTAGACCTGCAGGCAGCGCTGATCTGCGGGTTCGAGGTCGAGTCTTTCAAGGATCACGAGGCGATGGCGCAGGTTCATGTCTGCCGGAAGATTGTGAAGGTCTTCTTCGGTCGCGTTGTCCACCATGCGCCCGCCCGCCTCGATCGCCCGTAGCCAAGGGTTCGCCATGGACGCGACTGTATCGAGCGACAGGTTCGCCCAGGTCAATGCACTTTCGATACGCGCCCTAAAGTGACTGTGCCCAGTCGTAGAGACGGTGGGCGCTGTCACCCAGGCGCGTGGCGTAGAGCGTGGGGGGCTGTCCGCCCGCGAGTTCCTCGTCGGTGGTGGTGACGCCCACAACGGTGCCGGTACCGGTGCGGGTATCGAAGTGGGCCAGGTGAGGGCCACCGCTCGACCCGGCCGACATGTCGCAGGCCTCACCCCACAGCAAGGGGATTTTGGGACCGGGGTGGCTCGTGCCCGCGCAGTGGATCACGCGGGATCCGACGTACTTGTCCCCAGGGTCGTTGAGTCCGTAGTTCGGGTACCCGAAGACGTGGACGAACTCGTCCTCGACGGGCTGGCCGAACCCGATTTGCTGGCTTCCGGTGACGTCCGCGATCGGGTGCTCCCCGGCAGCGAGGTTCGCCACGAGGAGTCCCGTGTCGTAGCCGGCGGCAGCGATGTCCGACGATTCCGTGGTGTCCGGATCGGCGTCCCAGCGAGAAGAGGTGGCCATGGCCCTGACGCTGAAGCCGCCGAGCGGTTTCGTTCCGTTGCGATAGCCGGGCACGAAGTAGAAGTTGTGGTTCCAGGTGTCGTCGGCAGAAGGCGACCCGACGCCTCTCAGGCAGTGTGCTGCCGTGATGACGGTACTGCGGTTGGCGCTGGTGACGACCGTCGCGGTGCAACTGCCGTCGTAACCGTCGGAGAAGGTGAAGAACAGGCGGCCTACGTTCTTCCCCACCGCCCCGCCGTGTGTCCACACGGCCCCGGAGTCCGGCGTGTTCACGGGAAGCGGCCGCGGGTCGTCCGGCGTGTTGTCGTCCTCGGGCACGGGGGTGATCTCGGGGACCAGAGCGCCTGCCAGCTTCATCCGCTCGGAGGTCCAGTAGGTGTTGATCCGGTTGCGCTCTTGTGCGGTCGTGGCGCCGGTGTGGGTGGTGATGGTGTCCGCTCCTGCCGCGCTGCGGCTGGTGGACGACGGGTCGTGTGGTGCGGCATTGGCGGCCGCGGCCGGCGTGACCAGTGCGACGACGGCTGCCGACACCGCGACGGTGGCGCCGATCGCGTGCCGGAGGGCCCTGCGGGTGCTGTCCTGGTGACCGCATGGGCGGTGAGGAGGTGTGCGCATGCGCGGGACAGTAGTCACGCGATGTCAGGAAGCGGTCAGAGGAGCGTGAAGGCGGCGTCCGCACCGCCGGTCGGCGGTGTGTGCCGGACTCGGCGGTTCGTGCCGGACACGGACGGTTTTCGCGGGGGAGGCACCGGGTCGTCACGAACTGGTGAAGAACGGTTCGGGGCGTGCTGTACAGCCCGGGGCCGCACACAAGAGCAGTGCCCGTCTCCCGCGCGAGCGCGGCCTCGGGGCAGCCGAAGCCGAGCACTCGCAGCGACCAGCCCTCGGGCAGCTCTCGCACCTTCAAGGCGAGCGCGGCCACGATGCCCGGCTGGCGCTCGACGAGCCGCTCCCACAGGTCGTCCGCGGCCCGGACGGGATTGTGCAGCTTCACAACGCCGTCTCCTTCCGTCCGTCAGCGCGAGGGCCCACCCGCCTGTGCGACAGCGATCAGCCGCCGCAAGCTCGTGTCCCCGACCCCGCCCGGACGCAACAAACCCCTTCAAGCCCGAGCCGACTCTCACAACGGACGACTACGAGGAGATACTACGGGCCGTCACGCACATCCGAGACGGGCTGGAGCGCAACCCCAACACAGTGGCAAGTTGCGTGAAGAAGACATTCGCAACCAGATCCTGACCGGCCTGAACAGCACTTGTGCACGGGTTCCGGAGGCAGTTGGTGATCAACCCGGTCACAAATGTTGACGAGAAACGATGTCGTTGCCGGTGTCGCTGCTCGGGCTGCGTGAACTATTCGCTGTGACGTGGCGAGGAACGCCCGTAGGGTTCGCGCATGACAAACGCGAGTGAGCGGGCCGTTCAAGCGGCCATTGAGGCGGAGATGCGGCTTCTCGACCCTGACGTGCGTGCTTCGCCGGCCCTGGTCTTGGAGCTCCTGGACCCGGAGTTCCTCGAGATCGGAGCGTCGGGGCGGCGCTGGGACGCGACGTCCATTCTCTCGGTGACGAGTGACGGTTCGGTGGCCCCCGAAGCTCCGGTCGAGGTCAGCGATATGTCGGGGGCCGTACTCGCTCCCGGCATCGTTCATCTGACGTACTTCGCTGACCACAGCGGGCGCCGAGCATGGCGGAGCTCCGTGTGGCGTCTGACGGAAGTGGGCTGGCGCATGTACTTCCACCAGGGCACTTTGACGAGCTGAGCGGTCGGTGCCCACCGCCTGGAAGGCGGCCACCGAGGCTGGGCGGCTAGGGCGTTTCGTTTGGATCAGCTGGTCGTTGGTCCGGATGTGCCGTTGACTGATGCGCAGTGGGCGCGGATCGAGCCGTAGCGCGGACAGGCGGGCGGCAGACCGCCATCCTTCGACCGCGAGGCATACAAGCAACACAACACCGTCGAGCGGTGCATCAACCGCCTCAAGCAGTGGCGCGGCATCGCCACCCGCTACGAGAAGACCACGACCATCTACCTCGCCGGACTTCACATCGCAGGCATCTTCCTCTGGTCTGCCCGCTGATCCAAACGAAACGCCCTACCGGGTCAGCGTCTCGAAGCCGACATCTTCGCAGTACTGCACGACGCGCCCCTCCGCCTCGGAGTCACTGTTGTTCATCGCTGCCACCGTCGCCTCCGCCAAGGTGCGGCCTCCGCCAACGGTCTCATCCCGGAGCGGTCGCATCGCGAGGAAGGCGTCCTGAGCGACGGCCCCAACCTCGTCGTACCCTGACGACTCCGGCGTGTCCGTGCCCGCCGCGTTCCGCGCCTTCTGCCACGCCCCCAGCTGCGTGCAGTAGTTCTCCCGCTGCGCGGTCAGCCGCTGCTCGTCCTTGCCCTCGGACGAGGAACACCCGGCCGTCACCGCCACCAGGGCGAGGACCGGGACTACCGCCTTAAGCACGCGCACCACGTTGCCTCCGACTGAAACTACGTCCGCTCGTACCTGTCACCTGCAACTCCCGCAGCAGGATACCCGCGTGGGACCCCTTGGCCGCCGCAGCGGTCGCTGACTCAGCGGCGCAGCGCCCGGCCGTCACCGTCACCCGCCTCTATGGGAAGGCCACCGCGCAGGCGTGGGACCGGCTGCATCCCCGGCTGACCACTCCCCATCATCGAGGGCACCGTCATCTGGCTGATCGTGGAGAAGCTGCCCAGCGGCGGGGTGAACAAGCCGCTCTGGCTGTGGTGGTCCGACACCGGCGCCACCACCACAGACGTCGACCGCTGCTGGCAGTCCTTCCTCCGCCGCGCTTGCGCAGGTGCTCGCGGATGGCGCGGGAGGAGTACGCCTTGTCGGCCAGAATCGTGTCCGGCCTGGTCCGGGGCCGCCCGAGTGGGCGAGGGACGCGAAGTTGGGCCATCACGTCAGGGAAAGCGGGCGCGTCGCCTGCCTGTCCGGCGGTGAGGACGAAGGCCAGAGGCCGACAGTGGGCGTCGGACGCGAGGTGGATCTTTGTGGTCAGTCCTCCACGGGACCGGCCGATGGCATGGTCGTGCGGCTCGCCGGCCGGGGCCCCTTTTTGCAGCCCCGGCAGCGTGCTGGTGAGCGCGCACGATCGTCGAGTCCACCGAGACGGCCCAGTTCAGGTCCTCGTCGGCATCGGCCTGGGCCATAAGCGCGGTGAACACCCGCTCCCAGGTGCCGTCCACGGCCCACATCCGCAGCCGGTTGTAGACGCCCCGTCAGTTGCCGTACCTCTCCGGCAGGTGCACCCACTGCGAGCCCGTCTGGAACTTGAAAGCGATCGCGTCGATCACCTGTCGATGGTCACGCCACCGTCCACTCCGCTTTGGCGACCGGTCCGGAAGTAACGGCTCGATCCGCGCCCACTGCGCGTCAATCAACGACACATCCAGACCAACGATCAGATGATCCAAACGAAACGGCCTAACGGCCTCGGGAGGAATTGAGTTCGGGCGTGCCGGCCTGGCGGTTCGGCTGGTGGGCGAATCAGGCGGTCTCGCGGGCGAGGACGAGTTCGGTGCTCTCCCGGCGGCGAGTAGGGCGTTTGGCGGCTCGGTCGGAGACCAGGCAGGCGATCGCGATGTGGGTCTCGGCATAGGTTTCACGACGCCCGGTGAAGCGCCGTAACGGGGCCCACTGCCTCAGTTCGGCGTTGGTGTGCTCGACGCAGATCCGGGCCGAGGACTGGCGGCGCCGCGCCTCGTGCCAGGCTTACTTGTCGCCGTCGCAGGCGTCGTCCTTGGGCTTCTTCGGCGGGGCCGTCACCTGGCGGGGGAACTCCTTGGCCAGTCCTTGGTACCCGGAGTCGACCTCGGCTTTCACACGGGGGCGATGGCGGAACTGCTCGGCGATGCCCTCGCTGCGGACGGCGGTTTGATCGTGCATGCGGCCCGGCCGGACGACAACGGACAGCAACATGCGGCCCTGGCCGTCGCTGAACGTCGTCGTCTTGATCGTGTTCTGCCTGCGCTTGCCCGAGACGAACGCCCGGCGGCCGGGCTGGCCTGCCCGCGGACGGCGGACCTGAGTCTCCGCCCCGTCCAACCGCAGCTCGACCCCTTCGGCGTCGGCATAGGCGAAGACGTCCTCCAGCGTCTTGAGCCGCAGGCTGGGCCGGCCGGGAACGGCGAAGCCCCGGGCAGCGAGCAGAGGACGGACCTGTCGAATCGCAGCGGACACCGTGGAACGGTCCACGTCGAAGAACTCGGCCAGGACCGCGTGCGGCAGCCCGTGCCGCGGATGGATCAGCGTGACCAGCAGCCGGTCGACGAAGACCAGTTTCGGCTTGCGCCCGGCGCCGACGGCCCGCTGGCGAGGTCCGCCGCGCTCGGCACGCAGCACGGACTCCCTGGCGGTCGCCCACGGGTGAGCGAGTTCTTCGGGCAAATCGCCGAAAAGTGCGCGGGAGACACCGGATAGGGCAGGATGGGAACAGGCCGCACGGGCCCAGATCAGCTTCACAACTCGCCCAACCCGTGCGGCCCTTCTCATGTCACAACCCAACCAGGCCCACTCACAGTTCCCCCGGGCGGCCCCAACCGGGACGAGGGCGGGGCGAGGCGCGATACTCGACCCGTGGACTCGATCTACCGCAGTACGACGGGCAAGGAGCTCATCCGAGGCTGGTGCCTCGACCAGCTCGCCGCGTGGCCAGTGCCGCACGAACGGAAGACGGTGACCGCCAAGGACGCACAGACCCACGTGGTCCTAGCCGGCTCCGGCGCCACGACGGTCGTGTTCGTCCCGGGCACCAACTTCAACGCCGCCGCGTCCCTGCCGCTGGCCACGGCCCTGGTCGCCACCGGCTACCGGGTCGTGCCGGTGGACATCCCGGGTCAGCCCGGCCTGAGCTCTGGCGAACGCAGTCTCGCCGGCGGCCAGTTGTCCTGGTATGGCGCATGGCTGAGTGAGGTGGTCGAGAAGATCTCGCCGAACCCTGTAGCGGTGATGGGCCACTCCTTTGGTGCCGCCATTGCCCTGTCCAGTGGCTCTCCCCGGATCGACCGGCTCGTCCTGGTTTCCCCCGGCGGACTGACCAGGCTGAGGTTGCCCCCCACCGTGCTGGCAGCCTCGGCCGCCTGGTTCCTCCGGCCCGCACCGACGCACAGCGCCCGCCTCCTGCGCGCCATGCTCGCGCCTGGCCACCCACCCCGCGAAGAACTGGTGACGTGGATGACACTGGTCGCCCGGCACTCCCGATCCAGCGGGGCGCCCGGCCCTGCCACCCTGCCCGCGCGGCCAATCCCCCGCCTGATCGTCACCGGGGAGCACGACGTCTTCCTCCCCCCGCGGCGGCTCGGCCCGGCCGTGCGGGCCACACTCGGCACCGAACTGGGCGTGGTCGCAGAAGCCGGACACCTCGTGGTTGAAGAGCAGCCCGAATACCTGGCCACCTTGGTGGGGCGCACGGGCGAGCCCGCCCCCGACACCCCGCTGAGGTAGCCCGCCTGTCCGAACTCCGTGGCTACTGTCGGGTGCGCCGACAACGGGACGTGCAACAGAGCGTCTCCGGGCAGCCAGCCAACCGTTCAGCAGCATCCCGGTCGCCAACACGTACGCGGAGTGAGGACCACCATGTCCTGCCCCAGCGCCGCCGGTGTGGCCGGCTTGCCCGGGCCAGGCGCGAAAGCGGGAGAGCCGGCTGCGGCCTGCTGCGCGGTGGCCTGTCCCTCCGCCTCCTGGCGGAGGAACTCTTGCTCCTGGCGCTCGCGTTCGTCGGCTTCGGCCTGCTGCTCGGCTGCGACGGCCCGACTCTGGCAGTCCTCGCACAGGTGCGGAGACGACTGGCGGGTCCTCCAGTCCCGGGCGTACTCAACCGCCGTCCACCGGTCGTCGGTGAACTTGCGCCCGCAGTCCTTGCACACCGGACGCCGCGCCTCCCGCCCCGCGGATTCCCGTTCCTCAGGGCGCCGCTGCTCTTCCCGGGCGGCTTGGCGGCGGCGGGCAAGGCAGGCGCTCCGGCGCGGGTTGCCGATCGCCTCCAGCAACGGCTCGCGGTGGTCACGGCCGAAGCGCCGGAACGCGGGCCCGGCCGGGCCATATTCGCGCGGCAGCTCCAGTGTGGTCGCCACGGTCGGGATGCAGCCGTCGTAGGAGTGGTAGCCGCCCTCGCGATGCCACCGGCCCTGCCAATGGTGGCGGGTGAGGCCGGCGACCCTCTCCGTCTGGCTCTTGGCGGAGCGCTTGCCGACCTGGTGGAAGACGAGCAGGACCGGCGGGTGCACCCGCTCGTACTCCTCGGAAGGAGGCGCGGGTCCAGCGGGTGCGCCACAGCGGCTTCTCGATGCTGTCGGCGTCCTTCTCCTTCCGCTGGAAGAACCGGGCGTACTTGTCGAACTCCGCGGCGATCAGGACGGCTTCCTCGGTGCAGTTGTCGACCTCGATGAACAGCGGCGGTACATCGTCGTCCGGTGCGATCACGACGACGTCGGCGCGGGCACTGTCGATCGCCGGGTTCTTCCAGGTGCCCTTCACCAGGAGCACGACCTCGGCGGCGTAGGAAGTGAGGCTGCCGATCCCGTCCAGGGGCGTCGGTGGCGGCCCGTGCGGCGTCGACCGCTTCGGCCGGCTCCCCCGTGACCAGGTCGGGGTCGGGCTTCGGTCCGATCAACGCGGTGATCGCCTCGTTCACCGTCACCGCGTGGGAGGCACCAGAGCGGCCCGCGCTCTTGGGCATGCCGCCCATCTTCTCCGGGAGGCGGTCCCAGATCCATCGCGGCGGCGCCCAGCCCGTCCTTGGTGGGCAGCCGGATCTCCTCACCGCCTCGAGTCCGACCGCTGTCAACGGCCAGGCCGTGGCACCGGAGGTCGTTCACCGCGCCACGATGGGAGGCGGTGCGCGCTCCCTTCCTCTGGGCGGACGTCTCCTTGAGTGTGTGCCGGTAGGTCAGGTGTGGCGAAGCCAGCCGCTGTATCTGGTCGGCCATGGCGACCTTGAGCACTCCGAGCACGCGCAGCACGTCGCCGCGAAGGTTGTTGGCCGATCCCGCCTCGTTCGCCTTGCGCTTGCCCTCCATCAGGATCGCCTTCCCGTCGTCCGCGTCCGGCCAGCGGCCGGGCGCCGGCCCCCGGCGGAGGGGACCGGGCCCCAGACCCGGTGATCTCCTGCGCTACCGACAACCAACTCAGATCACAGGGGAGAGAAGAGGGTTGTGGCAATCCAGCGCGGCCCTGAGAACCCTTGGCGACAAGGGGAAATGCGTGACTCGCGGCTGCCGGACACGCAAGCGCCGGCGGCAGGAGCTCACCGTGGCTTGCACAGCAGCCGACGCGGTGCGCGCGGCCGGGCCGGACGGTGAGGTGGCGGCGGGCCGGGCTCCAGGATCGCGGACGGGCGCGGCGGCGGGAAGGGGCGGGTCGGTCGGGTGCGGGCACAGTGTCCTCGGATTCTCCGGCCTGCTGGCCGGGTCGGCGGTCGTCCGGTCCGCGCGCGGATCTGCGTACGGGCCGGGGCCACCGTGAGGAAGCACCCCTTGTCCGCGGTCTGACGGTCAACGCTGATGGATGTCCGATTTCGCCTTGGCCAGTATCGTTCCGGGCGGTTTGCCTATGGCCGACGCCACATCGCCCAGCACCCGGGTCAGCGGGCGGGTGCTGGACGGCGAGGCTCCGCGCCGGCAGTCCGAGGGCTTCTGGGCGCGGAACGTCTCGCCGCTCTCGATCCATGCCTTGTTCCTGACGAACTCCCGCTCGGCTCCCGACAGCTGCCGGGGCGCGCAGCCGGGGTGTCCCCAGCCGTCGGCCACCTTCGTGATGACCTCGCCCTTACCGTGGTCCTTGAAGCAGGCCGGGCAGGTGCCCGGGTACGCGGCTCGGATGGAGCCGCGCGGCAGCGGCACCGCCTTGTTCGCCGTCGTCTTCTTCACGGCGGCCTTCTTCGCGGTCGGCTTCCCGCCGCTGGCCTTCCTCGCCGCCTGCGCCGTCTTGACCGCCTCGTGCTGTGCCTTGCCGGGCCGCTTCTTCGGCTGCTGCCCGCGTGCCGCCTTCGCGGCCTTCTGCGCCGGGGTCCGGCCCACGGGCAGATCGCAGAGGCGACGTCCGGCGGCCGAAGCGCGCCACGCCCACCGACCACCGGGCCCGGTGGCGCACGGATGCGCACCGATGCGCGCGGCACGATGAGTTGTGCACGATGGACGGCACTCCCCACCCTGATGCGTACCGGGTGGACTCCACCGCGCACCCGACGCGCCCCACAGTGAGCCTCCGTCAACTTGAAGTCACAGGTCAAATGGCTGGCACGACCAGCTCTCGCGGTGCTCACCCGGGTCGTGGGCGGCAGTCTGCGGCGTAGATCGTTTGTCAGCGGTTGACTTCGAGGTCCGTCAGAACGAGCAGAGCGCGCAGGAGGTGGGCGGCGAGGGCGGGGTCGGTGCGAAGTCTGGTGAGGGTCCGCCAATTCTCGAAGCGGGCGAATCCACGTTCGACCGGTGCGACCTATGAGCCCACCATGCCATCTCATTGGGTAACAGTCCGCACCCAGGGAGAGTAATGAATCATCGCTCAGGCCGTGTACTCGGCATGACTGCCGCCGCATTAATCGGCCTAGTCGGTTGCGGCAGCGGTAAGCCCTTCGACGGCCCCGCGCCCGAGTCCCGCTCGTCTGCCGTACCTGAGTACGTTGCTGCCTACCGTGCCGGATACACCGCGGGCAAGGCCGTCTACGACTCCTCGGGCAAGGGGGCGGCCGTGCGCGAGACCGTATGGGGCGGCTGTACCCGCCGGGCCCTGCGGGCCGGCAGCGCCGCCGAGAAGGATCGTGGCTCCTGGGTGCGAGGTTGCCTCAACGGCGTCGCCAACACCCCTGAGCAGTTGCCCACCGGCCCCATGACCAAGCGGACCACGGATGCAAAGATGCTGGAGCGGTTCCGTGCCTGGGCTCGCACCGAGGGTGAGGCGCAGCAAGTCGACCACGTCCGCATGCTCGCCACAGTCCAACTGACCGAACAGGACTACGACGTTGAGTTGAGCACGGACTACTCGGCAGGGTCCGGAAATCCTGGATCTGAATCGCTTGCCCAGAGTTTCGTCGAGTGGTGGGACGGCGATCACGGCCGGGACGGAACCGCCAGAAACATCCTGGTCCTTGGGGCAGATGGAAAGAGGCTGACCGCACAGCGCATCTGAGGAGCGTCAACGGCCCCGTAGCGCCGGCTCTTCGGAAGCCGAAAGTCCCGAAGAGCCGGTTCCTGCGCGCCGTAGCCGGGCGGCCTCTACGATCCGGTGCATGCTGGATCCCGAGATGCTGAGACGGATCACCGCGCGACGTGCGGAACTGGACGAACTCGAAGAACAGCTGGCCAAGCAGCTCGCGGAGGTACGGGCCGAACGGGACGAACTCGCCGTCGCCGAACACGTCCTTGAGCGGATGAACAAGCCGCTCGCCGACGAGCGCGCCTCGGCCGCGCCGGCACCTGGACGGGTCACTGGACGGGTCAGCGGACAGGCTGTGATCCCATCTGAAGGCGATTCGGTCCAGGTGGCGGATCCTGCCGCCCGGGAGGATCGCGGTTGATTGTCCTGGCCGTGTTGCGTCACGACCAGCGCCTGGCCGACATGGCCGGCGGCAACAACGCGTCGGAGCCCACCGTCCGCCGTTGGCGGGACGAGCTGATCGCCCTGCTCGCCGCGCAGGCCCCGCGCCTGGACCGTGCCCTCAAGAAGATCGTCAAGCAGGGCGGGGAGGCGGTCCTGATCGACGGCACCTTCATCCCCACCCAGCGCCGCACCGGCAAAGCGAACCACCGCCACCACTCCGGCAAACACGACCATCACGGCCTGCACTTCCTCGCCATGACCGACGATAATGGCCGCCTTATCTGGATCTCCGCTGCCGGCCCGGTCGCACCCACGACATCACCGCCGCCCGCCACGACCATGTCCTGGCCCATCTGCGCGCCGCGGGTCTCGTCGCTCTCGCGGACCTCGGCCTCCGCGGCCTGGACAACGGCATGCGCGACCCCGTGATCGTCACCGGCTTCGCCGCCACCCGGGCCCACAAGCTCACCCCGGCCAGAAGACCGCCAACCGAGCCCTCGCCGAGGACGCGCATCGGTCGAACATGGTTTCGCTCACCTCGAGAATTGGCGGACCCGCACCAAACTTCGCGCCGACCCCGCCCTCGCCGCCCACCTCCTGCGCGCTCTGCCCGTTCTGACGGACCTCGAAGTCAACCGCTGACAAACGATCTACGCCCCAGACTGCCGCCCACGACCCGGGTGAGCACCCCGAGAGCTGGTCGTGCCAGCCATTTGACCTGCGACTTCAAGTTGACGGGGGCTCACCGGGAATGCGGTGCGCGCGCCCGGGTTCACCGGTGCGCACGATGCCGTGCATCGTCACCGCACAATGCGCGCCACCGGGACGAGTGCGCGCACCGGATGTCGGGATGTCCCGCACTCCCCCACCGGCCAGTGCTCACCGGAGTGGAGTCCACTCCCACCCGACAGGCGTCGCAGTAAAATCCGCTCCTATCCGATGCGCACCGCGGTGGGCTCCACTCCCCACCGGGTTGCACATCACAGCGGGCTCCACTGCCCACACAGTCAGGCGGCGCATCCGTCCGTCGTCGGTGGTACCGACGGGCGCGGTGTAGCCGAACCGGGCTCGTGTCTCGATGGTGATGCCGGTTACGGTGGCGGCCTGTTTCCGGTGGCGCCCTCGGGCCTTCGGCTGCCAGCGGGCCCGTACGGCGGCTTCGATCCGGTCGGCGATGGGCTTGGGCGGGTGTTTGCGCTCGCCTGTGCGGTAGCGCTCCACCGAGCGCTGGCTGACCCCGAGTTCGGTGGCGACGGCCTTGGTGGTCTTCATCTGCCTCAGCAGGAAGTTGATGCAAGCCTTCAGGCCCTGGGGCGGCTGTCGGGTGAACGCCTCCTGGTCGGCCCGCTGGATCGCGTCCTCGATCTCCCCCACTGGTCAGCTCCCGTCCGTGAGCAGGCTGTCGCCGTAACGCTGGGGGATCGAACAGGCGCCTGCAGCCGGGGCGAGGTCCACGACCAGGCACTCGCCCACATCGGAGGCCGTGGTGGCGTCGGGTGAGAGGTAGCCCAGGCCGCGCAGCTCACCGACCGCTTCACGGAAGGCATCGCGGCCCTCAGCGGCCAGGTGCTCATCGCGGGTGAAGGAAACCAGATCGCTGACCGTGGGCTCCTGCCCGGGGGTGTAGCCGGTGGTGGGTTCGGCCACGACCCCGCGGGCACGCCAAGTCAGACGCATGTTCCGCATCGCCCGCGCGAACAGCGCCGGGTTATGGGTGGGCGGGGCAGAGGGAGCGGCCCACTGCGGGAAGGCCGTGGCGTCGGTGGTGTTCATCGGGTACGGCTCCTTCGGTGATATCTCCGGTGAGGGCGCGTCGGAGTACGGCCTACTCGCCCTCTTCGAGGACGGCGTCGCCGCCCTTGATGTGGCGAGCGGGGTTGAAGCCCTTCTCCATCAGGTCGACCGCCCACGCCATCTCCTGGACGCCTTCCAGCTTTGCCAGGCCCGGGGTGAGGCCGAGGCGGAAGCCGCCCGGCTGCGGCTTTCCGGAGGCGGCGTACGGCAGGAAGTCCATCGGCGAGGCCCCGGGTGAGGGGTGGACGACGCAGTCGGACAGCACGGCCAGCGGGTACAGGCCCGTCATCTTGGCCATGTTGCTGAGCTTGCGGTGCATGTTGACCCGGGCCTTGCTGATGACGGCGGCCCGGATGTCCGGGCGCCAGATCGGCCGCGGAAGGGCCGGCCACGTCTCGCCGTCACGGTACTGCTGGCCCTGCGGGCCCTCGCGGAGCTTGCCGATGCCGCCCTTGACGGTGCCCTTGATGGCGGCGAGCACGGCCGCCAGGGCCGGGTCGGCCTGCTTGTGCTGCTCCATCGCAGCAAGGAACTCGGTGTCGGTGAGGTCCTTCGTGACGCCCAGGTCGGCGAGCGTGTCGACATACGCGTTCTTGAGCCGGTCGTGCCACGGATCCAGGTACGCCCCGGTCTCCCGGCGCAGGTATGCCTCGATCGGGTCGGCGGGCACAGCGCCGTCATCAGCCCCAGCCCGGACACGGCCGTGCTGCCGCGCGGGGTGATGACCCGCTGGGCGTAAATCCCGAGGCCGCGGGCACTTCGGGTGCGGCCGGGCCGGTGAACGTCTTCGGGGCCGGCTGTGGCGCGGCGGCCGGGATGGGCTCAGCGGCGGGGGTGCCGTGGGCGGGGTACTTCGCCGCCCAGCCGTTCAGCAACCGCTGGTTCGCCTCCAGGCGCGGCAACTTCGGCTCGGAACGGCCGTTCTCGTAGTTCTTGACCGACTGCGTCGACGTCTTCAGCGCGGCCGCGAGGCGGACCTGGGTAATGCCGGCGGCCTCGCGAAGTCGGGCGCGCTCTGCTGGGGGCGGGAGCTGCGGCTCCTCCTCCAGCAGGGCGTCGACCGAAGCGAACAGCTCTTCCTCAGATGCCATGTGTCCCTACCTCCAGCCTGAATGTGGTGTCAGGGGAGCGCGCCAGGAGTGAACATCCGTACGTGGAGGACGAGTTGGCGGAGGGTGCCGTCTCGGCGGCGTTGGGTGAGGGGAGCACCGCGAGGTGCTCGCGGCGGCTGCTTCGATCTCCGCCGCCTCCACGCGGTGGCCTCGGATCTTGAGCTGACGATCCCTACGCCCCCGGAAGTGCAGCGTGCCGGCCTCGTCGAGGTGGCCGAAGCCACCCGTACGGTAGGCGCGCACGGTGGCTCCGGACAGCTCGAAGGAGACGAAGGCGCGCGGGCGGCCGCCACACCGGGTGGGTGCGGCGGCCGTGGGTGGGGTCGGCTCGTGGTCCGAGTCACTCGGCCCGGAGCAGGGCGTGCAGTTCGGCGGTGTCGATGATGTGAGCCCGTGAGGGAAACACCTGATGGAGCAGGACGTTGTGGACGTCGGCGTCCGGGTCGGCGACGCCGTCGGACAGGACGCAAAGCCGGTAGTCGCGGTCGGCCGCGTCGATGACCGTGGACAGGACGACGCCGCTGGTACTGATGCCGCACACGACCAAGGCGGTTATGCCGCGTTCGCGTAGCTGCCGGTCGAGGTCGGTGGTGGACATGCCTCCGTAGCGGGTCTTGCGCACGACAATGTCGCCGTCCCGGGGAGTCAGGCGCTCATGGATGGCAGCGGCAGGGTCCTCGTGGTGCATCACGCGGTGTTGGGCCAGTACGGCGAAAGACTTGTTGGTGGCCGGGATCGCGTCCCAGTCCTCCTCGGTGAAGCCGGCGCGTACGTAGGCGATGGTGCCGCCGCTTGCGCGGACGTCGGCGATGGCCCCTTCCACGCGATCGAGCAGGGCGTCGCGCTCCCCGCCTTCGGGCAGCACGGCCAATGTCGCGGGCTGGTAGTCCATGACGAGAAGAGCGGTGTGCGCGGGGTCGAGCGCTGGGGCAGTGCTCACGCGGGTGTTCTCCTTACCGGTGGTGTTTCTGGTCGTCTTACTCATGGTGTGCCTGGTCGCCGCAAAGCCGCATCGACGGGCCGGCTGCGGCAAGTTGCGGTGTGAGTCAGGAGTGGTTGCGGGCCGGTTCCGGCTCGTGCTGCGGCGTGTGGTCGCGCCGGGGAAGCAGGAGCGGGGTGATCAGGATGAGCAGTCCCGCGACCACGATCGCGGTGCGTGGGCCGGTGACGTCGGCGAGCAGCCCGCCGAACGCCGTGCACACCGCGATGGACGCCTGCTGGCCGATCGACCAGGCCGACAGGGTGCGGGCGACTAGGTGCTTGGGGGTGTGTTCGAGCCGGTAGGTGGCGAGCACCGGCGTGTACAGGCTCATATTGATGATGATCGCCAGCTCGACGGCCATCACGGTGACGAGGCCGACGACGCCGGGACGGACGAAGGCCAGGCCGATCAGCCAGACGGCGCGCAGGGTGCCGACGATCCGGAAGACCCCGTACCGGCCGTAGCGGGCCACGACCCGGGGGGCCAGCCGGGAGCCGATGAGTCCGCCGGCACAAGGGACGGCGAAGGCGAGGCCGTACTGCCAGGCCGGAAAACCGAGTTCGCTCAGCAGGAGCACGGCCAACAGCGGCTCGGTGGCCATGATCAGACCGGCGACGAGCATTTGGTTGAGGTAGAGCGCCCGCAGAACGGAATGGCCCATGATGTGTCGCCAGCCGTCGAGCAGTGCGCCCGCCCGGACCGGGCTCCTGCCGGTTGTCGGCGGCACTTCCTCCCGGTCGCGGATCGCCATGATGCCCAGCGCGGAGAACAGGTAGCTGAGCGCGTCGGCCACCACGGTGGTCACCGGACCGAACAGGCCGATCGCCGCCCCGCCCAGCGGTGGCCCCACCGCGATGGAGCTCCAGTTCGTGGACTCGAACCGCGCGTTGGCCACGAGCAGGTCATCGGGCCGGACGAGGGCCTTGAGGTAGGCGCCGCTGGCCGCGCTGAAGGCGATCTTGGACGCGGCGACCACGGCCGAGGTCACGAGCAGCTGGGCGAAACCGAGCCGGCCGAAGGCGTAGGCGACCGGAATCGTCGCCATGACCGCGAACCGGGCCAGGTCCATCGCGATCATGACCGGGCGCTTGCGCCGGAACTCCACCCATGGCGCGAGCGGCACCGCGATCAGCGCGCCCACCGCAGGCCCCACCGCGGACAGCGCGGACACCTCGGCGGGGCCGGCGTGCAACGCCAGCACGGCGATCAGCGGCAACGCCCCGAACCCCAGCCCGGACCCGTAAGCGCTCACCGCGTACGCCGCCCACAGCCAGCCGAACTGCCGGCCCAACCGTCTCCTGCCCACCATGCTCAGCGCTCCTACCCGAACAAACCGACGTTGACCGGTGAGAGCTAAGCGAGCAGCACAACAACAGGTCAAACAACTGCACTGCCAGCTATTCACAACCATCCGTTGTTCACTAAGGTGGATCGGTGTGGATCTCGAAGCAGTACGCACCTTCGTCGCCGTCGCCGAAGCGGGCCAGTTCCAGAAAGCCGCCGCCGACCTCTCGATCACCCAGCAGGCCGTCTCCAAACGCATCGCCGCGCTGGAGCGCAACCTCGGCGTGCGGCTGTTCACCCGCACGCCCCGCGGCGCCGAGCCGACCATCGACGGGCAGGCGTTCCTACCCCATGCGCGCGAGCTGCTGCGGGTCGGAGAGCGCGCGGTCGCCTCCGTGCGCATCGGCCGCCGTCCGCTGCGCGTCGACGTGATCGCCTCGCGCGTCGCACCATCGGGCCTGATGCGCGGCTTCCACCACGCGCACCCCGAGATCGACCTCGACGTGGTGATGCTGTTCGACGTCGAGACGGCCGTCGCCGCCATCCGGTCCGGTGCGATCGACGCCTCCTTCCGCGCCGTCGCCATGCCCGGCCGACCCCTCCCGGAGGGCATCGAGTCCGTCCGGGTTCTCGACGAGCCGCACCAGCTCCTCACCGGTCCCGCCCACGCGCTGGCCCGCGCCCGCTCGGTGACCGTCACCCAGCTCGCCGGGCACCGGATCTGGATGCCTGGCATCGTTCCCGGAACCGAGTGGGCCGCCTACTACGACGACCTCGTCGCCGAGTTCGGCCTCACCATCGAGGCAACTGGCCCCAACTTCGGCTCCGACACGCTCCTCGACACCATCGCCGACACCCCGACCCTGGCCACCTTCACGACCGAGCAGACCCGCCTCGTCTGGCCCGCCGGCCACAGCCTGCGCCGCATCCCGGTGACCGACCCAACACCCGTCTACCCGCACTCACTCCTCTGGCACCGCGACAACCCCCACCCAGCGCTGTCCACCCTCCGCGCCCACCTCGCCACCACAGCGGCCGGCCACGACGCCGCCGGGACCTGGGAACCGAGCTGGGTGATTCCACGCTGAACGCCACCATCACGCACCCGCGCGCCGACGGGTTCGGCGTCGGGGACGAGGACATCGCCCGCCCCTTCCCCGTTCGTCCGCCACTACATCAACGTGCCGGGCCGCTACTCCTTCCAACTCCCCGACCTGCCCGGCGGCCTGGGGCCGCCGCGCGACAAGGACGCCACCGACAACGAGTGAGCCGGCAGCGGCCAGCAGCACGCGCCGCCGGGGAGCGCGGAAGGGGGCGGCAATTCGGCTCCGGGCAGCTCCCGGCCGGCGCCGGCGTGCGGCCCGGGGGCGGCGCGCCCAGCCACTCTGCACGCATGGCCCGGAGCCGGGCGGCATCCCAGGCCGGCTCCGGCAGTTCGGTCCGAAGGTCGTCGGCCCACTGATGGGTGAGCGCCCGGCCGTTGACATACTGCCCGCCGTCCCGGCCGCCAACGGTGAACAGCACGCCGTCGCGCTGGGCCGGGATGACGATCGCGCCCACCGGCCCGGAGACCTTTCTCTGACACACCAGCACTGCCGTGGCAGCCTGGGCATCCTTCTCATCCAGCAGAATGTGAGCGCCGGCCTCTTCCAGCACGGCCCCGCCATCGCCCGTGAAACTCAGCCGACCCCGCAGGACAACCCGACCGCCGTCCTCGCCCAACAGCGGTGAGGAAAAAGTCGCCGACCGCGTGTCGCCACCCCAGGCCGCACCCTCTTGGCCGGCATCCCTCACATCGTGTGGCGCCGGATCGGCGGCCACAGCATCCTCACCGGCCCCTGAACACGGCGTACTCGCGCAAGACACGAAACGGGGCGCGGATGAGGACGGACAGGTGGCTCGTCCGGGAGCATGAAGGCTGCCTCACAAGTGCGGAAGGAGACACGGCGCCGTGATCCGCCCAGCGCTTGACGCGCGAGCCCTGCGGGAGACAGCGAGGTGATCACGCCTCCCCAGGCCGCCGTCGGTTCGTTCAAGATCCAGTGGAGTTCCCGCTGCCGAGGGCCCAAGCCTCGATGTCGCGGTAGTGGATCGGTCCTCGGCTACGGCCGACGTTGCTGCCGACCAGGTGCAGACGTTCGGCAGGCCACTGACGCCCGGCGAATCCGGCGATGCTTTCGGCGATTTCTCCTGCCGAAGCTCGATCCCCTCGGCGGGCACGGGCCAACGTCAGATGGGGGCGCAGGGGTCGATCCGGGAAGGCGACACCGCAGTTCTTGACGGCAGTACGCACGCCGGCCGCGAGCCTGTGCAGCTCATCGAGGTCTCCGTCGATTCCGCTCCACAGCACCCGGTCGTCGAAGTCTCCGCCACCACGCAGTGCCAGACAGAATGGCTCGTGGCCCGCCGCGAGGTCGGCGAGAGGCGGGCGCAGGAGCGGAACTGTCTCGGCCGGCAATTCCCCGAGGAACGCCAGGGTGATGTGCCAGTCCTCGATACGGTTCCACCGCATATGAGGGTGTGTGTCATAGGCCGGGCGCAACTCCCGGGCCAGTTCTTCTTTCGCGTGGTCGGGCGGGGCGAGCGCGATGAACACGCGAACAGTCGCGGGCTGAGTCTGATCGTTCACACCGGACTTCGTACCGCACCCGGTGGTGGATGCGACGACCCGGGTACTCCAGGAGAGGAGCTCGCGGTCGCGATGCTGAGGAAGCTGCTTCTGGCGGGCGGTGACAAGGCCGGGTCGCTACACGCGATGGACCCGCCCGGTCGGCATCCCTCGGTGCCGGGCCGGGGGTGGCGCCGATCGCGACGATCGCGCGGTCCAAGCGGTGCGTTTCGCCCGCGGTCAGCTTTGAAAGTCGGGGAGGGGCAGCACGCTGATGTCCAGTCCCATGGCGGTGAGCGTACTGACCGCCGCCGGTTTCGACGGTGCGGGCCCCGCTCAGCCGTTGCGCCGAAGTGCAGCCGCGCAACGTCCCGTCACCGCGAGCCGGGGCCTGTCCCACATACTCCTCAGTGGAACCAGACCAGGACCGGGACACGGATCTCCTTGGCGTCCCGCATGACCATGTACTCGATGATGACCGGCTCGCCCGGGACTTCGAGGGAGTACCGAACCCCGAAGTCGTCCATCGCGTCGCCGGGCGGCTGCCTGCCGAGATCGATCGCGCCACCGACCTCGATGGCCAGGGCGCTCAGAAAGTTCGCGGCCTTCCTGCGGAGATCGACGGGCATGTCGAGTACGGTCCGTGCCGGGATCTCCTCGGTCCAGACGGTCCAGCTCACTGAGCCTCGCCCACGAGCAGTTCGTCGACGGAGACGAGAGAGCGGCCGGCCTCGGCATTGGCCCTGCTCTGCACGACTACGGGGGCTCGGTGCAGCATCGCCACCTTCCACCAGCGACGCATCGACGCCGGTACCGCGCTCTCCTCGGCGGCCAGGACCTCGGTGTAGAACCGGGCACGCTCAGCACCCGTCAAAGCGTCACCAATCGCATTGATGGTGTGCGGGATAGCGGTGATCCGGGGGTCCGCGGGGTGTTCGGGCTGAGCCGTCACAGGTCTTTCCTTCCCTCTTCTCCCCCGAGTGTCCTACGCGAAGGCCCGGTTCGGGAACCGGATGGATGCGGCGTCGGCGTGGCAGTACGGGCACCGGCCGATCCGGAGGAGGCCCAGGCGCTGCCTGAACATTTGTGGTGGCGCCGGCACGGGAGGCTTGGGGGACGGTGCGGGCGGCGAGGACAGTGTGCAGGCCGCCGTTGAAGGTCGCGGTGTGGTGGCTGTGGCCGAGGACGAAGTCGCGGAAGGCTTCGTGTTCGGCGACGAGCGGTTCTTGTTTGAGGATCGCGTAGCGGGTGACGTCGCCTTCGCTGACGCCGATGTCGCTGCCGGCCCGGCAAACCGGGTGCGCGTCCTGGCAGTCAGCACTGGCCGCTCCACCGGCACACACCTCTGCGAGGCCGGCGCCCCACTCGTTCTTCCCGGCCTCGAACAGACGGAGCCACTGCTCGGAGCCCTCGCGGTAACGAATCGGGGTCAGGACGGTTCCTCAGGCAGCCCAGCCCGGTATCTGCCGGTCTCAGCCCAGTGGATAGCCGATCTCCGCGATGCACCCCTCAAGGCTTGCAAGCGTGACCTCGGCGCTCAACGCGCCGACCACGCCTGCGGTCAGCGGGCGCGAGGAAAATACGTGCCGAACGGCCTCCAAGTCGACCGGGACCTCGTAGTAGTCCTCAGCCCACCGCTGAAACGCTTCCGCCGAGCGGTCCACCAGCAGATGGAACAAGTATCCGGCGCCGTCCGGATCTCCCGCGGTCTCCTCGGGGAAGTCGATCGTCCCCGTCTTCCAGGCTTCGTCCCCCGTCTCCCGCCATATGCACGCAGTGATGACGGGCATCCCGTCCTCGTCCGAGAACGCGGGCTCCTCAACATACGAACGGAAGACTCCGGGAACATCGTCGAGCACGCCGGGCCATGGCCCGTCCTCCACATAGGGGCTCATCGATGATTCGTGATCGAACCCACGCACATAGGCGCCCGCGGCCGAGAAAACGATCGAATACTCGTCGCCCGACCCGCTACGCATCGAGGCCATCGACTCCCTCTCGGACCAATGGGCATCGAAGGAGTAGCAGCGGTCTGCCCAGTCGGGACTCAGCACCGCCTCCAGCATCGCCATGGAGCGGCAGTGATCTCGGAGGGCGGCTATCTCGGGCAAACGCCGAGCAACGTCATAAACGGTCACACGCACATCCAAGCGCATGCCTCTGACACTCGGAGATCCTGCCCGGTGGCTGTACTGCCACCGCCACGCGGTTCTGGCGACGCTTCCGTCGCCAGCTCAACCAGCCCTCTGCCCAAATCTGGACCTCGACGCCAGCCGGTGAGACCCGAACCCGTAAAACCTGTCTAACGGGGAGTCCCTGCGGCGGGGCAAGGTCAGTGACAAATGCCTGCAAGGGCCCGCACCGGCCGACGCAGGTGTCCGTCCCCTGCCGGGGGTGGACACCCTTCTCATATGGGGCCCGCGCGCAGGCTCGCGCCGGTCAGAGGGCCATCCGCCAACCAGGAATTGAAACCGCCATCCACTGTCCGCAGATGCCCTGAGCAGCCCTTGTACGGAGGGCTGAAAACGATCGCATTACCGGACCGTCGGATGGGGAGACTCCCGCAGCCATCAACGGAAAGTGACCAGGTGGACACATGTGGTGGAAGCAAGAGTTCGAGAAAACTGGGCTGATACTCCATGGGATCGGTGCGCAGCTTCAGCATGAAGCCAGCGGTCTGCCGGCCCTGCATCAGCAGGGCCACAAGACGCTGGAAACCGTCCAGGCCGGAACAACCGGGCTCCGCGAGGAGAACCAAGAGCTGCGCCGCCGACAGGAACGGATGCTCACCGATCTCGCCGACACCCGCGCCGACATCGGTGCGCTGCGTCTGGAGCTCTCCCAAGGGCTGCAGTCCTTGTTGATGGCCCTTCCCGCAGAGCAGCCCGCTCCCGAAGCGGGAGAGCCTCCGGCGATGGGCGGCGACGAGCAGCAGCCGGAGAGCAGGACTCGACCATCGGCCAGTGACAGTCCCGAAGGGGAGCTTATGAACCAGAACGCCGCTAACGGCCCGGACCGCACGGGCGGTACGGGTCGCGTCGAAGGCGACCGAAGTGGGGCGTTGGACGGTGCTGCGCTGAAGGCGGCATCAGAAGAGGCCTACCAAGGAACGGCAACGACGCGCCCTCCTCTGCCTACCATCCCTCAGCAGGGACGGCAGCAGGAAGAGGCAACCACCCCGGCTCCCTCGCCGGAAGTCCTGCACGGAGCACGACTGATGAAGGCGGCCGGAGTCGCCCTCGCCGAGCTCATTTGCCACCGCGACACCTGGGAGTACCTCACCGGGCTGAGCTCCAACCAGACCCACTTCCGTACCCCGCCCTCCGTGGATGACGTCAAGGACGGACGTGTACAAGCAGCCCTCTCCGGCCGTTCCTTGATTGCCCTGCTCATCGCCCTTTGGCAAACGCGCGATCAGGCGGACCCGCTCACTGCCGACTGGGCACTGGCCGCCACCGCCTACAGCCGGATTGCCACGGAACTCGACACCATCACTCCCGGAACGGGACAGCGCACCGTCCGCATCGTCCTGGACGACGGCATTCACGCCGCCGAGTCAGCTGCGCAGAAAGGCACCGAGACGGTCGGCTGATCTACGGGCGGTCCTTCGAAGCGCGGCAGCTTCGCAGCGTTGCGGACCGGACCTGGTGGAGTGAGCCGGAGCTCAGGAGTTGTCACCGGCAGGCCGGATGAGCCGGCGAATTTGAGTGGTTGAAGCAGCCTGGTTGCCACAACCGAGGCACCCGGCTTGTCACAAGTGCTCGTTCAGCAGCCTTTCCGTCACCAGAAAAGAAGACGCCGCGCGGGTCTGGAGGATGTCGACGTCGCTACTGCACCGTTGACCGAATGGCGGGGCGGCGGCCCCGACTGGTCCGCACGCGGGCATAGTGACCGCTGAGGTGATCGGGGCCGCCGCCGATCAAGTCGGGGTCGATCCGGTGTGCGCACCGAGGGGCCTGTCCCGGTCCAGGCCGTGATACGAGACTCCCGGGTGATCCGCCGCGATGCCCGGGCGGGCCCTGGCTGAACGCTCGCTGCGGCGTATGCCTCACTGAGCCGGCTCGGGCTCCTCGGCGCAGCGGGTCGGCCCTTCGGGGGGCGGGCGCCGGCCGCCGTGTCAGGCGGTGCGGCGGATGAGGAGGACGTGGTCGGTGACCTCGGCGGTGCGCCCGTGTGGCCCGGTTGCGATCCGGCGGGGTGCGTCGGCCCGCTCGACCGTCCATGTCTCCGGAGCCAGGTCCATAGCCGCGGCAACTTCCCGCGGGCTCGGGTAGACGCGTCCCTGCCCCACTGGCTGGGCAGCGCCGACGGTGGCGCGGTTGAACTCCTCATCCTGTTCGGCCTGCAAGGGATACGTGCCCACGTACGCACCGACCCTCATCGATCGCCGCAGGCCGGGAGCCGCCGGTGAACTCAGCGAGAGATGCTGTATGCGCGTCGGTGACGCCGGCCTTTTCGAGGAAGACGACCAGGTCGTGGTCGCTGTAGGCGACGCCCGGGGAGCTCACGCCGAGCAGCCGGCCGCAGTGATCGACAACGGGCCGCGGCCTCCCCGATGACAACAAGCCTGCCTATGTGACAGCTGTCGTGCTGCGGCTCAGGGAGGTGCAGCGGCCTGCGGTGCTGTGCGGCGATAGTAGGCCAGGCTCGGTGCAGGCGATTTCGGTGAGCTCCACCAAGAGGCCGGGGGCACAGCACGGCCGCGGTCCCTCAAGTACATCTTCTGGAGTCCTTCGGCGCCGATTTCTGCAGTTGCTGCTCGTTGGCGCCGACGGCCTGCGCGTCGAACAGCCGGGCCGCGTACGGCGGCGGGACGTGACTCTGCTGCGGTGCTCCGGGGAAGGCCATGACCGCGGGCTCCTGCGATGCACCTGTGGATACGGCCTTCCAGCGGCATTCGGTGGAGGGCCCGGCCCGAAGGCCCGCGAGGCCCGGCCGGGCCTCTTCCTATTCCTGCCTCAGGCCATGACGTGTCTTCGGATACAGCCGCGAAGGCCCTGAGCACTGACTCGTGACAGGCAGCAATCACACGTCTGCCGCCCCGGCGGACGTAGACGCGGATCGCGTCCCGCTCTGGGTCCGTGCAGTCGTTCTCCGTACCTCGGTACCGGGTCGGTGGAAGTCCTCCTGGGAGGAGCGCGGCGGGTACCTGCCGTGCCCGTCGCACAGGGCGGGCGCGTCCCCGGCCGGTGCTCGCCGTTGAGCACAGCCGTCAGACACGCGCGCAACCTGTATCTACGAGGACGCGACCCGACGGAGCCAGGCAGGCCGCTTTGTTCCTCAGCCTTCCCCGTCCGGGCGGAAGTTGAGGACGAAGCGGGCGCGTTCGCCGTTGATGCGGCGTCGCACAAACAGCACGGGCTGCCCGCCGGGAGCGCAACTCACGCCTTCGCGGACCAGGAGCGGGGTGCCCGCGGGGACGCCGAGCAGGTCGGCGTCGCCGATGTCGGCTCCGATGGCGCTGAAGGCCCGCCAGTCGTATTCCAGGACGACGCCGGCGCTCCGGGTCAGGACCCGGACGACATTGTCCACCCGCGCAGGGGCGGACAACTTCTCAGGCAGGAGGGAGGACTTCAGCCAGTAGCTGCTGACGCCCCACGGCTCGGCGCCGATGACGATGACGCTCTCCAGGCGTGAGAGTTCGCCGGGATCGCATCTCAGGTGGGCCGCGGCCTCGATGTCGGCCGGGGTGTTGGGCGCGGGGGTGAGGGCGGTGATCCGTTCGCCGCCGTCCACGACGTCACCGGCGTCGGCCGCCGTGCCGTGGGGGACGGCAGTGGTGAGGCTGCCCATGTCGAAGCGCTGGCTTCGCGGGTCGACCGCGATCGAGAAGCGCGCGATGGGGGTGCGGACGAACGTTCCCACACCCCGGCGAATCTCGATGGAGGCGGCTCGTTCGAGCTCGGCGATGGCCTGGCGGATCGTCAGCCGGTTGACGCCGAACTCCTCGCACAGTTCCGCCTCGCTGGGCAGCCGGGAGCCTGCTGAGAGGTCGCCGCAGTCGATCCGGTCCTGGATCCGCCGGGCGAGCTGCAGGTAGATCGGGGCGGCTCTTCTGCGGTTCGACACCCCTGGATCCTACGAGGTCGCCACGGCGACGACCTGCTCGATCACACATGAAGGCGGCCCGGTGGAACGCCCGTTCATCCAAGGTTCAGCGGACCGACCACTGAGTTCTACACAGAACCCCACAGCAGGCATGTAGACATCTAGATGTCTTACTTGTTCTGCGAAGTGACCGACTCAGGAAGGCTCCCATGCCGCTGCTGAACTTCCGCGACCCCGCCTCCGTCGCCGACCCCCGGGGCGACCGCATCCGCCCGGGGATCCTGTTCCGCTCCGCCCAGCCCGATCCCGTCGCCGACGCCGGCACCATCGGGGAGCTGCTCACCCACGGCATCCGCGTCGTCGTGGACCTGCGCAGCCCCGACGAGCGGGACGACGACTGGGCGGCCGCCGAAGAGGCGGGCATCACCGTCGTCCGGGCGCCCATCGTTCCGGACGACACGGGCGCCGGGGCCAGCCCGGACATCGCCTCCCTGCGGACCTCCGCCGACCTGGGCCGGTTCTACGCCGACCTGGCCGAGTCCGCCCCCACGGCCGTCGCCGACACGGTCCGGGCCGCCGCCGGGCCGGGCGCGGCACTCGTGCACTGCGCCGCGGGGAAGGACCGCACCGGTTTCGCGGTGGCACTGCTGCTGGAACTCGCCGGAGTGTCCGACGACGGGATCGCCGACGACTACGTCCGTACGGCCATGGCGCTCCCGGAGATCCTCGCCGCGCTTTCCACTCGGCATCGCATCGCGCTGAACGCCGGTACGGCCGACGACACGGGCGGCGACGAGGGGCACGGGACGGCGGGACGACCGGTCGTCCCCGCGCCACTGCTCCAGGCCCCGCGGGAGGCGATCGAGGTCTTCCAGAAGACCGTGCGGGCCCGTCACGGCAGCGCCGAGGGCTTCCTGTTGAGCTGCGGGGCCGAGCCTGCGGTCATCGACCGCTTCCGCGCCAAGGCTGCCCTGCCCACGACCGCCACTGCGGCTCCCTGACCCGTCCTCTCCCTCGTTCCTCTACTCCCCCACGCCCCGCCGCCTTCCGCCCGACAGGAGAACCCCCTCTCATGACCGACATCCTGCGCAAGGCCCCCGTCCCCGAACCCCTGCCCCCCGACCGCCTTCCCCAGGGCGAGGTCCCTGCTCCACGCCGGGTCATCGCCGGGCTGGTCTTCACCGAGCTCCTCATCGGGATCGGGTTCGCCATGCCTCTGGTCGCCTCCCTCAGCCTGAAGGTCAACGAGATCGCACCGGATGCCAAGGAGAGCGTGCTGGGCACCGTCATGGCGGCAGGGGCCGTCGCCGCGTTTGTCCTCAACCCGGTCTTCGGCCACCTGTCGGACCGCACCGTCGGGCGATTCGGCAGACGCAGGCCGTGGATCCTCGGCGGTCTCGCCGCGGGGCTGCCGGCCACCGTGGTGATGGCCACGGCAAGCTCGGCCGCCCAGCTGATGCTGGGCTGGGTCCTCGCCCAGGCCGCGTACAACGCGGCCCTCGCCGCCCTCGCGGCGGTGATCGCCGACCGGGTGCCGGCCACGCAACAGGCCACCGTGTCCGGACTGTTCGGAGCCGCCCAGTTCGCCTCCGTCTTCCCCGCCTTCTTCCTCGTCGGCCTCATACCCGACAACACGGCGGTCCTGCTGCTGATCCCCGGCATCGCCGGTGCCGCAGGCGCCGCCGTGTCCTGGACCCTGCTGCGCGGCGAGCAGGCCGTCCCCGCCGGGGAGCGGCGCCCGGTGAGCCTGCGCTCGATCTTCACCAGCCTGCTGTTCGACCCGCGCACTTCCCCGGCCTTCACCGCGGTCTGGCTACAGCGCTTCCTGCTCCAGGGCGCCAACGCCCTGATCGGCACGTTCGGCCTCTACTACCTGATGTCCCGCCTGGAGATGTCGACGGCCGAGGCCGCCGCCCTCGTTTCGGTCACCGGCATGTTCTCCGTCGTCGGCAACGTCGTCGCCGCGGCGGCGTTCGGGAAGCTGGCCTCCCGCACCGGCGCCTACCGGGCCTTCGTCGTTGCCTCCGGCCTGCTGATGGCCACCGCCATGGTCATCAAGATGCTGTCCGCGTCCGTGTGGCCGATCTACCTCTCCACCGCCGTCGCCGCCATCGGCCTCGGCGCCTTCTACGCCGTCGACATGGCCCTGGTCCTGCGCACCATGCCCACCAGCACCGACGCCGGCCGCTGGCTCGGCGTGTTCAACATCGCCAAATCCCTGCCGCAGTCCATCGCCCCCCTGCTCGCCCCGCTCCTCCTGGACCTCGGCACGGACCCGATCGGACCGGCGGCCGACGGCAAGAACTACTTCGCCCTCTACCTCGGCGGGGCCCTCGCCGCACTCGCGGCCGTGGCCCTGACCCCGCTGATCCGGCACCCCCGCCTCGCCCGCGACTGACACTCCGTCACCACCGCATCCCCCGGCATCCGACGAAAGGCACGACCGTGACCTCCCGCCTCCGCCACCACGACGGCACACCGTTTCGCGACCTCAATCACAACGGCACCATGGAGCCGTACGAAGACCCCCACCTCCCCGTCGACGACCGCGTCGACGACCTCCTCGGCCGGATGACGCTCAAGGAGAAGGCCGGTCAGATGTGCCACGGCCGGATGGCCGCCGGCGACGACGGCTTCATGCCGTCCGGTGCCGACCTCATCGCCGAACGGCACCTCACCCACTTCGCAATGATCCAGGTCCCCTCCGCCGGCGCCATGGCCGCGTGGAACAACCACGTCCAGGACCTCGCCGCCGACACCCGTCTGGGCATCCCCGTGACCCTCTCCTCCGACCCCCGCCACGGATTCACCGCCAACCCCATGACCGCCCACACCGACGGCGGATTCAGCCCCGGCCCCGAACCGATCGGCCTGGCCGCGACCGACGACCCCACGCTCGTCGAGGAATTCGCCGCGGCCGCCGCCCGGGAACTGCGCTCCGTCGGAATCCGCGTGGCCATCCATCCGATGGCCGACCTGGCGACCGAGCCGCGCTGGGCCCGCATCAGCGGCACCTTCGGCGAGGACGCCGACCGTGCCGCGCGGATGCTCGCCGCCTACATCCGCGGTATGCAGGGCGACGCCCTGGGGCCGGACAGCGTGGCCTGCATGACCAAGCACTTCCCCGGCCACGGCCCGCAGGCGGGCGGGGAGGACTCCCACTTCGCCTACGGCAAGTATCAGGCCTTCCCCGGCGACAACCTCGAATACCACCTCAAGCCCTGGGAAGCGGCCTTCGCCGCCGGCACCGCTCAGGTCATGCCCTGCTACTCGATCCCCACCGGCAGCGGCCTGCCCGAGGTCGCCGCGAACTTCAACCACGAGGTCATCACCGGGCTTCTCCGTGGCCGCTACGGCTTCGAAGGCGTGGTGTGCACCGACTTCAACTCCCTTACTGGCATGGAGATCCCCGGTATCGTCCGGCTCCCGCCCCGCAACTGGGGAGTCGAGGACCTTTCCCTCCCCGAGCAGGTCCTCATGCAGCTCGACGCCGGCGTCGACCAGCTCGGCGGCGAGACCCGCCCCGACTGGATCGTCGACGCCGTCCGCTCCGGCGCCGTCAGCGAGGAACGCATCGACACCTCCGTACGCCGCATTCTGCGCGACAAGTTCCGCCTCGGCCTCTTCGACGACCCCTATGTCGACACCGACGCGGCAAGCGCCCTGGTCGGTGCGGCCGAGACCCGTCGCCTGGGCCGCCGGGTCCAGCTGCGTTCCCTCGTCCAGCTCACCGACCGTGCGAAGACACTGACGGCGCTGCCCGAAACACCGGCCCTCTACGTGGAGAACATCGCCCCCGAAGTCGCCGCCCGATACGGCCGTCTCGTCGACCGCCCGGAGGACGCCGACCTCGCGGTACTGCGTCTGACCGCCCCGTACGAGAAGCGAGACGGATTCCTGGAGCAGCATTTCCACGCCGGGTCCCTCGAATTCCCCGCCGCCGAACTGGCCCGGCTGCAGGCGCTGTCCGCGACCGTCCCCACAGTGATCGACGTGCACCTCGACCGGCCCGCGGTCCTCACCGGGCTCGCCACCGGAGCGATACTGCTCCTCGGCAGCTTCGGCGCCGACGACGACATCGTCCTCGACGTGGCCTTCGGCCGCACGACCGCGGAAGGCACCCTCCCCTTCGACCTGCCCTCCTCCATGCGGGCCGTCGAGGACTCCCGCGAGGATGTCCCGTTCGATACCTCCGAACCGCTGTTCCGTTACGGGCACAGCGCGGTCGCGCACTGACGCCCTCCCGGTCACATCCGCGGGTGCAGCAGCGGAAGGCTCGCCTCTGGGGCATACAGGACGGGCAGGCCGCTCTCACCCAATCCGAGCCGTTGGGCCTGTTGCGAAAGTGTCAGGGCCCCGGCCTGCATAAGCAGCGTCCTCGTAGGCTTTCTCAGGTGATCGACACGTCCAACGACTCGAATGGGACGCCTGCGCACAAGGCGGTGGAGGCCAGTCGCTACGAGGCGCTCACCGTGCTTCTCGCATCCGGAACGGATCCGCACGAAAGGTGCTTCGGGCACACGCTGCTCACCCATGCGCTCGGCGTTGAGGGCGACGGCCGCCTGCCGGCTTCGTTGATTTCCAGGAACAGCGTTTGTCGACGGTCTTCGGAGGCGATTGGCGATCACGAGCTCCGAAATGTCGAGCAGAAATGACGGCAGTGCGGTGGTGGGGTCTGAGGAACATCCACGTCAGGGGCGCGTGCCCCCGGGCGGACGCCGGCGGTCACCCCGTTCGATGCGGTGGCTTGTAGAGGTCGTCAAGGCGGAGTGGCGCGGGCTGGGGCAGGGGGGTGCCGTCCGTCGGCAGGCAGGACTGGAGGAAGTAGGCGAGCAGGCGGCGGGATGCGGCCATGGAGGCCGCCGGGGACTCTCGCAGGACGCCGTTGTTGGCCAGGAGCAGGAGGGTGACGTCGCTGGGGTCGAAGTCCTTGCGCAGCTGTCCGGTGTCCTTCGCACGCTGTACCAGCTGGGCAAGGCATGCCTCGGCGCGGGCACGCTCACGATGGACGTCGGGCGCGTCGGGAAATTGGGAGAGGAACGCGGCGCTGAACCCGCGGTCCTGGGCCTGCATCGCGCACACCTTGGTGAGGACGTTGCGAAGTCCGTGCCAGGGATCGTCGTCCTGAAGGGCCTCGTCGAGGGCTGCGACGCACTGGCTGAGTTGTTCGGAGAACGCAGCGGCGATCAGTGAGCCGCGTGTCGGGAAGTGCCGGTAGAGGGTGGCGGCACCCACGCCCGCTCTGCGGGCGATTGCGCTGGAAGATACGTCGGTGCCGTTGAGGGCGTACGCCTCGCGGGCGGCCTGGAGGAGCCGGGCGCGGTTGTGCCGGGCGTCGGCTCTCTGCCCCGGGGCGGGAGGGCCGGAGGCGGAGGGGGGCGGGTTCCGAGACAGTTGGGCAGGCATGTCTCCCACTTAATCACAAACGGAAGAGGCCGACCGTTTAGCGGGTTAGCGTGACCTGGTGCCGCGGTGCCCCGCGGTCAGCTCTCTGCCGCAGAGGTGAGCGGCTGCGAGTTCTCCTGCTGAACTACGTGCCATGTGTATGGAGGTTGTCCGTGTTTGCTGTGCAGTACCACCGCTATGGCGGATCCGAGGTCCTTTGCTTCGAGGAGGTCGAAGAGCCGCACGCCGGGCCAGGTCAGGTCCGCATCGCGGTGCGTGCCACCGGCGTCACCCCTGCTGACTGGTACCTGCGCTCAGGGATGCTGCGGGACATCGCCACCGTGGACTTCCCTCATGTACCCGGCATGGATGCCGCGGGAATTGTCGACGAGGTGGGAGAGGGGGTGACCGGCACCGCCGTGGGAGATGCCGTCTTCGGCCTCGTCCCCTTCGTGGATCAGGGAGGTGCCGCGGCCCAGTACGCCGTGCTGGAAGCGTGGGCGTCCAAGCCTCAGTCATGGTCCTTCGAGGAAGCGGGTGGCGCCGCGGGCAATATCGACACGGCCACACGTGTACTGGACGCGCTGGAAGCCGCCGAAGGCATGACCTTGTTGATCGACGGTGCCGCCGGAGGCGTCGGCACCACGGCCGCGCAACTCGCCCAGGCCCGCGGCCTCACCGTGATCGGCACCGCGAGCGAAGGCAACCACGGCTTCCTCGACCAGCTCGGCGTCGTACCGGTCACCTACGGGGCGGGGCTGGCCGATCGCCTTGCCCCACTGGCTCCGCTCGGTGTCGATGTGGTTCTGGACGCGGCCGGTAAGGGCTCTCTTGCCGAACTGGTGGCCATCGCCGGCGACCCGCACCGCGTGGTGACCATCGCGGACTTCGACGCCGGCCGGCACGGAGTGCGGTTCTCCCGCTCCGAAGCTGGAGAGTCGCCGGGCTGGGCAGGACTACCGCGGGCGGCCGACCTCGCCGACCACGGCCGCCTCACCGTCCCGCTGCACGCCGTGTTCCCGCTGAAGGAGGCCGCCACAGCTCATGACGTCAGCGCCACCGGCCACGCGCGCGGCAAGATCGTAATCACCGTGCCCTGACACGGCGGATGCTTCGGGCCGCAACCAGCGGCCCGAAGCAGGGCGGCCACGGCTACCGTGGCCTTCGCCGGCGCGACCTGGGCAGGACCGCGCGCCGGCGCCGGCCGGCGATTGGGTGCGGTCAGGTCTTGCTGGTGAACAGTCGGTTGAGGTGCTGGTCGACGGCGGTCAGGGCCTCTTGGGGCTCGATCACACCCAGTTCGATGAGCGGGGTCAAGCCGGTGAGGGCCAGGAGCAGGTTGGTCTCTGTCGCCGGGTCGCGGTCGGGGCTGATGTGGCCATCGGTGATTGCCTGGCGGACGATCTGCTCGACGAGGTCGCGGCCGTGAGTCAACCCGTCGCGTGCGCGCGTATGGATGTTCGCGTTGTGCAGTGCCTCCAGGACGTAGGCGGCGCTCATCCGGCTCGTCGCGCGTGCGTCGGGATGCAGAGGGAGCATCTCCGCAAGCATCACTCGGAGCATGTCACGGGGGTGTGGTGGGTTGCCGAGTTCTCTGACGCCTTCGGCGACGCGTAGTGATGTCTGTTCGGACGCGAAGTCCATGGCGAAGACCAACATCTCTTCTCGGGTGGCGAAGTAGTGCTGCACCGCACCGTGGGACATGCCTGCTTCCTGGGCTACTTCGCGGACGCTCGCGTGCGCGATGCCGCGTTGTTCCACTACGCGCCACAGCGCTCGGGCGATCGTCTCGCGGCGTTCGCGGTGATCCACCTGCTTGGGCATCGTTGGACTCCTCTGTTTCAATACAGTTGACATAATACAGCTGACCGGTAAAAGCTGGGAGTCCGTTCGTGGAGGAAGGATGTGGCATGTCCGAACGACCGAGAGCACGGACTGCGGAGGGCCTCGTCGAAGGGTGCTGGCGGGGAGAGCATGCGGTGTTCCGTGGCATCCCCTATGCTCAGCCGCCGGTCGGGCCGCTGCGCTTCCAGGCGCCTGCCCCGGTAGAGGGGTGGGACGGGACGAGGCAGGCCACGGAGTTCGGCCCCGTGGTTCCGCAGGCGGGACCGACGGCCGAGAGCTCAGTCGGTAACGACTGGCTCACACTCAACGTCAGCACCCCGGCCCCGGGGGCGGCCGGACTGCCCGTGCTGGTGTGGATCCACGGTGGTGCCTACATCGCAGGGGCCTCCAGTGACCCGATGTACAACCCTGCGGCCCTGACCAGCGCGGGCCTGGTCCTGGTGAGCATCAACTACCGGGTGGCGGTCGAGGGTTTCGCTCTTGTCGAGGGCGCCCCGGCCAATCGCGGGTTCCTCGACCAGATCGCGGCCTTGGAATGGGTACAGCGCAACATCGCCGCTTTCGGCGGAGACCCTGACCGGGTCACAGTAGCGGGACAGTCCGCAGGGGCGGGGTCGATCGCGGCCCTGCTGACGATGGAGCGGGCGCACGGGTTGGTCCGCAGGGCCATCGTGCACTCGGTGCCGGGATCGCTGTGCACCCGCGCGCTGGCGGAAGAAGTCGCCGCCGCGCTCGCGGGCCGGGTCGGTGCGGCACCTGACGCTGAAGCCCTGTCCGGCATCGACCCCTTGCGACTGGCCGGCGAGCTCACCGCCCTCGGCGTCGGCCTTCCCCGCCACCGCAAGAGTTGGGGTCGGCTCTCGCAGATCGGCGTCGCCGTGTGCCCGGTCCTCGACGGCGTGGTGCTCACCGAAACGCCCTGGAGAGCGCTGACCGGCGGCCGTACAGGCGGGATCGAGCTCCTCGTCGGCCACACCCGAGATGAATTCCGGCTGTTCAGCGTCATGATGGGGCGGCTGGGCACCTTCACCGAGGACGAGGCCCACACGGCCCTCGATCTGTTCGCCCCGGCACCGGACGGCGCCGACGCCTACCGCGCCGCCTACCCACAGGCCACCCCCGAAGAACTGCTCGAACTGGTGTACTCCGATGCCCTCTTCCGGATGCCCTCACTCAAGCTGGCCCAGGCGAACCAAGCGGCTGGAGGCACGTCGTTTCTCTTCGAGCTGCAACTGGCGGCTCCGGCGTCCGGCGGAGTCCTGGGCGCCTGCCACAGCCTCGACGTTCCCCTGGCGTTCGGCACGTTGGACAGCCCCGCCGGCCGGCACTTCTTCGGCGACCGGCCAACGCCGGAGGTCTCGGCAGTATCCTCAGCACTGCAGCGGGCATGGGTCCGCTTCGCCACGACCGGCGACCCCGGGTGGCCCGCCCACCGGCCCGAGCGACAGCTGACTCGCGTCCTGGATATCGAGTCGAAGACCTTGCCTTACCCAGAAGAGGCCTCTCGCCAGGTCTGGGAGGGACACGACCCGGCCCCCTTTGACCTCACGTAGACGAGGATCCGGTCCGCCTGGGTCTTCCCGGCAGGTGGGGCATGGAGTTGTCCACCATGGCCCCGGTGCTCCAGCTCAGACACCAGCCACAATGTAGCGGGGATCACGTACTCACCGCGGTGGCCATCTGCTCGCCGTGCTCGCGGCCGGGGCACCCATCGTGAGGTTCACCGAGTGCCCAGGAGGCGGTAGGCCACGGAGAACAGCCGTCTGCGGTGCTTGTGGAAGACCTGCCGGTCGGGGAGGGCCGACAGGTTGGTCACCGGGCCTCCCGAACACGGGTGAAGCGGCCCCCGCGGGGCCAGAACGCACCCGAGGCGGGCATCTTCTTCATACGGCCACAGGCCCGCCAGGGCGAGGCGGTCACCGTCTCCTTGTACCAGACGGCCAGGCGGCCGGTCGGGCAGATTCGGCGCGGGCTGTCATCGGGGCGGGCGAACTGCACCACCGCATCGCCGCGTCCCAGGCTCACCGGCGTGTGGTAAAAGCCGAAGCGGAACGGCTTGGGCTGCTTGCCCTTGAGCACACGGTCGATGGACAGCGCAGCGTGCACCCCGGTCGGCATGCCGCCCTGGCAGGTGCCGTGTATCAGGCCGTAGCCCTGGCGGATCGCGGCCGCGTCACCGATCGCGTACACGTCGGGGTGGGACACCGACCGCAGTGCGGCGTCGGTGACAACGCGTCCGCGCCGGTCGACGGCCAGCCCGGCTGCGGCCGCCAGCGGCGGCACCCGCGTACCGCTCGTCCACAGGACCGCGTCGGCGGCGATGCTCTCCCCGCCTGCCAGTTCCACTCCGTTGGGCAGCACCTTCACCACCTCGACCCCGGCGCGCACCTGGACGCCCAGCCGGTCGAGCGCGGCGTGCACGTACAGCCTTGGCCTTGGGCTTCATGGCCGCACCTGGCTCGGCCCGGCCCAGCAGCACGACGTCCAACTCCGGGTGCCGCTCGGCAATCTCCGCGGCCGACTCGATGCCGGTCAGCCCACTACCGGCGACCACCACCGTGCCGCTGCCGAGCTGCCCCCGCCGGTCGGCGAGCAACTCGGCGTCCCGGGCGCTGCTCAGGATGTACGCGTGGTCCTCGGCCCCCGGCACCGCCGACGTGTCGGCCACACTGCCCAGCCCGTACACCAACGTGTCGTAGTGCAGGACCCGGTCGTCGTCGATCCGCACAGTCTTGGCGTCCGCGTCCACCACCGTCACCCAGCCCCGTACGAATCGCTCCCCCGTGCCCCCCAGCAGCTCCGGGATGCTCAGCTCGGCAAGCCGCTGCCCGGTCGCGGTCATGTGCAGCCGCATGCACTCGGTGAACCGCTCCTGCGCATTCACCACGGTCACCTGCATCCCCTCGCGCCGCTTGCCCCGGGCCGCCAGTTGGATGGCCGCGGACATGCCCGTGTACCCAGCCCCCAGAACCACCACACGGTGTGTGACCGTCACGCCGGTTTCCTGCTGTGTGCTCATCGTTCCGTCCTCCTCCATCGCTTCCGACGACCACCAGATGGAAGCGGACCACCCGTCCGCGACAAGAGATCGATGTGATGCACACCACAGTTCGAATCGATATCCGTCGGAAATCTCCGGATCAAGAAGGCCATATCGAGTTGCGATCCTCGGCCGCCCCGGAGGGCGACCGCCGCGTCGTGGGGGCCGCTCGCGTGCTCCACCGGGCCCGAGTGGTTGCGATCCCCGGCCGCCCCGGAGGGCGACCGCCACTCTGAATGACCTGCGGAGTCACTGCGGAGGGTGGGGTCGTGGTGATGGGATGGGTCGCAGATACAGGCCGCATTGGCGGGGGCGGTAGGCGTAGTGCTCCAGGACGGAGAGGGTGACCTGCAGGGCCGACCGGCCCGGACCACTCGCCGCCGCTGGAGGTGGGCGGCCGCGGCCTGCTCGTCGTGGACCGGCTGGCCCGGCGGTGGGGAGCGACACGGCTCTCGACCGGCAAAGTGGTCTGGTTCGAGCTGGAACTGCCGCCAGGTCGAGCGATTCGGACTGGTTGATGTGGAGGCAGCCCACCGTGCGGATCAGAAATCTCGAAGTCGCCGAGGAGCGGGAGCGGCGGGTCCGTGAGCGGGCGGACGAAGATGCCATGCCGGTCGCGGCGGCCTGGAGCAGGCGGGCGGGGCTGTGCGTTCTCTGTCGCTCCGCCCGGCGCCGCCGCTACCTGTGTACCGCAGGCCACCGTCCTGTTGCCGCTGCACCCACGAGGACTGCGCCGGGAAGTCCGGCGAGCCGGCTTCGGCCGGGCACCCAGCCGCGGACGGCCACGTCGACGGTGCGCACATTGCGGATCTTGATCCTTCTCTGCGCCAACCGCGCCCGTGGTCGGGGACGGAGTTGGTTCAGCGCAGAGCGATGAGTCCTGCGTCCGTCGGCCTGAAGCCGCAGGCGTTGAAGTAGAAGGGGCGCAGGTGCTCTTCGAAATCAACGTGGAGCCACTCGCAGTTCGCCGAACAGGCACCTCGGGCTGCTGCTGCCACGAGTTCGGTTCCGACGCCGGCCTCGCGCAGGTCCTGAGCGACCATCGTGTCGAGGATGAAGGCATGGGCACCGCCGTCCCAGGCGACGTTGACAAAGCCCACCAGCCTGCCCGCCTTCCGCGCGCAGACCCAGCCGAGGCTGTGACGATTCACTTGTGTGTGCCAGTCGGTGAGCGTTTGGCCGTGCCCGAACGCCTCCGCATGAAGTGCGTTGAGGTCTGTGTTGTCGAAGTCACCGCGCCACTCATACGTGATCGTCATGGCCGCATCGTAGGTCGCTGGGCATCTGGACTCGTCCCGACCGCGGTGTCCTGCCACCGCTCGTCCGTCATCTCGTGCGCGAGGCAGGACGGACATTCCCAGGGAGACGGGTCCAGCGCGCTGGAAGCGCCGGTCCTGTTCGCGCTTGCTGCGCAGGAAGGTGAGGGTGAGATCGAAGGATTCGACCTCACCCTCACCTTCCTCTGTCAGAAACGCGATGAGAGCCTGCGGCCGGCGGCTGGCTCGCATCGCGCCGGTCAACCTCAGCTTGCAGGGTCCCCGGCCCGCAGGGTCGTGACCCATTGACAACTGGGACACCAGGCCGCCTCTCGGCGTACAGGTGGCTCTCCCCACCCATGTTCACCGGTAGGTACCCACGCAACCGGTACGTCGCTGCGTCGTGTTCGCCCGGCACTCGGCCGGATTTTGTGCTTCACCGGCCGATCGGTCATCCGGTGCCACGAAAGTGCGGTTCGGAGCCGCGGCGAAGGCCGAGTGCCCGGCTGGTTGACTCTCCCACCGTGGGAGACCCAAGGATGGAGCGCATGCACGTCGGTGACGACACGTTCTGGAGCATTGGAGAAGTCGCGCGGAAGACCGGGCTGACAGTGAAAGTCATCCGGCACTGGTCCGACGTCGGGGTAGTGCACCCGGCTCAGCGGACTTCCGCCGGCTACCGGGTCTACGGCACCGAAGCCCTGGCCCGTCTGCAACTGGCACGCACACTGCGGGATCTCGGCCTGGGCCTGGCGACGATCCGGGACGTACTGGAGCGCGAACACACCTTGGCGGAGGTGGCCGCGACCCACGTCGATGCGCTGGAGGCGCAGATCCGCACGCTGCGATCGCAGCAGGCCGTGCTGCGCTCCGTCACCCGCCGAGACACCACCACCGAGGGACTCACCACCATGACCGACCTGGCGCGCATGTCCGCCGCCGAACGCCGCACCATCATCCACGACTTCGTGACGGAAGCCCTTGGGGAGCTCGATGTTCCGACCTACCGTCAGGGCCTGCTGGCGGTGGCCCCGGACCTTCCCGCCGACCCCACCGACGAGCAGGTGGACGCGTGGCTCGAACTGGGCGAACTCGTAAGGGACCCTGCTCTGCGCGCTGGTATGCGCCGCATGGCCCGGTATGCCGCCGAGCGCAACCCGGGCGAGCACGACGGAGGCGTGCTGCAGGAGGCCCAGCACGCGACCGACGACTGGCTGCAGCGGGTGGAAACAGCAACGGAGGAGGGCATCGCCCCGGACTCGCCGGCGGCCGACCCCGTCGTCGCCGCCATCGTCGCGGCCTGGATTCCCACACAGGCGTCTACGACGGCCAAGGTGCTCGTTGACGATGAGCAGGCGCGGAGCCTGCTTCTGGAACAGCTCGACGTCGCCTCCGACACACACGTCGAGCGGTACTGGCAGCTGCTGTGCGTCATCAACGGCCGGCCCAGGCGGCCGAGCATGGCTGCCGCCGGTCAATGGCTGAAGACGGCGCTGCTATCCAACCCCTCGCCCGGTGCGCGTGCCGCGAAACTCGGTGAGGTGTACGACGCCGGGGACGACGCATGGGAACCGGCAGGCGTGCTCAACGCCTGCGAAAAGGTCCTGGATGCCGTCAGCACCCTCATCTCCGCCGTGGCCCCGGCCCAGTTCGGCCGACCGACGCCATGTGCCGACTGGGACGTACGCACCTTGCTCAACCATCTGGTCTGGGAGAACCTGCTGTGGGCCGGCCTGGCCAACGGCGACCCTCGCTCCGACTTCACCGCCGATCACCTCGGCGACGACCACGTCGAGGCGTTCCGTACCGCTTCGCGGAACGCACTGAGCGCCTTCGGCCGACCGGGCATGCTCAAGCAGAGGTACGGGCCGGCGCCGGGGATACGGCTGGTCGAGCAGTTGGTGATCGAGATGCTGGTCCATGGCTGGGACCTGGCCCGAGCCATCGGACGCCCCCACGGCTTCGTCCCGGATCTTGCCGAGTCGGCCCTTCCGGTCGTACGGGAGATCTACGGCGACCTGCCCCGAACCACCGCCGGGTCCTTCGCTCCGCCACAGTCGGTGCCCGAAGACGCGAGCGCACTCGACCGTCTGGCCGCCTACCTTGGTCGTACCCTCTCCTGACAGTCCAGCAGCCCCAGCGCGAGAGCATCCGCCCCAGTTCCGGGACGGGGACCGCGGTCCGGGGAGCGCCGCCACATCGCGGGGCTCCCTGGAGGCGGGCCTGCCACACACCCTGAAATGCGCGTGGCCCCGGCATTCGACAAGTCAGACACACCCACGCAGAGCGAGCACCTCTCCGTGCACCTGGCCGAGGGGGTTCGATCGTGCGCCGCCACCACCTCGGCGGCTGGTTCCGTTCGACATAATGCCGAGGAAGCACCCGGTGCCGCCTCAGCAGGTCGTAGCCGAAGCTCCGGCAGGTTGCCGTGCTGGCGTCGCCGAGCATCCGTTCCCACAGATAGACGCTGACGGGCTCGACTCCATGGTCTGCGGCGCCCACCACCAGCGACGGCAGCGTACCTGTGGCTACAGCCCCGCCCCGGGGCAGCCGAACCGTCCGTCAAACCGTCCAGGAGCACGGTGCCGTCACCGGGCAGGTGGACCATGGCGCGCCGGCCCGTCCGCTTCGGCATGAACACCCACCGCTCGTCCGCAGCAGGCAGTCGGCCGGGGGGGCTCGTTTCGCGGCTGGAAGCTCTCGGAGCCGCATAGCGCGCAAGATCCCGCAGCGTCGGCACCTTCGGTCCCTTCCCGTGCCAGGCCAGACCAGCCATCGGCCCCAACGCCTATTTGCCCTCGACCGGCTCCGCACGGCGGAGGCCCCGGGGCGCTGTACTCCCGGGGCCTCCGCCATCAGCCGGGCCGGGGAATACGCGCTCCGGCTACTCTTTCCGGCTTCCCGAGGAGTTGTGCCTGCTGTGCGGGTCGTCTTCGGGGGTATGAGGGCGTGTCAGGTGGGTGAGGGCTTCTTGCCAGGTGCCGGTGTGGACGGGCAGGGGTTCCAGGGATGTGGCCAGCGTGTGAATGGCATCGGTGGTGGCCGGGCGTGCGATCCAGTTGACGATGGATGCCAGCAGCCAGGCCCGTGTGGATGGGGAGCCGGCGTGGGGCGGTTCGGTCAGAACCGCGGTGACGGCCGGGCCGGGTTGCCCGGGCCGGGCCCGATCAGGCAGGTGGAGAACACCGGTGGCGGGGACGGTCCGCAGTGTGGTGTAGGGCTCGGGCGGTAGCCGCCAGCCGGCCTGGTTCAACTGCCGGGCGCGCTTGACGAGGTCGGACATCCAGGTGCGGGGAAAGAGGACGGCATGCCCTCCGTCGTGCACGGCGGCCCCGCACAGCAGCGGGATCGCGCCCCGATCCGGCGACGTGTGACGTGCATAGCCGGCGAGGACTGCATCGAGGCTCTGCTGCAGGGCGATGGGGGTACGGGCCCGGGTGAGGAGTTCGCCGCCGCGGAAGAGGAGGTAGAAGGTGCCGGGGCGTTCGACGGTGAGGGTGACGGGCGTGTAGCCGGTGTCGCAGAGACCGCCGGTGGCGGATTCGGCGATCTGGAGGGATTCGTGACCGCGTACCGCAATGCCCAGACGGGTGCCGTTGACCCGGGCGGTGAGGACCGCGTCGACAGGCTGGGCCGCGACGTTCACCGAACAGCTGGTGGGCGCCTCGACGACGGTGGCCTGCGGGTCGGCGCCGCTGAGCTCGACCAGGGCGTGGCTGACCTCGTTGAAACCGGTGAGTACCCGGGGTGGCCGTCCAGGGGCCAGGAGCACGGCGGTGGGAGTGCCCTGGTGCGCCGCGCGTTGGCCGAGGCGGGTCAGGTGCTGGTGTGCGGGTCCGGCCAGGGGCCGGCCGAGCAGGCGGGTGTCGTCACCGTCGACCAGAAGCACGGACACGTCGAGGCGCGCCAGGCTGGAGGCATTCGCTGTGAGATCGGCGGTCAGCTGGGTGCAGAAGCTGCAGGTGGCGGCCATCGCCACCACGAGCACCGGGTACGGCGCCAGCGCGGCGCAGTCGGTTGCCTGTGCCTGCAGGTCGTCGTGCACCGCGGGTTCGGCGGGTTCGGTGTCTGGTGTGATGAGGCCGGCGGCCCGCCACTGGGTGAAGCAGTGGGTGTGCTGGGCGTGGTGTTCGGCGGCGGGGGGCCGGCCTCGGAGCCAGCCGAGGGCGGTCGGACTGAGGTAGGCCGCGGCGGGCCTGCCGGTGTCCACCAGGACCCCGCCACTGCCCAGCTCAGCCACGACCACTCCCGGTTGCAGCATGGCTACGGCTGCTGACAGAAGCCGCTGAAGCCGTTGGTGGACACACACACGAGCCCGGGGCAGCAGCCGACGGATCCGGTGCAGCCTTCTCCTTGGATCCGGCAGGCGCTGGGGGCGATGAAGGCGTCGGTGAAGATCTCTTCGATCTCCGCGATCATCTCTGTGTCGGGGGTGAGGGGACGCGTCTCTTGCAGGTAGGTGACCATGCGTAAAGAGTGCAGGATCGGCGACTCTGTGTGTATCACCCACACGTATGAAGCTTGGCTATGTGTCTGTGGCAGGTGTTCTGAGCCCCCGCCGGCATCGAAGTGGGCGCCATCGGATGTTCGACTGGCGAACACGGCGGATGGACAGGTCACAGAGAAGGGCGCAGCTGAAGGCGGCCGTCCCTCGCCAGGCCCATGGTCGGCCCTCTGCCGGGGGGCGTCGCCGGAACGGATGCCGATCATGGCCGATGCGGAGTCAACTGAACCTGTCACAAACAATGAGGGAAGGCCGACTCGCTGATCGCGGGATGTGGGCGGCGGTTCCCGATGAGTCACGGGGTGTTGGTGTCGTGGTAGGCGCTGGCCTGGGTGCGGAAGAGGGCCGCGTAGTGGGCGTCCGCTCGCAGCAGGGTGTCGTGGCTGCCCTCTTCGACGACGCGGCCGGCCTGCAGGACGTAGATGCGGTCGGCGTGGCGGACGCTGCGCAGCCGGTGAGAGATCAGTACCACCGTGCGGCCTGTGAAGAGCTGGCGCAGGCGGGTGAAGAGCTGGTCCTCCGCGTGCGCGTCGAGGGCCGCGGTGGGTTCGTCGAGGATGACGAGGGGAGCGTCGCGGTAGAAGGCGCGGGCCAGGGCCAGGCGTTGCCACTGCCCGCCGGACAGGTCCGCGCCCCCGGTGAATTCCTTGCCCAGCGGCGTGTGCAGGCTGTCCGGGAGCTCTCGGAGGAAGTCCAGTGCGCCGGCCTGCCGTGCCGCTTCCCGTACCCGGTGAGGGTCGGCGGTGCCGTGGGGGCGGCCGAAGGCGACGTTGTCCAGGGCCGGGAACTTGTAGCGGGTGAAGTCCTGGAAGACCACCGCGGTCCGCGCTCGATGGGCCCTGAGGTCCGTGACCGGGACCCCGTCGTGCAGCAGGCGGCCGCTGTCCGGCGGGTAGAGCCCGGCCAGGAGATTGGCGAGCGTCGTCTTGCCCGACCCGTTCACCCCCACGAGAGCCACGACCTGCCCCGGCTTCACCTCCAGACTCACCTCCCTCACCGCTGGGCTGTCCGCGCCGGGGTAGGTGTAGCTCAGGCGCTCAGCGCGCAACGGCCCCAGCTCCGTCCCCGTCGACGGCCTCTGCCCGCAGGTCAGTGCTGTCGCCTCTTCCGGGATGCCGGGGGCCGAGGTGGTGAAGCTCCTCAGATCGGTCAGACGCAGCAGATTCTCACCGATACCGGTGAGCATGCCCGCGAACGCGTTGAGCCGTACCGAGAGCAGCCACACTCCCGCCACGGCCGTCCCAGCCACCGACAGGGGCAGCAGATGGTTACCGGCCATCCACCACAGGCCGCCAACCGCCAGACAGGTCAACGCCCCTCCGGTGGCCTGGGCAGCCATCCGGCGCCGCGCATGAGCCTTCAGCAAAGCCTCGGTGTCCTGGACCTCGCGCGCGTACTGGTCCTGCCAGCGCCCGGTCAGCACCGCCCCAAGGTCCAGAGCCCGGATCTCCTTGGCCTCACTACGGCCGGTGAGCAACTGCTCGAGATACTCCCGCAGCCGCCGGTTCTCCGACAGCCCGTGGTGCAGGTCGTGGTGGGCGCTGCGCTCATTGCCCGCTGCCCTGATCGCGGGAAGGGCGCTGAGCAGCACGAGCGGGAGCAGCCACCACGCCATGACCACGAAAGCTCCCCCCACCGCCGCCACGGTCAAGGCCGCCTGGAAAGCGGTGACAAGGAGGACGACTGCCATGGCGGGCTGGCGACGCGAGGCGAACACCGCACGCTGCAGACCATCGTGGAATCCGGGCTCCTCGAACCGGGGCAGCTCGGCCGCTACCGCGGCCTGGAGCACCATCCCCGCCACCAGGCGGTCCACTTTCACCGTCAGAACCGCCATCCGTGCCGCCCCGGACAACCGCAGGGCACCGGCCGCGGCGCCCGCCACCAGCAGCACGATGACAGCCGGCACCAGCAGGGGCGACCGCCCTGCTCCCGCAGGGCCGTGCGCCAGCACCGACCCGAACACCGTCTGCACCACAACCAGCCCCCCGGCCACCGCGCCCGCCAGGAGAACCTGCACCAGGACCACATGGACCAGCGCCCGCCGGTCTGCCAGCCAGGCAAGACGGACAGCAAATGCCGCCGAGGACACCAGGACACCCACACGTCGATCAGCCACCGTCGGCCCCTTTCCGAGCCCCGCCGTCAGCGCCTCCGACACCATTCTTGACGAACGCCCGCTCTTTCCGGCCTCTCACCACTCGATCGGATGACCCGTTCTGATTTTCGGGGAGGCACAAAAGCCTCGGTCACCGCAGCTGCCCGAGAAGGCCGGCATCGGGATCGAAACCGACGCCGAGGCGCTCCGGCGCCTCACGAAGCGTCAGACCCGGCTGCACCCGCGCCGGCGCGATGCCGTAGGTCACCGGCTGAACATGCGGAACTTCAGTTCCGCGGCGACAGCACTACCTGTAGCCGTAGAGCCCCCTCACTCGCGCAAACGCAGGACACTGCGAGGCGAGTCAAACGAAACGGCCTAGCCTGATCCTCTGACCTCGGAGGTCGAACGACTCGTCGTACTTGATCACTCGGACTGGTAACTGCCCTACGCGCAGGAGCCTGGCGGGACCGGCCTCTCGGATCCGTCCTCACCGGCGGCAACGTCAACGACTCCACACGCTTCGAGCAAGTCATGGACACGATCCACATCGCGCGCGCCGGCCCCGGCCGCCCGCGCACTCGCCCCCGACCCGACCACATCTTCGGCGACAAAGGCCACGGCTCCCGCAGGATCCGCACCTGCCTACGCAACACGCGTCGCCCGGCGGGCCCCGTACCGGACCTCAGCGCCGGGCCAGCGCCAGCACACTCAGGCCGAACATCAAGACACCCAGGGGAAGATGAACCGACGGGACGTGCGCGATGCCGAGCACGACCTGGACCGAGGCGAGAACGAGGAAACCTGACGCGTGCCAGACAGGCCGGGGCGAGCCGCCGCCCGGCTTCCACGCCAGCACCGCCGCGAGTACGTACAGCATCGACGCCCCGTACATCACACGGGCTCCGGCACTGTGCAGCGTCTCTCCGTAGGACGAGGTCAGCAGCAGTCCGGCGGAGACCGCCTGAAGGAAGATGGTCAGGGTCTGCAGGGCGATCGCGACCTGCAGGAACGAGGAGCTCCGCTGTGCGCTCGCCGTCGCTGTCGCCGTCATCTGAGTGTCCATGTCACAGTCCCCTTTTCCGCCCTCGGGCAGTAGATCGATAAGGTCTCACCAGCCCGACGACGCGGGCCTGCGAAAGGTAAGGCGAGGGGGCGGCCGGAAGCATGGGGACTGTCGGGACCAGCACAGCGGAGATAGCCGGCGAGCGGCGACAACTGATCAATGTCGCTTACCGGTTGCTCGGTTCGGTGACCGAGGCCGAGGACGCCGTACAGGATGCCTACGCACGCTGGTACGGGCTGCCACGAAGCCGGCAGGAGGAGATCCTGTCCCCCGGCGCCTGGCTGACGACGGTGACCAGCCGCATCTGCCTGGACCTGCTCGGCTCGGCTCGGGCCCGCCGCGAACGCTATGTCGGCGCGTGGCTGCCCGAGCCGCTGCCCAACCGCACCGAGTGGGACCACGCGGGCGGCTCCGACCCCACCGGCCCAGCAGACCCCGCCGACCAGATCGTCCTGGACGAGTCGGTGGCCTTGGCCTTCCTCGTCGTCCTGGAGTCGATGACGCCCGCCGAGCGGGTGGCGTTCGTCCTGCACGACGTCTTCCGGTACCCGTTCGCCGAGATCGCCGACGTTCTCGACCGGACCCCCGCGGCGTGCAAGCAGCTGGCGGCCTCTGCCCGGCGGCGGGTGGGCGTCGCGCGCGCTCCGGTGACGGCGACCGGCCGGGCCGACGTGGTGAGGCACGTCAAAGAGGCGTGGGAGACCAAGGACATCGCAGCCCTCGTCGGTCTCCTCGACCCGGCCGCCGTGATGACCGCCGACGGCGGCGGCATGGTCGGCACCGTCCTGCGCCCGGTCGAGGGCGGCGCGCGCATCGCCCAGTACATGGTCGCCATTGCCGACAAGGCTCCTGGGCTCGAACTCCTGGAGCGGTCGGTCAACGGTGTGCCGGGCCTGGTGGCCCAGCGTGCCGGCGTCGTCATGACCGTAGCCTCGTTCGACGTCTCCGACGGGCGTGTCACCCGGATCTGGGTGGTCCGGAACCCGGAGAAGCTGCGGCCGTGGGCGCGGGAGGGCTAATCGGCCCTCACTCGGCAGAGCGTGCAGTCGCCGCTGGCAGGTGGTCGTGCATCCGAGGGTGAGGGATGCTTCGTGGATGTCGTCGCGTACCTCCGAGCGGATCCGCAGCCGACGGAACCAGCGCAGATGGACGAACGCACGTTCCACGAAACGCCGTTGAGAGCCCCGGCCGGACCCTTGCTCGATGCTGCGGCGGGCGATCAGCGGCTTCACTCCGGATACCCCGGACGAGGCGGCGGTACTTGTCGTGGTCGCAGCCCCGGTCGACCGCATGCCGAGCTTCAGCAGAGGAAGGCCGTCGGAGACGACCACGGGCTGCGCGTCGCCCAAGAACACACCTGGCGCGGACAGGACCAAGTCGGCACGCCACTCGCACTGCACAGAGAACCAGGAAGCGATAAGGAGCTGGCTTCCTACCGATCTCGGGGTTTGCAGGTCGAACCGGAGTCTCGTTCGGCGGAGCCTGGCGTGGCAGGTGCACGAGAGCAGGGCCTCCTGAACAACTCGTGGGTATTGAAGCCGTACGAGCGTCGGGAGGCCCTCTGGTGTACCGAGTGGCCGGGGGTGAGATTCCCCCGGCTACTCGGCGCTCCAGCCGCCGGTCCGCGTCGTCCGCCGGGGTTGCCGGGAGGCCTGCCCGTTCAGAACGGCACGGCCGGGCACCTGGTGCCGCGTGGCGGCGCTGCCAGGTCGGTCAGATAGCCGTCGACGGCGTGCTCCATGCAGGGGCCCCTGGTGACGCTGCCGTGGCCCTGGCCCTCGTAGGTGAGGAGCACGCCGCTGCGGCCGAGTTGCCGGGCCACCGAGACCGCCCAGGGGTAGCCGGTGGCGGGGTCGTGGAGTGCGTTGGACACCAGGATCGGCGGGGCGCCACGGGCCTCCAGGGGGTGCTGCGGGTTAGCGGTCGGCGCGCCCAGGCACGCCGCTGTCATCTGGATCGGCAGCAGGGAGGGCAGGTCGGGTGCGGTCCTGTTCATCACGCCGACGAGTGAGGCGTATTCCTGGTAGTCGTGCACCGGCAGGTGCCAGTCTGCGCAGAAGACGGGGGTCGTCGGCGGAAGCGGCGCTACCGAGGTGGGCGAGGCGGGGAGCGGGCTGCTCGACGCCATCGCGGCGATGTCCTTCGCCAGGCCTGCGTAGTCGACGACGTAGAACTTCCCGAAGGCGATCTTGTTGACCAGATCCGCTGACGAGAGGGGGGTTCCCGGCTTGGTGGGGTTCTCCAGCTCGCCGTGTTGGGCCCGGGTCAGCAGCCCCTGCCAGACCGTGCGGACGTCGCGACCGTGCAGTGCGCAGGTCGAGTCGCCCGCGCACCATTTCACGAACTCGTCGAAGGAGTCCTGTGCAGCGGTCGCCCCGGACCGCAGGAACTCAGGGGTGGTGGAAACGCTGTGGTCCATCACGCTCTCCAGCACCATCGCCCGTACCCGGTGCGGATAGGCCTCGGCGTATTCCGCCCCGAGCAGTGTGCCGTACGAGCTGCCGTGGAAGGTCAGTTCGGCCTCGCCGAGGGCGGCCCGCAGGGCGTCCAGGTCCTGGACCGTCTGGGCGGTGTCAAGGTGGTCGTACACGGGGCCGGTGCGTGCCCGGCAGTCGGCGCGGAGCCGCTTGTTGTAGGCCAGCGTGGCGTCGAAGTCCGCTTGGCTTGCCAGCTCCGGTGACGGCCGCTGGGCGAGCAGGTCGTTGGAGCAGGTCACCGGGTTGCTGCGGCCCACGCCGCGCGGGTCGAAACTGACGATGTCGAACCTGCGGCGGATCTCGGGACTGAACCGGCTGATGCCTCTCACCACCCGTACCACGCCGGAGTCGCCGGGACCGCCGGGGCCGAACACCATCGAGCCGACACGTGCACCGGGGTCGGTGGCCTGGCGGCGGGCCACGGACAGGCCGAACGTCGGCCCGTCCGGGTGGGCCCAGTCGATCGGCACCGTGAGGGTGGCGCACTCGGCGCCCGGGTTGTCCGGGTCGTCGCACGGAGCCCACTGCAGGGCTCTGGCGGTCACCGGCGCCGCGTTCACGATGGGTGCGGTGGCGAAACCGGCGATGGCGGCGATCGCGGTTCCCGCGACCATGGCTGTGCTTCGTACGGCGGCGCGCCGTAGCGCGGACCTGCCTCTGAACGGCATGAACCATCCTCCTGACGAGACTGGACGTGAGGAACGTGCTCAAGAAATGTGCCGACCCGGCCTGGACTCCTTGAGCACGCTAGGTGCACTGTCGGCCGCCTGGTGCCGTTGTCAGGGGCCGTTCCGGGGCAAGTCAGGGACGAACCAGGGGTGCCGTAGGTCCGCCGGACAACGGACCTTACGGAATGTGTGGATGATCCGGGGGCCAGGGGGGTACTCGCCGCCGCCGGACCTCCGGTCGGCCAATTCGTTTCCAATTGCTGTGGGACAGGACGTCGTTGACGCTTTCGGTAAGGCAGGCGCTTGTAGCCGTGGAGCCATGGCCTGTCGCACCGTCGCCGGCACAGCGCGTACGACGTGGCTGTCCAGGCTTTGCCTCAGGCTGTCGGGTCCCAGAGCCCGCCGGCCTTGCCGCGGGCGAGATGCTCGGCGTAGACGCCGACCTTCCATGCGATGACGGATCGGCACTCCTCCAGCGCCTGGATCTGTGCGTCGACGCGCTGTCGATGGGCATCGAGCAGTCGCAAGCGTTCTGCCTCGTTGCCCGGACCTTGCCGAACCAGTTCGGCGAAGTGCTTGAGGTCAGCCAGCGGCATACCGGATTCGCGGAGCTTGACGCAGATCAGCAGCCAGTCGACATCGATGGATGTGTAGCGCCGCCTGCCACCCGACGTGCGCTGGACCGGCCCGACCAGCAGGCCCTCGCGCTCGTAGAAGCGCAGGGCGTGCACGCTCAGTCCGGTTCGTTCGGCCACCTCGCCGATGCTCAGCGACTGCGAGGCAGCTTCGGTGGCCGTCATGCCGCTCACTCCTGGACTTGATCTAGACCCGGCTCTAGATCGTAGCGTCAGGGGCATGACCATTACTGATCAGCGGCCGCTCGGCTCGCCCTTCTCCGCTGCCACCCCCGCCGAGGACATCGTGGCCGACCGCGACCTTTCCGGCATGACGGCTGTGGTGACCGGGGGCTACTCCGGGCTCGGCCTGGAGACCACCCGGGCTCTGACGGCCGCCGGGGCCCGGGTCATCGTTCCAGCCCGCCGCCCCCACATCGCCCGTGCCGCTCTCCAGGAGGTGAAGGACTGCGAGGTCGTCCCCATGGACCTGGCCGACCTCGGCAGCGTCCGCTCGGCCGCCGCGTACATCAGCGGCTGTCTCGACCGGCTCGACCTCCTGATGGCCGTCGCGGGCGTCATGGCCATACCGGAGCGGCGCGTCGGGCCCGGCTGGGAAGGCCAGCTCACCGTCAACCACTTCGGGCATTTCACGCTCGCCTGCGAGCTCTACCCGCTCCTGGCCGCCGCAGGCGGCGCGCGCGTCGTCGTCAACAGCTCCGCCGGACACACCCTGACCGCCATCCGCCGGCACGACCCGCACCTCCGCACCGGCTACGACAAGTGGCTGGCCTACGGTCAGTCCAAGACCGCGAACGCTCTGTTCGCCGTGCACCTCGACGCCCTCGGGCACAACGACGGCGTCCGCGCGTTCGCACTCCACCCAGGCAAGATCATCACCGGTCTCCAGCGCGAGATGCCCCTTCAGGAGCAGATCGATCGCGGTTGGGTGGACGAGCACGGCAACGTGATCGGCGCCGACTTCAAGACCCCCTCCCAGGGCGCCGCCACCGGCCTGTGGGCCGCCACGTCCCTGCTCCTCGACGGCCGGGGCGGGCTCTATCTGGAGGACTGCGACGTCGCCCGCATCTCCGCCCCCGGCCAGCCCATGGACGACGGCGGCGTCCGCGCGTACGCCATCGACCCCGACGAGGCCGCCCAGCTCTGGGACCTGTCCGTCGCCGCGACCGGTGCCACGCCGATCCCCCGATGAACACGTGCTCTGCCTATGCCGCACTGTCTTCCGCTGCGGCGTTCAGGGTGGTACGAGCCGCCCTCGGCCTCATAACGACCATCCCGGGCCCGGGCCGGTCGTCCCGGAGGCGGCGTAGGCGCGTCCGAGGTACCGGCTCGGCTTGCCGGCCGCGCCGGCGTGGTTCTCCCGGCGTGAAGGGATGCCGTGGCGTCAGGCATCCGGGGTCGCCCGTTCGACCGTCGCCTGGTCGGTGCAATACACCTCCTCGCACTTGAGGGCCGAGGAAGCGGGGCCGTCTCCGTCGGGGTGCGCGGCACTCCTGCTTTGCTGACGCGGGCCTCGCCCCGGCCGTCGATCGCAGCGCACTCCACGACCCTGTGGGCCGCTACTGACCTCGGAGGCGTGATGTCGCGGGGCCGGCAGGCCGTGGTTGTCACGGGATCGACTGGCTCGGAGTTCCGGTCTCAGGAGCGCCGCGAATCGGGTCTTCTGCCTCCCAGCACCCGTGAGTGTGCTGCTCGGCCGCGCACAGCCGATCGAGGGTTGCGCCAAAGGCAGGCGGCGCCCACTCCGCCCACGCAAAGCAGCGGTCCTGGTACCAGTCGAAGAGCTCGTGCTGCTACGGCCCCGGTGTCCGGTCTTCTCCAACTGCCGGTACGTCTCCTCGCCCATCCCAAGCGCCTTTGATTTTCGGGGTGATGGCTGCCCAGGTGACGAGGCGCCGGCCATGCCGGGCGGGGCCGTCGAATAATCCCGTGCCGTGCCGTCGGTGGAAGTGCAGACTCCCTCCATGGCGGAGATGCGGGATTTCCAGGACGCGGTCAGTGGCTGGGCGAGCGGCGGCCCTGGCGGGTCGGCGAGTGATCTGGCTGCGCGGCTGGGGGTGCGGACGGCGGTGCTGCTGGAAGGGCCGAGCGACCTCGCGGCCGTTGAGGCGCTGGCCGCACGGCGTGGCCGGGACCTGGCCGCCGAGGGGGTGTGCGTGGTGTCGATGGGCGGGGCGATGAGCGTCGGCCGCTACGCCGGCCTTCTCGGGCCACCCGGTCTCGGCCTGCACCTGGCAGGACTGTGCGACGAGCGCGAGCAGCGCTTCTTCGACCGCGGCCTGCAGCGGGCACAGGCGCCACGCCGAGGCATCTTCGTGTGCGCGGCAGACCTGGAGGACGAGCTCATCCGCGCGCTCGGCACGGCAAAGGTCGAGGAGATCGTCCGGACCGAGGGCGACCTACGCGCCTGGCAGACCTTCCTGCACCAGCCCGCACAGCACGCTCGCCCCCGGCAGCAGCAGTTGCGGCGCTTCCTCGGCACGAAGAAAGGCCGCAAGATCCGCTACGGCCGCCTCCTGGTCGAGGCCCTCGACCCCGAGCAGGTACCAACGCCGCTCGACGACCTCCTCACAAGCCTGTGACTTGGTGGACGAGGAGGGCTGTTGTGACCACGGTGGTTGAGCACGGGTCGCCAATGACTTGACCGGGTGCCGCCGTCTGGTCAAGCTCCAGCCACGATGTGGATGAGGTCTCCGGGAGGAAGGGACACGCCTACTGGGCCCGGTGGCCGTACAAGGAATCCGGGCCGTGCAACGAAGGCCGGCGAGTGAAAGCGGCCCTCCTGGACGGGCGAGGAAGGGGGGACGCCCGGTGTCGCAGTGGAAACGCTGCGGGGACAGCGCGGCCAGTCCGGTGAACCGAAGCCGCCCAACGGGACTGCGGCCTGCGCCCAGTTCAAGGGGACGAAGCAGAAAGCCTGCTACCGCCTCGGTGGTGGGCAGCATCATGGACCTATCTGATCTCTTCCCCCCTGCGAGGAATGGCGCCGACGCTGATCTCGGCATTCGATTTCTGTCACATCGCTCCGTCACGACCTGACTCAGGATCAGTGTGCGTTCCGATGAGGACTCGTCCGGTCGACCATGCTGCTCGTTAGAGTGCCCACGTGTCCAAGACCAGCGTGAGTAACCAAACGGGCAGCATGCTCTGCCTCTGGGTCGAGCCGTGGGGAACTGACCACTGGATGTGTCCGGGCGAGGAGTTCACCGTCATGACCGTAACCGAGCCCGAGGAGTCTCCGTTCAACGTGGTGGTCCATGACCAGGGCATCACGGTCTGGGTGAACTCGGCGAGTTCGCCGACGAGCCCGATGTCTTCGACAAGTGCGGCAACCGGGCCCCGTGCGGGCATCAGCGTCCCGGCGACGCCGGCTGACGACAGACCCCACATCACGTGCGGAGCCAGATGGCCAGGGCTGCCGTTGTGGGGATGCCTAGAAAGACGTAGCCGCGCTTGCCATAGAGCGGCTGGCCACCACTCCGGACTGCTTGATTCGGATGATCGCCCGTTCGACAGTGTTGCATCTCCCGTACCGCTCTTCGTCGAATCCAGGTGACTGTCCGCCGCGTGGCCCTTTGCGCAGACGGGCGACATCGGCTGTCGATCTTCTCTGGAATCGTTGTGCCGGATACCGCGTCGACGCAGGTGCTGACCGCACGGCCCGTCGATTCCACCGCGATGCCTCCGTCGATTCCACCGCGATGCCTCCGTCGATTCCACCGCGGTATCCCCGTCGATTCCATCAGCCGCTTCGGCTTCGGCCTGGACTTCCTGAAGCAACCGTCCCCAAGCTCCATAGGCCGACCACAGCCGGTGCCGCTCATAGAGCGTCTTCCAGGATCCAAACCGTTCCGGCAGATCACGCCACCGCGCCCCTGTCCGAACCCGGCGCAGAATCCCCTCGACCACTTGTCGATCTCCCCGCTACCGGCCGCAACGACCTTTATTGACAGGCAAGAACGGTCGAAGCCGTTCCCGCTCGGTAGCACTCAGATCCCCTCGCCCCACGCCCATATCAACATGCCCACATCAACGCGACGATGTCAGGTAGAGCGACTCGATCGACCAGACGCTCCAGGTCAACCCTGTATCGCGGTGTCGTCCCTCTCGGAAAGTCGCGGCAAGGCAGCTGCCGCGTGGCCGGTGGGCCATCGTCTGCCGCTGCGGATGGTTTCGGTTGCGGCGAGTGGGAGCGGGCTGGGAGGTCTGCCGCTCAGGCGCGGCACAGTGGCGGGTATGGCGCGAGGGGCGGTGTGCATTCGGGCGGCCCGGCCGCTACCAGGACCAACCGGTACGGGGTCGACAAGACCATGGAGGCGACTGTGCTGCACACCCCAAAACGGAGTAGCCGCAGGTGCTGGAGCCTGCGGTGGCAGGGACAGTGGAACATAGGACCCAGGAGGCCGCGCATCGTGGTTCACCCGCCTGTCGGGCGTGCGCTGCCCCGACCAGGTGAAAGGTGCATCCCATGTCTGCGGAGCGCGCAAACCTCGACCCGCACCCCCTCACTGCCCTGGTGACCGGGGCCACGTCCGGCATCGGCCGGGCGGTTGCCAAGCGGCTGGCCGCCGACGGAATGTCCGTCGTCGTGGTCGGCCGCAATGCCCAGCGCGGCGCCGAGACCGTCGATGAGATCGCCGCAGCCGGCGGCCACGCCCGATTCGTCGCGGCAGACCTGGAGGACCCGGTCGGCATCGACCGGCTCGCCGCGGAGGTCGGCGAGATCGATGTCCTGGTCAACAACGCCGGACGAGCCGTCTGGGCACCGACCGAGGACATGAAGGTCTCCGACTACGACACGATGTTCGCCGGCAACGTCCGCGCGCCGTTCTTCCTCGTGGCCGCCTTCGCTCCGGCAATGGCGGCGAAGGGATCGGGCAGCGTGATCAACATCGGCAGTATGGCCGGCAGCCTCGGCTTGGCCAACGCCGCCGCGTACGGCGCGACCAAGGCCGCGCTGGCATCACTGACGCAGAGCTGGACGGCTGAGTACAGCGGCCGTGGCATCCGCTTCAACACCGTTGCCCCCGGACCGGTCTACACCCGGGGCGCGGCCCGCGAACTGTTCGACGCGATCGCCGAAACCACAGCGATGAAGCGCGCGGCCGAGCCTGCCGAGGTAGCCGAAGTCGTCGCTTTCCTCGTCTCGTCGAAGGCCAGCTACGTCACCGGCGCGACCATCGCCGTCGACGGCGGCCGCACCGCCATCTGAACCCTGGCTCGCACACTAGTACTGCAACCGCGTTTGGTGTGACGGAAGCTCATTTCAAGGGCTGTGGCCTCGTCGTTTGTAGTGGCTGACGAGTGCTCGGTGTTGCGCT
>NZ_JBHVPX010000018.1:0-107350 GCF_042887155.1 Streptomyces sp. NPDC057963
TGCGTTTCCGACTCTATCAGACTCTTTCGTGTCCGATTCCCGGTCGAAGCGGGGTTGCTTTCCAGTTCTTCGCTTTCGCGTTTCCCTTTCCAGCGGTTCCAACCTTACCAGATTCTTTTCCGTTCCGTTTCCGGTCCGAATTTGAATTCCGGCGGCCTTTGGAGTGGCCTTGCCTTTCGGCTTCCGCTACATTAACCGATCCTCTTGGCAACTCATAATCGAGTCGATGGGGTCGAATTACGGGCATGCCGAATTCGCACCCGCCAGGGTGAATCGTAGGTAGTGGTTGGCCGCTTCCGAATGCTCGGGGCGGTCCGATGGACCGTACCGACAGCAGTACCCGTTTCAAGCGGCTCGGGCTACATTAGGCGGCGCCCAAGGGCGAGTCAAGTTGCGCGGCGGCGTGGCACGTGGGCCCTGTAGGGACTCACTGTGCGATCTCCGTCGATCCAGAAGCGCCAGGGATGTACGGATCCGTCGCCGCCCACTCCGGTGCGTGGGCCGCTGCGTACCTGGTCGCGCGGTGGTGGGGTGCCTTGCAGTACGACCAGCTGGGCGCCGGGGTGGGTGATGACGTCGGTCCCGTCGAGCGCACGGTCGATGTCGAGGGCGGTGGCCAGTCGAGCCGGGCCTTTGGCCAGTTCCTTGTCATTGCGGGCCGAGACTCGACGTTTGCGAGTGAGGTCGGCCCCGACCTGGATGTCTCCGGCCCTCAGCAGCACCCCGCTCGCCCTGCCCTCGGGTCCGCACACCAGGTTGAGGCAGTGCCACATGCCGTAGGTGAAGTAGACGTACGCGTGGCCGGGTGGTCCGTACATGACGCTGTTGCGCGGGGTGCGGCCTCTGAACGCGTGCGATCCGGGGTCGATCTCGCCGGCGTAGGCCTCCACCTCGGTGAGGCGGAGTTCGATGGGGCCTTCGGACGTGGTGCGTACCAGCGTCCGGCCCAGGAGGTCGGGGGCGACCTCCAGTACGGGGCGGTCGAAGAATGCGCGTGTCAGTGGCGTACGGTCCAGGCCCTCGATCATGGCGTTCGAGGGTACCGGGAACCGACTGCGGTCGTGGCGCGTATCTAGGGGTCAGGACCAAGGAGGAGTAAACATGGGCTTCAAGCGGCTGCTCGCGAGCATGGGTGCCGGCGGTGCTTCGGTGGAGACCGAGCTGACCGAGCTCAATGTCGTACCGGGAGGGGTCGTCCAGGGCGAGGTACGGGTCCAGGGCGGATCCGTGGATCAGCGGATCGAGGGGCTCTCCGTCGGTCTGCAGGCCCGGGTCGAGGTCGAGGGCCACGACACGGAGACCAAGCAGGACATCGAGTTCACCAAGCTCCGGCTGGGCGGCGCGTTCGAGGTGCGGGCCGGTGCCGTGCACATTGTGCCGTTCGGTCTCGAAATCCCGTGGGAGACGCCCATCACGATGTTCGCCGGTCAGCATCTGCACGGCATGAACATCGGCGTGACCACGGAGCTGGAGATCGCGCGGGCGCTGGACTCGGGCGACCTCGACCCGATCAATGTGCATCCGCTGCCGGCCCAGCAGGCCATTCTCGACGCCTTCGGGCAGCTCGGCTTCGGCTTCCGCAGTGCGGACATGGAGCGGGGCCACATTCGCGGTACGCGCCAGCGGCTGCCGTTCTACCAGGAGATCGAGTTCTTCCCGCCGCAGCAGTACCGCGGGCTGAACCAGGTGGAGCTGACGTTCGTCGCGGACGACCGCGAGATGGACGTCGTCCTGGAGATGGACAAGAAGTCGGGGCTCTTCAGCGAGGGCAGCGACTCGTACCGCTCGTTCAAGGTCGGGCTGAACGACTTCCATGGGACCGACTGGGCGGCGTACCTCAATCAGTGGCTCGCCCAGGTCGGCGGTCAGCGCAACTGGCTCTAGGGTCGGTGGGAGACCTGCCGACAGCAGTAGAGCGATCAGAAGAGGTGCTGACGTGACCGAGCGGAAAAGGGCGCCGCTGCCGCACGACTTCCATCCCGAGGTGCCGTCGTTCACGGTGGTGAGCGAGGACCTCGCCCCCGGGGCGGTCCTGGCGGACGCCCAGGTGTTCGCGGCCGGGAACACTTCGCCGCAGTTGCGGTGGGAGGGGTTCCCGGACGGGACCGGGAGTTTCGCCGTGACCTGTTTCGATCCCGACGCTCCGACGGGCAGCGGTTTCTGGCACTGGGTGGTCTTCGACATCCCGGCGTCGGTCACGGAGCTGCCGGCCGGTGCGGGCGGCGGGAAGTTCGAGGGGCTGCCCGCCGGTGCCGTGCACGTTCGCAACGACTACGGGTCGAAGGACTTCGGCGGTGCCGCTCCGCCGGCCGGGGAGAATCACCGCTATGTGTTCACCGTGTACGCGGTGGACAGCGAGAAGCTCGGTGTCGACAGCGATGCGTCGCCCGCGGTCGTCGGATTCAATCTGCGGTTCCACACGCTGGCCCGTGCTCAGCTGATCGGTGAATACACCGGTCCCGTCCAGTAGCCGGTGGGCCGGGAGTTCACCTGCCGTTTGCCCTGCCCTGGTCTTGGAGAGACCAGGGCAGGGCATTTTTATTGCGTTGTCCATCACGGCCTGCCCGGCCAGAGTTGATCCGGGCCTGCCAGGGGGCGGGCGGCACACGGGAGGTGGGCGGGATGCGGGACACGCTGGTACTGAACGCGAGCTTCGAGCCGCTGTCGACGGTGACGCTGAACCGTGCGGTGGTGCTGATTCTGCAGGACAAGGCCGTCGTCGAGCAGTCGCACCCCGATCTCCGTATGCGAGGCGCCGCCGTGGACATCCCGGTGCCCCGGGTGATCAGGCTCTGCAGGTACGTGAGGGTGCCGTTCCGAAGACAGGCCCCGTGGTCCAGAAGGGGCGTGCTGATCCGGGACCAGCACCGGTGCGCGTACTGCGGGCGGCGGGCGAGCACCGTCGACCATGTGGTGCCGCGTGCCCAGGGCGGTCAGGACACCTGGCTCAACACGGTGGCTTCCTGTGCCGAGGACAACCACCGCAAGGCGGCCCGGACGCCGGAGCAGGCGGGGATGCCGCTGCTGCGACAGCCGTTCGTACCGTCTCCGGCAGAGGCGATGCTGCTGGCGCTGGGGGCCGGCGAGCGGTCGGCACTACCGGAGTGGCTGGACCGCACCGCGGCATAGTCGGCGTAGTCGGGCTACGCATGGTGTCGTACTCCGAAGCCCGTCTCCTGGTGGGGGGCGGGCTTCCGTGTGTCAGCGGAGCAGCAGCTGGACGATGGCGGCCGTACCGACCGCGACGATGAGGGCGCGCAGGACGGTGGGGCTGAGGCGGCGGCCGACCTTGGCGCCGATCTGACCGCCGAGTGCGGAGCCGACCGCGATCAGTACGACGGCCGTCCAGTCGAAGTCCGCGACGAAGAGGAAGAAGAGCGCGGCGATGCTGTTGACGACGGCGGCCAGGACGTTCTTGACGGCGTTGAGGCGCTGCATCGTGTCGTCGAGCAGCATGCCCATCAGGGAGAGATAGATGATCCCTTGGGCGGCGGTGAAGTAGCCGCCGTAGACGCTGGCGAGCATCAGCCCGGCGAAAAGGAGCGGACCGCCGTCGGGGCGGGCGGGGATGCCCGAGTTCTCGCGTCGGCGCTGGACCGCTTTGCTGATGCGGGGTTGCAGGATGACCAGGACGAGGGCCAGGGCCACCAGGATCGGCACGATCGTCTCGAAGGCCGTGGAAGGCAGGGTCAGCAGGAGGGTCGCGCCGGTGAGGCCGCCGATCAGGGCGCCGATGGCGAGCTTGAGGACACGGCGGGCCTGCCCGGTGAGTTCCTCCCGGTAGCCGATGGCGCCGCTGATCGAGCCCGGGATCAGACCGAGGGCGTTGGAGACGGTGGCGGTGACCGGGGGCAGGCCGGTGGCGAGCAGCACGGGGAAGGTGATCAGCGTTCCCGATCCGACGATCGCGTTGATCGTCCCGGCGCTGATGCCCGCGGCGAAGACGGCGAGCATCTCCCAGGTGGTCATGGCGAATCCCCCGTGCATGATCGGTGGTTGGTGCACTGATCATGCACGAGGGCGTGTACACATCAGTCGACCGGGGGCTGTTCCCGGCGTTCCTTCCCGGTGTCGAATCCGGAGGCGCCGCTGCCGAGGTTGCCGAAGGCTCCGCTGAGGCCCTTGAGGGCGTCACCGATCTCGCTGGGCACGATCCAGAGCTTGTTGGCGTCGCCCTCGGCGATCTTCGGGAGCATCTGGAGGTACTGGTACGAGAGGAGCTTCTGGTCCGGGTCGCCGGCGTGGATGGACTCGAAGACCGTACGGATGGCCTGGGCCTCGCCCTCGGCGCGCAGGGCCGAGGCCTTGGCCTCACCTTCGGCGCGCAGGATCGCGGACTGCTTCTCGCCCTCGGCGGTGAGGATCGCGGACTGCCGGGTTCCTTCGGCCTGGAGAATCGCGGCGCGCTTGTCACGGTCGGCGCGCATCTGCTTCTCCATCGAGTCCTGGATGGAGGTGGGCGGCTCGATCGCCTTGAGCTCGACGCGGTTGACGCGGATGCCCCACTTGCCGGTCGCCTCGTCGAGGACTCCGCGGAGGGCCGCGTTGATCTCCTCGCGGGAGGTCAGGGTCCGCTCCAGGTCCATGCCACCGATGATGTTGCGGAGGGTGGTGACGGTGAGCTGCTCGATCGCCTGGATGTAGCTGGCGACTTCGTAGGTCGCGGCCCTCGCGTCGGTCACCTGGTAGTAGATGACCGTATCGATGTTGACGACCAGGTTGTCCTGGGTGATCACCGGCTGGGGAGGGAACGGCACGACCTGTTCACGGAGGTCGATGCGGTTCCTGATCGTGTCGATGAACGGAACGACGATGTTCAGGCCCGCGTTGAGCGTGCGGGTGTAGCGGCCGAAGCGCTCCACGATGGCGGCGCTGGCCTGCGGAATGACCTGGATCGTCTTGATCAGGGCGATGAAGACGAGCACCACCAGAATGATCAGAACGATGATGATCGGTTGCATCGTGTTCCTCGTTGCCCTTCGGTTGCCGACGGATCGCGATGATCGAGGTCGAGATCGCGGGAGGGACCGTATGTCTGGACGGCCCCGTTCTCATGATGATCGACTTCGAGTCTGACAGAACGTGCTCTGTCGTGTGGGTGGTTCGGTCACATGACGACTGCTGTGGCACCGTCGATGTCGACGACATCGACCTGTTGGCCCGGGTCGAAGCTCTGGTCCCCGTCGAGTGCGCGGGCGGACCAGATCTCTCCGGCCAGCTTGATCCGGCCGCCGCTGCCGTCGACCCGTTCCAGGACGACGGCCTGACGGCCTTTCAGCGCGTCGATACCGGTGGCGAGTTGAGGCCGGTCGGCACGGTGTCTGGCGGCGATCGGCCGGACCACGGCGATGAGCGCCACGGAGACCGCGACGAATACCAGTACTTGGGCCACGATGCCGCCGCCGAGTGCCGCGACGACCGCCGCGACGACCGCTCCGACGGCGAACATCCCGAACTCGGGCATCGCGGTCAGGACGAGCGGGATGCCCAGTCCCGCAGCGCCGATCAGCCACCACACCCACGCGTCGATGTCCACGTGTTCATGGTAGGACCGCGGGTGCCCTCGCGGACAGGGCGCAAGCGGGCGTCGTGCCCGACAGGTTCCGGCCAGACCGGTTCTGCGAGTGCGACAGGTTCTACGGGTTCTGCGGGTCCGCCCGTTCTACGGGTTCTGCCGGTTCTGCCGGTTCTACGAGAGCGGGAGTCCGTGGGCCGTGTAGCGGTCGCCCGTGTGCTCGACGACGAGCGGCAGGCCGAAGCAGAGGGAGAGGTTGCGGGAGCTGAGCTCGGTCTCCATGGGGCCCGCGGCGAGCACCTTGCCCTGGCGGATCATCAGGACATGGGTGAAGCCGGGGGCGATCTCCTCGACATGGTGGGTGACCATGATCATGGAGGGAGCGAACGGGTCGCGGGCCAGTCGGCCGAGGCGGCGGACCAGGTCCTCACGGCCTCCGAGGTCGAGTCCCGCGGCGGGCTCGTCGAGGAGGAGCAGCTCGGGGTCGGTCATCATGGCGCGGGCGATCAGGGTGCGCTTGCGCTCGCCCTCGGACAGGGTGCCGAACTTGCGGTCGAGGTACTCGGTCATGCCGAGGCGGTCGAGGAAGGCGCGGGCGCGCTCCTCGTCGACGGCTTCGTAGTTCTCGTGCCAGGTGGCGGTCATGCCGTAAGCGGCGGTGAGCACCGTCTGCAGCACGGTCTGGCGCTTGGGCAGCTTCTCGGCCATGGCGACGCCCGCGATGCCGATGCGGGGGCGGAGGTCGAAGACGTCGGTACCGACGCCGCCGAGTTGCTCGCCGAGGATTCTGGCGGTGCCGGTGCTCGGGAAGAGGTAGCTGGACGCGATGTTGAGGAGGGTGGTCTTGCCGGCGCCGTTCGGGCCGAGGATGACCCAGCGCTCCCCCTCCTTGACCTGCCAGGAGACGTCGTCCACCAGAGCGCGTCCGTCGCGGACCACGGATACGTCCACCAGCTCCAGTACATCGCTCATGGCGCGTTGTCTCCCCATGCAGTGTCGAGATCGTCGCGTGCCTGTGGGCACAGCTCCCAGGGAAATCTACGCCACCTCGGGAGTGCCTCAGGCGCTGGGCCCGTGTGAGGACAGGCCCCTGGTCCGTTCCCTAGGCTGTTCCCATGCTTTCGGAACCACGCTCAGGGCTGCTGGCCGCTTGGGGAAACGCGCTTCTGGCGGGACTCGCGTCGCCGGACGACGCGGTGCTCGCGATTGTCGGGGAGGACGCGGTCCACCGCGTGGAGGGGCTGCCGGGTGAGGCGGGGCCGGTCGGGCTCACGCTGGCGCTCGGGCGGTTGCGGGGTCTGGGGGTGACCGGATTCCGGGTCGCGCTGCCGGCACCCGGACACCCGCTGGGGCTGAGCGGTCCGCCGGACTTCAACGCGCGAGCGCTGGAGGCCGAGGAGGCGGTGGTCGCGTTCGGTGCGCCGTACGGGCTGGTTCCCGAGGTCCGTGAGGCGGGGCGGGAGGGGGATGTGCACGTCGAGGTGGTGTGGCGCTGTCTGCCGGTACGGGAGGCGCCGCCGGCCGATGTGCCGTCGCTGGGTGAGGCGGAGCGGGAGCTCGCCGAGGCGCTGCGGGACGCGACGGCGGTGCTGTCGCGGCTGGACGTGGCCGGCTCCGGGCCGGTGGCCGAGGCGGCGGTGGATGCGTACCGGGCGCGGACGGAGCGGGGGCGCGAGGTGCTGGCTCCGGGATATCCGCCGCGGGCGGTGCGGGTGCTGGAGCTGGCGCAGCGGGTCGGGCTGCTGATCACGGTGGCGCACGAGAACGGGCACGGCGGTGCGGTGAGCGCGTCGGAGATCGCGGCGCGGGGGGAGGCGCTGAGGCCGGTGGAGCGGGTGGCTCGACGGGCGCAGGTTGCCGCGTACAACGCGTATGTGGAGGAGAGGGAACGGGAGCGGTAGGGCCGGGCGGCCGGGCGGGAGCACCCCTTGCCCCGCCCGGCCGCCCGGGTGCCGTCCTGCGTCCTCGATCGCCGGACGGGCCGGGACGGTGTCGCCGGACGGGCCGAGCGTGTGCCGGACGGAGTTCGACGCGCCCGTCCGGCGACACAGGACCGTGGGGCCGGTCAGCCGTTCAGGCCGAAGTTCCCGAAGGCCGGGTTGAGCAGGCCGATCACATTGACGGTGTTGCCGACCACATTCACCGGGACGTTCACCGGGACCTGGACGACGTTGCCGCTGACCACACCCGGGGAGTGGGTCGCGGCACCGTGGGCGTCCGCGCCGTGGCCTGCGGCGGAGGCCGCACCGGCACCGGCGGCGATGATTCCGCCGGCGAGCAGGGTGACGGCAGCGGCCTTCTTCAGGTTCTTCACTTCAGGATCCTCCTAGCGTGGCTGCGGCCGATCGCCGCAGCACCCTGGAGAACGCCCCCGAGTCGAACAGGTTGCGCCGTCCGGGTGACATACACCCGACAGTATGAATCTCGGTCCGGAGGAAGATGCGCCGCTTCGGTGCGGGTCAGCCCGCCGCCCCGTGCCGGACGGCCCAGAGGGCCGCCTGGGTCCGGTCCGAGAGATCCAGCTTCATCAGGATGTTCGAGACGTGCGTCTTGACGGTCTTCTCGGAGAGGACCAGCGCTCGCGCGATCTCGCGGTTGGAGCGGCCGTCGGCGATCAGGCCCAGCACTTCCCGCTCCCGCTCGGTGAGAGTGCTCCCCCGGCCCGTACCGCTGCCTCCGTCGTCCTGGGCGAGCAGGGCGCCCGCGACCTCCGGCTGGAGCAGGACGTGGCCCGCGTACACCGAGCGGATGGCGCCGGCCAGGGCGTCCGGGTCGACGTCCTTGTATACATAACCGGAAGCTCCGGCCCGTAGCGCGGGGACCACGGTGCGCTGTTCGGTGAAGCTGGTGACGATGAGGACCTTGGCCGGGTTCTCCAGCTCGCGGAGCCTGCGCAGGGCCTCGATCCCGTCCGTGCCGGGCATCTTGATGTCCATCAGGACGACATCGGGACGGAGCTCCTCGATCCTGGCCACCCCTTCCGCGCCGTCGGACGCCTCACCGACCACTTCTATGTCGTCCTGTACCTCAAGGAACGTACGCAGACCGCGGCGGACCACCTGGTGGTCGTCGACCAGCAGCACCCTGATGATCTTGTCAGCCACCGGGTACCTCCATCTCGATCGTGGTGCCCTTGCCGGGCGCCGATTCAACGGTGAGCCTGCCGCCGACCCCGCTCGCGCGGTCCCGCATCGACACCAGGCCCAGGTGGCGGCCTGCCTGCCGGGTGGCCGCGGGTTCGAAGCCGCTGCCGTCGTCGGTGATCCGCAGCAGCGTGCCGCTGCCGTGCCGGGCGAGCGTGACGCCGACGTGCTCGGCCCCCGAGTGGCGCAGCGCGTTGTGCAGGGCCTCCTGGGAGACCCGGAGCAGCGCTTCCTCCTGGGCGGCGGGCAGGGCTCGCACGCCCAGGCTCTCGAAGGTGACCCGGGCGCAGTGGGCGCGGTCCAGAACCTGGATCTGGGTGCGGAGGGTGGCGATGAGACCGTCCTCGTCGAGCGCGGCCGGGCGCAGTTCCACGACGGCGGCGCGCAGCTCCTCCACGGCTTCCGCGGCGAGCGCGGCGACCTGGTGGAGCTCGCCCTTGGCGCGGGCCGGGTCGCGGTCGATCAATGCGGTGGCGGCCTGGGCCGTCAGCCGCAGCGAGAACAGCTTCTGGCTGACCGCGTCGTGCAGCTCATGGGCGAGCCGGGAGCGCTCCTCGGCGATGGTGAGCTCCCGGCTGCGTTCGTACAGCCGGGCGTTGGTGAGGGCGATCGCCGCGTGCTGGGCGAGGATCGACAGCAGTTCCTCGTCCTCGGCGGTGAAACCGCAGCTGCCCTCGGGTTTGGGGCAGCGCTTGTTGGCGAGGAAGAGTGCGCCGATGATCTCGTCGCCGTCCCGGATGGGCAGGCCGAGGAAGTCGGACATGTCGGGGTGGGCGTCGGGCCAGCCCTCGAAACGGGGGTCCTTTCGGACATCGGCGAGGCGCTCGGGCTTCGCCTGGTGGAGCATCGCGGCGAGGATGCCGTGCTGCCGGGGCAGGGGGCCGATGGCCTTCCACTGCTCGTCGCTGACGCCGTCGACGACGAACTGCGCGAAGCCGCCGTGGTCGTCGGGCACGCCCAGCGCGGCGTACTCGGCGTCCAGCAGTTCGCGGGCCGAGGCGACGATCGTCTTCAGGACGTCGCGCATTTCGAGATGCCGGCTCATGGCGAGCAGCGCGGCACTCACCGCTGCGAGGCCCGACGGTGGGCGATGGCTCATGGCCTCACCGTACCGGCGGGGGTACGGACGCCGTATCGGCCTGTGGACGGCTGCCGATTAGGGCGCAGGGACTAGGTCCGGCCCGTCCGGGGCGGGGACCGGCGAGGAACCCGCCCCGGACGTGAGGACCGGCACGGGACCCGTCGGCCCGGGGCGAAGTGCCCCGTGGTGGCGGGTGGGAGCGGGCGGAGGGACCGGATCCCTCGCGAGCGGGGACGGGCGCTGTCCCGCCGTACGCCTGCACCCCTGTCCCGCCGTACGCGTACACCGCTGCTGCCCTGCCGTACGCGTGCACCGCTGCCTCCGGCACGAGTCCGGGGACGTCCATCCGTCGGATCCGGGACCGGACCCTCACACTCCGAATTGCTTGAGCAACCAGTGGTGAGTTCGTTATCCGGCCGATGTGAGGCCGGGCATAGGACCCACGTCACTTACGAAGCCTGCTAGTGGATACATAAACACCGCATCAGTAGGCATGAGCACGGGACGCCACCTTCGAGCAGGGCCGTGATCCACTACCCGGAATCGTACGTCACACCTTTGCCACGCCATTTTGCTGGCGCTAAGAATTGCACTCGTCCCCGACGGAGATGCGAACACACCGCCTCCCGTCTTCGTCCTCCGTGAGGACTCCCGCTATTCGAAGAGGTACGTCTGCATGTCCGAGTCCAGCATCCCCGGCCGCCGCCGTCGTCTGAACAAGACCCAGAAGCTCTCCGTCGCGGGCATCTCCGCCGTCGCCGTCGCCTCCCTCTCCTTCTCGCTCGTCCCCGCCAATGCCGAAGGCAAGCCCGAGGCCTCGGCCCCTGTGTCCGCCGCCCCCGTGGTCCTCGCGTCGGCCGCCGGTACCCCGCAGGCCAAGGCACTGCAGGCCAGCCTCATCGAGCAGCACTCCACCGCCGAGAAGCTGGTGAAGGCCGCGGACCTCGCGAGGGCCAAGAAGGCCGCCGCGGTCGAGGCGAAGGCGCAGGCCGCCGCGAAGGCCAAGGCTGCCGCCGCGGCCGAGGTCAAGGCGCAGGCCGAGGCCAAGGCCCGGGCGAAGGCCGAGGCCGTCGCCGAGAAGCGCACCGGCACGCAGGCCGCCAGCCGTTCCGAGGTCCGTACCCCGGTCTACGCCAACAACCTGGACGGCTGGATCAGGCAGGCCCTGGACATCATGAAGACGCGCGGCATCCCCGGCTCGTACGACGGCCTGCACCGCAACATCATGCGGGAGTCCACCGGCAACCCGAACGCGGTCAACGGCTGGGACATCAACGCCAAGAACGGCACCCCGTCCTGCGGTCTGCTGCAGGTCATCCAGCCAACCTTCAACGCGTACCACGTCTCCGGCACCTCCTCGAACATCTACGACCCGGTCGCCAACATCACCGCGGCGGCCAATTACGCCGCCGACCGCTACGGCTCGATCGACAACGTCAACAGCGCGTACTGATCGGCTCCGGACGTCCTCGGACGGCCTGCGGATCCACATGCGCACACGCCGAAGGGCGGCACCCCGCGCGGGGTGCCGCCCTTCGGCGTTCCGTGCCGGTGGCCGCGCCTACTTGCGCATGACCTCCGGCTCGTGGCGGCGCAGCAGCCGCGCGACCACGATGCCGCAGATGATGCCGAGGAGCAGCAGCACCGAGATGTCGATCCCCCACTGGCCGGCCGAGTGCTCCCACAACGGGTCCAGGTCGGCCGGGTTCTTCGGGTCCCACGGTGCCATGAGGTGCGAGAGGTCGAGCGTCGTACCCACGCCGGCGATGGCCCAGCGGGACGGCATCAGCCAGGCGACCTGCTCCAGGCCGGGCGATCCGTAGACCTGGAAGAGGATGCCGGTGAAGACGATCTGGACGATCGCGAACATGACCAGCAGCGGCATGGTCTTCTCGGCGGTCTTCACCAGCGAGGAGATGACCAGGCCGAACATCATCGAGGTGAAGCCGAGCACGGTGATCGTCAGGCAGAGCTCGACGGCCGGCGGCATGATCAGGCCCTCTGCGGGCAGCTCACGGGTGGCGAACCCGATGCCGCAGATGATGACGCCCTGGATGGCCGTGATCACACCGAGGACGATCACTTTGGACATCAGATAGGCGGAACGGGAGAGACCGGTGGCCCGTTCCCGTTCGTAGATGACGCGTTCCTTGATCAGTTCTCGTACGGAGTTGGCCGCGCCGGACAAGCACATGCCGACCGCGAGGATCAGCATGATCGTTCCGGCGGCCCCGTTGAACCGGGACGGCGGCTTCGGCGGGGCCAGGCCGAAGGTGGCCGGGATGACCACGCTGACGACGCCGAGCACGGCGGGCAGGATCACCATCAGGCCCATGAAGCCCTTGTCGGACGCGATCACCGAGATGTAGCGGCGGATCAGTGTCCACAGCTGAACCGTCCAGCCCTGCGGCTTCGGCGGGCGCATCTGCTGCGGAGTCGGCATGTGCGCGGACTGCACGGCGACGGCGTCGATGTCCGCCGCGTACATCTGGTAGTGCTGCGAACCGCGCCAGCGGCCCGCCCAGTCGTAGTCGCGGTAGTTCTCGAACGCGGAGAAGACATCGGCCCAGGTGGTGTAGCCGAAGAAGTTGAGCGCCTCCTCCGGGGGGCCGAAGTAGGCGACGGAGCCGCCCGGTGCCATGACGAGCAGCTTGTCGCAGAGGGCCAGCTCGGCGACGGAGTGGGTGACGACGAGGACCGTACGGCCGTCGTCGGCCAGGCCGCGCAGCAGCTGCATGACATCGCGGTCCATGCCCGGGTCGAGGCCGGAAGTCGGCTCGTCCAGGAAGATCAGCGACGGCTTGGTGAGCAGCTCCAGGGCCACGGAGACACGCTTGCGCTGGCCGCCGGAGAGCGAGGTGACCTTCTTGTCCTTGTGGATGTCGAGCTTGAGCTCGGCGAGGACTTCGAGGATCCGGGCCTCGCGTTCGGCCTCGGTGGTGTCCGCGGGGAAGCGGAGTTTGGCCGCGTACTTGAGAGCCTTGGTGACGGTGAGTTCCTTGTGCAGGATGTCGTCCTGCGGGACCAGACCGATGCGCTGGCGCAGCTCGGCGAACTGCTTGTACAGGTTCCGGTTGTCGTAGAGGACGTCCCCCTGGTTGGCGGGCCGGTAGCCGGTGAGCGCCTTGAGCAGGGTGGACTTGCCGGATCCGGACGGGCCGATGACCGCGACGAGCGACTTCTCCGGGACGCCGAAGGAGACGTCCTTGAGGATCTGCTTCCCACCGTCGACCGTCACCGTGAGGTGGCGGGCGGAGAAGGAGACCTCACCGGTGTCGACGAACTCTTCCAGCCGGTCCCCGACCAGGCGGAAGGCCGAGTGACCGACGCCGACGACGTCGTTCGGGCCGATGAGCGCGGAGCCGGACTTGGAGAGCGGCTGGCCGTTGACGTAGGTGCCGTTGTGGGACCCGAGGTCACGGATCTCGAAGCGGCCGTCGGGCGTCGCGTGGAATTCGGCGTGGTGGCGCGAGACCTGGAGGTCGGAGACGACCAGTTCGTTCTCGAGCGCACGGCCGATACGCATGACGCGGCCGAGGGCCACCTGGTGGAACGTGGTCGGGTTGCGGTCGCCGTAGATCGGCGGGGCCCCCGCGGCACCGCCGGGCCGGCCCGCGCCGGGTGTCTCCGCCATGCCCTGCTGATGCGGGACCTGGGGCTGCTGGGGCTGCGCGGGCTGCTGTTGCGGCTGGGCCTGAGGATTCTGCTGCCAGCCCTGCTGCGGCTGCGGAGCCGGGGCGGCCTGCCCGCCGGGCCGGCCCGCGCCTCCCTGCTGGGCCGGCCGGCCGGGGGCCTGCTGCGCACCCGCGCCCTGCCCGCTGTACGCATCGGCACCCGCGGCGGCGGCGACGCTCAGCCGCGGTCCGTCAGTGGCATTGCCCAGGTGCACGGCGGAGCCGGGGCCTATCTCCAGCTGGTGGACTCTCCGGCCCTGCACATAGGTGCCGTTGGTGCTGCCGTGGTCCTCGATGAACCAACTCCGGCCCCCCCAGCTGATCGTGGCATGCCGCCACGAGACCCTGGCGTCGTCGATCACCAGGTCACCCTGCGGATCACGACCCAGGGTGTACGGCCTGGACGGATCGAGCGTCCAGGTCCTGCCATTCAATTCCAGTACGAGTTCCGGCACTCCGCGCCCCACTAGTTGTCCCCCGAGTTACCCCCGTTGCAGGGAGTCTAGGGATGCTGAACATCGTGGGGAACTATTCCAGGAGCGGTCCCCGATACGAAAGTCGGGCGGGGTGAAGGCCCCGCCGAGACCTGCGGTGTTGCGCCGTCGGCCCACGAATGACCGGCACGGAGCCCGGCAGGCGCGCGAGTGCGTACGAACGGTGAGTGAACGGATCGATCCAGGATGCTCCGGCCTCGCGCGCACTCCCCCGGATGCGTCCGCGGTCGCCGGACGTGCCCACGCGTGTCCTGTCCGTCATCGCACGGTGTTCCGGGCGGGCGGGAGCGCGGCGGCGAGCACAGAGAACCGGACGACGCGCTGTCCGGCCTTCGGGACGGGCCCCCGGTGCCATCGATCGGACCGATACGGTGGGAGCACCATGAGCGCATCTCAGCCACCTCAGTCCTCCCCGTCTCCTGAGCTCCCTGAGTCCCGTCAGGGCACGGACACACCTACCCTTCTCGTGAAGATCTTCGGGAAGGACCGCCCCGGGATCACCGCCGGGCTCTTCGACACCCTCGCCGCCTACTCGGTCGATGTCGTCGACATCGAGCAGGTCGTCACCCGTGGCCGCATCGTCCTGTGCGCGCTGGTCACCTACCCGACCGCCGGCGGCACCACCGAGGGCGACCTGCGGGCGACCGTGCACAGCTGGGCCGGCTCGCTGAAACTGCAGGCCGAGATCATCTCCGGTACGGGTGACAACCGCCCGCGTGGCTACGGACGTTCCCATGTGACGGTGCTCGGGCACCCGCTGACCGCGGAGTCGACCGCCGCCATAGCGGCCAGGATCACTTCGACCGGCGGGAACATCGACCGGATCTTCCGGCTCGCGAAGTACCCGGTCACGGCGGTCGAGTTCGCCGTCTCCGGCACCGGGACCGAGGAGCTGCGGACGGCGCTGGCGACGGAGTCCGCGGGGATCGGTGTCGATGTCGCGGTCGTCTCGGCCGGGCTGAGCCGCCGGGCGCAGCGGCTGGTCGTCATGGACGTCGACTCGACGCTCATCCAGGACGAGGTCATCGAGCTCTTCGCCGCCCACGCCGGCTGCGAGGACAAGGTCGCCGAGGTGACCGAGCAGGCGATGCGCGGCGAGCTCGACTTCGAGCAGTCGCTGCACGCACGGGTGGCGCTGCTGGCGGGGCTCGATGTGTCGGTGGTGGACAAGGTGCGCGCCGAGGTGCGGCTGACACCGGGGGCCCGCACCCTGATCCGTACGCTGAAGCGGCTCGGCTACCAAGTGGGCGTGGTCTCGGGCGGGTTCACCCAGGTCACCGACGATCTGAAGGAGCGGCTCGGGCTCGACTTCGCCTCCGCCAACACCTTGGAAGTGGTCGACGGAAAGCTCACCGGCAGGGTCGTCGGCGACATCGTCGACCGGGCCGGCAAAGCCCGGCTGCTGCGCAGTTTCGCCGAGCAGGCCGGGGTGCCGCTGGCGCAGACCGTCGCGATCGGCGACGGTGCGAACGACCTCGACATGCTGAACACGGCCGGGCTCGGGGTGGCCTTCAACGCCAAGCCGGTGGTCCGCGAGGCCGCGCACACCGCGGTGAACGTGCCGTTCCTGGACACCGTGCTGTATCTGCTGGGCATCACGCGCGAGGAGGTCGAGGCCGCCGACGGTCTCGTCGAGTGAGGCACGTCCCCGTAACAAACAGGGCCCCGGTGGTTTCCGCACCGGGGCCCTGCTCGTACGGGGACGTGAACCGCGGCACGCCGTGAACCGCGGCACGTCGAGGGCTGTGGGACGTCAGCGGCCGTGCGGCAGCGGGAACCGTACGGCGGCGGAATCAGTCGTTGGGTGTCCAGTACTCGATCAGCTTGCCCACTCCGTGCTCCACGCCCTTCCAGGAGCCGGTGAACTCCACGACGGCGAAGGCGGCGGTCGGGAAGCCGCCGCGGTTCATCCGGGCCAGGGCATCGCCCTCGGCCGATTCCGAGAGGGCGTCGGCGACCGCGTGCATCCCGGGGTTGTGGCCGATGACGAGCAGGTCGCGCACGTCGTCGGGGGTCTCGTTGATCAGGGCGATCAGTTCGCCGGGAGACGCCTCGTACAGTCGCTCCTCGTACACGGTCCTGGGACGGTGCGGCATCTCGTGCACCGCCAGCTTCCACGTCTCGCGCGTCCTCGCGGCGGTCGAGCAGAGGGCCAGATCGAGAACGATCCCGGAGTCGACGAGTCTGCGGCCTGCGACGGGGGCATCCTTGCGGCCGCGCTCCGTGAGTGGCCGCTCATGGTCGGAGTCCTGCGACCATTCCGCCTTTGCGTGCCTGAGAAGGACGATCCTGCGAGGTGTATCGACGCTCATACACCTCAGCTTCGCACGAAATGTGCCGCCCGGCGCAGGGTGTTGAAGGGCTTCCACAGGCTGCGTGGAAACCGTCAGCCGGACACCAGGGCCGCGATGCGCTCGAACAACCGGCCGATCGCGGGGTCGGCCGTCGCCACGCTCGTGTCCTCGGATCCCACGATCAACAGCAGGAGCGCGGCGAACGCGATCGCGGGCAGCGCGATGGCCCACCACGGCAGCCTGACCTCGACACTGCCCGTGGCCGAGTGGGTGGACCGGGTGTGCATAGGGGCCGACATGCCCGCCTCCGTGAGTCGTGGATTCTGATACTCAGAACCTACGGACACGGAGCAGCCCGCCCCATCCGGTGACCCACCCACTTCACCCTGACCCTGTCCCCCTAGGGGACAGTGGTGCTAGCCCCACCCCCGGCACCACCGGCCGTCGGACCGTACGCGACCGCGCGCTTCGGGAAGGGGGCGGGCGGAGTCGCGGAACCGGCGGAATCGGGGGCCGGGCGGGTTTCAGGGGGACGCGACCGAGGCGATCACCGCGATGACCACGGTGACCAGCAGCATCGCCCCGAGCACGAGGAGCAGCTTCTTCTGACCGTTCTGGGGATTCGGGTCGAGCACAGGAGACATGGGCTCAGTCTCGCATCTCAGCACTCGTCCTCGATCGTCCGGTCCCGCCCGGCCAGAACCCCGGCCGCCATCTGCGGCACCATGAGGCCGGCCATCAGCGCGATCGGCAGCCCCCAGCCGCCGCTGTGCTGGTGGAGCACGCCGACGAGCAGCGGGCCCGGGATCGAGATCAGATAGCCGGTGGACTGCGCGAACGCGGAAAGCCGGACCACGCCGGCGCCACTGCGGGACCGCATGCCGATCATGGTCAGGGCGAGCGGGAAGGCGCAGTTCGAGATGCCGAGCAGCAGCGCCCAGGCCCAGGCCCCGCCGGCCGGTGCGAGGTAGAGGCCCGCATAGCCGATGAGGCCGCAGGCGCCGAGGACGACGACGATCGGGCCCTGGTTCCTCATACCGGCGGCGACCCGGGGTATGACGAACGCGAGAGGCACGCCCATCGCCATGGTCACGGCCAGCAGGACACCCGCCGTACCGGCCGAGACGCCCGCGTCACGGAAGATCTGCGGCATCCATCCCATGGTGATGTACGCGGCGGTGGCCTGCAGGCCGAAGAAACAGGCGAGGCCCCACGCGGTACGGCTGCGGGTGATCCTGAGCGCCGGGGCGTCGTTGTGGTGGGCGGCGGGCCTCCCCGGGGCGTCGCGCCGCTCCCGTACCAGCGGAATCCAGGGCAGGATCGCGGCCGTGGCGAGCACGGCCCACATGCCGAGGCCCGCCCTCCAGCTGCCGCCCAGCGCGCTGGTCATGGGCACGGTCACGGCGGCGGCGAGCGAGGTGCCGAGGGCCAGGGCCATCGAGTAGAGCCCGGTCATCGGACCGACGCGGTCCGGGAACCAGCGCTTGACGATCACTGGCATCAGCACATTGCTGACGGCGATGCCCATGAGGGCGAGGGCGCTCGCGGCGAGGAAGCCTGCCGTGCCGCCGACGAGCGGCCGGATCACCAGACCGGCCGTGATGGCGATCATGCCGACGCAGACGATCGCCCCCGGGCCGAAGCGGCGGGCGAGGCGCGGCGCCATGACGCCGAAGACCGCGAAGCAGAGCGGCGGTACGGAGGTGAGGATCCCGGCGACGCTGCCGCTCATGTGCAGCCCGTCCTGCACCTCTTCGAGGAGGGCGCCGAGGCTGGTGATGGCGGGGCGGAGGTTGAGCGCGGCGAGGACGAGACCGATGGCGACCAGCCGGAGCAGCCACGGGGAGGGACCGGGAGCGGCCTGCATGGCCTGTGCGGTCTGCGGGGCGGAAGAGGCTTGCGGGGCCGGGGTTTTCGCAGGGGTGTCCGCTGTGGTGGCGGGACTCAGGGTCCGGGTCCGGTTCTGCGGCTGGATCTCGTCGTCGGGCATGGGGTCATCATAGAATCATGGGATGATTGATTGTCCAATCCTCCGCATACTGCTCTGAGACCATTCACCACCGGGAGAGCACCCCCGTCCCGCTCGCTTCTCTTCCTCCCTCCTCACCCCTCCCTCCTCACCCCTCACCCAGCAACCCGAGCAACCCGAGCAACCCGAGCAAGGAGCACCATGGCGCTGACGTCTCCGCGGCGTTCGGCACTCGCCGACCAGGTGATTGCCCAGCTGAGGAATCAGATCACCTCGGGCGAGTGGCCCGTGGGTTCACGGATCCCCACCGAGCCCGAGCTGGTGGAGCAGCTGGGCGTGGCCCGCAACACGGTCCGCGAGGCCGTGCGCGCGCTCGCGCACAACGGCCTGCTCGACATCCGGCAGGGCTCGGGCACCTATGTCGTCGCCACCAGCGAACTGGCCGGGGTCATGCACCGCCGCTTCGCCGCCGCCGATCCGCGCCATGTCGCCGAGCTGCGCTCCACGCTGGAGTCGTCGGCGGCACGGCTGGCCGCCGCCCGGCGCACCGAGCGGGATCTGAAGCAGCTGGACGCGCTCATGGCACGCCGTGAGGAGACCTGGGCCGCGGGCGACGCCGAGGCATTCGTCGCGGCGGACGCGACGCTGCACCTGGCCGTGGTCGCGGCTTCGCACAACGACGTGCTGACCGGCCTCTACGCCGATCTGGGCGATCTGCTGCGCGACTACCTCAGGGGCGATGTCGGCCAGGAGCTGCGGCCGGAGAACCACATGGACCACGGCCGGCTGGTCGAGGCGATCCGGGCCGGGGACGCGGAGACGGCGGCGGCGGAGGCCGCGAGCCATGCGTTGAGCTGTCTGGTGGACCGGGTGTGAGGGGGCGCGTCGAGCCGCGCCGCGGAGAACACCGGAGGAGCGTCGAAGGAATCGTCAGACGGAACCCTGGATCCGGTGGGTGATCCAGACGGAGCCGACTTCCTTCCAGCAGCGGTCGTCGAGCCGCACGGTCCGGCCCGGCCCCACGTCGACCGGGACCGCGTCCGCGTCCATGTCCCACCAGCGGCGGCATTCGGTGTGCAGTTGCACGCGGTCGGTGGAGGGGTAGGGGTTGTGGCAGTAGGCGACGACCTGGGAGCCCCGGACCGACGTCCGGCATTCGGATCCGGCGGGATCGGGCAGGGGAGCGTCGGGGGCCGATGCCCCGGCTCCGGCCCGGCCCGCCGTGGATATGACGGATACGCCCCAGGGGGCGACCAGTCCGGCCACGACCATGGAGGCCGCAGGCAGGGCCCAGGTCCGGCGACGTGTGGAGCACATGGCGACCTCCTCCCCGCAGCCTGACCAGAAGTCCGGTTCCACCACATTCTGCGGTGGATCGACCATCTTTTCGACTTGAGCGGGCCGGGCCGGACGCAGACGTACGACGGCCGCGTACCGCCTGTTCAAAGGCGGTACGCGGCCGTGTCACAGCCGGTCGTAAGAGGTCAGGCGCCCATCATGTGCACGCCGCCGTCGACGTGGATGATCTCTCCCGTGGTCTTCGGGAAGAAGTCCGAAAGCAGGGCGACGACACCGCGGCCGGCCGGCTCGGGGTCCGCCATGCTCCAGGACAGCGGGGAGCGGGTGTTCCACACGTCCGCGAGCTCGGAGAAGCCCGGGATGGACTTCGCGGCCATGGAGCCGATCGGTCCGGCCGAGATCAGGTTGCAGCGGATGTCGTCCTTGCCCAGGTCACGGGCGAGGTAGCGGGAGGTTGCCTCCAGCGCGGCCTTGGCCGGGCCCATCCAGTCGTACTGCGGCCAGGCGAACTGCGCGTCGAAGGTGAGGCCGACGATCGAGCCGCCCTCGCTCATCAGCGGCTTGCAGGCCATGGCGAGCGACTTCAGCGAGAACGCCGAGACGTGCATCGCGGTGGAGACGGACTCGAACGGGGTGTTCAGGAAGTTGCCGCCGAGCGCGTCCTGCGGCGCGAAGCCGATCGAGTGCACGACGCCGTCGAGCGAACCGAGCTCGTCACGGACCAGCCCGGCCAGGCGGTCGAGGTGCTCGGTGTTGGTCACGTCCAGCTCGATGACCTTGGCCGGCTTCGGCAGCTTCTTGGCGATGCGCTCCGTCAGCGTGGGCCGGGGGAAGGCGGTCAGGATGACCTCGGCGCCCTGCTCCTGGGCCACCTTGGCGGTGTGGAAGGCGATGGACGACTCCATCAGCACACCGGTGATGAGGATGCGCTTGCCGTCGAGAATTCCGCTCATGGTGATCAGTGACCCATGCCCAATCCGCCGTCAACGGGGATGACGGCTCCAGTGATGTACGACGCGTCGTCGGAGGCGAGGAAGCGCACTGCGGCGGCGATCTCCTCGGGCTGCGCGTAGCGGCCGAGCGGCACCTGGGACACGATGCCCTTGCGCTGCTCCTCGGTGAGCACCTGGGTCATGTCGGTGTCGACGAAACCAGGTGCGACGACGTTGAAAGTGATGTTCCGCGAGCCGAGTTCACGGGCCAGCGACCGGGCGAAGCCGACCAGACCCGCCTTGGAGGCGGCGTAGTTCGCCTGCCCGGCCGAGCCGAGGAGCCCGACGACGGAGGAGATGAGGACGACGCGGCCCTTCTTCGCGCGCAGCATGCCGCGGTTGGCACGCTTGACGACCCGGAAGGTGCCGGTGAGGTTGGTGTCGAGTACGGACGTGAAGTCCTCCTCGGACATCCGCATCAGCAACTGGTCCTTGGTGATACCGGCGTTGGCGACCAGTACCTCGACGGGACCGTGCGTGTCCTCGATCTCCTTGTATGCCTGCTCCACCTGTTCGGCGTCGGTGATGTCGCACCGGACGGCCAGAACGCCCGCCTCGGTGAGGATCTGGGGGGGCTCGCCCGAGCGGTACGTGATCGCGACCTTGTCGCCGTTGTCGGCGAAAGCGCGGGCGATGGCGAGGCCGATGCCTCGGTTTCCTCCGGTGACGAGAACCGAGCGGCTCAACGGATCACCCTTTCGATAGCGGTCTGGTACCTCGAAAACCTATCGGTACCACCCGCCCCACGGGGAATCGGCCCCTGACAGCGCCTCACCCCGGGCACTGTGGGGTTCCTACAGAGGTTCTCCGCCGCACCGCGCCGCATCCGCCCACGGGCGGGCGACGCCCGATATCACCGGGTGCGGTCACCGTCCGGCGTGGTTCACTGCCGTGGTGTATCGAGAAGGGAATTCCCTGTGCCCCACGAGGTAGACCAGTCGTTCCTCGCCCTGCCGCTGCGGGCCCTCGCCGACGCGGCACTCGCCCGCGCGCGTGCGCTGGGTGCCGTGCATGCCGACTTCCGCCTGGAGCGGGTGCGCAGCGCGTCCTGGCGGTTGCGGGACGCCCGGCCCGCCGGGACCTCGGACACCACCGATCTCGGGTACGCGGTCCGTGTGGTGCACGGCGGGGCGTGGGGGTTCGCGTCGGGCGTGGATCTGACGATGGACGCCGCGGCGAAGGTGGCCTCGCAGGCCGTCGCCATGGCCAAGCTGTCCGCGAAGGTGATCGCGGCGGCCGGGTCCGACGAGCGGGTCGAGCTGGCGGACGAGCCGGTGCACGGCGAGCGGACCTGGGTCTCGGCCTACGAGATCGATCCCTTCGACGTACCGGACGAGGAGAAGGCGGGGCTGCTCGCCGAGTGGAGCAGCCGGCTCCTGGGCGGGGAAGGGGTCGCCCATGTGGACGCCTCGCTGATGACCGTCCACGAGAACAAGTTCTACGCGGACACGGCGGGCACCGTCACCACCCAGCAGCGGGTGCGGCTGCATCCGCAGTTCACCGCGGTCGCCGTGGACGGGACCACCGGTGAGTTCGACTCGATGCGGACGATCGCCCCGCCGGTGGGCCGCGGCTGGGAGTACCTGACCGGGACCGGCTGGGACTGGGACGGCGAGCTGGAGCGGATTCCCGGGCTGCTGGCCGAGAAGATGCGGGCGCCGAGCGTCGAGGCGGGGACGTACGACCTGGTCGTCGACCCGTCCAACCTCTGGCTGACCATCCACGAGTCGATCGGCCACGCCACCGAGCTGGACCGGGCGCTGGGGTACGAGGCGGCGTACGCCGGGACCTCGTTCGCCACCTTCGACCAGCTGGGGAAGCTGGCCTACGGCTCCCCCGTGATGAATGTGACGGGCGACCGCACCGCCGAGCACGGGCTCGCGACCGTCGGGTACGACGACGAGGGTGTCGAGGCGCAGTCCTGGGACCTGATCAAGGACGGGACGCTGGTCGGGTACCAGCTGGACCGGCGGATCGCGAAGCTGACGGGTCTGGGCCGGTCCAACGGCTGCGCGTACGCGGACTCGCCCGCCCACGTCCCCGTCCAGCGGATGGCGAACGTCTCGCTGCGGCCGGATCCGGACGGGCTGTCCACGGAGGATCTGATCGGCGGGGTGGAGCGCGGGATCTATGTGGTCGGCGACCGGTCCTGGTCGATCGACATGCAGCGCTACAACTTCCAGTTCACCGGGCAGCGGTTCTTCCGCATCGAGAACGGCAGGCTGGCCGGTCAGCTGCGCGACGTCGCGTACCAGGCGACGACGACGGACTTCTGGGGCTCGATGGAGAAGGTCGGCGGCCCGCAGACGTATGTCCTGGGCGGCGCCTTCAACTGCGGCAAGGCCCAGCCCGGCCAGGTCGCGGCCGTCTCGCACGGCTGCCCCGCCGCCCTCTTCCGGGGCGTGAACATCCTCAACACGACGCAGGAGGCCGGACGATGAGCCGCGTCAGCAAGCCGCACGAGATCGTCGAGCGGGCGCTCGAACTGTCCACCGCCGACGGCTGTGTGGTCATCGCCGACGAGGAGTCGTCCGCCAATCTGCGCTGGGCCGGCAACGCGCTCACCACGAACGGCGTGACGCGGGGACGGACCCTGACCGTCGTCGCGACCGTCGACGGTGCGCAGGGCACCGCGTCCGGCGTGGTCTCGCGGTCCGCGGTCACCGCCGACGACCTGGAGCCGCTGGTACGGGCCGCCGAGGCGGCCGCGCGCGGGGCCGGTCCTGCGGAGGACGCACAGCCGCTGGTCAGCGGGGTCCCCACGTCGCCCGGCTTCACGGACGCGCCGGCCGAGACGGGCTCGGACGTCTTCGCGGAGTTCGCCCCGACGCTCGGCGACGCCTTCGCCCGGGCCCGGTCCGGCGGCCGTGAGCTGTACGGCTTCGCCCACCACCAGCTGACCTCGACCTACCTCGGTACGTCGACGGGGCTGCGGCTGCGCCACGACCAGCCGAACGGGACGCTGGAGCTCAACGCCAAGTCCCCCGACCGGTCCCGGTCGTCCTGGGCGGGCCTCTCGACGCGCGACTTCAAGGACGTCGACCCCGCCGGGCTCGACGCGGAGCTGGCGCAGCGGCTGCGCTGGGCGGAGCGCCGTATCGAGCTGCCCGCCGGGCGGTACGAGACGCTGCTGCCGCCGACCGCCGTCGCCGATCTGCTGATCTACCAGCTGTGGTCCTCGACGGCACGGGATGCCGCGGAGGGCCGGACGGTGTTCTCCAAGCCGGGTGGCGGGACGAGGCTCGGCGAGACCCTGTCCGAGCTGCCGCTGTCGCTGCGCAGCGACCCGCACGCACCGGGCCTGGAGTCGGCGCCGTTCGTGATCGCCCATGCCTCGGGGGACGGTGCCTCCGTCTTCGACAACGGTCTGCCGCTGACGTCGACCGACTGGATCCGGGACGGCAGGCTGGAGCAGCTGACGACCACCCGGCACACGGCGGGGCTGACCGGGCTGCCGGTCGCGCCGGCGATCGACAACCTGGTGCTGGAGGGCGGGGGTGAGCGGTCGCTGGACGAGATGGTGGCCGCGACGGCCGGCCGCGCGCTGCTGCTGACCTGCATGTGGTACATCCGGGAGGTCGATCCGGCGACACTCCTGCTGACCGGGCTGACCCGCGACGGGGTATATCTCGTCGAGGACGGCGAGGTCGTCGGCGAGGTGAACAACTTCCGGTTCAACGAGTCGCCGGTGGACCTGCTGTCGCGGGCCGCGGAGGCGGGCCGTACGGAGAAGACGCTGCCGCGCGAGTGGGGCGACTGGTTCACCCGGGCCGCCATGCCCGCGCTGCGGATCCCGGACTTCAACATGAGTTCGGTGAGTCCGGGGGTGTGACCCGCCCGGGGCCGTCCCGTAATCCCTGGCCTTCGTGCGACGACAGCTGCGGCACCGCGCCGCGTTCTCGGAACGCCCGGATACCTCCGGTATTCGGGCGCCCCTCCGCCTTGCGGTGCACCGCATCCGACGCCGGACGCCGATCCACCAGGGGTTGACAGGACAGCCCTTAGACTTGCTGTTGCCATTCGACACACATCTGAGGAGAGAAAGAAACGTGACGGACATCGTCGACGAGCTGAAGTGGCGTGGGCTGTTCGCCCAGTCCACTGATGAGGACGCACTGCGCAAGGCTCTCGCGGACGGTCCCGTCACGTTCTATTGCGGCTACGACCCCACTGCGGCGAGTCTGCACGTCGGCCATCTGGTGCAGGTGCTCACCATGCGCCGGCTCCAGCGGGCCGGGCTGCGGCCGCTGGCCCTGGTGGGCGGGGCCACGGGACAGATCGGTGACCCGAGGCCGACCGCCGAGCGGACGCTGAACGACCCGGAGACGGTCGCCGACTGGGTGTCGCGGCTGCGGTCCCAGATCGAGCCGTTCCTGTCCTTCGAGGGCGAGAACGCGGCGGTCATGGTGAACAACCTGGACTGGACCGCGGGCATGTCCGCGATCGAGTTCCTCCGTGACATCGGCAAGCACTTCCGGGTCAACAAGATGCTGACCAAGGACTCCATCGCCCGGCGGCTGGAGTCCGACGAGGGCATCAGCTACACCGAGTTCAGCTACCAGCTGCTCCAGAGCATGGACTTCCTGGAGCTGTACCGGCGCTACGGCTGCACCCTCCAGCAGGGCGGCAGCGACCAGTGGGGCAACCTCACCGCCGGCCTCGACCTGATCCACCGCCTGGAGCCGGGTGCCGAGGTGCACGCGCTGGCGACCCCGCTGATGACGAAGGCGGACGGGACCAAGTTCGGCAAGTCCGAGAGCGGGGCCGTCTGGCTCGACCCGGCGATGACGACGCCGTACGCGTTCTACCAGTTCTGGCTGAACGTGGACGACCGGGACATCTCCCGGTACATGCGCATCCTCAGTTTCCAGAGCCCCGCGGAGCTGGCGGAGCTGGAGAAGGTCACCGAGGAGCGTCCGCAGGCCCGGACGGCGCAGCGCGCACTGGCCGAGGAGCTGACGACGCTGGTGCACGGCGCCGACCAGTGCGCCGCGGTCGTCGCGGCGTCGAAGGCGCTTTTCGGCCAGGGCGAGCTGGGCGAGCTGGACGAGGCGACGCTGAGCGCCGCGCTGTCCGAGGTGCCGCACGCGCGGGTCACCGAGCTCGGCCCGCTGGTGGACCTCCTGGTGGAGGTCGGCCTGGCGCCGAGCAAGTCGGGCGCCCGCCGCACGGTGAAGGAGGGCGGTGCGTACGTGAACAACGTCAAGGTCACGGACGGCGAGAGCGCACCGGACCGCGAGGAGCTGCTGCACGGGCGGTGGCTGGTGCTGCGCCGGGGCAAGAAGAACCTCGCCGCCGTCGAGGTCACCGGCTGATTTCCCGGCGGACGGACATCGGCTGGTCACCGGCCGGCGGACATCGGTAGTGCGGCCGGGCACGCGTGACGCGTGTCCGGCCGCACACGCGTGGGGGCCAGGGGCCCACCTTTCGCTCGGGCTCGGGTCCTCCGCCCGGCTCAGGCCCTCTGTCTGGTGCGGCGGAACGACGTCCACAGCATGTCGCCGAGACCGACGACGACCACCGCGCCGATCAGCTGGAGCAGATGGCGTGTCCAGTCGATGCCCTTGGTGTTGTTGACACCGATCCAGGTGGCCACGGCATTGCCGAGGACGCTGCCGAGGATCCCGAAGACCGTCGTCAGCCAGAGTGGGATGTTCTGTTTGCCGGGCAGGATCGCCCTCGCGATCACACCGAGCACCAGGCCCACGATGATTGCCCACAACCAGCCCATGTCGCCTCCTCGTGCGACGCGATGTCGCGCATGTGGGCCCAGTCTCGGCCAGTGGGCCGTGCGCCGCACGCCGGAGGCGTCCGTATGCGCGGTGCCGCTCCCGATCGTACGAATGCGACGCGCCCCGGTCTCGAAGCAGCCGGGCACCGGGCGTACCGTGGATGCGGTCCGGTCCGGGGAGCGTCCGGCCCGGGAATGAGGTCTCCCCCGATCCGTGAGGTGCCGGGGGAAGGGTGGTGGAGGCGTGATGCGGAAGCAGAGCGGTGTCGAGGTCTTCCGGATCACGGGGGCGCGGCAGGGGCTCGCGGACGATGTGCGCGGCAGGCAGCGGCGCTATGTCATCTCGATGTCCGTCAGGACGGTTTCGGTGGTCCTGGCCGCCGTGCTGTGGAACGTCGAGCGGTATGTCGCGATCGTCGCACTCGCGCTCGGGGTTCTGCTCCCGTACGTGGCGGTGGTCATCGCCAACGCGGGCCGGGAGAACACTCCTTCGCTTCCTTCCACCTTCGTCCCGGCGCCGATGCGGCCGGTACTCGACGCCGCGCCCGTGGCGGATTCCGGCCCGGAGGCCGACAGCACCCGCCGCACCGGTGGATCGGCGTGAGCCACGAGAACAGGCGTGAGCCACGGGAATTCGGCATGAGCACAGTTGAGGCCGCACCGCACCCCAGGGTCGCGAAAACCTCAGATCAATCATGAAGTTACGGTGCACCCCACCCCGGTCTGCGTGACATACTTCGAAAGCGCTCCGTATCCCCCGTCGGAGCGACAGACCGACGCCGGGCAGCTCCCCCCGTGGCTGCCCGGCGTCGCTTTTTCTCCGGCTTTTCTCCGGCTTTTCTCCGGACTTTTCTCCGTTTTCGGCTCCGGTGCGGGTCCGGTGCCGATCCCTCGGGCGGCCGGTCCGCGTGGGTCCGTACCCGCGCTGACCTAGGGTTGAGTCCGTGAACTCCCCCGAATCCGCGGCCGAAAGCGCTGCCGCCGCACCCATCTGTTCCGCCAAGGGCTGCCGGGCCGACGCCGTGTGGGTGCTGGCCTGGAACAACCCCAAGCTGCACACGCCGGAGCGCCGCAAGACGTGGCTGGCCTGCGAGGAACACCGGGAGCACCTCGCCTCGTTCCTGGACGTCCGGGGTTTCCTCAAGGACGTGGTGACCCTGGCGGAGTGGGAGTCCGGCCGACCGGGACCGGGCAGGCCCTAACCGCCGATCGCCGACATCGGCCGGTCCGGCTGCAGGAAGGACGGGTCGTCCAGACCGGATCCGGCCTTTTTCCCCCACATCGCGAGCGTCCAGATCCGGGCGATCTCCTCGTCCGGTGCGTCCGAGCGCAGGGCGCCGCGCAGATCGGTCTCCTCGCGGGCGAACAGGCAGGTGCGGACCTGGCCGTCGGCGGTGAGTCTGGTCCGGTCGCAGGCCCGGCAGAAGGGCCGGGTGACGGAGGCGATGACGCCCACGCGGTGGGGCCCGCCGTCGACGAGCCAGCGCTCGGCGGGGGCGGAGCCGCGCTCTCCGTCACCCTCCTCGGTGAGGGTGAAACGGGTACGCAGCGACTGGAGTATGTCACCTGCCGTGATCATGCCGTCGCGCTTCCATCCGTGCTGCGCGTCGAGCGGCATCTGCTCGATGAAGCGGAGCTCGTATCCGTGCTCGACGGCCCAGGCGAGCAGGTCGGGGGCCTCGTCGTCGTTGAGCCCCGGCATCAGGACGGTGTTGACCTTGACCGGGGTGAGGCCGGCGTCGTGGGCGGCTTCGAGACCTGCCAGCACGTCGTGGTGGCGGTCGCGGCGGGTGAGTGTCCTGAAGACGTCGGGCCGCAGGGTGTCCAGCGAGACATTGACCCGGTCCAGGCCGGCGGCCCCGAGCGCGGCCGCCGTGCGCTTCAGTCCGATGCCGTTGGTGGTGAGCGACATCCTGGGGCGCGGGCTCAGTGCCGCACATCGCTCGACGAGGGAGACGAGCCCGGGGCGCAGGAGCGGCTCACCGCCGGTGAAGCGGACCTCGGTGATGCCCAGCCGGGTGACGGCGATGCGGACCAGCCGGACGATCTCGTCGTCGGTGAGCAGATCGGGCTTGGCCAGCCATTGCAGGCCCTCTTCCGGCATGCAGTACGTGCACCGCAGATTGCAGCGGTCGGTCAGCGACACGCGCAGGTCGGTGGCGACCCGGTCATAGGTGTCGATGAGCATGTGGGCCCCCTCCCGGTTGCTTCCCGGCTGCCTTGTCCGGCCTTCCGGGCTGACTCCTCCGAGACTACGCGAGACCTGTGACATCGCAGGGGGCTCGTATGGCACGAGGGGCGGCCCGGCCGTCTCGTAGGACTCTACGACGCGGCCGGGCCGTACCCGGTCCTTCTCGCTCAGTGCGCTCCGACGCCGGTGAGGGACTTGACCTCCAGTTCGGCGTACTTGCCCTTGTCCGGCTCCTCCTTCGAGAGGAGGGAGCCGATCCAGCCGAGCAGGAAGCCCAGCGGGATGGAGATCAGGCCCGGGTTCTCCAGCGGGAACCAGGCGAAGTCGACGCCCTTGAACATCGATGTCTTCGGGTTGCCGGAGACGACCGGGGAGAACAGCACCAGGATCACCGAGCCGGCCAGGCCGCCGTAGATCGACCACAGCGCGCCCCGGGTGGTGAACCGCTTCCAGAAGAGGCTGTAGAGGATCGTCGGCAGGTTGGCGGAGGCGGCGACGGCGAAGGCGAGCGCCACCAGTCCGGCGACGTTCATGTCGCGTGCGAAGGCTCCGAGGAGGATGGCGACCGCGCCGATGAGGACGGTGGCCCAGCGGGCGGCCCGCATCTCCTCCTTCTCGGTGGCCTTCCCCTTGCGGATGACGTTGGCGTAGATGTCGTGCGCGAAGGAGGACGAGGACGCGAGGGTGAGCCCCGCGACGACGGCGAGGATGGTGGCGAAGGCGACGGCCGAGATCACGGCCAGCAGCACGGCGCCACCGGTGGAGCCGACCCCGCCGAGGTACTCGGCGAGCTGCGGGGCGGCCGCGTTGCCGGCCGGGTTCTTGGCCTTGATCTCGTCCGGGCCGATCAGGGCCGCGGCGCCGAAGCCCAGCGCGATGGTCATCAGGTAGAAGGCGCCGATGATGCCGATGGCCCAGTTGACCGACTTGCGGGCGGCCTTGGCGGTCGGCACCGTGTAGAAGCGGATCAGGATGTGCGGGAGTCCGGCGGTGCCGAGGACCAGGGCGATGCCCAGGGAGAGGAAGTCCAGCTTGGAGGTGCCGGTGGCGCCGTACTTGAGTCCGGGCTCCAGGAACGCCGCTCCGTGGCCGCTCTTCGCCGCGGCCGTGCCCAGCAGGTCGGAGATGTTGAAGTCGAACTTCAGCATCACCAGGAAGGTCATCAGGAGGGCACCGGCGATGAGCAGGACGGCCTTGACCATCTGGACCCAGGTGGTGCCCTTCATGCCGCCGATCGTGACGTAGACGATCATCAGCACGCCGACCAGCGCGACGATGAGGATCTTGCCCGCGTCGCTGGTGATGCCGAGCAGCAGCGAGACCAGGACGCCGGCGCCCGCCATCTGCGCCAGCAGGTAGAAGATCGAGACGACGATGGTGGAGACGCCGGACGCGGTCCGGACCGGGCGCTGCCGCATCCGGTAGGCGAGGACGTCGCCCATCGTGTAGCGGCCCGAGTTGCGCAGCGGTTCGGCGACCAGCAGCAGGGCCACCAGCCAGGCCACGAGGAAGCCGATGGAGTACAGGAAGCCGTCGTAGCCGAAGAGGGCGATGGCTCCGGCGATGCCGAGGAACGAGGCCGCCGACATGTAGTCACCGGAGACCGCGAGCCCGTTCTGGAACGCGGTGAACTGCCGGCCGCCGGCGTAGAAGTCGGAGGCGCTCTTGGTCTGCCGCCCGGCCCAGACGGTGATGCCGAGGGTCGCGGCGACGAACACCGCGAAGAGCGTGATGATCAGCGGCCGGTGCTCGGTGGTCGAGGAGGCGGCCAGCTGGAGTACGGGGTGCGGGTGGTACGCGGCGCTCATGCGTCGGCCTCCATACGGGACTTGATGGCCTCGGCCTTCGGGTCCAGCTTCGCGGCGGCGTGGCGCGAGTAGAGCCAGGCGATGAGGAATGTGGTGACGAACTGGGCGAGGCCGAACACGAAGGCCACGTTGATGTTGCCGTACACCTTGGTGCCCATGAAGCCGCCCGCGTAGTTGGACAGCAGCACGTACAGCAGGTACCAGAGGACGAAGGCGATGGTCAGCGGGAAGGCGAAGGAGCGGTACGTGTGGCGCAGTTCGCCGAACTCCCCGCTCTCCTGCGTCGCGATGAACGCCTCGGTCGTGGGCTCGGCGGGGCGGGTGTCCGTACTGACCTCGGGCGGCGGTGCATCGGTAGCCACGGAATCTCCTCGCGATGCGGGTGCGGTGGTGGGGACGGTGGATCCCACTGGGCGGAACCTCGGTGCCGGGGGGTGGTGGTGCGCCTCCCCCGACAACGGCACGGACCGCGCGGCGAAGCGGTTCACCGCGGTTGCGCACTTCTCGGGCCCGCCGCCGCGCGGCCGTCCGGACGAACCCGATACCCCCGAGTCATTGAAGAGCGGGGATGATCAGCGATAACTTCACTCGTCATGTACGCGACTTGGCACACCCCGTGTCCGGTCGCCCGGCACGGATGATGTGGAGACCCCATGGCTCATCTGGGATCCAGACGGACGCGCGCGCTGACGTTGCCCGTCGGATTGGCACTCACGGCCTCACTCGGCTTCCTGCCGACGGGGGCCGCCTCTGCCGCACCGGTGGACGCGCAGCCCGCGGCGGCGGTGTCGGCCGACGGCCCGAAGCTCTCGTACGTGGTCAACACCCAAGGTGGCCACGGGACCGTCGAGCGCGTGAAGAAGGCGATAGCCGAGGCCGGCGGCACGGTGGTGGTCGCCTACGACCAGATCGGTGTCGTCGTCGCCCACGCGCAGAACCCGGACTTCGCGAAGTCGATCCGCCGGGTCAAGGGGGTCGACTCGGCCGGGGCCACCCGTACCAACCCCATCGTTCCGCAGGCCACCACGGACATCGGGGTCGAGCAGCCGCTCACCGCCGAGCAGGCCCGGAGCGCTGCGGCGAAGGCGACGGCCGGCCAGGATCCGATGGAGCCCCTGCAATGGGACCTGCCCGCCATCAAGGCGGACCAGGCGCACCGGAAGACGCTGGGCAGCAGCAAGGTCACGGTCGGTGTCATCGACACGGGTGTCGACGACACCCACCCCGACCTGGCGCCGAACTTCAACCGCGGGGCCTCGGCGAACTGCGTGTCCGGGGCGCCGGACACGACGGACGGCTCCTGGCGTCCGAAGACCGGTGAGAGCGACCACGGCACGCATGTCGCGGGCACCATCGCCGCCGCGAAGAACGGCATCGGGGTCACGGGGGTCGCGCCGGGCGTGAAGGTCGCCGGGATCAAGGTGGCGAACCCGGACGGGTTCTTCTACACCGAGTCGATCGTCTGCGCCTTCGTCTGGGCCGGCGAGCACGGTGTCGACGTCACCAACAACAGCTATTACACCGACCCGTGGATGTTCAACTGCAAGGACGACCTCGACCAGGGCGCCCTGGTCGAGGCCGTCGCCCGTGCCACGCGGTACGCGGAGCGCAAGGGCACGGTGAATATCGCCTCGGCCGGCAACAGCAGCTTCGACCTGGCCTCCGGGGCGATCGAGGACGCGTCCAGCCCGAACGACACCACGCCGGCCACCCGGACGATCGACCCGCGCACGTGCCTCGACATCCCGGCGATGCTGCCGGGCGTCGTGACCGTCTCCGCGACCGGTGCCAAGGGTCTGAAGGCCTCGTACTCGAACTACGGGAACGGCGTCATCGACGTGGCCGCCCCGGGCGGCGACTCGACGGTCTACCAGACGCCCGCACCGCCCGCCACGAGCGGCCTGATCCTGTCCACGCTGCCGGGCGGCGCGTACGGCTACAAGGCCGGTACGTCGATGGCCTCCCCGCATGTCGCGGGTGTCGCGGCCCTGATCAAGTCGACGCACCCGCACGCCTCCGCGGCCGCGGTGAAGGCGCTCCTGTCGGCCGAGGCGGACGCCACCGCCTGCGGCGCGCCGTACGACATCGACGGCGACGGCATCGTCGACGCCGTCTGCAAGGGCGGCAAGAACCGCAACGGCTTCTACGGGGCCGGTGTGGTGAACGCGCTGAACGCGGTTCGCCGGTAGGGAAACACGGCACAGCGGGCGGGGCCGGAACCGGCGGTCCCGCCCGCTGTCTCTTCGCGGGCCGTACGGGGCGTCTCCCGGCTCCCCTTCCTGGCGGGTGGCACGCAGTGCCATAGTGCGGGGATGACTCACGCACGCATGTCCGGTACGGAGCGGGCCTGGGCGGCTCTCGGCGGCGATCCCGCACTTCTCGCCCGCATCGAAACGGGTGGCCCCGAAGGGCTGCTGCCTTCCCGGTTGCCCGTCATGGAACTGGCCCGTTCCGCCGTCGCGGTCTGCTCACTGGCCGCCGCCGAACTGGCTGCCCGCCGCACCGGGCACGCCGTGCCGCGGGTCCGCGTCGACGACGGTGCGGTGGCCACGGCGTTCACCAGCGAGCGCCATCTGCGGATCGACGGGCGCGCGCCGACCGTTTTCGCGCCGCTGTCCCGGTTCTGGCGCACGGCGGACGGCTGGGTCCGGACGCACGCCAACTACCCGCACCACCGGGCCCGGTTGCTGGCCACGCTCGGACTGCCCGCGGACACCCCGGACGGCATCGCCGTGGACGCCGTCGCCGCCTCGTTCGCCGGGCGCCGGGGCAGCGAGATCGAGCAGACCGTGTACGCGGCGGGCGGCCTGGCCGTCGCCGCCCGTACGCCCGAGGAGTGGGCGGCGGACCCCCGGGGCGCCGCCCTCGCGGGCACGCCGCTGGTGGCCGGGGACCGCATCGGCAGCGCGCCCGTCCGCCGGACGGCGGCGCTCACCGGTGAACCGCTGCTGCCCGCCGCCGGGATGCGCGTGCTGGACCTGACCCGGGTCATCGCGGGGCCCGTCGCCACCCGTACGCTCGCGCTGCTCGGCGCGGACGTCCTGCGGATCGACGCCCCGCAGCTCCCGGAGAGCCCGGACGCGCACAGCGACACCGGTTTCGGGAAGCGGTCGGTGGAGCTGGATCTCGGCAGCCGCTCCGGCGCGGCCGCCTTCGACGAGCTGCTGGCCGGCGCGGACGTGGTCGTCGTCGGCTACCGGCCCGGCGCGGTCGAGCGGTTCGGTCTGACGCCCCGGTCCCTGGCCGCGCGCAGGCCGGGGCTGGTGGTCGGGCGGCTCTCGGCCTGGGGGCACGGCCCGTGGGCGCGGCGGCGCGGCTTCGACAGCCTGGTGCAGGTGGCCACCGGCATCGCCTCGGTCGAGGCGACGGCCGGGGCGGAGCGCCCGCCCGGTGCCTTGCCCGCCCAGGCGCTCGACCACGGCACGGGCTATCTGCTGGCCGCCGCCGTGCTGCGCGCACTGACCGAGCAGCACGACGAGGGCGGTTCACGGCTGGCCACGCTCTCGCTCGCCCGGACCGCCGCCTGGCTGCTGGACGAGCTGCCCGCCCGCCGGGAGACGGAAGCCATGGATCCGTCGTACGACCCGGAGAAGTGGCTCACAGAGACGGACGGCCCGCTGGGCCGGCTGCGTCACGCCCTGCCGCCGGTCGCCTTCGACGGCTCCCCCACCGACTGGTCGCGCCCGCCCGGCCCGCTGGGGGCGGACGCGACCGCCTGGCTCACAGCTCGTTGAACGCTCTCGGGGCCGTGCGCATGCCGTGCCGTGGGGGCTTGGACGGCAGTGGCGCGCATGGGCGGGGGGCCTCGCGGATGTCAGACGCCGATGCGCCGCTCACGGTACGCCACATGGGTGAAAGCGGGTGATTTCGCACCGGGGGCGAGCGCTCCGACGGTCAGCAGGAACTGGGCGGCGACGTAGGTGAGCATGACCCAGAAGTCGGGGGCGGGCAGCTGCGGCCAGTCGGCGATGCCGGTGGCGATGAGCGCGTCGGAGAGCAGGAAGAGCGCGCCGCCGACGGCCGCGTACCGGCCGAGGGCGCCGGCACGGTACGCCATCGCCGTGAGCAGCAGGCTGTAGCCGGTCATCGGGATCCGCATGTCCGCCGGCAGCCCGTTCCAGAGCAGCGCCACGAAGGTGGCCAGGACGACCGCGTACCCGGCCGCGGCGAGCAGCGGGCTCCGGGCGCGCCCGAAGAGCCACAGGTAGCAGACGTGGCCCGCGGCGAAGGATCCCATCCCGACGAGGAAGGCGGTACCGGAGCCGGACAGCAGCAGCGTGTCGCCGCCCCAGCCGCACAGGAGCGCCACGACGAGCAGCCGGGGGCCGCGCCGCGCGGCGGCGTACCCGGCCAGCAGCGGCATCAGCAGGGGCTTGGCGACGAGGTGGACGACCGGAACGTCGGCGAGCACGCCGAAGAGGTCGACGGCGCAGGCCGCGAGGAAGGCGATGAGCAGCGGGCGTACGAGACGGGCGCGCCGGTCCGCGGCGGCATGGGCTCCCGTGAAGGCATCGGCGCTCATCCGGTGCGCTCCTGGACGGGGAGGGCCGTACGGGCGGCCGTTCCGGCGGGCTGCCAGCCGGGCCCGCAGAAGATCCGCCCGGCCCGCTCGCTCCAGTTGCCCGCCGCGCGCACGTCGCGGGCGATGGCGGCGTACTCGTGGGTGGCGACGCGGAGCGGGTTGAACGTGTCGATGTTCTTGGTGAGGCCGAACACGGGCCGCTCCGCCTCCGCGGTGAAGGACCCGAAGAGCCGGTCCCACAGGATCAGGATGCCGCCGAAGTTCCGGTCCAGGTAGCCGCCTTGCGACGCGTGGTGCACCCGGTGGTGGGAGGGCGTGTTCAGTACGTACTCGAAGGGCCTGGGGAGTTTGCCGATGCGCTCCGTGTGCACCCAGAACTGGTAGACGAGGTTCGCCGACGTGCAGAACGCGAGCGCGGCCGGATGGACGCCGCACGCGATCAACGGCAGGTAGAACGGCCAGACGGTCAGCGAGGTCCAGGGCTGGCGCAGTGCGGTGGAGAGGTTGAACCTCCGGCTGGAGTGGTGGACCACGTGGCAGGCCCAGAGGATCCGGACGACGTGGTGGCCGCGGTGGGACCAGTAGTAGAAGAAGTCCTGCGCGAGCAGCATCGGCGGGACGGTCCACCACAGCACGGGGACCCGGAGCGGGGTCAGCTCGTACACGGCGGTGTAGATCGCGACGATGGGCACTTTCCACAGCAGGTCGAAGACCAGGCTGCCGAGCCCCATGGTGATGCTGGTGACGGCGTCCCTGGCCTCGTATCCGGCGGCTTCCTCGTCGGGATGGAAGTGGTGGAGGGCCATTTCGAGGACAGTGAGCAGGACGAAGGCCGGTATGGACCAGAGCACGACATCGGGCAGGTTCGGCGGCATGCGAGCACCGTAGAGCCGCAGGTCGGCTGCGGACTAGACGTTGTTACCAACAAGTATGCGAGACGCGGTGTCAGCAGTCTTTGGCGACTTCTGCCAACGCGGACGTCGCACGATCCCCTGTACTGGAGCTTCCATGGGCGAGGAACTGCCGTGTACGGTCCGGGAGTTGCGATGCTTCGGCCGACCAGGACGGCGATCGGCGCGGCGACCGGGCCGCTGATGGCAACGAAGCCCGGCGCGAGCGCAACATCCGGCACCCTCAGGTCCCCACCGCCCCCAGCAACTCCCCCGCCGCATAGGTGACCGCCATCGCCACCGCTCCCCCGCCCATGTTCCGCAGCACCGCCCGCCACGGTGCCGCCTCGCCCAGGCGGGCGCTCCACCAGCCCGTCAGGGCCAGCGCCGCCAGTACCGACAGCACCGTCACGAGCAGCCGCAGCGACGCCGGGGGCAGCACGATCGCCAGCAGCGGAAGCAGCGCGCCGACCGTGAAGGCCAGGAAGCTCGCGCCCGCCGCGTGCCAGGGGTTCGTCAGCTCGTCCGGGTCGATGCCCAGCTCGACCACCGCGTGGGCGCGCAGCGCATCGCGCGCGGTGAGCTGGAGGGCGGCCTCGCGGGCGACTTCGCGGCTCAGGCCCTTGCCCTCCAACAGGCCGGTCAGCTCGACGAGTTCAGCCTCGGGAGCCTCCGCCAGCTCCTGCCTCTCCGTCGCCAGTGCGGCCTTCTCCGAATCACGCTGGGTGGAGACCGATACGTACTCGCCCGCCGCCATCGACATGGACCCGGCCAGCAGCCCGGCCAGGCCCGCGGTGAGCAGGATGCCGCGGTCGGCGGTGGCGCCGGCCACGCCGACCACCAGGCCCGCGGTGGAGACCACGCCGTCGTTGGCGCCGAGGACCGCGGCGCGCAGCCAGTTCAGCCGCGCGCCGAGCCCGTCGCCGTGCGCTTCGTCATGCGTCTGGGTATCCGTCACCCGGGGATGGTCTCACCCCGCCCCGTCACCACACGCGTACCGACCCGCCCCGTGCGAAGGCGGGGCTGGTCGCGTCGGCCGGGGCCTCCTTCAGGGGTTCGGCGATCTCGTCCACCGTCGGGCCGACCGTCGCGGCGACACGGTCGAGGGCGGTCAGGTCGAAGCCGTAGACGCGGGCGGCGTTGCCGCCCGTCATCGCCGCGATCTCTTCGGGCGGCAGGCCCGCGTACGCGATCCGCAGGCCCTCTCGCGAGTACGGGGCGGTGCCCTCGTCGTGCGGGTAGTCGCTGCCCCACATGATCTTGTCGAGGCCGATCCGGTCGCGCAGCGGCACCTCGTGGGGCCGCATGAAGCTGGCGCCGACGTAGCAGTTGTCGCGCCACACCTCGCCGGGGCTCGCACCCATCGAAGCGGCAAGCCCCGCACCGAACTTGGACTCGGCGGTGGCTGCCCGGCCCGCCGCCGCGACCAGCCGCCCGTGGTAGTAGTCCAGCATCTCCACGACACCCGGGATCCAGCCGGAGCCCTGTTCGGTGAGGACCAGTTTCAGTCCGGGGTGGCGGCGGAAGGCCCCGCCGAAGATCAGGTGCCACAGCGCCCGGTGGGAGAACCAGGTCGTCTCCACCATGAAGACGGCACGGGCCGCCGGCTCGTCGCCGAGCGGCGGGGAGGCCGAGCCGCCGTGGTGGTTGACCGGTACATCCAGTTCCGCGCAGACCGCCCACAGCGGGTCGTACACCTGCGAGTACAGCTCGGGAATGCCGGAGCCGGGCGGGGCACCGGGCAGCAGGATACCGCCGGTCAGGCCCGCGTCCTTGGTGCGGCGGACCTCGCGTACCGCCTCCTCCGGATCGTTGAGGAGGATCTGCGCGACGCCCGCCCGCCGGCCCGGCGCCTGCGCGCAGAAGTCGGCGAGCCAGCGGTTGTGGGCGCGCAGGCCGGCCCAGCGCTGTTCGTACTCCGTCTGCGACGGCGCGGGCGCCATCAGGGCGGCGGAGGGGAAGAACGGCGGGACGGTGTTGGGGAAGACGACCTCCGCGACGATGCCGTCCGCCGCCAGCTCCGCGACGCGGCGTGCGGAGTTCCAATTGCGGTCGGCGGTGTCGGCGAGGAGGTCCTCGTACGGATTGACGTAGGCCGCCGCCCACGCGTCGAAGTCGTCGTGGAACTTCGCCTCCAGGTAGGGCCTGTAGTCGAGGAGGTCGGCTCCGGCGTGGCAGTCGGCGGAGATGACCGTGTAGCGGTCGGTGTTCCCGTTCATCACTCGGCCCCCAGGACCGGGAAGTCGTGGTCCGTCAGCCAGTGCCGGCCCACTTCGCGCGACCTGGCCCAGGACGCCTCGGCCGCCGCCTGGTCGGCGCTCTGGCCCAGGTCCTCGGGTGTGGGGCCGATGCGTTCGGCGATCGGGGCGAGCTTCGCCGTGTCGAAGCCGAACACCTCGGCCGCGGCGAGTCCCAGCATGCGGCGGGTCTCGGCGACGGGGATGTCGTGGAAGGTGTCGCGCAGCCACCGGGCGGTGTCCGGCCACGTGCCTTCGGGGTGCGGGAAGTCGCTGCCCCACAGGATGTTGTCGACGCCGATCTCGTACCGCTGGGCGAGTTCACGGCGTTTGGTGTTGGTGGCGCAGACGAAGACCTGGCGGTCGAGGTACTCGTGCGGGGGCCGCTTCAGTTCCGCGAACGGGGAGAGTTTCTTTCCGCCGTGGGCGCCGAGGTAGAGCCGGTCCATGAACCAGAGGAGGTTCGGCAGCCACCAGCAGCCGGACTCGGCGACGCCGAACCTCAGCCCCGGGTGGCGTTCGAAGGCGCCCGACCAGAGCAGGAACCAGAGCGGCCGGGACGGCCACCAGGTGACCTCGGAGACATAGATCCCGAGATGGTCGCCGTACTCGTGGCGCGGCGCCGCACCGGAGTGGGTGACGACCGGCATCGCCGTCTCGGCGGCGGCCGCCCACACCGGGTCGTAACGGCGGTCGTGGTACGGGGCCTTGTCCACCCACATGGAGGGAATCATGAGCGCGCCGAGTCCGGACTCCTTCGCCCGGTGGATCTCCGCGACGACCCGGTCGACCTCGCCGGTGACGGGCAGCAGGGCGACCCCGCAGTGGCGTTCGGGGTTCTGCGCGACGAAGTCGGCGAGCCAGCGGTTGTGGGCCTGCGCGCCCGCCATGCCCAGGTCCGGGTCCTGGTCGCCGGAGAGTCCGAGGCCGACGCCGAACGGGGCGGCGGTCCGGCTGTCGACGGCGTCCGCGTCCGGGAAGACGACCTCGGCCGCCACCCCGTCGCCGTCGAGTTCCTTGAGCCGCTGTGCGGCGTCCCAGCCTCCCCTCAGACCTTCCTCGTTGTCGTGGAACCATCTCTCGGCGAAGGCCTCGTTGCGCACCCCGAGGCGGGTCATCTCCTCACGGCGGCGGTCGCGTCCGGCGAGGAAGTCGTCGAAGTCCCGGTGGAAGCGGGGGTCGAGGTAGGGCCGGTACTCCTCGGTGGGCAGCCCGGCGTGGCAGTCGGAGGAGATGATCAGGTACGGGTCGTCGGTCATCGCTCGCTCCTCAGTCGAGTATGAAGCTCTCCAGGTACGACGGTTCGGCCCGGTCGAGCATCGACTGCGACCTGGCGCGGATCTGCCGGTCGCTGTGCTCGCTCTCCGGCAGCATCCAGAAGCGGTCGGCGCGTATCCCGTCCACGACCGTCGCGGCGACGTCCTCCACGGGGGTGAACTCCACCTCGCGGCCCGCCGCCCGCATGGCGGACTCCCACTGGCCGAGGCTGCGGTACGGGGTCCTGCGCGGGCGCTCCTTGGCGTACCGCTCGGGCCGGTTGCGGTGCGACTCCCACAGCCCGGTGCGGAGCATGTGCGGGCCGGGGAAGAGGACGGAGGCGCCGACCGCCGCACCCTCCGCCTTCAGATGCGCGTACAGGGACTCGGTCATCGTGACGACGGCGGACTTGGTGACCGCGTACACGGAGGCGGTCGGCAGCGGGGCGATCCCGCCGTCGCCGGACGAGGTGTTGACGACATGGCCGGGTCCGCCGTCCGCGAGCATGCGCGGCACGAACGCCTGGATGCCGTGGAAGACACCCCACACGTTGACCGCGAACGCCCACTTCCAGTCGTTCGGCTCGTGCTCCCACATCCGGCCCTCGGCCCCGGAGCCGACACCGGCGTTGTTGCACAGCACGTGCACGGCGCCGAAGGTGTCGTACGCGGCTTCGGCGAGGGCCTGTACGGAGTCGCGTTCGCCGACGTCGACGACCCGGGCCAGCACCCGCGCACCGTCCTGGCGCAATCCGGCCGCAGCCGCGTCGAGCGCGCCCTCCTCCACGTCGGCGAGGACGACCTTCAGCCCCTCGGCCGCGAACCTGCGCGCCATCGCGAGGCCGATGCCGCTCGCGGCGCCGGTGACGACGGCCACCTGCCCCTCCTCCAGTCTCATCGGACGCTCCCCTCGGGCGGGCCGTCGTGGATCTGCTGCGGGTCGTCGTAGCGCTGGTGGATGTACGGCAGCAACGCCTCGGCGCTCACCCGCTCCACGGCCCTGCCCCGCTGGTCACTGGTCTTCTCGCCGATGGTGAGGTCGACCAGCCGGTGCACGGGGAGGTCGGCGACCGGGTCGTACACCGACTCGCGCAGCACCACGTCGCCCGCGATGCGTTCCAGCCGGCGGACCTTCTCGCGGCGGGTGCAGTGGATCAGGACGGGATCGGAGTCGAAGCCCTCACCGTCCACGGCGGGCAGGAACTTGAAGTAGAAGTCGAGCTTGTCGGCCGGTTCGGGCAGCGGGAGCGGCCCGTCGACGGCGCCCCGCACCTCGACGAAGGCGATGCCGTGCCGGGCGAGCGCGGCCCGGACGACGAGGCCGTCCCGTTCGACGGTCACCTCGCCGAGCTTCTTCGGTTCGCCGAACACCTCGCGGCCGCCGGTCAGCGCCCGTTCATGGGTCATCGGCATGACGAGCGGATACCAGCCCTCGTGCCCGCCGTGGACGGCGGCCACCGCGACGGAGCCTGCGCCGAGCGGGTAGCCGGGGAGCTGGACCGTGCTGATGTTGGCCCGGACCAGTGGGCGCCCGGCGGGTTCGAGGGGCGGCGGGAGGACGGCCGCCACCGCGTCGGGGTCGCTCTCCCAGAGGGCCACCACACCGGTGGACCAGATGTCGGGGAGTGTGGAGCGGGCCGCGCGGGCCGCCGCGATCTCGGCCTCGGTGCGCGCGCCGTACCGTACACGTGCCATGCCGTGCCACCCTTCTCGGTCGTCCGTGAATCGGTTCTCCGTGTCTGGGGTCTCCGTGCCCGGGTGCTCTCCGTGCCCAGGTGGTTCGGGCCGGGTTCCCCCGATGCCCGGGTCTCCGGGCCGGGTTCTGTAACACAGTTACACCGGCGCCGATGAAGGGTAAAGAGGCGTGCACGTAACGGAGTCCGGGAGTCGAGGAGCACTGTGGCCCGATCGTCGCTGACCCGTGAAGAGGTCCTGGACACCGCCGCGGCGCTGGTGAAGCGGCACGGTCCGCAGGCCCTCACCATGCGCGCCCTCGCCGCCGGACTGGGCACCGCGGTCACGTCGATCTACTGGCACGTCGGCAATCGCGAATCGCTCCTGGACGCCCTCGTCGAGCGCACCGTGCGGGAGATGGGCACCCTCCGCCCGGCCGGCCGGACCCCGGCGGCCCGCATCGTCTCCGTCGCCCGCGGCCTGCGCCGTGAACTGCGGGCCCGGCCGCATCTGATCGCGATGGTCCACGAACGGGGGCTCACCGAGCGGATGTTCCTCCCCGCGCAGCAGGCCCTCGTCCACGAGGTGCACGCCGCGGGGCTGCGCGGGGCGCGGGCGGCGGCGGCGGTGCGGGCGGTGCAGTTCCAGACCGTCGGCTTCCTGCTCGTCGAACGCAACCGTGAGCGGTCCCCCGTCCAGTCCCCCGGCGAGGGCGACCTGTGGACCGCGTCCACCGCGGACGACGACCCGGCGCTGGCCCGCGCGCTGGCCCGGCCCGCCGACCCGGACCGGCTGTTCGCGGACTCCGTGCGGGCCCTGGTGGAGGGGTTGCTGGCCGGTCCCGTACCACGGGCGTCCCGCCCCGGAACCCCCGCGCCGGGGCGGGAGACGGCCGAATAGGAGACTGTCGGTCGCGGCCCGTATTCTCTGTGACCATGCTCGACGACCGCCAGACCGCAGCACCGTGGCCGCCCGCCTACCCGCAGGGGTACGCGGTCGTCGACGTGGAGACCACCGGCCTCGCACGGGACGACCGGATAGTGTCCGCCGCCGTCTACCGCCTGGACGCACAGGGCAATGTCGAGGACCACTGGTACACCCTCGTCAATCCGCAGCGCGATCCCGGTCCTGTCTGGATCCACGGACTGACCAGCGAGGTCCTCGAAGACGCTCCGCTCTTCCCGGAGGTCGCCGCCCAGTTGTCCGAACGGCTCGCGGACCGCGTGCTCGTCGCGCACAACGCGGCCTTCGACTGGTCGATGCTGGCCCGGGAGTACGCGCGGGCCTCCTCCGCCGCCCCCGTCGAGCAGCGGCTGTGCACCATCGCCCTCTCCAAGGAGCTGCGGCTGCCGCTGCCCAACCACAAGCTGGAGTCGCTGGCCGCGCACTTCGGAGTGGTGCAGCAGCGCGCCCACCACGCGCTGGACGACGCCCGGGTCCTGGCGGAGGCGTTCCGGCCGAGTCTGCACGCGGCGGCGCGGGGCGGGGTGCGGCTGCCCTTGCTGGAGTGCCGGCCGCTGACCGAGTGGTCGGACTCCCCGGTCACCCCGCGGATCGGCCATCAGTCTTCGTACGGTCAGGGCAGCTGGCGTCCCTCGCGCAAGCGTCCGGCGTGCCCGTATCCGAACCCCGGGCGGTACGAGAAGGACAGACCCCTCATGCAGGGCATGCGGGTGGCGTTCTCCGGCGACACCTCCGTCGACCGCGAGCTGCTGGAGGACCGGGCCGTCGAGGCCGGGCTGCATGTGGCGACCAGCGTGTCCCGGCTGACGAGTCTGCTCGTCACCAACGATCCGGACGCGGCGACGTCGAAGACGGTGAAGGCGAAGTCGTTCGGGACCCCGATCCTGGACGAGGGCGCGTTCACCCATCTGCTGCGCGATGTGGCGCCGGCGGCGACACAGCGGGCCGCGCGGTCATCGGAGTGAACCGGGGGCGACTCGCCCGCCCGCCGCTCGCCCGCCACCGCCCCGGCGTCCCACCCTGTGGCGCATGGCACGTTGTGAGGTTTGCGGAAACGACTACGGCATGTCGTTCGAGGTGCACGCACAGGGCGCGGTGCACGTCTTCGACTGCTTCTCCTGCGCCATTCACCGTATGGCGCCCCTCTGCGAGCACTGCCGGGTCCAGATCATCGGCCAGGGCGTCGAGGTCGACGGCCACTGGTTCTGCGGCGGTCACTGCGCCCGCGCCGAGGGGAAGGTGGGCATCATCGACAAAGTCTGAGCACCGGCCGCCGCGCCCCCTTCCCCCACCCCTGCGCGATGCACCCCATGACGCAGTTGTACCGTCATGGGGTGTACCGCTTCCTGTTGACCCGGCAGTGGCTGATCCTCGCCCTCCTCGCCCTCGTACTGATTCCCACGATGGTCGAGCTGGGCTTCTGGCAGCTGCACCGGCATGAGCACAAGGTCGCGCAGAACTCCCTGATCTCCCGCAACCTCAAGGCGAGACCGGTTCCGGTCGCCTCGCTCACCTCCCCGGGTCACACCGTCCCGCGCTCCGACTACTGGCGCGCGGTGACGGCCACGGGAACGTACGACACGGCGCACGAGGTGGTCGTACGGCGCAGGACCTCCACCGACGGCCGGATCGGCGTCCATGTGCTGATCCCGCTCGACCTCAAGGGCGGCGGCACGGTCCTGGTCAACCGCGGCTGGGTGCCCTCCGCCGACAGCCAGCGCGCGTTCCCCGACGTACCGGCCGTGCCCAAGGGCGAAGTGACCGTGACCGGGCGGCTCAAGGCCGACGAGACGACGGGCACCAGCGGCATCAAGGACATCGCAGACCTGCCGGACCGCCAGGTGATGCTGATCAACAGCGCCCAGGAGGCCGAGCGGCTCTCCCGGCCGGTGCTCGGCGGCTACGTCGAGCAGACCGGGCCCGAGCCGTCCGGCGGCTCACCGGAACCGATCGCCGCCCCCGACGACGGCTCGATCGGTCCGCACATGGCGTACGCCGTGCAGTGGTGGCTGTTCGCCGCCGGGGTCCCGGTGGGCTTCGTGGTGCTCGCCCGCCGGGAGAAGCGCGACCGCCTGGAGGCCGCGGCAGCGGCCGCGGCCGCCGGGGAGCAGGAATCCTCCGGACCGGCGCAGCCGGAACAGCCGGAGAAGCCGGAGCCCGCGACGGCCTGACGCCGTCCGCGCCCGAGCGCCGTCGTACCGGAGCGGCCGGGGGTGCCGACGTGACGCCTGCTTCTCATGGGACCGGCCTGCTTAACGAGGCCCATGTTCGGGAACACGCCAGAACGTGACCCCACGCATCGAGGACTATGCCCTCATCGGCGATCTGCAGACAGCCGCCCTGGTCGGCAGGAACGGTTCTGTCGACTGGCTCTGCCTGCCCCGATTCGACTCGGGCGCCTGTTTCGCGGCCCTGCTCGGCGACGAGGACAACGGCCACTGGCGGATCGCCCCGAAGGGCGCCGACACCTGCACCCGGCGCGGCTACACGGGTGACTCCCTGGTCCTGGAGACGTACTGGGAGACCCGTACCGGCACGGTCAAGGTCATCGACTTCATGCCGCAGCGCGACCAGGAACCCGATGTCATGCGGATCGTCGAGGGCATCAGCGGCACGGTCGAGATGAGCTCCGTGATCCGGTTGCGCTTCGACTTCGGCTCGGTCGTGCCCTGGGTGCGCCGCTCGCAGGGGCACCGGGTGGCGGTCGCCGGGCCGGACTCGGCCTGGCTGCGGAGCGAGCCGCCGGTCAAGACCTGGGGGCAGCAGTTCTCCACCTGCTCGTCGTTCACCGTCTCCGCGGACGAACAGGTGGCGTTCGTCCTGACCTGGCACCCCTCGCACTCGCCCCGTCCCGAACTCGTCGACCCGTTCGAGGCGCTGGAGAACACCCTGGCCGACTGGTCCGAGTGGTCCGCGCGGTGCAAGTACCGGGGCCCGTACCGGGAGGCGGTGATCCGCTCGCTGATCACGCTGAAGGCACTCACCTTCGGCCCGACCGGCGGCATCGTGGCGGCTCCCACCACCTCACTGCCCGAGGAGATCGGCGGCGTACGGAACTGGGACTACCGCTTCTGCTGGCTGCGGGACTCCACGCTCACCCTCGGCGCCCTCATCTCGGCCGGCTATCTGGAGGAGGCCGCGGCCTGGCGGGACTGGCTGCTGCGGGCCGTCGCCGGGGACCCGGCCGACCTGCAGATCATGTACGGCCTGGCGGGCGAGCGCAGACTGCCCGAGTCGGAGCTGTCCTGGCTGCGCGGCTACGAGGACTCCGGCCCGGTCCGGATCGGCAACGCCGCGGTGCGCCAGCGCCAGCTCGATGTGTACGGCGAGGTCATCGACTCGTTGCGGCTCGCACGCGAGGCCGGCCTGGACGACAAGCCGCACGCCTGGAATCTGCAGCTCAGCCTGCTCGGCTTCCTGGAGTCCACCTGGCGCGAGCCGGACGAGGGGCTGTGGGAGATCCGCGGCCAGCGCCGCCACTTCGTGCACTCCAAGGTGATGGCCTGGGTCGCCGCCGACCGCGCCGTACGCACCCTGGAGAAGAACCCCGCGCTGGCCGGCGACGCCGACCGGTGGCGGGCGATGCGGGACGCGGTGCACCGGGAGGTGTGCGAGAAGGGGTTCGACCCGGTGCGGAACACCTTCACGCAGTCCTACGGCTCCCGGAACCTGGACGCCGCGACCCTGCTCATCCCCCGGACCGGATTCCTGCCGCCGGACGATCCCCGGGTGATCGGGACGGTCGACGCGGTCCGGGAGGAGCTGGGCAGCGGCTGCCTGGTCCGCCGCTACAGCACCGACGGCATCTCGATCGACGGGCTGCCCGGCAGCGAAGGGGCTTTCCTCGCCTGCTCCTTCTGGCTGGCCGACGCCCTGCATCTGACCGGGCGCACCGACCAGGCCCGCACCCTCTTCGAGCAGCTGCTGGCGCTGCGCAACGATGTGGGGCTGCTCGCCGAGGAGTACGACACCGTCGGGCGCCGGCAGGTCGGCAACTTCCCGCAGGCGTTCAGCCACATCGGACTGGTGGGCACCGCCATGGCCCTGGCCGGGGAGGACACACTGGAGCCCGGCGCGGCAGGATAGGGCCCATGGATCTTGGACTGAAGGACCGCGTGTACCTCGTCACCGGAGCGACCCGGGGGTTGGGCAACGCCACGGCTCGGGCGCTGGCCGAGGACGGGGCGAGGGTGATCATCACCGGGCGGGACGAGAAGCGCGTCGAGGCGGCCGCCGCCGGACTGGGGGCGAGCGCCCTCGGCCTCGCCGCCGACAATGCCGACCCCGCCTCGGCTCAGCGCCTCGTCGACCGTGCGCACGAGCGGTTCGGGCGGCTCGACGGCATTCTCATCAGCGTCGGCGGACCGGCGCCCGGCTTCCTCGCCGACAACACCGACGCGCAGTGGCAGTCGGCCTTCGAGTCGGTGTTCCTGGGTGCGGTACGCCTCGCCAGGGCCGCGGCGGCCGCGCTCGGCGAGGGCGGGGTCATCGGTTTCGTGCTCTCCGGCTCCGTGTACGAGCCGATCGCCGGGCTGACGATCTCCAACGGTCTGCGCCCCGGCCTGGCCGGTTTCGCCAAGTCCCTGGCCGACGAGCTCGGCCCCCGGGGCATCCGGGTGCTGGGCGTGCTGCCGGGTCGGATCGACACGGACCGGGTACGTGAGCTGGACGCGCTCTCGGGCGACGCGGAGGCATCCCGCACGGCCGGTGAGGCGCGTATTCCGCTGCGCCGGTACGGCACGCCGGAGGAGTTCGGCCGGACCGCGGCGTTCCTGCTCTCGCCCGCGGCCTCGTATCTGACGGGCCTCATGGTGCCGATCGACGGCGGCTCCCGGCACGGCTTCTGAACCGGTCCCACCGCGTGAAGCACCGCCGGACGGGCAGGCCCCCAAGCCCGCCCGACGGTCCGTCAACTCACCCTTTCCGCACGGTGCTTGACCGCCCTCAGCCGCACCTCCGCAGGCAGTTCGGCCAACCCCGCGGAGTCCCGCGCATGGGCCAGCACCTCGTCGGCGAGGCGGCCGAGTGCCTCGTCCGGCGCCGCGTGCGGCTCCGTCAGCAGGCGGATCCTCGCCTGCGGCGACCTGCGCCGACCGGTCAGCCTGACCTGGGCGCGGGCCACTCCGTCCAGGGTCCCCGCCTCCTGGGCGAGCACCCCCTCCAGGGCCCGGCCCCGCAGCAGCGCGCCCTCGCCGTCGCCGCTGTCCACCAGCACCTCGGCGAGGCGGGCACGGCGCAGTTGGGCCAGCAGCCACCACAGGGCGAGGACGACCACGACGGCCAGGACCGCGATCACCGCCGGCCACCACCATCCCTCGCCGCGCCAGCGGTCCCGTTCGGCCTCGCCGAGAAGGACGGCGCCCTTGCCGTGCCAGGGCCACCAGGACGGCACGGCGAGGCCGAGTCCGGCGGCGAGCGCCGCGCCGCCGGCACAGATCAGCACCAGCCCGGCGAGGCCGAGCAGCACCCGGTTGACGGTCCTGAGCAACGGACTCACCCCTTCTTCGCCGGACGGCGGACCCGCACGGACAGGCTCGGGGGCCTGGCCAGCCCCAGTTCCCCGACTGCGGTCCCGAGCACGGTGTCCAGATCGGCCCGTACGTCGTCGAGCTCGCGGAAGTGCGACACCGCGCGCACCCCGGCCCTGCCCCGGCCCATCCGGACCCGCACCGACTGCACACCGGACACCTCGACAGCCCGGTCGCGCAGTACCAGTGCTGCCGCGGTCCGGTCGAGACCGGCCCGTACACCGGGACGGTCGCGGCGCATCGGCAGCAGGGCGCGGAGCCCGGGGGTGACGGCGAGCACCAGCAGCCAGAGGCCGATCGCCAGCGCGGCCACCGCGCCGGCCAGTACCCAGATGTTGTCCAGCGGCCGGCCGGCGAGCTCGTCGGCCAGCGCGCGGCGCCACCGCATCGCCGGACGGCCGGCCCGTACCGCCGCCACGTCGTAGAGCAGCAGACCGGTGCCGCCGAGGACGACCAGCGCGAGCACCGCGGCGGGGATGCGGCGCGCGGACCAGAAACGCCCCGGCCGACCGCCGCCCTCCTGCTGCGCGGGCACCGGGTCGTACGCGGCGGACGAGGCGGACCGGCCGGGTTCGAGCCCGTCCCCCTGTTCGGCGGGCCGGGCGGCGGGCGGCCGCCCCGTACGGTGCTCCGGGTCGTGGGGCTCGGTCATCGGGTCCTCCCCTGTGCCGCGATACCCGCTCCCGTCGGGTACAGGCGTTCGACCTGCACGGCGACCTCGGGCACTTCCATCCCCGCCAACGCGCTCACCCGTTCGGCGACATGCCTGCGCACCCCGCCGCACTGGCGGCCGATGTCGGTGGGGTATCCGAGCTCCAGGCTCACCCGCACCCGGGCGGCGCCGCGGTGCACCCTCACCGTGGCGCGCGGCGAGGCACCTTCCTCCGGCGGCTCGTCGACCGCCTCCTTCGCCGCTTGTGCGGCGATCTTCGCGACCACCCGGTCGGCGATCCGGGTCTCCCCGCGCTCACCGGCCGCGACCCGGCCGCCCACCCCCGGCACCGCCGTCACCGCCGTCGGTCGCCGCGTTCGCGACCTCGGAAGAAGTCGCCGGGTTCCAGGTCACCTTCCAGGAGCCGGCCGACGACGAAACCGACCGCCCCCAACGCCGCCACCAGGAGAAAGGCCCCGAATCCGCCGAAGTACCCGGCGAATCCGAGCGCCATGCCGGCCACCATGCCGACCACCGCCATGCTCATCGTGCGCTCCTCGACTGCATCGGTTCGCAGGCCCACAGGTTCGGAGGCCTACTGAAGACGTGGTTCGGTCTGGTCCTCGTCGTCGGCCTCGTCGGGCAGCTTCACATCGCTCACCGCGATGTTGACCTCGACGACTTCCAGGCCGGTCATCCGCTCGACCGCCGCGATCACGTTCTCCCGCACGTCACGGGCGACATCGATGATCGATACGCCGTAGTCGACGACGATCTCCAGGTCGAGCGCGGTCTGCGACTCTCCCACTTCCGCCTTGACCCCACGCGTGACGGACTTGCCACCGCCGGGGACCCGGTCGCGCACCGCGCCGAACGTGCGTGACAAGCCGCTGCCCATCGCGTGGACACCGACCACGTCACGTGCCGCCATGCCCGCGATCTTCTCGACCACGCCGTCGGCGATGGTCGTGCGGCCACGGGTCGCGGGGTCTCCCCCGCCGCGCTTGACGAGCGGGCTCGATTCCTTGTCGGGGTTCTCGGGACGGTTCCGCTGGGGGGTGTCGGTCATCGCCACTCTTCCCTTCAGGGCATTTTGGACCTCTTTGCCCACATTAAGTGCGCTTGCCCCGTCTCGCGCCGCGGATGCGGCAGGCTGAGGGAATGACGACAGCGGACGGCCGGCACCGGGCCGACGGATGGACGGCGGCGGTTCGGCAGCGGATCGGCCTCGGTCGGCTGCTGCCACTGGGCGGTCCGGCGGACGGGGCCTGGATCTCGGAGCGGGCCGCGGTCGCGGTGCTGCGCGGCGCGGCGGGCGGACCGGGGCCGGGCCCGGTCCTCGGAAAGCTCAGGATCTCGGTGGCGGATCCGGACAGGAGCCCGGCCCCGGAGGTGGAGCCGCCGCCGAGCGCGCTGCCGCCGGGGCCGCTGCGGATGGAGGCGGCCATGTCGGCGATGTCCGGTCTGCCGCTGCCCGCCGCCGCGGCGGCACTGCGCTCGGCGCTGCTGACGGCGGCCGGGCAGCGGTTGGGGCTGGTGGTCGCCGAGGTGGATGTCCGGGTGACGGAACTGCTGGACACGCCACCCGTACGGCCGACCCCCGAACCGGCCGCGGTGCGCGAGGCGAGGCCGGAGGGGGTGGCGGGGGCCGCTGCCGCGGGTGTTCCCGGTGTCGTGACGCTGACCGGGGTGCTGGGCAACGCGGTGCACACGGGCCCGGGTCACGTACGGGTCGAACTGGCGACGGACGCGGGCCACCGGGCGCTCGACGTGGCACGTGCGGTGCGGGATGCGGTGGCGGCCTCGGTGGAGGGGCACCCCTCGGTCGCCGTACTGATCACCGCGGTGGTGGAGCGGACCTGACCACCGGACGCGGGGCCGACCACCGAGCGGACCTGGCCACCGGGCGCCGATCGACCGCCGGACGGCCCCGACCATCGGACGTTCGGGCCCGGGGCCGGGGACCGGGGACCGAGCCCCGCGGCCGTCCGGCGGTCGAGGGCTGAACCGGCTCCCGCTCAGTCGGTGATGCCCGCCAGGTCGCGCAGACGCCGCCCCTGCGCGGCGCGTTCGGCGATGCGCTGCTCCTCGTAACCACGGGAGACGGCACCGCTCAGCAGCGCCTTGGTCTCCACGACCGCGTCGCGCGGGGCGGCGAGCAGTGCGCCGGCCAGGTCACGGGCCGCGGCGTCCAGCTCACCGGCAGGGACCACAAGGTTGGCGAGGCCGGTGCGCTCGGCCTCCTCGGCGTACACGAAGCGGCCCGTGGCGCAGATTTCGAGCGCACGGGCGTACCCCACCAGATTCACCAGGGGGTGGGTGCCGGTGAGGTCGGGGACCAGACCGAGACTGGTCTCACGCATGGCGAACTGCACGTCCTCGGCGACGATGCGCAGATCGCAGGCGAGGGCGAGCTGGAAGCCGGCACCGATCGCGTGCCCCTGGACCGCCGCGACCGACACGATGTCGTTGCGGCGCCACCAGGTGAACGCCTCCTGGTACTCGGCGATGGTCGCGTCGAGTTCGGACTCCGGACCACGCGCCATGTCGAGGAAGGACGGCTCGCCGTCGAACCCCTCCGGGGTGAACGCCTGCCGGTCGAGCCCCGCGGAGAAGGACTTGCCCTCGCCACGGAGCACGACGACCCGCACGCTGCCGGGCAGTGCCCGTCCGGCCTCGGTCAACGCCCGCCACAGAGCGGGGGACTGAGCGTTGCGCTGGGCCGGATTGGTGAGGGTCACCGTGGCAACCGCGTCGTCGACGGTGAGCTGTACGCCGTCCTTGTCGAGCACAGAGTCGTACAAGGTCATGGGGCGCCTCCGGATCGGTTCAGTCAGCACAGAGAGCTAAGTGACTGAACAGTAACCACCCGGCCGACACCATGGTCGACCGGGTGGCCACCGCCGAAACCGGTGAGCCCCGGGACGGGTCCGGACGGACCTGCCCCGATCCGCCGACGGCCGTCAGGCCGTGGCGGCCTTCTTGCCTCGTGTTGCTCCGCCGCGTCCACGCAGCGTGACTCCGGACTCACTGAGCATCCGGTGGACGAATCCATAGGAGCGGCCGGTCTCTTCGGCCAACGCCCGGATGCTCGCACCGGAGTCGTACTTCTTCTTCAGGTCTGCCGCGAGCTTGTCGCGCGCGGCGCCGGTAACCCGGCTGCCCTTCTTCAGAGTCTCGGCCACCCGTGCCTCCTCATGGGAAGTGCGCTCTGGACTCTCATGATCACCCCTCGGGGGCTTCCTGGCCACCCATTCCGCAAGGTCCGTGCAACTGGATTCCCGCCCGGACAGCGGGCCGACCTGACCGGAATCCTGCATTCCGCGGGGCTGTGGGGGCGGCTGGGAAGAGCCGTGGGACGAACCGCCAGGTCAGGGCCACACGGGGATTGCGGCCCCCAAATGGGTGCGCCCGGCAGGTATCTGCCGGGCGCCGCGCCGAGGTACGAGACGTACTCACGCAGATGATGGATCACGCATGGGCCGAATGATCCATACGGGGTGGATCAGAGGTGACCGGGCGGCGATCAGGCCAGTGCCACCAGGTCCCGGTAGTCCGCGCCCCACAGGTCCTCGACACCGTCCGGCAGCAGGATGATGCGCTCCGGCTGGAGGGCCTCGACCGCCCCCTCGTCGTGCGTGACGAGGACGACGGCGCCCTTGTACGTGCGCAGCGCGCCGAGGATCTCCTCGCGGCTGGCCGGGTCGAGGTTGTTCGTCGGCTCGTCCAGGAGCAGCACGTTGGCGGAGGAGACCACGAGGGTCGCCAGCGCGAGACGGGTCTTCTCGCCGCCGGAGAGGACTCCGGCCGGCTTGTCGACGTCGTCGCCGGAGAAGAGGAACGAGCCGAGCGTCTTGCGTACGTCGACGAGATCGAGGTCGGGTGCCGCCGAGCGCATGTTCTCCAGGACGGAGCGGTCCGGGTCGAGGGTCTCGTGCTCCTGGGCGTAGTAGCCGAGCTTGAGTCCGTGCCCCTCGATGACCTCGCCGGTGTCGGGCTTCTCGGCGCCGCCGAGGAGCCTCAGCAGGGTGGTCTTGCCCGCGCCGTTGAGGCCGAGGATGACGACCCTGGAGCCCTTGTCGATGGCGAGGTCCACATCGGTGAAGATCTCGAGCGAGCCGTACGACTTGGACAGCCCCTCCGCCATCAGGGGGGTCTTGCCGCACGGCGCGGGCTCGGGGAAGCGCAGCTTGGCCACCTTGTCGGAGACCCGGACCGCCTCCAGACCGGAGAGCAGCCGCTCGGCCCGCTTGGCCATGTTCTGCGCGGCGACGGTCTTGGTGGCCTTGGCGCGCATCTTGTCGGCCTGCGAGTTGAGGGCCGCGGCCTTCTTCTCGGCGTTCTGGCGCTCGCGCTTGCGGCGCTTCTCGTCGGCCTCGCGCTGCTGCTGGTAGAGCTTCCAGCCCATGTTGTAGATGTCGATCTGCGACCGGTTGGCATCAAGGTAGAAGACCTTGTTGACGACCGTCTCGACGAGCTCGGCGTCGTGGGAGATCACGACGAAGCCGCCGCGGTAGGTCTTGAGGTAGTCGCGCAGCCAGACGATCGAGTCGGCGTCGAGGTGGTTCGTCGGCTCGTCGAGCAGCAGGATGTCGGCGTCCGAGAACAGGATGCGGGCCAGCTCGACACGGCGGCGCTGACCGCCGGAGAGCGTGTGGAGCGGCTGTCCGAGCACCCGGTCGGGCAGGCTGAGCGCGGCGGCGATGGTGGCGGCCTCGGCCTCGGCGGCGTATCCACCCTTGGTGAGGAACTCCGTCTCCAGGCGCTCGTACTTCTTCATCGCCTTCTCGCGGGTGGCGCCCTTGCCGTTCGCCATCCGCTCCTCGTTCTCCCGCATCTTGCGCAGGATCTCGTCGAGGCCGCGGGCGGAGAGGATGCGGTCGCGGGCGAGTACGTCGAGGTCGCCGGTGCGCGGGTCCTGCGGCAGGTAGCCGACCTCGCCGGAACGGGTGATGGTGCCGCCGACCGGGTTGCCCACACCGGCGAGGCACTTGGTGAGGGTGGTCTTGCCCGCTCCGTTGCGGCCGACGAGGCCGATGCGGTCGCCCTTGGCGATACGGAAGGAGGCGGATTCGATGAGGATCCGGGCGCCGGCGCGCAGCTCGATGGCGGAAGCGGTGATCAAGGTAAATCTCCAGGGCGGGTGGACGGCGGACGGACGACTACGGACTCACGACTCGACGCCGTTTACTCACTCACGGGGAGAATTGCCATACGGCTCATTCTACTGGCGGTGTGCAACTGCTTTTCCGCATGCGCTCACGCCCCTTGCGGACAACCGGCTCGGCGCCACCGCTCCTCTCCACCGCGCGACCGAAAACGGGGCACTTCCATGTGAACTACCTCATACTCGGCGAAGGCAGTGAGGCCGCCGCGGCCGGAGCGGAGGGTGGTGCCGCATGCAGTCCGACGACGGCGCCGAGCTGGACACGCCCGAGGTCCGGGACGTGCGCGACAGCCGCATCCCCAGCGGCAGGGCCACCGGGGGCGGCGGCATCGCCGGGCTCATCGCCCCCGCCCCGGGGCTGCTCTTCGGCGTCGGCCCTGATCGGCTCGGCCTGTCGTCCGGCGACCAGGGCGCGGGGGCCACCGCGTCCTCGGCCGCGCCGGTGCGGCAGTCCTGCCGCACCGGGCAGGACGCAGACACCCGGGACGACCGCCGGACCGCAGCGGTGGTCAACAGCGCGCAGGGCCACCGGGGCTCTGGGCGCACGGCTCGGCCGCGCAGCACCAGGACTGGTTCACCACGGGCTTCCGCAGCGGCAGCACGGCCGACTGCAGCACCTTCCGCCGAGCCGGGCCGTTGTCGGCGGCCGATGGAAGACTGAGACGCAGATCACAGAGATGGCAGAAACGGGTCACGGAGGACGAGAAGGGGTGAGCGTCATGGCAGGCGCACCGGCCGGTGTTCCGACGATCTATCCGACGATTCTGTACGACGACGCGAAGGCCGCGATCAGGACGCTGACCGAGGGGCTCGGCTTCAAGGAGGAGGCGGTGTACGAGGGCGAGAACGGCCAGGTCCTCCATGCGGAACTGTCCTGCGGCAACGGCAGGGTGATGCTCGGCTCCAAGGGACGCGAGGGCGTCTTCGCCAAGGCGATGCAGGGGGCGGGACCCGCCGGTGTCTACGTCGTGGTGGACGAGGTCGATGCGCACTACGCCTGTGCCGTGGAGCACGGGGTGGAGATCCTGATGCCGCCCACGGACCAGGACTACGGCTCGCGCGACTACACGGCGCGGGACGGGGAGGGCAATGTGTGGAGCTTCGGGACGTACGCACCGGGGTCGGCGGACTGACGGCCGAAGCGGACCGACGGCCGAACGAGGCCGGCGTACGGCCGGAAGCACGGGCCGCGGCGGACGAACGGGCCGGCGACCCGCCGGAGACACGGACCGCCGGAGACACGGGCCGGTGGGCGAGCCGGCTGACGGACGCGCGGCCGGACGGGCTCCGGGGTCGGAGCCCGTAGCCCGTCCGGCACGCCGTACGCGCTACGCGCCGCCCGTGTGCACCTGGAACGCGGCCCGGCGCACCGCTTTGGCCAGCGCGGGGTCCGGGTGCGCGGCGGCCAGGGCCACCAGGACCTGCACGGTGCGCGGGTGACCGACGGCCCGCACCTCGTCCAGCAGGGCCGGGACCGTGCCCTGGACGGCCGAGTCGAGATGGCGGACCAGCAGCCCGGTCTCGCCGTGGTCGGCGACGGCCGCCGCGGTGTCGACCCAGAGCCAGGTGGCCTCCTCGCGGCTGAGCACGTCCTGGGCGTCCTCGGGGTCGGCTCCGTCGTACTCCGCCAGCCAGAGCAGCGCGTAGGGGCGCAGCGAGGGGTCGCCGACGACGGAACGCACCTCGGGTTCGGCCGGTGCGCCGACGACCCGGAGTGCCTCGAAGGCGAGCCCGCGCAGCAGCGCGTCCTCGCCGCGGGCCACGGCGAGGAGTTCGGCGACGGCGCTGCCGACGGGGCGGGCGGCGAGCCAGGCGCGGTATTCGTCGCGGGCCGGGCCGGGGGTGAGCCGGGCGCAGCCGAGCAGCATGTCGGCGGCGGACTGCTCGATGTTCCCGGCGGGGCTCTGGGCGGCGACGCAGATCTGTTCCAGCTTGACCCAGACCGCCCAGTTGCCGAGCGGGGTGAGGGTGGCGTGTCCGGCGCCGAGGGTGAGCGCGCCGACGGCGGCCAGTCCCTCCAGGGCCCAGTCGAGAAGAAGGGCGACCAGGGCGGCGGGGTGCGCGGCGGGGGCGGATTCGGCCGGTGCGGGCAGCGGCTGCGGTCCGTACGGCACCTCGCAGCGCTCCTCGTGGAGTTCCGCGACGCGCTGGCCGAGCAGGTCCAGGAGGGCGGGCACGGTGACCGGGCCGGCCGAGAGCTGGAGGAGGGAGAGCACCTGGGGCACGGCCTCGACGGCCTCGGCGACCGCGGTGGACTCGATGCCCTCGGGCGCGGGGTGGACCAGCGACCACGCGTCGAAGAGCGCCACCCAGCCGCGGAGCACTGCGGAGTCGTCGCGGTCCCAGGCGCGCAGCCGCCAGCCGGGGCGTGCGGTGCCGCCGTGCAGTTCGACGAGACCGGCGAGGCGGGCCCGGTCCCAGCCGGAGCGCACCTGCGCCGGGGACAACTCCAGGGCCGTCGCGGCCCGTTCGAGAGCCTGGACGGCCGGTGGCGGTGCGCCGGGGACCGCGCCGTCGGCTGCCCAGTGGGCGATTCGTACGGCGTCGGCGAGGACCGCCCTGGCCTGGCGGGCCAGTTCGGCCCGGGGCGGGGTGCCCTCCGGGGGGCGGGGGGCCGGCCTGGTCCGCCGGGCGGTCACGGCCTTGCGAGCGGTGGCGATGGGTCGCGGGCGGACAAGTCGCAGCCTGGAGTCGCGCGGGGTACGGGACGTCACGGGGAGCAGTCTTGCCCCTGACGGCCCGAAAGCCCAAACGGAACCCGAATTCGCGGGGGAGGGCGCCGGAGGGGGTCCGGCACCAATCGGCCGAACCCTCGCATCAGGTCACATCAGGGGCGTGAGGAACCGGCGCAGGGCCTCTTCGTAGTGGACCGGATCGGCATTCCACATCGCCGCATGCGGAGCCTGCGGGACGGCGCGCAGGGCGACCAGGTCCGGGCGGCGGGCGGCCAGCTCGCGGGACGGCTGCCAGGGGGCCAGGGTGTCGTCCGGGCCGTGGAAGATCAGGGTCGGGACGCGGAGCTCCGCCGCGAGGGAGCCGTCCAGGAGCCGGGCGCCGCGCAGCCCGGTCTGCCCCTGGGCGGCACGGACGGCGAGCGGCAGCAGCGCGGTCGGCACCCCGCGGGCGACGGCCAGGGCGCGCAGCGTGGCGACCCAGTCCAGGACCGGGGAATCGAGGACGAGACCGCGGATCCGGTCGCGCAGCGCGGAGTTGACGGCCGCGTGCAGCGCCATGGAGGCGCCGGTGGACCAGCCGTGCAGGACGACCTTCTCGGCCCCGTACCGCACGGCGAAGCGGATGGCCGCGTCCAGGTCGCGCCATTCGGATTCGCCGAGATGGGCGAGGCCGTCCGGGGAGCGCGGGGCTCCGGCGTCGCCCCGGTAGGCCAGGTCGAGCACGGGCAGGCGCAGGTCGTGCAGGAACCCCATGACGTTCAGGGGGTGCTCCCTGGTGGTGCCGAGGCCGTGCACGGTGATGACCCAGGTGGCGCGGGCGCCGGGCAGGAACCAGGCGGGCAGCGCGCCGAGTTCGCCGGGGATCTCGACTTCCCTGTGGGCGAGGCCGAGGGCCGTGGAGGGGTCGCCGCTGTACAGCTGCGGGGTGACGCAGACCTTGGCGCCGGGTTCCAGGCTGCCGCGGCTGACCCGCTCCAGCCGGCGGACGACGGTGTCGGGGGCGTGAGGGGCGTGTTCGATCACCGGGCCGACGACGGCGTGGATGTCGTCGCCCACGAGCCCGTACCTGCCGGGCCGCAGGGCGGCGAAGGAGCGGGTCAGGGTGACCTGCCCGGCGGCCGTGGCGTGCACGGTGAGCCTGCGGTCGGCGGGGAGCGGCCGTCCGGACGGCGCCCTGAGGGCGGCGTCGCTGGCGTACCGGCCGGCCGCGACAGCTGCCGCACCGACGCCGAGGATCGTGGTGACGGCTGCTGCCGTGACTGTTGCCGGGCGCACCGCTTCAGTGTCGTGGGGTGTGCCGCACCCTGCCAGCGGACGGGGGCCGTCCGGTGTCCCGGCGGGGACCGGGCGGCCGGGTCTGCGGCCCGGTTGTCCTTGTCCTTTCGGGGCGGCGGGGCAGCGGGGCCCCGGGGGCGGGGGCCGGGGGGCCGGACGCCCGGTCAGCCGCCGGGTCAGCCGCCGGGTTGTCCGTATCCCTTCAGGGCTTCCCGGACTTCACGCAGTTGGGCCGGGGAGAGCAGGCTCGGGGTGTGTCCGGGGACGGAGCTCGCGGTGAGCCAGAGCCGGCAGAGCCATTCCAGCTGGGCGGTCCGGTCGTACGCCTCGTCCAGGGTGGCTCCGTAGGTGACGGTTCCGTGGTTCTGGAGCAGGCAGCCCGTCCGGCCGCGCAGGGCGGTGAGCATGTTCTCGGCCAGTTCCACGGTCCCGTAGCGCGCGTAGGCCGCGACCCGGACGGAGCCCCCGAGCACGGCGACGGCGTAGTGGACCGGGGGGACCTCGGGGACCAGGGTGGAGACGGCCGTGGCATGCACCGCGTGGGTGTGTACGACGGCCGCCGCGTCGCTGTTCCGGTAGACCGCGAGATGGAGCGGGAGTTCGCTGGTCGGCGCCAGTTCACCGAGGACGCGGTTGCCGTCCAGATCGACGCCGACCGCGTCCTCGGGGCCGAGCCGGTCGTACGGCACTCCGCTCGGGGTGACCAGGACCGTCCCGCCGACCCGGGCCGACACGTTTCCCGAGGTTCCGACGACGAGGCCGTCCGCCGCCGTCCTGCGGGCGGTGGCTACGACACCCTCCCAGGCCCGTTCGATCGCGTCCCGCTGCTGATCGCTCATGCGGAGATCCTGTCAGCCCGGAGGCCGGACGGACATGCCGTCGACCGGAGAGACCGCCGACCGGAGAGACCGCCGTCACGGATCGGAGAAATTAACAAAAGGGTGACAAGTGGCCGAAACATACCTCGCCCGGCGCTGCACCCGGCCCGCACGGCCCCGGAGAACGACCGGAGGACGGGCAGAGCGGCACGACGACGTACGGAGACACCACAACGCCCTGCTCAGTTCATCTTCCGTTCACCCAGGTTGCCTACGGTCCACATGCCACTGACGTCGAACGATTGCCTGGGTAAATGGAACACATCACGCTGCTCCTCGCGATTGTGATCGTGACAGCTCTAGTGTTCGATTTCACGAACGGTTTCCACGACACCGCCAACGCGATGGCGACCACCATCTCGACCGGCGCACTCAAACCGAAGACCGCGGTGGCCATGTCCGCCGTTCTCAACCTCGTCGGCGCGTTCCTGTCCGTGGAGGTCGCCAAGACGATCTCCGGCGGGATCATCAACGAGAACGGGCTGCGGACGGAAGTCATCTTCGCGGCACTCGTCGGCGCCATCCTGTGGAATCTGCTGACCTGGCTGGTCGGACTGCCGTCCAGCTCCTCGCACGCCCTGTTCGGCGGCCTGATCGGCGCTGCGGTGATGTCGGCGGGCTGGTCGTCGGTCAACGGCGGCACCGTCGTCACCAAGGTGCTGCTCCCCGCGGTCGCCGCCCCGATCGTCGCCGGTCTGGCCGCGCTGCTGGCCACCCGGCTGACGTACCGGATCGGCGGGAAGATCCGCGACGGCGCCCAGGAGAAGGCCACCGCGAAGGGCTACCGCGCCGGTCAGATCGCCTCGGCCGGACTGGTCTCCCTCGCCCACGGCACCAACGACGCGCAGAAGACCATGGGCATCATCACCCTCGCGCTGGTCACCGGCGGCGTCCTGCACCCCGGCTCCAACCCGCCGGTCTGGGTCATCGTCTGCGCCGGTACGGCCATCGCGCTCGGCACCTACCTGGGCGGCTGGCGCATCATCCGCACCATGGGCAGCGGCCTCACCGATCTCAAGCCGCCGCAGGGCTTCGCCGCGCAGACCAGTGCGGCCACGGTCATCCTGGCCTCCTCGCACCTCGGCTTCTCCCTCTCCACCACGCAGTCCTGCTCCGGCGCCGTGATGGGCGCGGGCCTCGGCCGCCAGGGCGGCGTGGTCCGCTGGTCCACCGCCACCCGGATGTTCGTCGCCTGGGGGCTGACCCTGCCGGCCGCGGGCCTGGTCGGCGCGGGCGCGGAGTTCCTCACCCGGCAGGGCACCTGGGGTGTCGTCGTCGTCGCGGTGCTGCTGGTCGCGGGCTCCGGGGCGATCTGGCTGGTGTCGCGGCGCAAGCCGGTCGGCCACGGCGATGTCGCGCCGGCGGACGTCCCTGCCGAGCCCGCGGGCGTCGTCACCACGGCCATCGCCGCCGTCAGCCCGCCGCCCACCGCGGCCCAGGCGACGGCCCAGGACCTCAAGACCACCATTCCGGCCCCGGCCGGCACCGCCCCGGACCCGGCGCGACCCGCCACTGTCTAGGCCGGCCCTCCAGGCCCGGCCGTCCGTCTAAGGAATCAGCATGAAAATCGACTGGGCAGCCCTCGGCTCCGTCTTCGGTGTCTCCCTCGTCGTCACCGTCGCGCTGGTGGGCCTCTTCACCCTGGGAATCGTCGGCCTCTCGAAGCAGCCCGAACCGGCGGCGCAGGGCGGCTCCGGCGGCTCACTGCTGCTGGCCCGCGCCGGCGCGTACGTCTGCTTCACGCTGTGCGCGGCGGCGGTCGCGTACGGGATCTATCTGATCGTCGCCTGAGCGGTCCTCCGCTCACCCCCGTCGGGCCGGACACCTCTCGTGTGTCCGGCCCGCAGTGGTGTGCTCCGGCCCGGTGTGGGCCTCAGCACACTGCGCCGCCGCAGGTCAACGGCAAGTTGACGGGCGTTTGCACAGCGTGGTGGACTGCCGGAGCCAATTACGGCGACAGCAGAGGAAGCCGGTGCGAATCCGGCGCGGTCCCGCCACTGTCACCGGGGAGCAGTCCCCCACACCGGAAGTCACGGCACGCGCGAGCGGGCTGGAAGGCCGGGGAACTGCGGATCCGGGAGCCAGGAGACTCTCGTCGCCGGTCACGTCGAACCAGGGCGCGGACCCTGAGTGAGGACATATCGCCATGCCTGGCTGCCGTGCGTCCGATGCCGTGGCGCTCTCGACGAGAGCCGCCTGTACGAAGCTCCTCCGAGGCGTGACGGCCGGTTGAGCCGTGCGTGCCGACCGCATCTTCGCGTACGGCGCCACAGTCGGCCTGATCGGCGATCTGCTGCTCGGTGACCCCCGCAGGGGGCATCCCGTCGCCGCCTTCGGACGGGCCGCGGCGGGCGTCGAGCGCCGGCTGTGGCGCGACCACCGCGGGTGGGGCGCGCTGCACACCCTTGTCTGCGCCGGAGGCGCCGCGGGTGGTGCCGCGCTGATCACCCGTGCCGTACGCAGCCGCCCCGCCGCCTCCGTCGCGCTGACCGCCGCAGCCACCTGGTCCGTCGTCGGCGGTACGTCCCTGGGGCGTGAGGCCCGGACCATCGGCGCCGCCCTGGCCGCCGGTGACATCGAGCGTGCCCGCGAGCGGCTGCCGCATCTGTGCGGGCGGGACCCGTACTCCCTCGACGGACCGCAGATCGCCCGTGCCGTGGTGGAGTCCGTGGCCGAGAACACCTCGGACGCCGTGGTCGGCGCCCTGGTGTGGGGTGCGCTGGCCGGGGTGCCCGGCCTCGTCGGCTTCCGGGCCGCCAACACCCTCGACGCCATGGTCGGCCACAGGTCGCCCCGCCACCGCCGCTACGGCTGGGCCTCGGCCCGGCTCGACGACCTCGCGGGCTGGCCGGGTGCCCGGCTCACGGCCCTGCTCGCCGTGGCCGCGGGCGGGCGGCCACGGGCAGCGGTACGGGCCTGGCGGGCCGACGCGGCCGAGCACCCGAGCCCCAACGCGGGCCCGGTGGAAGCCTCGTTCGCGGGTGCGCTCGGCGTACGGCTCGGCGGGACGCTCGCGTACGGCGGCCGGGTCGAGCACCGTCCGGTCCTCAACGGGGAGACGGGCCGGGCCGTGGAGACCGAGGACATCGAACGCGCGGTACGGCTGTCGCGCCGGGTGGGCGCACTGGCCCTCGGCGTGTGCGTGGCGGGACGGCTGGGCGCGGGCCTCGCCGCACGGCGGATCGCGGGGCGCGGGACCGCCGGAACCCGTGTGCCGGGAACGCGCATCACAGGACGGAGACGGACATGAGCGGCGGACTGCTGGTCGCCGGAACCACCTCGGACGCGGGCAAGAGCGTCGTCACCGCGGGCATCTGCCGCTGGCTCGTGCGCCGGGGCGTGAAGGTGGCGCCCTTCAAGGCGCAGAACATGTCGCTGAACTCGTTCGTCACCCGCGAGGGTGCCGAGATCGGCCGTGCCCAGGCCATGCAGGCGCAGGCCGCCCGGGTGGAGCCGACCGCGCTGATGAACCCGGTCCTGCTCAAGCCCGGCGGCGACCGCTCCAGCCAGGTCGTCCTGATGGGCAGGCCGGTGGGCGAGATGAGCGCCCGCGGCTACCACGGGGGCCGGCAGGAAGCGCTGCTCTCCACGGTCGTGGACTGCCTGGAACAGCTTCGGGGCACGTATGACGCGGTGATCTGCGAGGGGGCGGGCAGTCCGGCCGAGATCAATCTGCGGCGCACGGACATCGTGAACATGGGTATCGCCCGGGCGGCGCGCTTCCCCGTGGTGGTCGTCGGCGACATCGACCGCGGCGGCGTCTTCGCCTCGTTCTTCGGTACGACGGCACTGCTCGACGCCGAGGACCAGTCGCTGATCGCGGGGTACCTCGTCAACAAGTTCCGGGGCGACGTGTCGCTGCTGGAGCCGGGCCTGGAAATGCTGCGCGGGATCACCGGGCGGCAGACGTACGGGGTGCTGCCCTTCGCCCACGGCCTCGGCATCGACGAGGAGGACGGGCTGCGGGTCTCGCTGCGCGGAGCCGTACGCGAATCGGTCGTCGCGCCGCCGTACGGCGACGAGGTGCTGCGGGTCGCGGTGTGCGCCGTGCCCCTGATGTCGAACTTCACCGATGTGGACGCGCTGGCCGCCGAACCGGGCGTCGTCGTCCGGTTCGTGGACCGCGCCGAGGAGCTGGCCGACGCGGACCTCGTCATCGTGCCCGGCACCCGCGGCACCGTGAAGGCGCTGTCCTGGCTGCGCGAGCGCGGCCTCGCCGACGCCCTGGTGCGGCGCGCCGCCGAGGACCGGCCGGTCCTCGGGATCTGCGGCGGCTTCCAGATCCTCGGCGAACACATCGAGGACGAGGTCGAGTCGGGAGCCGGGCACGTCGACGGCCTCGGCCTGCTGCCCGTACGCGTCCGCTTCGACCGCGAGAAGACCCTCGCCCGCCCCGTCGGCGAGGCGCTCGGCGCCCCTGTCGAGGGGTACGAGATCCACCACGGCGTCGCCGACGTACGCGGCGGGGAGGCGTTCCTCGACGGATGCCGGGCCGGTGCCGTGTGGGGCACCCACTGGCACGGCTCGCTGGAGAGCGACGCGTTCCGCCGCCGCTTCCTGACCGAGATCGCACGGACCGCCGGCCGGCGCTTCGTCCCCGCCCCCGACACCTGCTTCGCCGCGCTGCGCGAGGAACAGCTCGACCGCCTCGGCGACCTCATCGAAGAACACGCGGACACCGACGCGCTGCTGCGGCTCATCGAGTCGGGCGCGCCGGCAGAACTTCCCTTCATCGCCCCCGGAGCACCTGGAGCACGCGCATGAACGCCCCTATGAGCACCGTGCTGTTGTTGTCGACCGCCGACACGGACCTCCTCGCCGCGCGTGCCTCCGGCGCGCCGTACCGCATCGGCAACCCCACCCGCATCGACGCCCGCGAGGAACTCCCCGCGCTGATCGAGGGCTCCTCCGTCGCCGTCGTCCGTCTCCTCGGCGGCAAGCGCGCCTGGGAGGACGGGCTGGCCGTCCTCAGGGCGTCCGGCGTCCCGACCGTGCTGCTGGGCGGCGAGGCCGTCCCGGACGCGGAGCTGATGGCCGAGTCGTCCGTGCCGGCCGGTGTGGTCGCCGAGGCGCTGCGCTACCTCGTGGAGGGCGGCCCCGGAAACCTCGTGGAGCTGGCCCGCTTCCTCTCCGACACCGTCCTGCTGACCGGCCACGGCTTCGCCGAGCCGCAGAAGATGCCCGAGTGGGGCCTGCACGGCGACCGCGCGTCCGTCGAGGGCCGCCCGACCGTCGGGGTGCTCTTCTACCGGGCGCACCAGCTGTCCGGGAACACCTCGTTCGTGGACGTCCTCTGCGACGCGGTCGAGGCCCGCGGTGCCAACGCCCTGCCGGTGTACTGCGGTTCGCTGCGCGGCGCGGACGCCGGTCTCTACGAGCTGCTCGGCCGTACGGACGCCCTGGTCGCCACGGTCCTCGCGGCGGGCGGCACCCGCGCGTCGGACGCCTCCGCCGGGGGCGACGACGAGGCCTGGGACATCGGCGCGCTGGCCGATCTGGACGTCCCCGTGCTCCAGGGCCTGTGCCTGACCTCGTCGCGCGCCGCGTGGGAGGCGTCGGACGCCGCCCTCTCCCCCATGGACGCCGCGATGCAGGTCGCGATCCCGGAGTTCGACGGCCGGCTGATCACCGTCCCGTTCTCCTTCAAGGAGCAGGGCCCGGACGACGTGCCGGTGTACCGCGCCGACCCCGAGCGCGCCGCGCGCGTCGCCGGAATCGCGGTGCGCCACGCCGTCCTCAAGCACAAGGCGAACGCCGAGAAGAAGCTCGCCCTCGTCTTCACCGCCTACCCGACCAAGCACTCCCGCGTCGGCAACGCCGTCGGCCTGGACACGCCCGCGTCCGCGGTGCGGGTCCTGGACGCCCTGCGCGACGCCGGCTACGGGGTCGACGGGCACCCCGACAACGGCGACGAGCTGATCCACCGCCTCATCAACGCCGGTGGCCACGACGTCGAGTGGCTGACCGAGGAGCAGCTCGCGGCCGCCCCCGCGCGCGTCCCGCTCGCCGACTACCGGGCCTGGTTCGACACGCTGGAGCCGGAGCTGCGCGACTCGATGCTGGAGCACTGGGGCGAGCCGCCGGGCTCGCTGTACGTGGACGGGGACGAGATCGTCCTCGCCTCGCTGCAGTTCGGGAATGTGGTGGTGCTGATCCAGCCGCCGCGCGGCTTCGGCGAGAACCCGATCGCGATCTACCACGACCCGGACATGCCGCCGTCGCACCACTACATGGCGACGTACCGCTGGCTGGAGAATTCGTTCGGCGCGGACGCCGTCGTCCACATGGGCAAGCACGGCACGATGGAGTGGCTGCCGGGCAAGGGCCTCGGCCTGTCCGCCGGGTGCGGTCCCGACGCCGTCCTCGGCGAACTGCCGCTGATCTACCCGTTCATCGTCAACGACCCGGGCGAGGGCACCCAGGCCAAGCGGCGTGGGCACGCCACGGTGGTGGACCATCTGGTGCCGCCGATGGCACGTGCCGACACCTATGGCGACCTGGCCAAGCTGGAGCAGCTGCTCGACGAGTACGCGCTGGTCAGCGATCTCGACCCGACGAAGGCCCCGGCGGTCCGGGCCCAGATCTGGACGCTGGTGAAGGCCGCCGAGCTGCACCACGACCTCCATGTCGACGAACAGCCGGGCGAGGACGCCTTCGACTCGTTCGTCATGCACATCGACGGCTACCTCTGCGAGATCAAGGACGTCCAGATCCGGGACGGCCTGCACATCCTCGGCGGCGGCCCCGTCGACGAGGCACGGGTCAACCTGGTGCTGGCCGTGCTGCGCGCCTCCCAGGTGTGGGGCGGAACGGCGAACGCGCTGCCGGGGCTGCGGGCGTCGGTCGCCGAGCACTTCGGGCTCAGCGAGAAGGAGTTGCTGGCCGAGCCGGGCGCCGCGGTGAAGGTGCCGGCCGAGCTGACCGGACTGGTCGACGGCCCGGCGCGCACCGGTGCGGACGCGATCGACCTGCTGGAGCGGCTGTGCCGCCGGCTCGCGGAGGGCATGGAGGAGCGCGGCTGGGACCTCGCGGCCGTTGCGGGACTGGTGCGGGACGTCCTGGGCTTCGAACTCCCGGCCGCCGTGGCCGTGCTGGGCTTCGCGTGCGAGGAGGTCGTGCCGCGGCTGGCCCGGACGACGGACGAGATCGACCACATCCTGCGGGCGCTGGACGGCGGCTTCGTACCGGCCGGGCCTTCGGGCTCGCCCACGCGCGGGCTCGTCAATGTGCTGCCGACCGGCCGCAACTTCTACTCGGTCGACCCGAAGGCGATTCCGTCCCGGCTGTCGTGGGAGGTCGGGCAGTCGCTCGCGGACTCCCTGATCGCCCGGTACCTCGCGGACACGGGCGACTATCCGAAGTCGGTCGGTCTGACCGTGTGGGGCACCTCGGCCATGCGCACGCAGGGTGACGACATCGCGGAGATCCTGGCCCTGCTCGGCTGCCGGCCGGTGTGGGACGACGCGTCGCGCCGGGTGACCGGCTTCGAGGTCGTACCGGTGGGCGAGCTGGGCCGGCCGCGCATCGATGTGACCGTACGGATCTCCGGATTCTTCCGCGACGCGTTCCCGCATGTGGTGGGGCTGATCGACGACGCGGTACGGACGGTGGCGGAGCTGGACGAGCCGGCCGACGCCAACTACGTACGGGCGCACGCCGATGAGGACACGGCGGACCACGGCGACCGGCGGCGGGCCACGGCACGCATCTTCGGGTCCAAGCCGGGGGCGTACGGGGCGGGGCTGCTGCCGCTGATCGACGCCCGGAACTGGCGGTCGGACGCGGATCTGGCCGAGGTGTACGCGGTCTGGGGCGGTTACGCGTACGGGCGAGGGCTCGACGGGCGGGCGGCGCGCGGCGACATGGAGACCGCGTTCCGGCGGATCGCGGTGGCGGCGAAGAACGTCGACACGCGCGAGCACGACCTGGTGGACGCGGACGACTACTTCCAGTACCACGGCGGCATGGTCGCCATGGTGCGGCACCTGACCGGCGAGTCGCCCGAGGCGTACGTCGGCGACAGCGCCACGCCGGACCAGGTGAAGACGCGGACGCTGGGCGAGGAGACGCACCGGGTGTTCCGGGCGCGGGTGGTGAACCCGCGGTGGATGGCGGCGATGCGGCGGCACGGGTACAAGGGCGCTTTCGAGATGGCCGCGACCGTGGACTACCTGTTCGGGTACGACGCGACGGCGGGTGTCGTCGACGACTGGATGTACGAGAAGTTGTCGGCGGAGTACGTCTTCGACCCGGAGAACCGGGAGTTCATGCAGAAGTCCAACCCCTGGGCGCTGCGCGGGATTTCGGAGCGGCTGCTGGAGGCGGCCGAGCGGGGGCTGTGGGCGGAGCCGGACGCGGAGACGCTGGAGCGGTTGCGGGCCACGTATCTGGAGCTCGAAGGCGATCTGGAGGGGGACGGGTGAGCGGGCTGCGCGCACCCGACGACCGGGGGATCCGCCCCCGGAACCCCGCTCCGCGAACGCCGCAGGGGCCGACAGCACACCGTTCACCCATGGAGGCACCGTGAGTACGCCGTACCCCTTCACCGCCGTCGTCGGGCAGGACGATCTCCGGCTCGGGCTGCTGCTGAACGCCGTCTCGCCCGCCGTCGGCGGTGTGCTGGTGCGCGGCGAGAAGGGCACCGCCAAGTCCACCGCCGTGCGGGCGCTCGCCGCGCTCCTGCCGGAGGTTCCCGTCGTCGCCGGGTGCCGGTTCTCGTGCGACCCGGCGTCGCCCGATCCGGCGTGTCCCGACGGTCCCCACGAGGCCGGGGCCGGCGTGTCGCGGGATGCGCGCATGGTGGAGCTTCCGGTCGGCGCGTCCGAGGACCGGCTCGTCGGGGCGCTCGACATCGAGCGGGCGCTCGCCGAGGGCGTGAAGGCCTTCGAACCCGGGCTGCTCGCCGACGCCCATCGCGGCATCCTGTACGTCGACGAGGTCAACCTGCTCCACGACCACCTCGTGGACCTGCTGCTGGACGCGGCCGCCATGGGCGCTTCGTACGTGGAGCGCGAAGGCGTCTCCGTACGGCACGCGGCGCGTTTCCTGCTGGTCGGGACCATGAACCCCGAAGAGGGGGAGCTGCGGCCCCAGCTCCTGGACCGGTTCGGGCTGACCGTCGAGGTCGCCGCGTCCCGCGAGACCGACCAGCGGGTCGAGGTCGTGCGCAGGCGACTCGCGTACGACGACGATCCCGCCGGTTTCGCCGCCGAGTGGGCCGCCGAGGAAGGCGCGTTGCGGGCGAGGATCGTCGCCGCGCGTGCGCTGCTCCCCGAAGTGCGCCTCGGGGACGGGGCGTTGCGGCAGATCGCGGCCACCTGCGCGGCCTTCGAGGTCGACGGGATGCGCGCGGACATCGTGATGGCCCGGACGGCGACCGCGCTGGCCGCCTGGGCGGGGCGTACGGATGTGCTCGCCGAGGACGTACGGCAGGCCGCCCTGCTCGCGCTCCCCCACCGGCGTCGGCGCAATCCCTTCGACGCGCCGGGCCTGGACGAGGACAAGCTCGACGACACGCTGGAGCAGAACAGCGGCGAGGGCGACGACCCGGACCCGGACGGCCCCGGTGGCGGCGGCCGGCCCCCGCAGGGCGACGGGCCCGGCACGCCGCCGCAGCCCGAGGGCGAGGCCGGTGACACGCCCGCGCAGTCCGTGCCCGAGCAGGGGCAGGGGCAGCAGTCCTCCGGGGGCGGTGAGCAGCAGCCCGTACGTGCTGCCGAGCCGTTCCGTACGAAGCCGCTGAGCGTGCCCGGCCTGGGCGAGGGTGCGGCGGGACGGCGGTCCCGGGCGCGCACCGAGCACGGGCGTACGACCGGTGCGCGGCGTCCGCGGGGCGCCCTGACCAAGCTGCATCTGGCGGCGACCGTGCAGGCCGCCGCCCCCCATCAGCGGGCGCGGGGGCGGTCGGGACGGGGGCTGGTGGTCCGGCGGGACGATCTGCGGCAGGCGACCCGGGAGGGGCGCGAGGGGAACCTCGTGCTGTTCGTGGTGGACGCCTCCGGGTCGATGGCCGCCCGGCAGCGGATGAGTGCCGTGAAGGGGGCGGTCCTTTCGCTGCTGCTGGACGCCTACCAGCGGCGGGACAAGGTCGGGCTGGTCACCTTCCGGGGCAGCGACGCCGAGGTGGTGCTGCCGCCGACGTCGTCGGTGGACGCGGCGGCGGCACGGCTGGAGGCGCTGCCGACCGGCGGGCGTACGCCCGTCGCGGCCGGGCTGTTGAAGGCCCATGAGGTGCTGCGGGTGGAGCGGCTGCGTGATCCGTCGCGGCGGCCGTTGCTGGTCGTGGTGACCGACGGGCGGGCGACCGGGGGGCCCGAGCCGGTGGCGCTGGCGTCGCGGGCGGCGCGGCTGCACGAGGCGGAGGGCATCGCGTCGGTCGTCGTGGACTGCGAGTCGGGGCCCGTACGGCTCGGGCTCGCGGGCGCCCTCGCGCGTGATCTCGGCGGCACCGCCGTGACGCTCGACGAGCTGCGGGCGGACTCGATCGCCGGACTCGTCAAGGATGTTCAGTCGACCAGCAGGAGGGCCGCGTAATGCCGCAGGGACAGCCGACCACCGTGCCGGACGACGGGCTCACCACCCGTCAGCGCCGCAACCGTCCGCTGCTGGTGGTGCACACCGGCATCGGGAAGGGGAAGTCGACGGCGGCCTTCGGGCTCGCGCTGCGCGCCTGGAATCAGGGGTGGCCGATCGGCGTCTTCCAGTTCGTCAAGTCGGCGAAGTGGAAGGTCGGCGAGGAGAACGCGCTGAAGGTCCTCGGGGCGAGCGGCGAGGGGGGCTCCGTCGCCTGGCACAAGATGGGCGAGGGCTGGTCGTGGGTGCAGCGCGACCGGCAGCTGAACAACGAGGAGGCGGCGCGCGAGGGCTGGGAGCAGGTCAAGCGCGACCTGGCCGCCGAGACGTACCGGCTGTACGTCCTCGACGAGTTCGCGTACCCGATGCACTGGGGCTGGGTCGACACCGGCGAGGTGATCGAGGTGCTGCGCAACCGTCCCGGTACGCAGCATGTGGTGATCACCGGGCGCAACGCGCCCGCGGAGCTGGTGGAGGCCGCCGATCTGGTGACCGACATGTCGAAGGTCAAGCACCCGATGGACGCCGGTCAGAAGGGTCAGCGGGGCATCGAATGGTGAGGGACCCGCGGTGAACGTTCCGCGTCTGGTGATCGCCGCGCCCTCGTCGGGGAGCGGCAAGACCACCGTGGCCACGGGGCTGATGGCGGCCTTCGCGGGGCGGGGTCTCGCCGTGTCCGCGCACAAGGTCGGGCCCGACTACATCGATCCGGGGTACCACACGCTGGCCACGGGGCGGCCGGGCCGCAATCTCGACGCGTACATGTGCGGTCCGGAGCTGGTCGCTCCGCTGTTCGCGCACGGTGCGCTCGGCTGCGATCTGGCGGTCGTCGAGGGCGTGATGGGGCTGTACGACGGGGCGGCGGGCCACGGTGAGCTGGCGTCGACCGCCCAGGTCGCGAAGGTGCTGCGGGCGCCCGTGGTGCTGGTGGTCGACGCGTCGTCGCAGTCGCGGTCCGTGGCCGCGCTGGTGCACGGCTTCGCCTCGTGGGATCCGCGGGTGCGGATCGGCGGGGTGATCCTGAACAAGGTCGGCTCGCAGCGGCACGAGGCGCTGCTGCGGGAGGCGCTGGACGAGTCGGGTGTGCCGGTGCTGGGGGTGCTGCGGCGGACGGAGCGGGTGGCCGTGCCGTCACGGCATCTGGGCCTGGTGCCGGTGGCCGAGCGGCGGGGCGACGCGGTGGACGCCGTCGCGGCGATGGCGGACCGGGTGCGGGCGGGATGCGACCTGGACGCGCTCATGGCGTTGGCGCGGTCGGCGCCCGCGGTGCCGGGCGCGGTGTGGGACGCGGCGGAGGCGGTGGGCGGCGCCCGCGACGGGGCCGCTCCCCGGCTCCAACGGGTCGCCGTCGCGGCCGGGGCCGCGTTCACGTTCTCCTACGCCGAGCACACCGAGCTGCTTGCCGCCGCCGGGGCCGAGGTCGTGCCGTTCGACCCGTTGCGGGACGAGGCGCTGCCCGAGGGCACGCGCGGGCTGGTCGTCGGGGGCGGGTTTCCCGAGGTGTACGCCCCCGAGCTGTCCGCCAACGAGCCGTTGCGCAAGGCCGTCGCGGAGCTGGCGGCCTCGGGGGCTCCGGTGGCCGCCGAGTGTGCGGGGCTGCTGTATCTGGCGCGTTCGCTCGACGGGCTGCCGATGTGCGGGGTCCTCGACGCCGAGGCACGGATGTCCGAACGGCTGACGCTGGGCTACCGGGAGGCCGTGGCGGTCTCCGAGAGTGTGCTGGCGGCGCCCGGGACGCGGGTGCGCGGGCACGAGTTCCACCGGACCGTGCTGGAGCCGGGCGCCGGGGCCGCACCGGCGTGGGGTCTGCATCAGCCGGAGCGGCGCGTGGAGGGGTTCGTGCAGCGGGGCGTGCACGCGAGTTATCTGCATACGCATGGGGCTTCGGCGCCCGGTATGGTCCGCCGATTCGTTGAGAGGTGCGAGGGATGAACCACGGTCACGGTACGAGCAGGCTGGTCGGCGTCGGCGTGGGCCCCGGTGACCCGGAGCTGGTGACCGTCAAGGGCGTGAACGCGCTGCGCGATGCCGCGGTCGTCGTCGTGCCGGTGATGGACACCGGTGAGCGGGGGCGGGCGGAGGCGACCGTGCTGCACTACGTGGCGGCCGACAAGGTCGTGCGGGTGGTGTTCGCGCTCAATGAGCGGACGGACCGGGCACGCCGGGAGGCGGCGTGGGACGCGGCGGGCGAGCGGGTCGCCGCGTTGCTGCGTACCCATGGTTCGGTGGCGTTCGCGACGATCGGCGACCCCAATGTGTACTCGACGTTCACCTATCTCGCGCAGACGATAGGCGAGCTGCTGCCGGGGACGGCCGTGGAGACCGTGCCCGGGATCACGGCCATGCAGGATCTGGCCGCCCGCAGCGGTGCGGTGCTGACGGAGGGCACGGAGCCGCTGACGCTGGTGCCGGTGACGGCGGGGGCCGCGGCGCTGAAGGAGGCCCTCGAAGGTCCCGGGACGGTCGTCGCGTACAAGTTCGGCCGGCTGGCGGCGGAGGTGGCCGCGGCGCTGCGGGAGACGGGGCGTACCGAGGACGCGGTCTGGGGTTCCGCGCTCGGGCTGCCCGAGGAGTCGATCCGGCCGGCGGCGGACCTCACCGAGGGGCCGTTGCCGTACCTGTCGACGCTGATCGCGCCCGCGCCGCGCGACGGCGGGCGGGGCGGGAAATTGTGAGGTGCCCGGGTGCGGCGCGGTGGTCAGTCCGCGATGCCCACGACCAGCCAGATGAAACCCACCCCGGCCACCGTGCACAGCAGCGTGGAGCGGGCCGGGTGTTCGTGGTGTGCCTCGGGGAGGATCTCGGCGGCGGCGAGGTAGAGCAGTGCGCCGCCGAAGAAGCCGAGATAGCAGCCGAGCGGTTCCTCCGGAAGGGTGAACAGCAGCGTCGTCGCGGCGCCCACGACCGGTGCCAGGGCGTCGGCGAACAGCATGAGCAGGGCCTTGCGGCGGGCGTTCCCGTACAGGCTGGTGATCGTGTAGGTGTTGAAGCCGTCGGCGAAGTCGTGCGTGATGACGGCGAGGGCGACGGCGGCTCCCATGCCCGCGCCCACCTGGAAGGCCGCGCCGAGCGCGACGCCGTCCATCAGGCTGTGGCCGACCATCGCCGCCGCCGCCGTGAGTCCGACCTGCGGCACCCGCTCCTCGCCCGCGCCGTGTGCCGCCTGGCGCACCGCGAGCAGGCGCTCCACCAGATGGGCGACGAGGAAGCCGCCCACGAACAGCAGCAGGGCTGCGGGGACGCCGAAGACGGGCTCGCCCGCGGCGCCGACCGCCTCCGGCAGCAGGTCCAGGCCGACCACACCGAGCATCAGTCCGCCGGCGAAACCGAGTACCAGATGGCGGCGGTCGGTGACGCGTTGGGCGACCCAGCCGCCGGCCAGGGTCATCAGGAACGCGCCGAGCGCGACGAACACCGCCATGCGCTCTTGCTAGCCGATTGACCCGGGTGCGCGCATCTCTGCGCGCGCCGCCACCCGTACCACCGTTTCCGTCCCCCCTGTCCCGTTTTCCGAAAGGACCCCGTCCCATGTCCGAAGCAGTCGACGCAGCCGGCGCGGCCGCCCCGCCCACCCACGGCAAAGTGACATTCGTCGGTGCCGGCCCCGGCGCCGCCGATCTGCTGACCTTCCGGGCGGCGCGGGCCATCGCGGATGCCGACATCGTCATCTGGGCGGCGAGCCTGGTGCAGGCGGAGGTCCTGGAGCACGCCCGGGAGGGCGCGGAGATCCTCGATTCGGCGCAGATGTCGCTGGAGCAGGTCGTCGCCGTGTACGAACGCGCGGCCGCCGAGGGGCTGAAGGTGGCCCGCATCCACTCCGGCGACCCGGCGCTGTGGGGCGGCACGCAGGAGCAGGTCGACCGGTGTGCCGGGTTGGGGGTGGCGGTCGAGATCGTGCCGGGGGTGTCGTCGTTCTCGGCGGTCGCGGCGATCGCGCAGCGGGAGCTGACGATTCCGGAGGTCGCGCAGTCCGTGATCCTGACCCGTCTCGGCGGCGGCAAGACGCCGATGCCGCCGGGCGAGGAGGTACGGGAGTTCGCGCGTCACGGCACGACGATGGCGCTGTTCCTTTCGGCTGCCCGCTCCGGGCAGCTCACCCAGGAGCTTCTGGAGGGCGGCTATCCGACCTCGACGCCGGTCGTGATCGCGTACCAGGCGACCTGGCCGGAGGAGCTGGTCCTGCACTGCACGATCGAGACGCTGGAGGAGACGGTCAAGGAGCACAAGCTCTGGAAGCACACCCTCTTCCTGGTCGGTCCGGCGCTGTCGGCGTCGGGGACGCGTTCGCACCTCTACCACCCGGGGCACTTCCACGGTTTCCGCAAGGCCGACAAGGCGGCGCGGGCCCAGCTGCGCGCCCAGCGGTCCGGCTCGTGACCGGAACCTCCGGTACCGGGACCGCCGCGCCGGTGCTGGTCTTCGGTACGGGGACGGGCGAGCCGCTCGGTCACGAGGCCCGCCGGGCGCTGGCCGCGGCCACGCTGGTGGTCGGCGCCCGGCGCCACCTGGAAGCCGCGGGGCGGGAGGAGCGGACCGGGCGGGCCGAGCACGTCGTCCTCGGTCCGCTGGCACCCGCGCTCGACCGGATCGCGGAGCACGCGCCCGGGGACGGGGCCCGGGTGGTCGTGCTGGCCTCCGGCGACCCCGGATTCTTCGGGATCGTACGGGCGCTGGCGGAGCGTTTCGGGGCGGCCGCGCTCGATGTGCGGCCGGGCGCGCCGTCCGTCGCGGTCGCGTTCGCCCGGCTCGGGCTGGCGTGGGACGACGCGGTCGTGGTCAGCGCGCACGGCCGCGACCCGAGGAGCGCGGTGAACGTGTGCCTGGCGCACCCGAAGGTGGCCGTCCTGACCGGGCCCGGCGCCGGGCCCGCCGAGCTGGCCGCCGGGCTGGCGCACGGAACCGAGGGGCGCGTCCTGGTCGTCGCGACGGCGCTCGGCGATCCGGAGCGGGAGCGCGTCGAGCGGCTGACTCCCGCCGAGGCGCTGGCCCGTGACTGGCCGGATCCGGTGAGTGTGGTGCTGTGCCTGGACGAGTCCCGGGTGCTCTCCCCGGTGCGGACCGTCGCGGGAGCGGCGGCCGGGCCCGGCCGGTGGGCGCTGGACGAGACGGAGTTCGAGCACCGCGACTCGATGATCACCAAGTTCGAGGTCCGGGCCCTGGCGCTGGCCCGGCTGGGGCCGCGCACCGGTGACCTCGTGTGGGACATCGGTGCGGGTTCGGGTTCCGTGGCGGTGGAGTGCGCACGGCTCGGCGCGGCCGCCGTCGCGGTGGAGAAGACCCCGGACGGGGTCGGCCGGATCAGGGCGAACGCGGCGGCGCACGGCGTGTACGTGCACGCGGTGCACGGCTCCGCGCCCGCCGTGCTCGACGGTCTGGACGAGCCGGACGCGGTGTTCGTCGGGGGCGGTGGGCGTGAGCTGCCCGCCATCGTGACGGCGTGCGCCCGGCGTGCGCGGCGCTCGGTGGTGGTGGCGCTGGCGGCGCTGGACCGGGTGCCCGAGGTGCGTGCGGCGCTGGCCGGTGCCGGGCTCGTGCCCGAGGGGGTGCTGCTGCAGTCCTCCCGGCTGGCGCCGCTGCCCGGTGAGGTGACGCGGCTCGCCGCGACCAACCCGGTCTTTCTGCTGTGGGGCACCCGCCCCGCGGTTCGTGCAAGTGAAGGAGCAACCCAGTGATCGGCCTGATCTCCGCCACGGCGGCGGGCACCGTCGCCCGCGACCGGCTGGCCGCGGCCTGGCCCGGCCGCACCGCGGTCTACGAGGGACCGGTGCGCGAGGCCGTGCAACGGGCGTTCGCCGAGTGCGAGCAGCTGGTGTGCTTCCTGGCGACGGGGGCCGTGGTGCGGCTGCTCGCGCCGCTGCTGTCGGACAAGTCCTCGGACCCGGGTGTCGTCTGCGTCGACGAGGCGGGCCGCCATGCGGTGGCGCTGCTCGGCGGGCACGCCGGCGGGGCGAACGCCCTGGCCGAGGCGGTCGGTGAGGTGCTGGGCGCGGCGCCGGTCGTGACGACGGCGACCGACGCGACGGGGGTGCCGGGGCTGGACATGCTGGGCCTCCCGGTGGAGGGCGATGTGGCGGGGGTGTCGCGCGCGGTGCTCGACGGGGCTCCGGTGGAGCTGCGGGCGGACGCGGTGTGGCCGTTGCCGCCGCTGCCGCCGCAGGTGTCCCCGGGTGCCGAGGGGCCGACGGTGCTGCATGTCACCGACCGCATCGTGGAACTCGGCGCGCGGGCGGCCGTGTTGCGGCCCGCGTCGCTCGCCGTGGGGGTCGGTGCGTCGAGGAACGCGCCGGTCGAGGAGGTCGTCGGGCTGATCCGGGACGCCCTGGGCGAGGCCGGGCTCTCGCCGCTGAGCGTCGCGGAGCTGGCGACGGTCGACGCGAAGGCGGACGAGCCGGGGATCGTCGAGGCCGCCGCGCGGTTCGGCGTACCGCTGCGCACGTACACCGCCGACGAGCTGGCCCGGATCGAGGTGCCCAACCCGTCCGGCGCACCGCTCGCCGCCGTCGGAACGCCGTCCGTCGCGGAGGCCGCGGCGCTCGCCGCGGGGGGCGAACTCCTCGTGCCGAAGCGGAAGTCGAACCCTGCGGGGCGGGCCGCGATGGCCACCTGCGCGGTGGTGCGCCGCGGCCCGCGCGGGCGGCTGGCCGTCGTCGGTCTCGGACCGGGCGCGCGTGATCTGCTGACCCCGCGGGCCCGCGAGGAGCTGCGGCGGGCCTCGGTACTGGTCGGGCTCGATCAGTACGTCGACCAGATCAGGGATCTGCTGCGCCCCGGCACCACGATCCTGGAGTCGGGGCTCGGCGCCGAGGAGGAGCGGGCCCGCACCGCGGTCGCCGAGGCGCGCAAGGGGCATGCGGTGGCGCTGATCGGCAGTGGTGACGCGGGCGTGTACGCGATGGCGTCGCCCGCGCTCGCCGAGGCCGGTGCCGACATCGATGTGGTGGGTGTGCCGGGTGTGACGGCCGCGCTGGCGGCTGCCGCGATCCTGGGCGCCCCGCTGGGCCACGACCACGTGTCGATCAGCCTCTCCGATCTGCACACGCCGTGGGAGGTCATCGAGCGCCGGGTCCGGGCCGCGGCCGAGGCCGACATCATCGTGACGTTCTACAACCCGCGCAGCCGGGGCCGCGACTGGCAGCTCCCGAAGGCCCTGTCGATCCTGTCCGGGCACCGGGAGCCGGCGACCCCGGTCGGGGTCGTACGCAACGCCTCGCGCCCGGACGAGAGCAGCCGGGTGACCTCGCTCGCCGCCCTGGACCCGGCGACGGTGGACATGATGACGGTCGTGACGGTCGGCAACACCGCCACCCGGGAGATCGCGGGCCGCATGGTGACACCGCGCGGCTACCGCTGGCAGTCGGCCACCGCGGCGCGGGGAGGAGAGAAGTGAGCCGGCCCTGGGAGAGAACCGTCCACCCCATCGAGCAGGAGTCGTTCCGGCGGCTCCGCGCCCGCCTGGACACCTCGCACTTCGCCCCGCTGACCCGGGCAGTCGTGGAGCGGGTCGTCCACTCCGCGGCGGATCTGGCGTACGCGACCGATCTGGTCTGCGACGAGGCGTCGCTCGTCGTCGCACACGCGGCGCTGCACGCCGGTGCCCCGGTCGTCACCGATGTGGAGATGGTCGCGGCGGGCATCACCCGCCGCGAGACCGTGTGCCGCCTGAAGGAGGCCAGGTCCGGTCCCGGGCTGACCCGTTCGGCACATGCGGTCCGGCTCGCGTACGAGCAGGTCGGGCCGGGCGCGATCTGGGTGATCGGCAACGCCCCGACCGCGCTGGAGGAGCTGCTCGTCCTCGATGCCGCGCCCGCCCTCGTCATCGGGCTGCCGGTCGGTTTCGTCGGCGCGACCGAGTCGAAGGCGGCGCTGCGCGAGAGCGGTCTGCCCGCCGTGAGCAATGTGTCCGAGAAGGGCGGCTCGGCCGTGGCCGCGGCCGCGCTGAACGCCCTGCTGTACCACCCCGTACCCCCCACCGACACCGAGGAGAACCTGTGACCGCCCCTGCCACCCCGTCCAACCAGCCCGCACTGCTCGTCGCCGGCCACGGCACCAGGGACGAGGGCGGGGCCGCGGCGTTCCGTGACTTCGTGACGGAACTGGGCGAGCGCCACCCCGGACTGCCCGTGGCGGGCGGCTTCATCGAGCTGTCCCCGCCGCCGCTCGGCGACGCCGTGACCGAGCTCGTCGGGCGCGGTGTGCGGCGTTTCGCCGCCGTGCCGCTGATGCTGGTGTCGGCCGGGCACGCCAAGGGGGACATTCCGGCGGCGCTGGCCCGTGAGAAGGAGCGCCACCCCGGCATCTCGTACACCTACGGCCGCCCGCTCGGCCCGCACCCGGCACTGCTGCGGGTGCTGGAGCGCCGGGTCGACGAGGTGCTGGGCGACACCGACCGGTCCGAGGTGACGGTGCTGCTGGTGGGGCGCGGTTCGACCGACCCGGATGCCAACGCCGAGGTGTACAAGGCGGCGCGGCTGTTCTGGGAGGGCCGCGGTTACGCGGGGGTGGAGACGGCGTTCGTGTCGCTCGCGGCGCCCGACGTACCGTCCGGTCTCGACCGTTGCGTGAAGCTGGGTGCCGGGCGCATAGTCGTTCTGCCGTACTTCCTCTTCACCGGCATCCTGCCGGACCGGGTGCGTCGTCAGACCGAGGAATGGGCCGGCGCCCACCCGGAGTCGGACGTCCGCCCGGCCGAGGTCATCGGTGGGGCCGAGGAACTGTTCGACCTGGTCATGGAGCGCTATCGGGAGGCCGTCGAGGGCGATCTGCGGATGAACTGCGACTCATGCGTGTACCGAATCGCGCTGCCGGGCTTCGAGGACAAGGTGGGGCTGCCGCAGCAGCCGCACTTCCACCCCGACGACGACGGCCACCATCACCACCACCCCCACGGCGGTCATGCACACTCCCACTGAAAGTCCCGACGCGACAGGCGCGGGCACGCACGATCTGCGCCACCACGGTGACGCGGAGGTACGGGGACGGGGCCGGGATCTGACCGATCTCGCCGTCAACGTACGGGCCGATACGCCCCCGGCCTGGCTGCGGGCGCGTATCTCCGCGTCGCTGGGCGCGCTCGCCGCCTACCCGGACGGCCGTCCGGCGCGGGCGGCGGTCGCGGCCCGGCACGGGCTGCCGGTGGAGCGCGTGCTGCTGACGGCGGGTGCGGCGGAGGCGTTCGTGCTCGTCGCACGGGCGCTGCCGGCCCGCCGTCCGGTCGTGGTCCATCCGCAGTTCACCGAACCGGAGTCGGCGCTGCGCGCGGCGGGGCACGAGGTGCGGCGGGTGCTGCTGCGCGCCGAGGACGGTTTCCGGCTGGACCCGGCGGCCGTGCCCGAGGACGCGGATCTGGTGGTGGTCGGCAATCCGACCAACCCCACGTCGGTCCTGCATCCCGCGGCCGTGCTGGAGAAGCTGGCGCGTCCGGGACGGACGTTGGTGGTCGACGAGGCGTTCATGGACGCGGTGCCGGGCGAGCGCGAGGCACTGTGCGCTCGCGTGGACGTGCCGGGGCTCGTGGTGCTGCGCAGCCTCACCAAGACCTGGGGGCTCGCGGGGCTGCGCGTCGGTTACGTGCTGGCCGGCCCGGAGACGATCCACGCCCTGGAGGAGGCGCAGCCGCTGTGGCCGGTGTCGTCCCCGGCCCTGGCGGCGGCCGAGGCGTGCATGGAGCCGCGGGCCCTTGCCGAGGCAGCCGCCGCGGCGGAGCGGATCACGGTGGACCGGGCCCATCTGGTCGCGGGACTGCGGGAGTTCACCGAGGTGCGGGTGGCGGAGCCGGCCGAGGGCTCCTTCGTCCTGGTGCGGCTGGAGGGGGCCGCCGAGGTCCGGGAGCGGTTGCGGGCGCTGGGGTTCGCGACACGGCGTGGCGATACGTTTCCGGGGCTGGGCCCGCAGTGGCTGCGGCTGGCGGTACGCGACCGCGCGACGACCAACCGCCTCCTTCAGGCACTCGACCAGGCGCTGCAGACGCTGACCGCCGTCACAGGCTGACGGGGCGGCTCGCGGGGAGCGGCGTTCCGGCACGCGAACGCCGCTCCCCGCTCCTCCGTCAGCTCTGGGCGCGACGCCTGGCCACGACCGTCGCCCCGGCGCCCACCGCCAGCAGCAGGGCCGCGCCGCCCGCGATGTACGGCGTCGCGGAACTGCCGCCCGTCTCCGCGAGGCTGGAGTCGGCGGCCGGAGCGTGGCCGGTGCCGGTCTGGGGCTTCACACCGCCGCTGTCACCGCCGCCGGTGGCACCCGAGGTGCTGCCGGCCGTACTGCCGGACGTGCTGCCGCCGGTCGCCCCGCCGTTGCCGGAGCCTCCGTTGTCCGAACCGCCGCTGCTCGCACCTCCGTTGTCCGAACCGCCGTTGCTCGTACCGCCGCTGTCGCCGCCCGGCCCGGTCGGCTTCGGCGTCTCGCAGGTCGCCCCGGCGAGCGTGACCTCGCCCTGTACATCGGCGACGTTCAGCTTGAGCGGGTTGACGGAGACTTTCAGTTGCAGTGCGGCCGCCGCCGCGGTGCGCGAGGTGGTGTGCGTCTTCGACAGGTCGAGGGTCACCTCGCCGACGCCCGGCACCTTCACCTGCGTGGTGCCGCCCGCGGTGAGGGTGATCCGCTTGCCGAGGACCGACACGTGCCCCAGCACGTTCGACTCGGCGACCGGCTTCCTGCCCGCCTCGCAGACCGCCCTGGAGGTGACCTTCTCGACCTCGATCAGGGGGAGCATCGGCAGTCCGGGCACATGGACCCGGACCTTCGCCAGATTGCTGTACCCCTCGGCCTTCTGCTTGGCGACGGTCGCCCTGGCGGTGGCCACATCGGCGCTCAGCACGCTGAACGGCTGTCCGTTGTCCACCCCGTCGAGCCGCACGCTCAGCGCCGTCCTGTCGGCGCTGGCGGGTGCCTGCACTTCATTGAGCGTGGCCTTGAGCGGCAGCTCGATCGTCTTGTTCAGGAGCGAGACGTCGAGTGCGGTACGGAGCACGACCGCGCTCGCCTTCCCGTCGCCGGTGGTCGCGGTGGTCGCGGTGGTGGCGTGCGCCGGGACGGCGGCCAGCAGGGCGACAGGAGCGACGGCGGCCGCCAGGGCGGCCAGGCGGAAGGTGTTGCTGTTCAAGATGGTGGAACCCCCACAAGAGACATGGAGCCACCGGCGCCGTCCAATGGGGGACATCGCGAGCGCCGGTGACCTCGACCCCGAAAGCTTTACGCACAGAGGGTGAACCGGCAGACACCTGACGTGAGTTCACCCCAAAGGGGGGTTTTCGCGCCTGTATTCGAATATCTCGGTACGTTCGTTCCTCGGAGTCACCCGATCCGCCGAGCGCGGACGGCACGTGGGCCGACTGCGCCGGGGTGCGCGCAGAGGTGTTTCAACGACACGGCAGCGCCGCGGCAACTGCCTGTCAACACGGCGCACCCCGGCCGGGAAGCGGTCCCGTGCGCCGCGCTCAGCCGATCACCCGCCCGTTCAGCACCACCCGTCGCGGCGCCGCCAGCACCCGCACGTCCGCCCGCGGGTCCTCGTCGTACACCACCAGGTCCGCCGGGGCGCCCTCCTCCAGCACCGGCCGCCCCAGCCACCGACGCGCACCCCAGGTGGTCGCGGACAGTGCGTCCAGGGCCGGGATGCCCGCCTTCACCAGCTCGGCGACCTCGTCCGCCACCAGCCCGTGGGCGAGCACCCCGCCCGCGTCGGTACCGACGAAGACCGGGACCCCGGCGTCGTACGCGGCGCGCACGGTGTCGTAACGCCGTTCGTGCAGCCGCCGCATATGGGCCGACCAGCGGGGGAACTTGGTGTCGCCGCCCGCCGCGAGCGAGGGGAAGGTGGCGATGTTGACCAGCGTGGGGACGATCGCCACACCGCGCTCGGCGAAGAGCGGAACGGTGTCCTCGGTGAGCCCGGTGGCGTGCTCGATGCAGTCGATCCCGGCCTCGACGAGATCGCGCAGCGCGTCCTCGGCGAAGCAGTGCGCGGTGACCCGGGCGCCGAGCCGGTGCGCCTCGGCGATGGCCGCCTCGACCGCCTCGCGCGGCCAGCAGGCGGTCAGATCGCCCGCCTCCCGGTCGATCCAGTCACCGACCAGCTTCACCCAGCCGTCGCCGCGCCGCGCCTCCTGGGCGACGTACGCGACCAGTTCGTCCGGCTCGATCTCATGGGCGTAGTTCCGGGTGTACCTGCGGGGCCTGGCGATGTGGCGGCCGGCCCTGATGATCTTCGGGAGGTCCTCGCGGTCGTCGATCCACCGCGTGTCGGCGGGCGATCCGGCGTCCCGCAGCAGCAGCGCACCCGCCTCACGGTCGGCGAGGGCCTGCTTCTCGCTGGTCGCCTCGTCGACGGCGCCGTGCAGGTCGAGCCCGACGTGGCAGTGGGCGTCGACCAGCCCCGGCAGCACCCAGCCGGTGACGGTCACCGCCCCGTCCGCGCCGGCCGGCCTCCCGTACGAGATCCGCCCGTCGACGACCCAGAGCTCGTCCCGGACGTCCTCGGGTCCGACGAGCACCCGCCCCTTCACATGCAGCACCTGCGGTGCCCTGCGATCAGTCATGAACAGCACTGTACGAGGCACCGCTCGGCGCCCTGGGTACGCTTCGACGGAAGCACCGTCCGTACGCGGCACCGCAGCACACCGACCCGACCCGACCCGAAGAGAGCACCACCGTGACGCACCCCTTCCTCGACCTCGCCCCGCTCACCGCCGCGCATTTCGCGGCCGTCGAGAAGCGGGTGGCCCGCCTCCTCGCCACCGAGCAGGACGTCGTCATCATGCAGGGCGAGGCGCTGCTCCCCCTCGAAGGCTGCATCCGGGGCGGCGCCCGGCCCGGCTCGACCGCGCTGAACGTCGTCACCGGGCCGTACGGGCAGACCTTCGGCAACTGGCTGCGGGACTGCGGCGCCAACGTCGTCGACCTGGCGGTTCCGTTCCACACGGCGGTCACCGCCGACCAGGTGGCGCGGGCGCTGGCCGAGCACCCGGAGATCGACTTCGTCTCCCTGGTGCATGCGGAGGCGGCGACGGGCAACACCAATCCGGTCGCCGAGATCGGTGAGGTGGTCCGTTCGCACGGGGCGCTGTTCATGCTGGACGCCGTCGCCTCCGTGGGCGCGGAGCCGTTGCTGCCGGACGTGTGGGGCGTCGACCTCTGCGTGATCGGCGCGCAGAAGGCGATGGGCGGCCCGGCCGGGGTGTCGGCGGTGTCGGTGAGCGAGCGGGCCTGGGAGCGGATCGCGGCCAACCCCCAGGCCCCGCGCCGCTCGTACCTCTCGCTCCTGGACTGGAAGGGGCGCTGGATCGACGGCGGCCGCAAGGCGCTGCTGCACGCACCCGCCCAGCTGGAGATGCTGGCGCTGGAGGCCTGCGTGGAGCGGATCGAGGCCGAGGGCCTGGACGCGCTGATGGCCCGGCACGCCTCGGCGGCCGCGGCGACGCGTGCGGGCGCCGTGGCGCTCGGCGGGGGCCTCACCCCGTATGTGCACGAGGCGAGGGAGGCGGCGCCGGTCGCGACGACGCTGCGCGCCCCGGCGGGCGTGGACGCGGCGGAGCTGGTCGCGCGGGCGCTCGCGGCCGACCCGTCGCTGCCGCTGATCGCGGGCGGGGGCGCACTGTCCAAGGAGATGATCCGGGTCAATCACTACGGTGTGGATGCGACGCGGGGCGCGGTGCAGTCCTCGCTCGCGGCTCTGGGGGCGGCGCTGGCCGATGCGGGCCGGCAGGTCGACTTCGAAACTGCCCGCAAAGCCGTTTCGGAAACCTGGCCGAACGAATAGATCCGGGCCGGCACGCCAATATTCCATAAATGCGGGGAGCTGCTCAATTCCGAGCAGCTTCCCGCATTCTTCTGCCCGCTTTCCCGAACCCTAAACACCCGAGTTTCCAGGATCTCGACGCAACCCCGATCCACACAATTCCGTTGCGTCATCCGAGAGTTACGACCTTGTGACCGACTCCACATCGCGCCCGTAATGCCGGATAAATAGCACCCAAAACGGAAGAAAGCGCGACCGGATCGCGCCGGGGCACGCGCCTGCGTGATAACACAGCGGACCGCGCCACCCAACCCCTTGCGTCGATGCGATTTCGAAATTTGCTGGGTAAATTCAATTTGCATGACCGCCGCACCAGCAGATTTTGCACGTGCCCGAAGCGAATTCCTCACCATCGACACCCCGCGAGTGGAGGACGGAGCCGCGATCTGGCGCATCGCCCGCGACTCCGAGGTCCTGGACCTCAACTCCTCGTACAGCTACCTGCTGTGGTGCCGTGACTTCGCGGCCACCTCCGTGGTCGCCCGCGACGAGGCCGGCGAGCCCGTCGCCTTCGTGACGGGGTACCTCCGGCCCGACCGTCCCGACACGCTCGTCGTCTGGCAGGTGGCCGTCGACCGGGGCCACCGCGGGACCGGCCTCGCGGGAAAGCTCCTGGACGCGCTGACCTCACGGGTCGCCGCCGAACAGGGCCTGGCCTCGGTCGAGACGACCATCACCCCGGACAACACCGCGTCGGACCGGCTGTTCAGCTCCTACGCGCGGCGCCATGACGTTGCCCTGGAACGCGAGGTCCTCTTCGACGGCGGGCTGTTCCCCGAGGGAACGCATCAGCCCGAAGTGCTGTACCGCATCGGCCCGTTCCACGCCTGAGCGCCCCGGCCGACCCGCTGCGAGCCCGTCGGCCGCCGCCTCGCCCGAGCGGCCCGGCCCGTTCCGCTCCCGAGCACACCCGCACCGCCGCCCGTCACACACCCCCCTCAAGCAGGAGAATCCCTGTGACCATCACCCCGCCCGCGCTGAGTGTCTTCGAGACCCTGGAGTCGGAGGTACGGAGCTACTGCCGCGGCTGGCCCGCCGTGTTCGACCGTGCGCAGGGCGCCCGTCTCACCGACGAGGACGGCCACAGCTACCTCGACTTCTTCGCCGGCGCCGGATCGCTCAACTACGGCCACAACAACCCGGTGCTGAAGCGCGCGCTGATCGACTACATCGAGCGCGACGGCATCACCCACGGCCTCGACATGGCCACCACCGCGAAACGGGCCTTCCTGGAGTCCTTCCAGAACAACGTGCTGCGCCCGCGCGACCTCCCGTACAAGGTGATGTTCCCCGGTCCGACCGGCACCAACGCGGTCGAGGCGGCGCTGAAGCTGGCCCGCAAGGTGAAGGGGCGGGAATCGATCGTCTCCTTCACCAACGCCTTCCACGGCATGTCGCTGGGCTCGCTCGCCGTCACCGGCAACGCCTTCAAGCGGGCCGGGGCCGGCATCCCGCTGGTGCACGGCACCCCGATGCCGTTCGACAACTACCTCGACGGCCGGGTACCCGACTTCCTCTGGTTCGAGCGGCTCCTGGAGGACCAGGGCTCCGGCCTCAACAAGCCCGCCGCCGTGATCGTCGAGACGGTGCAGGGCGAGGGCGGCATCAATGTGGCGCGCCCCGAGTGGCTGCGGGCCCTGTCCGATCTGTGCCGCCGCCGCGACATGCTCCTGATCGTCGACGACATCCAGATGGGCTGCGGACGCACGGGGGCGTTCTTCTCGTTCGAGGAGGCGGGCATCACCCCCGACATCGTGACCCTGTCCAAGTCCATCAGCGGCTACGGACTGCCCATGTCGCTCTGCCTGTTCACACCGGATCTGGACATCTGGGCACCGGGCGAGCACAACGGCACCTTCCGCGGCAACAACCCGGCGTTCGTCACGGCGGCGGCCGCGCTGGACGCCTACTGGGCGGACGGCCAGATGGAGAAGCAGACCCTGGCCCGGGGCGAGCAGATCGAGCAGGCGCTGCTCTCGATCTGCGACGAACACGCCCGGCTCGGTGCGCGGTTCCGGGGCCGCGGCCTGGTCTGGGGCGTGGAGTTCACCGACAAGGCGCGCGCCGCCGCGATCTGCGCCCGCGCCTTCGAGCTGGGTCTCCTCGTCGAGACCTCCGGTCCGCGCAGCGAGGTCGTGAAGCTGCTGCCGCCGCTGACCGTCACCCCCGAGGAACTGGACGAGGGCCTGCGGACGCTGGCCCGCGCGGTCCGCGAAACCACCTGACCGGCGACCGACCGACCGTCCGTCCGTCCGTCCGTCCGAGGCTGTCCGGGGCCGTCCCGTCCCGGTCGGACCCGTACCGAAACACCACCGCAGAGAGAAAGGCACCGACCCACCGTGATCGTCCGTTCGTTCAGTGACATCGAGAACACCGACCGGCATGTGAAGGCCGCCTCCGGAACCTGGGAGAGCAAGCGCATCGTGCTCGCCCAGGAGAAGGTGGGCTTCTCGCTCCACGAGACCACCATGTACGCGGGTACCGAGACGTCGATGTGGTACGCGAACCACATCGAGGCCGTCCTGTGCGTCGAGGGCGAGGCCGAGCTCACCGACGACGAGACCGGCGAGAAGCACTGGATCACCCCCGGCACGATGTACCTGCTGAACGGCCACGAGCACCACACCATGCGGCCGAAGACCGACTTCCGCTGCGTCTGCGTCTTCAACCCTCCGGTCACCGGACGGGAGGAGCACGACGAGAACGGTGTCTACCCGCTGCTGACCGAGGAGGGCTGAACCATGGCCACCGATGTACGCACCGATCTGTACCCCACCCGCGGCGCGGCCGAGATGATCACTCCCCGCCAGGACCCGGTCGTCTGGTCGGCACCCGGTGCGCCGGGACCGGTCGCCGCAAAGGATCTCCAGGGCTTCGAGCGCGACGGGTTCCTCACCGTCGACCAGCTGATCGCACCGGCCGAAGTCGCCGTCTACCACGCCGAACTGGACCGGCTGATCGCCGATCCGGCGGTGCGGGCCGACGAGCGCTCGATCATCGAGCCGACGTCGCAGAAGGTGCGGTCGGTCTTCGAGGTCCACCGGATCAGCGAGGTCTTCGCCCGGCTGGTCGCGGACGAGCGCGTGGTGGGCCGGGCCCGCCAGATCCTGGGGTCGGACGTGTACGTCCACCAGTCCAGGATCAACGTCAAGCCGGGCTTCGGCGCTTCGGGGTTCTACTGGCACTCGGACTTCGAGACCTGGCACGCCGAGGACGGGCTGCCGAACATGCGGGCGGTGTCCGTGTCGATCGCGCTGACCGAGAACCACGACACCAACGGCGGGCTGATGATCATGCCCGGTTCGCACACGTCGTTCCTCGGCTGCGCGGGCGAGACGCCGAAGGACAACTACAAGAAGTCCCTGAAGATGCAGGACGCCGGCACGCCGTCCGACGAGGCGCTGACGAAGCTGGCCGACCGGCACGGCATCAAGCTCTTCACGGGCCGGGCGGGTTCGGCGACCTGGTTCGACTGCAACTGCATGCACGGCTCGGGGGACAACATCACCCCGTACCCGCGCAGCAACGTCTTCATCGTCTTCAACAGCGTGGAGAACACCGCCGAGGAGCCGTTCGCGGCACCGGCCCGGCGCCCGGAGTTCATCGGCGCGCGGGACTTCACACCGGTGAGGTGACGTACCGGCGGGCCCGGGGGACGGGGTGGGGGACGGGTGCCGTCCCCCACCCCGTCCCCGGCCCGTCCCCCCTCTCCCCGCCCGAAGTCGGTGGACCGGGGCGGCCACCTGCGGCGACAGTGGTGCCCATGACTTCACTCGTACGTCACATCACGATCGACTGCGCCGACGCCTACGAGCTCGCCGGCTTCTGGTCCGGGGTGCTCGAAGCGCCGCTCTCCGACGACGACGCCCCCGGAGACCCCGAGGCACTCGTCACGGCCCCCGGCGCCGCGCTGCTGTTCATCTCGGTGCCCGAGCCGAAGAGCGCCAAGAACCGTCTGCACCTGGACCTCCAGCCGCAGGACCGCACCCGGGACGAAGAGGTCGAGCGCCTGCTCGGCCTGGGCGCCACCCTCGTGGCCGACCACCGCAAGCCGAACGGACGGGGCTGGGCGACGCTCGCCGACCCGGAGGGCAACGAGTTCTGTGTCGAGTGCAGCGCGGCCGAACGGGCCGCGTTGACCGGGACCCGGCTCCCGGTCACCGCGGACGACGTGACCACCGCGGTCCGCCTCGCGGTCGACGCGCTCCGTGAGTCCCCGGCGGACGACTGGCGGGTCCCGGCCGGTGCGCTGGAGTGGAACTGCTGGGAGACCGCGGAGCATCTGAGCGACGATCTCTTCTCCTACGCGGTCCAACTGGGCCCGCGGCGGCCGCCGCTGGACGCGTACGTCCCGTACCGCTTCGGCGCCGACCGCGAGGGCGGTCCGGAGAACGCCCTGTCCGCGGACCCGGCGGCCGGTCCGGCGGGGCTCCTCCACACGCTGGAGGCGAACGGCGCGCTGCTCGCGGCGATGGTGCGGACCACCTCGCCCGAGGTCCGCTCGTACCACACCTACGGGGTGTCCGACCCGGAGGGCTTCGCCGCCATGGGCATCGTGGAGACCCTGGTGCACACGCACGACCTCGCCGCGAGCCTGGACGTCCCCTGGACGCCGCCCGCCGGACTCTGCGACCGGGTGCTGGCCAGGCTGTTCCCGGACGCCCCGAAGGACGCCGACCGGTGGACCGTCCTGCTCTGGGCCACCGGCCGCGCCGAACTCCCCGGCCGGCCGCGGGTCACGTCGTGGAAGTGGCACAGTGCGCCGCTGGACGAGGCCGGTCAGGAGTAACGGGAGGCCGCCCGGACCGCTGTCCCGGGAACGCTGCTGTCCCGGCCACCGTGCCGGGACGGCCGGGGAAGTGCTCGTCTCGGGGGCGTACCGAAGCGGCGGTCAGAGCTCCGCGTCGAGGAAGTCCGCCCACATCGCGCCCTCCGCGCTCCCGTCGGGCCGGGGCAGCGGCATCTCCGCCCAGATGACCTTTCCCTGCGGGGTGTAACGGGTGCCCCAGCGCTCGGCCAGCCGTGCGACGAGGAACAGGCCGCGGCCCCCTTCGTCCATCGCGGCGGCGTCGCGCAGATGGGGCGAGGTGCTGCTGCCGTCGGTCACCTCGCAGGTCAGGGTGCGGTCGTACAGGAGTCGTACGGTGACCGGCGCGGAGCCGTAACGGAGGGCGTTGGTGATCAACTCGCTGAGCAGCAGTTCCACGGCGAACGCGAGCTCGGACAGACCCCAGTCGTCGACCTTCTCGACCACGGCGGCACGCATCCCCGCCACGGCGGCGGGATCGAACGGTACGTCCCAGTCGACGACCCGGTCGGGCGGGATCGCCTGTGTCCGGGCGATGAGCAGCGCCACGTCGTCCTTCGGCCGACTGGGCAGGAGCTCGTCGAGCACCGCCTGGCAGCTGTCCTCCGGCGACCGGTCGGGGTGGCACGCCAGGGCCTGCCGCAGCAGCTCGATCCCCACGTCGATGTCCCGGGTGCGGTCCTCGATGAGCCCGTCGGTGTAGAGGACGAACTGCGTGCCCTCCTCCACCTCCAGTTCCGCCGTCTCGAACGGCATACCGCCCAGGCCCAGGGGCGGGCCGGCCGGCAGGTCGGGGAACGACACACTGCCGTCGGGCCGGACCAGTGCGGGCAGGGGGTGCCCGGCCCGCGCCATGGCGCAGTGGCGGGAGACGGGATCGTAGATCACGTACAGGCAGGTGGCCCCTATGATCCCCGCGACGGCGCTGGTCTCCCCCTCCTCCTGGTCGATGCGCCCGACCAGGTCGTCGAGGTGGCGGAGGATCTCGTCGGGCGGCAGGTCGAGCGTGGAGAAGTTGTGCACGGCCGTGCGCAGCCGTCCCATCGTCGCGGCCGCGTGCAGGCCGTGTCCGACGACATCCCCGACGACCAGCGCCACCCGGCTGCCCGGGAGCGGGATCACGTCGAACCAGTCGCCGCTCACCCCGGAGAGTGCGGGCAGGTAGCGATGGGCCACCTCCAGCGCGCTCTGTTCGGGCAGGGCGCGCGGGAGCAGGCTGCGCTGCAGGGTCGCGGCCACGGCGTGCTCACGGGTGTAGCGGCGGGCGTTGTCGATACTGACGGCCGCCCGGGCGACCAGTTCTTCGGCCAGGGACTGGTCGTCCTCCTCGAACGGCTGGGGTTTCTCGGAGCGCCAGAAGTTGGCCATGCCCAGGATGACGCCCCGTGCCTGGAGGGGCACGGTGATGAGTGAGTGGACGCCGCAATCGATGATCAGCCGGGTCCGCTCCGGGTCCTGGGCGAGCCATCCGGATGCGGTGGACAGGTCGGTCACCAGCACCGGCTTACCGGTGGCGAAGGCCCGTGCCTGTGGTGTGGAGGGGAGAAATTCGATCAGCCGACCGGTTTCGTAGAAGGGGTGGTCCTCCCGGATTCCGTGTACGGCGGCCCGCCGCATGTCCGTGTCCGCACTGGTCGGCTCGTCCCCGTGAAGGACCAGGTCGGCCAGATCGACGGTGACGAAGTCGGCGAGCCGGGGCACCGCGACCTCGGCCAGTTCCTCGGCCGTGCCCACCACGTCGAGGGTGGTCCCGATGCCGAGACCGGCGTCGTACAGCAGGCGCAGCCGCTCGCGGGCGTTCTCCGCCCTGCCGGACAGCGCCCGCAGCTCGGTGGAGTCACGCAGGGTCGCGACCGTCCCCTGGGGGCCACCGTGGCGGTCCGTGAGCCGCTGGTTCACCACGAGCAGCCGGCTCCCCGCGAGGTGCACCTCGTCCGTGGCCGGGCGTCCCGAGGTCAGCAGTTCCGCCATGCCGGGATCAAGGCCGGACAGGTCCGGGATGCGGCGCCCCTCGGCGTCGAGCGGCAGATCCAGCAGCCGTCGGGCCTCGTCGTTGGCCAGCAGCAGCCGGCCGTCCTCGCCGACGATGAGCACGCCTTCGCGCACCGCGTGCAGCACGGCGTCATGATGGTCGTACATACGGGTCATCTCGGCAGGGCCCAGACGGTGGGTCTGCCGCTGCAGCCGCCTGGTCACCAGCGCCGTCCCGCCCGTGGCCAGGGCGAGCGCGGCCACTCCTGCGCCGAGGATGATCGGGATCTGCCGTGCCACCACGCCGGCCACGTGCTTGACCTTCATGCCGGCGGCCACCAGGGCCACGACCTTGTGCGCGTGATCGTGGACGGGGACTATCGCCTGCACCTCTTCGCCGAGCGGGCCCTTGACGCTCTCGGTGTAGACGCGGCCCGCCAGCGCCGGCGCGATGGTGCCGACGAGCCTCTTCCCGATCAGGTCCGGCCGAGGATGTGTGTAGCGGACACCTTTCGTGTCCGTCACCACGATGAAGTCGACACCGGCCGCCTTCCGTCCCACCTCGGTCAGCGGCTGGAGCACCTTGGAGGGATCAGGGGTGTTCAGCGCGGCGAGGAGCCCCGGTGCGTGCGCGAAGGTCTGCGCGACGGCGACGGAGCGGTCCTTCGCATCCGCGCTGCTGTCGCGCCGGGACTGCACGACGAGCGCCAGCACCGCAGCGGCCACGAGGAGCGCGACCACAGCCACCTGCAGGGCAAAGACCTGGCCTGCGAGACTCCGGGGATACTTACCCGTGAGTGACCGAATCTGTGCGCTCCGGAATCGGCCGAAACGATTGACCACAGTGCCCTTTGTAACACCGTGGGGTCGCATGCGCGTGCGGTCGGGGCCCACCCGGGACGGGAGTACGCGACCGCGCCGACGCCGATCCGGCGGTTGCGGGACCGGATCGGCGCCACGACGGCACGGATGCGGACGGCCCGGACCGGCGGGGAGGGCCCGGCGGTGTCGGTCCTCCCCGCCGAACCGGTGTGCCGCCGTTCGGCGCAAGCGCCAGGGTGCCCGGCCGGCGGTCGCGCACCCCGGCGGCCCCTGCCGTCCTCACGGCCCTCGCAGTCCTCACGGCTCTCAGGGCCTTCAGGGCCTTCAGGGCCTTCAGGGCCTTCAGGGCCTTCAGGGCGAAACGGCGTCCAGTGCCGGGTAGTCGACGTACCCCTTCGCGTCCCCGCCGAAGAAGGTCGACGGGTCCGGGGTGTTGAACGGGCCGCCGGCCTTCAGGCGGGCGGGCAGGTCCGGATTGGCGATGAACAGCGCGCCGTACGAGATGATGTCGGCGATTCCGTCGTCGATCACCGAGTGGTCGTCCGGCCCGGTCGGCCCGTCCGTCCGCACGTTGACGACGAAGGTGCCGGAGAACTGCTTGCGCAGGGCGAGGGTCAGTTCGCGGATCTCCACCGCCTCCAAGACGTGCAGGTAGGCGAGGCCGATCGGCTCGATCTCCCGCACCAGCGCGGTGTAGACGGCTTCCGGCGCGGGCTCGTCGATGTCGTTGTACGCGTTTCCCGGAGAGATACGCAGCCCCGTCCGCTCCGCACCGATCTCGGCGGCGACGGCCTTGACCACCTCGACGGCGAACCGGATGCGGGCCTCGTCGGAGCCGCCCCACTCGTCCGTGCGGAGGTTGGTGTTGGGCGCGAGGAACTGGTGGATGAGGTAGCCGTTGGCACCGTGCAGCTCGACCCCGTCGAAGCCGGCGTCGACCGCGTTGCGGGCGGCCGCCGCGAAGTCGGCCACGGTCTGCCGGACCTCGTCGGCGGTCAGCTCGCGCGGTGTGGTGAAGTCCTCCAGCCCCGCGCCGGTGTACAGCCGTCCGGCGGGCCTGACCGGAGAGGCACTGACCGGGGTGAGCCCGTCCGGCAGCAGGACCGGGTGGCCGATCCGGCCCGCGTGCATGAGCTGGGCGAAGATCCGGCCGCCCGCCGCGTGCACGGCGTCCGTGACCCTGCGCCAGGACGCGACCTGCTCCGCGCTGTGCAGTCCCGGGGTGCCGGGGTAGCCCTGGCCCACCACCGAGGGCTGGATGCCCTCCGTGATGATGAGGCCCGCAGAGGCACGCTGCGCGTAGTACTCGACGACGAGATCGGTGGCGGTGCCGCCCTCACCGGCCCGGCTGCGGGTCATCGGAGCCATCGCGATGCGGTTGGCGAGCTGGGTGCCGGACAGGTCGATCGGGTCGAATGCGGTGGTCATGGAAGCCCCCAGGGAATTATGTGGTCGACCAAGTATCTGCGACTCGCCCACTGTAGCCCATTACTTGGCCGACCAAGGTAAAGTTCACGGAAGGCGGCCGGAGCCGGCGTCGGAGCAGTCGGCCGGGGCGCTGCCGATCCACACGTTACGGAGACGCGATGAAGGCCGAACGAGCCGATTCCACCGAACCGGACGGACCCGCCGACTCCGCCGGTCTGTCCGGCCCGTCCGGTTCGTCCGGCCCCGCCGGTCCCGCCGAATCGACCGGCCTCGCCGGATCGGCCGATCCCACCGCCGACACCGCCTGTATCCGGCTGCCGAGCGCCGCACGCGGCGGCCCCGTCAGCCACGCCGTCTCGCGGATCGCCCGGCTGCACCGGATCGCGGCGGGCAAGCTGCTCAAGGGGCTCGGGCTCTACCCCGGCCAGGAGTTCCTGATGATGTGCCTGTGGGACACGGGTGCGGTGCGCCAGTCCGAGCTGATCAAGGCCATGGACCTCGATCCCTCCACCGTCACCAAGATGCTCCAGCGCCTCGAACAGACCGGGCACGTCCGCCGCTGCCCCGACCCCGACGACCGCCGGGCCGTCCTGGTCGAGGCCACCGACGACAGCTGCACCCTGCACTCGGACGTCGAGCGGGCCTGGACGAATCTGGAGGAGCACACCCTCGCCGGACTGGACGCGGCCGAACGTCAGGAGCTGGCCCGGCTGCTCGCCAAGGTCGAGGAGAACCTCTGCCGGGAGACCGACGACTGCCCCGAGCGCCGCTGATCCCCCTGCCTTCCCCGGCTTTTTCCCCGGGCTTTCTTCCTCCTCCCCCGGCCTTCCTTCCCGGCCCTTTTCCTTCCCCCCGGCCTTCTTCCCCGGCCTTCTCCCCCGGCATCCGCGCGGGTTCAGCCGGAGAGCACGTCCAGGACCCGGTCCACGTCGGCCTCCGTGTTGTACAGGTGGAAGGTCGCGCGCAGGCTTCCCGCCCGGTTCCCGACCACCACCCCGGCCCGCGCCAACTCCGGCTCCCGCCCGCCGAGTCCGGGGACGGCGACGGTCGCCGACTCCCCCGGCACCGCCTCGTGCCCCAGCCCGGCCAGCCCCGCCCTCATCCGGGCCGCGAGCCCGGTGGCGTGGGCGTGGACGGCGTCGATACCGACCTCGCCCAGCAGCGCGAGGGAGTGCTCGGCGCCGTGGTACGGGAGGAAGGCGGGCGGTTCGTCGTAGCGGCGGGCGGTCGGGGAAAGCCGCTCGACCGGGCCGTACGTACTGTTGCTGGGGTCGTCGGAGGCGATCCACGCCGCGAAGACGGGCGGAAGGGTGCGCTGCGCCTCCTCGGTGACGGTGAGGAACGACGTACCCCGGGGGCAGAGCAGGAATTTGAAGCCGCCGGTGACGGTGTAGTCGTACGCCCCGGCGTCCAGCGGAAGCCAGCCGGCCGCCTGGGAGGCGTCGAGCAGCGTCCGGGCCCCGTGGGCGGACGCCGCCGCGCGTACCGCGTCGAGATCGGCGACCCGGCCGTCGGCGGACTGCACGGCCGAGAAGGCGACGAGCGCGGTGCCGGGCCGCACCGCGTCGGCCAGTCCGTCCAGCGGGACATAGCGCACCTTGAGATCGCCACGGACCGCGAACGGGCTCACGACGGAGCTGAACTCCCCCTCGGGCGCCACGATTTCGGCCCCGGGCGGCAGTGCGGCCGCGATCAGCCCGACGTGCACGGAGACCGAACTGCCGGTGGCGACCCGGTCGGCGTCGATCCCGACGAGACGGGCGAAGCCGGTCCGGGCCGCTTCCACCGCTTCGAAGTCGCCGGAGCCGGCCCTGCGGCCCGCGGCGAGCGCCTCGGCCAGCGACTTCACCGCGTCCACGGAGCGGCGGGGCAGCAGCCCGCAGGTGGAGGTGTTGAGGTAGGTGGTCTCGGGCGCGAACTCGTCGTCCACCGAACGGCTGAGCGAAGTGGTCTCCATGCGCCCAGCCTGCGGTGCCCTTGGCCCGAGGTCAATCAACCATGCACAGAGTCGACGGGGACAGCCCGGCGGTGCCGCGGGCTCGGCCTCACGGCCGCCCCGCGGGGGCACGGCGTCCGTCCGGCCGGCTCAGGCGTTGCTTCCGTGCTGCGGGACCTCGCAGGCACCGTCGGCGTCGCACGCGGCGGCGTCCCCGCCGATCGCGGTGAGCGGCCGGTCCTTCCACGCCTGTTCGAGTGCCTGGGCGAACACCTCGGCGGGCTGGCCGCCGGAGATCCCGTACCGCCGGTCGAGCACGAAGAACGGCACGGCGTTGGCCCCCAGCTCGGACGCCTCCCGCTCGTCGGCCCGCACCTCGTCGGCGTACGCCTCCGGGTCGGCGACGACGGCGCGCGCCTCCTCGGCGTCGAGCCCGGCCTCGACGGCCAGCTCGACCAGCACGTCACCGTCGAAGACGGAGCGCTCCTCGGCGAAGTTCGCCCGGTAGGCGAGGCTCAGCAGCTCGTCCTGGCGGCCGCGGACCTTGGCCAGGTGGAGCAGCCGGTGGATGTCGAAGGTGTTGCCGTGGTCACGGCCCTCGGTGAGGTAGCCGAGCCCCTCGGACTGCGCGTTGGCCGCGACGTTCGCCTCCATGGCCTGCGCCTCTTCACGGGTGCGCCCGTACTTCTGCGCCAGCATGTCGATCACCTGCGCGGTGTCCCCCTTGGGGTACGCGGGGTCGAGCTCGAAGGACCGGTGCACGACCTCGACCTCGTCGCGGTGGGCGAATCCCGCCAGGCCCTTCTCGAAGCGGGCCTTCCCTATGTAGCACCAGGGGCAGGCGATGTCGCTCCAGATCTCGACGCGCATGTCTCTTCTTCTCTCCGTGTTCCCGTATGTACGGCTCAGGCGACGCGGAGCCACCCTCCGCTCCCGTGCACAACGCGCGAGCGGACTCTCTCATTCCCCGGTGGGGACCCTGGCGGTCTCGTCGCGGCTGGGCCCGGTCCCGGCGTGGAAGCGCCGCGAGAGCGTCCGCGTGGAGACGCCCGCGTTGCGGGCCGGGCCGGTGGGGGTCAGCGGTGCGCCGAGGTGCTGCACCGCCCACGCGCGGGTGCAGGCGAAGGAGGCTCCGCGCTCGGGCGGCAGCGGGGTGGTGTGCGGCGCCGACGGTGTCCGGGCCGGGGAGGCGCCGGTCCCTGGCCGGCCGGCGCCGGGCTCGGCTATCCCGCGGTGCTGAGTTCCCAGAACCGGAAGACGGTCGATGTGTCCAGGCAGTTCTGCAGGCCCCGGACGTTCTCGTGGGCGACCGCGTACTGCTTGCCCTGCCAGAGAGGCAGGAGCGGCAGCTGACTCGCCACGATGTCCTGCAGCTTCATGAAGTCCTGCCGGGTGTCCGCGCGGTCGGTCATGGACGAGGTCTTCGGGATGATCCGGTTGATTATCTCTTTGTTCTCGAAGTTGTTCGACAGGACGTTGCCCTTGCCGAAGAACGGCTGGGTGAAGTTGTCGGGGTCCGGATAGTCCGGCACCCAGCCCTTGACGTAGACGCCGTACTTGCCGTCGGCGATGTCCTTCTCGTACTGGTCGAACGGGACGGACTTCATCCTGGCGTCGAAGAGTCCGCTCTTGTTCAACTGGTCGGCGATGGTCTGGAGTTCGTCGTCGGTGGCGGGTCCGTAGCGGCTCGGGGTGGACCAGAGGGTGAGTTTCACCTTGTCGGTGATGCCGGAGTCCCGCAGGGCGGCCTTCGCCCGTTGCGGCTGCGGGCTGTCGCCGTACGTGTCGAAGAAGGAGGTGCCGTGGCCGGTGATACCGACCGGGACGATCGAGTAGAGGGGTGCCGCCGTGGACTGGTAGACCTGGCTGACCAGGGAGTTGCGGTCCACGAGATAGGCGATGGCCTTGCGCACGGCGAGCTTGCCGACCACGGGGTCGGCAACGTTGAAGACCATGTGCTGGACTTCGGCGCTGTTCCCCTGGACCACCTCGATGCCGTCCTTCTGGGCCGTGGGCGAGGCGTCCAGGGCGGCTATCGCCTTGGCGGTGAGGCCGCGGTAGGCGATGTCGACCTTGCCCTTCTCCAGGGACGTCCTGAGGGCCTGCTGGTCTCCGTGGAAGAGCTGCAGCGTCACGCCGGAGTTCTTCACCTCGGCGTTTCCGCGGTAGCCGGAGTAGACCGAGAAGTCGGCCTTCGACTTGTCGATGGAGTCCAGCTTGTAGGGGCCGGAGCCGACCGTCTTGCCGCCCTCCAGCAGGCTGTCCTCGGGGTAGACGTGACGGTCCACGATGGAACCGGCGCCCGATGCGATCTTGCTGGGAAATATCGCGTCCGGCACCTTGAGGTGGAAGACGACGGTCTTGTCGTCCGGAGTTCTGATCGACGAGATGGTGGCGAGCAGCGGTGCCGGGCCCGCCGGATCGTTGATCTTGATCGCCCGGTCGAAGGAGTACTTGACGTCCGCCGATGTGAGGCTGTTGCCGTTGCTGAACTTCAACCCGCCGCGCAGGGTGCAGGTGTAGGTCTTGCCGCCGTCCGAGAAACTGCACTCCTCGGCGGCCTCCGGCACGGGGATGGAGCTCCCGGGCGGGAAGCTCAGCAGGGACTGGAAGACGTTGTTGAACAGCAGCCAGGACCCCGGGTCGTACCCGGCGGCCGGATCCGTCGCCAGAATGCCGTCGGACATCCCGACGACCATTCTGTCCTTGGACTCGAACGGCCAGATCTCGTCCTCGGAGCCGCAACCCGCCAGCAGCACCATTGCCAATCCCCCTGCGAACAGGGCACTCGACCGCCTCGTACGAACCTTCACAGAACGTGCCTCATACTCTCGGCCGGCCTCATGGGTGTCCCGCGACAACCGGATCGGTTCAGGAAGTACTGCGAACGCCGCGACCGTCCAGCACTGCCAGCCCGGCCGGACGCGGTGGTGCGGGACCGAACAGCCTGCCCGGACTCGGCGTTCACCAGTGAATTCCATGCGTACGGACTGGCTGCCAATTTTCCAGCCGGTGAACGAAAAGGGGCAGGTCATGGTCGGTCTCGTGGTGCGGCCAACAATCTAGTAGTACACGGTGTCGCGCGATGGCACATCGTGCGCCAAAAAAATCTCGCTGAAAGCCGGTACTGTTGGCCTGGTATGCCTGGTATCAGATCATGGTGGCCGTGCCGACCGACCCGGTCGTCACTCCGCCGGAACTGATCGGCGAGCGGCCCCGGATGGGCAGTACACGGGCCGCGCGGCGGCCTCGCGGGGCACCTTCCCGGAAACCACGGCCAGCCCGACGGCCCCGGTCCGCCGTCACGTTCCATCACCACGTCGTCGAGGCCGAAAATCGTCGGATCATCAACGGAACAGCCGTGCTCCTGACGTCCGTCGGCGGGCCGTGGATGTCCGTCGGCACTGGCGAAAACCGGACGTGTACGAAGCGTACGCCCTGACACGGACATAGGACACGTACGGGAGTTGATCGACGAACACCGGCGAAGTCGGCAGGGCACGCACAGCCCTTCAACGGACCGTGCGCCCCCGGTGTCCTCAGATCATCGGTGTCCTCAGATCTTCCCGGCGCCCGCGGGTGTCGCGGAGACCTCTGCCCAGACCGTCTTGCCGGACGGCGGGTACGGACGCACACCCCGGTCCGCCGCGAGAGCATCGACGATGACCAGCCCCCGACCTCCCTCGACGGCCTCTCTCAGCACGGCGGGCAGGAGGCGTTCCCCGCGCGGGTCCGTGACCTCGATCCGCAGCCGTGCGGTCGGGAGAAGGACCGGCCCGAGCCGGAGGCCCCGCCCCTCCAGCCGCCCGTGCGTCACCGCGTTCGCCGCCAGTGGTTCGGCGACGACGAGCGCGGCGTCGTCGGTGCGGCGCCGGGCGCCGGTCCGCGTCTCCCGGCCCGGCCGTGCCGCCCGGGTTCAGCTGCCGTCGCGCAGGTCGTCGACTCCCGTCGTACGGAACGCGATCCGGTCGAAGGCCGCCTCGCAGCCCTCGCCCGTCGGCGACTGGACCAGGAAGCCGATCGACGCCTCGGCCGCCCGTTCCGGTTCGCCGAGGGCGAAGACGCGGACGAAGGTCCACTTCTCGCCGTCGGGTGAGGCGTGGAAGGCGAACGCGTTGCCCGTGCGGCTGAGGCGGAGCCAGCAGCTGTCGCCGTCCACGACGAAGGAGTTGACGTCGTCGGAGTGGCCCCGGGTGACGACCGTGCAGACGGTGGGGAGGTCCGGGGAGAGTTCCAGGCAGATCTTGGCCCACTCCCGTTCACCGACGTGGAGGTAGAGCACTCCGGCGTCGAAGGCGGCGGCGAAGCCGACCCGGACCCGGGCGATCAGCTGGAAGTCGCCCCGGGGCGCGGGACCGAGGAGGCGGGGTGCGTCGCTCGCGGAGTCGAGGGCTTCGCCGCCCGGTGGTACGAAGCGGTCCTGGCGGGCGCCCGCCCGGCCGGTCAGTACGCCGTTCTCGTACGTCCACTCGGCCTCGGGGCCGAACGGGAGAAGCGCAAAGGGGAGTTCGGAAAGGTGCGGGGTCATGCGCGTCGGCCGTCCACTCGGCGGGGCAGGTTCAGGGGGTTGTCCTCGCGGAGCTCCGGGGGGAGCAGGGCCTCGGGGGTCGTCTGGTAGGTGACCGGGCGCAGCCAGCGTTCGATCGCGGTGGCGCCGACCGAGGTGGAGGTGGAGGTGGTGGCCGGGTAGGGGCCGCCGTGGTGCTGGGCGGGGGCGACGGCGACGCCGGTCGGCCAGCCGTTGACGAGGACCCGGCCGGCCAGCGGGGTGAGGGCCGCGAGGAGTCCGGGGGCGTCGGCGTCGGCGCCGTCCGCGGCGACCTGGAGGGTGGCGGTGAGGTTGCCGGGGAGCCGGGAGAGGACGGCGGTGATCTCGTCCTCGGAGGCGTAGCGGGCGACGACGGTGACCGGCCCGAAGCACTCCTCCAGGAGCGCGTCGTGCGGGCCCTCGGCGGTGAGGAGGTGCGCCGGTACGGTGAGGAAGCCGGCCGCGACGGTGTGGTCGCCGCCCGCTCCGGGGGTGACCGGGGCCTCCACACCGGGGAGTCCGGCCCGTTCGCGTACGCCCGCGACGAAGGCGTCGCGCATGCGGTGGTCGAGCAGGACTCCGGCCTCGGTGTCGCTGACCGCGTCGGTCAGCGACTTCAGCAGCTGGTCGCCCTTCTCGCCGGCCGGGGCCAGGACGAGGCCGGGTTTGGTGCAGAACTGGCCCGATCCCATCGTCATCGAGCCCGCGAGCCCCGCGCCGATCTGCTCGCCGCGCTCGGCGGCGGCCGCCTCGGTGACGACGACGGGGTTGAGGGAGCCCAGTTCGCCGTGGAAGGGGATGGGCACGGGGCGGGCCGCCGCCGCGTCGAACAGGGCGCGGCCGCCGCGTACGGAGCCGGTGAAGCCGGCGGCGGCGACGAGCGGGTGCTTGATCAGCTCGATGCCCGCGTCGAAGCCGTGCACCAGGATCAGCACGTCTTCCGGCAGGCCCACCCGGGCCGCCGCCCGGCGCAGTACGGAGGCGCACAGTTCGGAGGTGGCGGGGTGGTCGGGGTGCGCCTTGACGACGACCGGGCAGCCGGCGGCCAGTGCGCTGGCGGTGTCGCCGCCGGGGACGGAGAAGGCGAGCGGGAAGTTGCTGGCCGCGTAGACGGCGACGACGCCGAGCGGGATCTTGTAGCGGCGCAGGTCGGGCCAGGGCGGGGTCCTGGTGGCGTCCTCGTGGTCGATGTGGATGTCGAGGAAGGCGCCCTCGTCGACGACCTCCGCGAAGGCCCTCAACTGGGCCGCTGTGCGCGCGAGTTCACCGGTGAGCCGGGCCGGGCCGAGTGCGGTCTCCGCGTCGGCGGCCTCGATGATGTGCTCCCCGGCCTCGGTGAGCAGCTCGGCGGCCGTACGCAGGAACGCGGCGCGCACGGTGCGGTCGGTGAGCGATGCGCGCACCGCGTGGGCGGCCCGGACCGCACGGTCGACCTCCCCGGCTGTAGCCTCCACCGCAACCTGCTCACGCGGGTTCCCGGTACGGGGGTCGACGCTCCAGACTGGTGCTGCTGCCACCGTGATTCCTTCCGCTCCGCTGCCACACATCAGAAGTTGTTCGGTATTCTGAACAGAGTTCCTGATCGTGAATATGCGGCGACTCTATTTCCGGGCGTTCGGTGTTGGCAAGGAGTCGCCGATTCCAAGGGGCCGCAGGATTTCGCAGGTGGGTTGGAAGGGACGTAGGACGATGTCGGCTGCCGAGTCTGGTGGGGCGCAGGTCAAGTCCGCTGTGCGGACGGTGGAACTGCTCGAATACTTCGCCGGGCGGCCCGGCATGCACTCGCTCGCGGCGGTGCAGGAGGCCGTCGGCTATCCCAAGTCCAGCCTCTACATGCTGCTGCGCACGCTGGTGGAGCTGGGCTGGGTGGAGACCGACGCGACGGGCACGCGGTACGGGATCGGCGTACGGGCCCTGCTGGTCGGCACCTCGTACATCGACGGCGACGAGGTCGTCGCGGCCGCCCGTCCGACCCTGGACCGGCTCTCCGACGACACGACGGAGACCATCCACCTGGCCCGCCTCGACGGGACGAACGTGGTGTACCTGGCCACCCGGCAGTCCCAGCACTATCTGCGCCCCTTCACCCGCGTAGGCCGCCGGCTGCCCGCCCACTCCACCTCGCTCGGCAAGGCGCTGCTGGCCACCCACAGCGACGAGCAGGTCCGCAAGATGCTCCCTCAGACGCTGCCCGCGCTGACCGAGCACACCATCACCGACCGCGAGAAGCTCATCGAGGAGCTGCACCTCATCCGCGAGCAGGGGTACGCGGTGGACCGCGAGGAGAACACCCTCGGGCTGCGCTGCTTCGGCATCGCCGTCCCGTACCGCACCCCCGCGCGCGACGCCATCAGCTGCTCGGTGCCGGTCGCCCGGCTCACGCCCGCGCACGAGCAGATGGTGAAGGACGCGCTGTTCGACGCGCGCGACCGCCTCACGCTGGCCACCCGGAGGCTCTGATCATGCGGGTCTCCCTGCGAGAGGTGCGCGACAGCGACCTGCCCCTGTTCTTCACGTTCATGTCCGACCCGGAGTCGGTCAGGACGGCCGCCTTCACCAGCGAGGACCCCACCGACCGGCATGCGTTCGACGCCCACTGGCGACGCATCCTGGCCGACCGTTCCGTGGTGACGCGGACGGTGGTCGCGGACGGCGTGGTGGTCGGCAGCACCGCGGCGTACGGGCCGCCGGACGACCGCGAGGTCACCTACTGGATCGACCGGGCGCACTGGGGCCGCGGGCTCGCGACGGCCGCGCTGCGCGCGCTGCTCGACGCCGTACCGGAACGCCCGCTGCACGCGCGGGCCGCGGCCGACAACGCCGGATCGCGCCGGGTGCTGGAGAAGTGCGGGTTCGCCGTCACCGGCAAGGACCACGGGTTCTCGCACGCCCGGGGCGAGGACACCGACGAGCTGCTCTTCACCCTGCCGGGTTGACCCGGGGCATCCCCCGAGGCGGCTCCGGCCGCTCATGAGGAATCGATGAGAAGCGGCAGGCCCGGGAACTCCGCGCCGCGCCCCGCTCGTCCTCCCGGCGGGATGAACAAGACAATCAGGCACACCTCGGTCTTCTGCCTGCTGCTGGTCCTCGCCCTGCTGGGGCGGGCGACCTGGGTGCAGGCATACCAGGCACGGGCGCTCGCAGACGACGACCACAACCGGCGGAACACCATCGCGCAGTACGCGCAGCCGCTCGGGGACATCATCGTGGCCGGGAATCCGGTCACCGGATCGAAGAGGACGGAGGGCGGCGACCTCGCCTACAAGCGCACCTATACGCAGGGCGAGCTCTACGCGGCCGTCACCGGCTACAGCTCGCAGGCGTACGGTGCCACGCAGCTCGAAGGGATCTACAGCCATGTGCTCGACGGCACCGACGACCGGCTGAAGAACCCGATGAACGCGGTGACGGGCAAGCAGGCGGCCCCCGGCAACGTCCTGACGACGATCGACCCCGGCGTGCAGAAGGCGGCGTACGAGGCGCTCGGCAACGACAAGGGTGCGGCGGTCGCGATCGACCCGAAGACCGGGCAGATCCTGGGCGTGGTCTCCACCCCCTCGTACGACCCGTCGAAGATCAGCGGGACGGCGGACGGCGACGCCTGGAAGAAGCTGCTCGACGACGAGGAGAAGCCACTGGTCAACCGCGCGCTGCGGCAGCCGCTGGCACCCGGTTCGACGTTCAAGCTGGTGGTGGCGGCCGCGGCGCTGGAGGACGGGCTGTACAGCTCCGTCGACGAGCGCACGGACAGCCCCAATCCGTACCCCCTGCCCGGCACCAGCAGGAACCTGGAGAACGAGAACGCGTCGGCCCCCTGCGAGAACGCCACGCTGCGCACCGCGCTCCAGTACTCCTGCAACAACGTCTTCGGGAAGGTCGCCGTCGACCTCGGCCAGGACAAGGTCAGGGCGATGGCGGAGAAGTTCGGCTTCAACACCGAGAAGCTCGACATGCCGGTGCGGGCCTCCGAGAGCGTCTATCCGTCCGGCATGGACAAGCCGCACACGGCGATGTCGGGCATCGGCCAGTTCGAGGTCACCGCGACACCGCTGCAGATCGCCATGGTCTCGGCGACCCTCGCCAACGGCGGCGAACTGGCCGCACCGCACATGGTGTCCGAGGTGACGGACTCCAAGGGCAACACGCTGCAGGACTTCGCGGACGGGGATACGAAGCGGGTCGTCTCGCAGTCCACCGCCGAGCAGTTGCGCAGCGCGATGGTGACCGTCGTCGAAGAGGGCACCGGCACCAACGCCCGGATCCCCGGCGCCGAAGTGGGCGGCAAGACGGGCACCGCGCAGAACGGCGTGGGCAACAGCAAGTCCCCGTACGCCTGGTTCACCTCGTACGCGAAGGACAAGTCCAGCGGCAAGGAGGTCGCGGTGGCGGTGGTCGTCGAGGACTCGGGCGCGGCCCGCGCGGAAGTCAGCGGCAACGGCCTGGCGGCGCCGATCGCCCAGAAGATGATGAAGGCGGCGCTCAAGGGGTGAGAAGGAGCGACGCCCTCGCGTCGCACGGCGCCGGCCGGCGCGGGCGCCCCGGGCCGGAACCGGGGTGGCCGCCGCGCAGGCCATGGGTGACGGGTTCTCCCGTCTCGCGTACCGCGTCCCCTCCACGACCTGCGAAGTACGGCTGTGCGGCGTGCGAAGCGCTTGGCGTGCGAAGCGCGAAGTACGAAGTACGACGCGATGAAGCCAGAAGGGACCTGCCCCTTTCGTCCACGCCTCTGGCGGAAGAACTCCGCGGACATCCGGCATGTGCCCTACACCCGGCGCGGGGCCGGCCGGCACGGCCGGGTGCGGAGTAGGGCATCCGCCCGATGCCGCCGGGTGCCCTCAGTGACCAGCCTGAGCAGGTGACACAGGTACGGGTCAGGAGGGCTGTGGTGGGTGCGATGGCACGGTCGGCGACGGTGCGGGTGCTGCGGGACCGTACGGCGGGGCTGTTTCTGGCGGCGGTCGTCGTCTCCGGTTTCGGGACGTCCGCGATGTGGCTCGCGGCCGGGGTCTGGGTCAAGTCGCTCACCGGCTCGGACAGTCTGGCGGCGCTCGCCGTCTTCGCCATGTGGCTGCCGGTGCTGGTCGGGCCCGCGCTCGGGACGATCGCCGACCGGATGCCCAGGAAGCCGCTCCTCGTCCGGTCGAACCTCGTCATGGCGGCGCTGCTGACCTCGCTGGTCGTGGTCGATTCGGCGGGGCGGATCTGGATCCTCTTCGCCGTGCTCGTCCTGTACGGAACGAGTTTCGTCCTGATGGACGCGGCCGAGTCGGCGCTGGTCGCCGGGGCCGTCGACGCGCGGCTGCTGGGCGATTTCAACGGGCTGCGGATGATGGCGAACGAGGGCATGAAGCTGCTGGCGCCGCTGGCCGGAGCGGCGCTGTACGCCCGGTTCGGGGGCGGCGCGGTGGCACTGCTGGACGCGGTGTCGTTCGCGCTGGCGGCCGGGGTCTACGCACTGCTGCCGGCTCCGGTACCGGTACCGGTACCGGCCGCGGCCGCTCCGGCCGACAGGCGGGGAGAACTCGCCGCGGGCATGAGGCAGTTGTGGAGATCGCCGGTGCTGCGGCCGCTCGTGCTCGCGGGCTCGGTGACGATGCTGTGCGCGGGACTGAACGGAGCCGCGGTCTACGCCGTCGTCGATGACGGTCTCGGGCACTCCCCCACGTACGCGGGGGTGCTGTACGCCGTGCAGGGCGCCGGATCCGTCGCCGTCGGGCTGCTGGCCGGGCCGCTGCTGCGGCGGCTGCCCGAGCGGGTGTTCACGGCGGCCGGGATCTCACTGTTCGCGGTGGCGGTGGGGGCGCGGGCGCTGCCGTACGACGCGGTGGCGCTGGCGGCGAGCGCGGCCATCGGGATCGGGCTGCCGTGCGTGCTGATCGCCGCGATGACGGCGGTGCAGCGGGAGACCCCAAACGCCGTGCTGGGCCGTACCACCGCGACCGCCAACACGCTGCTGATGGCGCCGAACGCGGTGGCGCTGGCGCTCGGCGCGGGGCTGGTCGCGCTGGTGGACATCCGGGTGCTGCTGCCGGCGACCGGCGCGGCGGCGCTGCTGACCGCGGTCCTGCTGGTCACGGGCCGGCGGGTGGGATCGCCGCTGCCCGAACGGAGCCGAGAGCCCAGGGACGGCTGACGGACACCCCCACCGGCCCGACCCGGTCCCTTTCACCGGCGGGTCCCCTCACCGGCCGGGCCCCTTCACCGGCCGAGGCGCGACAGCGCTCCGGCGACGGCCCCGAGGTCCGGGTCGGAGGCCAGACCGGCGTGGTACAGGCGCAGTTGGTTCGCGCCGAGCGATGCCGCGTGCGCGGCGTCCCGCTCCAGCGCGGCGGGACTGCCGCCCATCCCCGTGACCACGGTGAAGTTGGCCGCGAGCACGCCCTCGCGCCCGGCGAACGGGCCGAGTACGGCCTCGCGCGCCGCGTCGCCACCGGTGCAGGGCAGCACCACACCGTCCGCCACGGACAGGATGTGCTCCGGGTCGACACCGACGTTGGCGCCACAGCGGTACGGGGCGGGGTCGGCGTGCAGCAACACCTGGAAGCCCGGCTCCGCCGCCGCGCGCACGGCGGCGACCGCAGCCTCCTGGAGCGTACGGGCGACCCGGCCGCGCCACTGGAGGGTGGCGGCGGCGAGATCGGCGCCGAGCAGCTTCTCGATGCCCGCCCGCCCGGCCTCCGGGGAGCCGGAACCGGACCAGGCCGGCTCCAGCGCGCGGCGTACGGCTGCCGCCAGTTCGTCGCCGTCCAGGTCGTGTTCGGCGTACCCGGTCCGACAGGCCGGGCAGAAGCAGAGCGACATCAGATACTGCGCCGCGTCCCCGAGGCCGACGCCCGCGATCTTGTCGTGGGCGTGCAGATGCGCGAAGCCGTACCAGCCGCAGGACTCCAGCTCCGCGCCGCGCGCCCCGTCCCGCACCGCCGCCTCCGCCGCCAGAGCGACCAGGTACTCGCCCACCGCGGGCTGGGCGATGCAGGGCGCCCACGGGTAGCGGTCGCCGTAGGCGTTGACCACCGAGGTGCCCGGATGCTCGGCGCCCATCCGGGAGTTGTGCGCGAGGACCACCCAGGTGTGCACCTCTAGACCGGCATCGGCGAGGGCCTGTGCGGCCTCGGCGTACGGATCGTCCGAGGCCACCCAGGACTGTTCGTACGGACGCAACTCGCGCCCCGCCCATCGTGCGGCGTCCGGCGGGTAGAGCACCGCGGCATGCTCGGCGGTGACGATGCGGCGGCCGGGGTGGCGCGGGGTCAACGCCCGGGTGGAGTGGTAGGCGGCGGCGAGCGTCACCTGCTGGACGCCCAGGTCCGCGACGCGGTCGGCCGCGTCCGGGTCGCCGACGACGTCCCACGGGTAGAGGAAGGCGGAGGTCTTCATCAGTGCCGCTCCTGCCCGTACTTCTCCAGCAGGGCGCGGCCGCGCGCGATGATCCCGGTGAGCTCCTCGATGTGGGCGGCGGGAGGCTCGCTGAGGGGGGTCCGCACCTCTCCCACGTCCAGACCGCCCAGCCGGACCGCCGCCTTGACGAGCGAGACCGCGTAACCGCGGCCCTGGTCGCGCAGCTCGACGAGCGGCCGGTAGAAGTGGTCGAGGAGCCCGGCCACCAGTTCGTCGTCGCCGGAGTCCAGCGCCCGGTAGAAGGCGAGCGCGATGTCGGGCGCGAAGGCGAAGACGGCGGAGGAGTAGAGCCTGACACCGATGCCCCGGTAGGCGAGGCCGGTGAGTTCGGCGGTGGGCAGCCCGTTGAAGTACAGGAAGTCCCGGCCAGGCCGTTCGGTGCGGACGGCGCTGACGATGCGCTGCATCAGATCGAGGTCGCCGTAGCCGTCCTTGAGGCCGATGACACCGGGCGTCCCGGCCAGCGCGACGACGGTCTCCGGGGTGAAGACGGCGTTGTCCCGCTGGTAGACGATCGTCTCCAGGCCGGTGGCCGCGGCGAGCGCCGTGTAGTGGCCCAGCAGTCCCGCCTGGTCGGCGACGACGAGATACGGGGGCATGGCCAGGAGCCCGTCCGCGCCCGCCTCCTCCGCGAGCCTCGCGTACTGGATCGCGAGCGCCGTGCCGTATCCGGCGCCCGCGACCACGGGCACCTCTCCGGCGGTCTCCTCGACGGCCGCGGCGACGACGAGGCGGAATTCCTCCGGTGTCAGCGCGTGGAACTCGCCGGTGCCACAGCAGGCGAAGACGGCCGCCGCACCTGCGTCGACGCCGGTTCGCACATGCGTGCGGAAGGCGTCGAGGTCGACGGCGCCGTCCGGTCCGTACGCGGTGACGGGGAAGAAGAGCGGCCCGGCGACACGGCCGAGTCGGGCGGCAAGAGGGGCTGAGGTCACGAGCGCTCCCTGAGCAGATTCAGGCGTGCACAATTATGATCGGCGTCCATATTCATGAACGCCCTCACGCTAAGGCAGCCTCCGGGCGCAGGTCAAGGCGGTGACCCGCAACCCTTCCGGGCCCGGCGGCGGAGCTTCCGACGCCGCGCAGATGCCGGAGACAGGAATCGACAGCTCCGCAAGAGGGGACCCCGACACTTGACGCGATACGGCCGAACTTCTTAGCTTGTCCATGCATATGAATGTCGTCCATGGAGTTGACGCCCCGTGTGCACGCGCCCCGTGTGCCGCAGGGCCTGTGCCCGGCGCGCAGCTCGCGCGCCGGCACCTATGTACCGAGGAGATCCGCGTATGCCCGCTCCCCGCACCGTCCTGCTGACCGGCGCCGCCGGCGGCCTCGGCACCCTGATGCGCGGACTCCTGCCCGCGTACGGCTACGAGCTCCGCCTCTTCGACATCGCCCCCGTGGCGGGCGAGCCGGACGCGATCACGGCCGACCTCGGTGACAAGGAGGCGCTGCGCGAGGCCGTGCGGGGGGTCGACGCGATCATCCACCTCGCGGGCATCTCCCTGGAATCCTCCTTCGACAAAATCCTGAAGGCGAACATCGAGGGGACGTACAACCTCTACGAGGCCGCGCGCCAAGAGGGCGTGCGGCGTGTCGTGTTCGCCTCCTCCAACCACGTCGTCGGCTACACCCCCCGCCCCCTCCCCGGCGATCCGCTGATCCCCATCGGCGCCCCGCGCCGCCCCGACACCTTCTACGGCCTGTCCAAGTCCTTCGGCGAGGACCTCGCCCAGCTGTACTGGGACCGGCACGGCATGGAGACCGTCTCCGTGCGCATCGGCTCCTGCTTCCCGGAGCCGACATCCGTACGGATGCTCTCGGTCTGGATGAGCCCCGAGGACGGCGCCCGGCTCTTCCACGCGGCGCTCACCGCCGAGGACGTGCGGCACACCGTCGTCCACGGCTCCTCCGACAACACCCGGCTGTGGTGGGACCTGACGACGGCACGTTCGCTCGGATACGAGCCCAGGGACGACTCGGAGCGTTACGCGGCCGGGCTCGTCGCCGAACAGGGCGAACTGGACCCGGACAACCCCGACCATGCCCACCTCGGCGGCCACTTCTGTACCAACCCGCCGATCTGGCCGCGCTAAGGCCGTGTCCTATGTGGTGAGTCGGAGGAGTCGTTTGTAGCAGCAGAGTGCGGCGGCGAGTCCGAGGAAGGCCAGGTAGTTGCGGGGATGGC
>NZ_JBHVPX010000019.1:0-100882 GCF_042887155.1 Streptomyces sp. NPDC057963
CGCAGCTGGTGACCCTGCTCAAGGCGCTCGCTCATGTCCACGTGCATGGTGCGGAGGTCGACTGGAGTGGCTTCATCCCCGCCCGGGGCGGGGTGATCGACCTGCCGACCTACCCGTTCCAGCGGGAGAACTACTGGCTCGACAACCCGGCCCCCGTCCAGGCCGACGCGACACGCAACGACGCGGAGGACGTGTTCTGGGAAGACGTCGAGCGGGGCGACCTCGCGGATCTGGCCGAATCACTGGAGCTGGGCGACGAGCAGAGCGCCTCGCTGCGGGCCGTGCTGCCCGCGCTGGCGGCCTGGCGCAAGCAGAGCCAGTGGCGCTACGGGCTGCGCTGGCGGCCGCTGAAGCACCAAGACGGGACGGAACCGTCCGGCACCTGGCTCATACTCACCCCGCCGGACGCCGAGACCAGGGCCGTCTCCGCGACCGCGGCCGGCTCCGAACACACGGCCGCCCCCGAGACCACAGCCGCCTCCGAGCCCACGACATGGGCACTTCAGGTACTGAGGGAGCGCGGCGCCCGAGTCGTGCAACTGCCCGTGGATCCGGCCGATCCCGGCTCTGCGGCCGTCCTCGCCAAGCGGATCAGCGGTGTGCTCAGCGACGATCTGCCGCTCAGCGGTGTCCTGTCGTTCGCCGCCCTCGGCGCAGGCACCACCGCACACACCGCCGAGCCCGGGACCGCCTTGCACCAGGTGCTGCACGAAGCGCTCGTCGGCGCCGGGATCGACGCCCCACTCTGGTACGTGACCCGGGGCGCGGTGTCCGTGGGATCGGCCGACCCGCTGACCCGCCCCGGACAGGCCAGGCTCTGGGGTACGGCCAGGGCGTCGGTGGCGGACGGCGGCCGGCCCTGCGGCGTCGTCGATCTGCCCGAGATCCTGGACGTACGGGCAGGCGCGGCGTTCTCCGCGGTGCTCACCGACCCCCATGGGGAGAATCAGGTGGCGGTCCGGGCCTCCGGTACCTTCGTACGCCACCTGACCAGGGTCTCCGGCGCGGGCATCCGAGCGGCTGACGGGCGCGTCGTCTCCGGCACCGTACTCGTCACAGGCGGCGACACCGTTCCGGGTACGGAAGCGGCCCGATGGCTCGTACGCAACGGGGCCGCGCGGATTCTGATCACTGCCGAACGCTCCGACGGACTGCCCCGGCTCGCCGCCGAACTGTCCGCCCTCGGCGCCGTTGTCGACACGGCCCATTGCGACCCGGCCGACCGTGAGGGGCTGGCCGCGGTCCTCGCGGCGATCCCCGTGGAGTCCCCGCTGACCGCCGTCGTGCACGCCGGCGCGATGCACGGCGGGACGTGGGACGCGCACCGTACGGGCGTCCGCGCAGGAGCGGACGCCCAAGTGGCGGCCGCGGTACACCTGGACGAGCTGACCCGGGGCGCGGACCTCGAATCGTTCGTGGTGTTCTCCTCGGCTTCGGGTCTCTTCGGCACTCCGGGACCCGGCGAGGATGCCGGGGTGCACGCCTTCCTGGACGCGCTGGTCCACCACCGCCGGGGGCTCGGCCTGCCGGGCACCTCGGTGATCTGGGGCCGCTGGTCCGGCGACGGGGGATCCGCCGGGGCGTCCGGGCACCACGCGATGCGCCCCAGGATGGCGGTCCGCGCCCTCGGCCGGGCGCTGGCGAGCGGCGAGGCCACGTCGGTGGTGGCGGACATCGACTGGGAGCGGTTCGTGCCCGAGTTCTCCGGCCGGGGACCGGAGTCGCTGATCGCCGGCGTACCGGAGGCGGAGCCGTTCCTGACGGCCCGGTCCGAGCGTCCCGAACCGGGACCGAGCGCCCTGCCGGACCAGTTGGCGGAGCTGTCCCCGAGCGCTCAGGAGGCGCTCCTGCTGGAGCTGATCCGGAAGCACGCCGCCACCGTGCTCGGCTACCCGTCGGCCGAGCTGGTGGACACCACGGCGGACTTCCTTGAGCTCGGGTTCTCCTCGTTCACCGCACTGGAGCTGCGCAACCGGCTGTGCACGGTCACCGGACTCACGCTGACGCCGATGGCGGTGTACGACCACCCCACGCTGGAGCGGCTGGCCGGATATCTGCGGATCGAACTCGTCGGGGAGCCGGTGCCCGGGGCGGAGCCGCGGACGGACGGGTAGCACGGTGACACGGAACTGCCCGCCCGCGGGATCCGCGGGCGGGCAGTCGGCCGGCCTCCGTAAGGGCTGTCCGGAAGAAAGGCGGTACGCGAGAGGTCAGCGATCCGGCCGGACGGCGTGCGCGGCGGACGGACGCGGGGCGAGTTCGGACAGCCGACGGCGCAGCAGCCCGGCGATGGCCTCCGTGTGGTCATTGATGAAGAAGTGCCCGCCGCTGAACGTCTCCAGGGCGAACCGGCCCGTGGTGTGCTCCCGCCAGGCTCGTGCGTCATCGAGGGACACACGCGTGTCGCGGTCACCGGTGAGCACGGTGACGGGGCACGAGAGCATCGTTCCGGGGCGGTGACGGTAGGTCTCCACGGCCCAGTAGTCCCCACGGATCGACGGGAGCACCATCTGCAGGATCTCCTCGTCGTCGAGGAGTGCGGGGGCGGTACCGGCCAGACTCTTCAGCTCCCGGACCAGCCCGTCGTCGTCGAGCAGCCGCACCTTGTCGTCGTGGTGGCGCGACGGCGCGCGTCGCCCGGACGCGAACAGTTCCACGGGGCCCTCGCCGTCGTCGGTGAGACGCAGAGCGACCTCATGGGCGACGACCGCGCCCATGCTGTGGCCGAAGAAGACCAGAGGCCTGTCGCGGTACGGCGACAGCGCGGCGGCCACCCGGTCGGCGAGCGTGTGCAGATCGCGCAGCGTCTCCTCGGACCTGCGCTCCTGCCGGCCCGGGTACTGGACGGCCAGCACCCCGGCGTTCTGCTGCAACGAGGTGGCCAGGGGATGGAAGTAGCTGGCCGCCCCACCCGCGTACGGGAAACACACCAGCCGGGGGCCGGACGGCGGGCCGGGCTGGAAGCGCCTGATCCACAGGTCGCTGTCGGTCATCGATTCCCCTCGTGGTTCACACTGCTTCCAGATATTCGAGCCTGCTGTCGGAGACCAGGATCGCCTGCTGGAGATCGCGGAGGCCCCGGCAGGGCGCGAGGCCGAGCTCGTGGTAGAGGTTGTCGCGCAGAGACCGATAGGCGGCCAGGGCGTCGGCCTGACGGTCCGAACGGTACAGGGCGAGCATCAGCTGACGGTGGAACGCCTCCCGCAGCGGATAGTCGGTGACCAGCGTGTGCAGATCACCGATCAGATCGCGGTGCTCCCCGAGCGCCAGCTTCGATTCGAACAGCAATTCCGAGCACTCCAGGCGCAGTTCGTCGCACCAGGTGGCGAAGGACTTGATCGCCTGGATGTCCTCGATCCCGCTGAACGCGGAGCCCCGGCACAGGGCCAGGGCGTGCCGGAACGACCCGACGGCCTGCTCGTGACGCTTGGCGCGCGCGTGCTCCTTGCCGAGCTGGAGAAAGCGCTGGAAGTCGTGCAGGTCCAGCTCGTCGTCCGAGAGATTCAACAGGTAGCCGGGCGCCCGCGTCACGATCGGACTCTCCTCCCGTCCCGGGGCGGCCAGCAGCTTCCGCAGGTTCGACACGTACACCTGCAGGGACGCGATGACTCTGCGGGGCGCCCGGTCTCCCCAGATCTCCGCCACCAGCGCGTCCATGGACACGACCTGCCCCGCTCGTACCAGGAGGAGGGCGAGCACCGCCTCCATCTTCGGAGCGCTGATGAACCCACTGCTCCTGGGGCCTCTCACCCGCAGGGGGCCCAGTACCTCGTATCTGATCCCGGTCGGTGGCGCCGGGGCACCGGGGGCTCCAGGAACCCCGCCCCCGCCGAACGTTCCGAGCCGTATCTCGGCTGCGGCAGCCAAGTCCTCCATCAGCACACTCCCGTTCCGTCGCTGGGCAACGATCGATTTGTGCAAACGGTCTCCACGTTAAGTGGGCCGTTCTGGGCTCACCAACCCCTAATCCTGCGGGGCGCCCCCTAGGAGGGGGACCTCGCTGTTCCAGGCGCGGGCGTACTCGACGAGTTCGGCGCGGCCGGAGATGCCGAGCTTGCGGTAGACCCGGGTGAGATGCTGCTCGACGGTGCTGACGGTGATGAACAGGTCACCGGCGATCTCGCGGTTGCTCCGGCCGGACGACGCGAGGGCCACCACGCGCAGCTCGGCCTTGCTGAGACGCGACGCGGATTCCTGTTCGCCCGCCGTCCGTTGAGGGGGTACCCGGCCGGCGACCGCCGCCGCCTCGGCCAGCAGATGCCGGATCTGGCCCTCGATCCGCGGGCAGCGGCCGTCGGACTCCCGGAGCTGGGCCTTCAGAATGCGGCGGGCGTCGTGCGGCCGGTCCAGGCGCAGCTGTGCCTCTCCCACACCGACCCGCCAGTCCGACAGCAGAGGAAGATCGACGGACCAGGTCCGCAGGAGCTCGCCGCAGCGTTCGAAATCCAGCAGCGCGCGCCGGGGCTCGCCCACCGCGAGGTTGTAGCGGCCGCGCGCCGCGAGGAACCCCGGCCCCGCGCTGCCCCGGAAGGTGTGGGGCGGCAGCACCCGGTCGGCCAGCGGTGCGGCCTCCTCGGCCCGCCCCTGCTCGACGAGAGCGGTGATCAGAGTGGACAGCGGACCGGCGAGGGCGACTCCCCAGCCGGCCTCGGAGATCTCGTCGAGTGCCAGGCGTGCCAGGCGTTCCGCCTCGGCCGGATCGTCCAGGCGCAGCGCGATCTCCGCCCGGCAGGCGGTGAGGATCGCCGTCCACAACGGAGCCCGGTTCTCCGCCGCCTGTTCCAGGAGCCGGTCGGCCGACCATGCGGCCTCACGGGTGTGCCCCGCCGCGAGCAACTCGGCCAGCGCGATCGCCACATGAGGAAGCGACCCCTCCGTCAGCCGTACCCCGCGCAGCCTTTCGGCGGCCCCGCCCGGGTGGCAGTGAGCGGTACCCGGGGGGAACGGCGCGGCCATGGCGTGCGCCCCGCGGCCGGCCGGCTCCCTGTCGGCCCTGCCCCGCGGCCGGTACGGGCCGACGGCGGCCGACGTGTCGAAGCCGGGATAGAGGTACGAGAACCACACCCGCACCTGATTGAAGGCGTCCGGCGCCGTGTCGGGCGGCGCCGACGAGAGCAGCGCGGCGGCCTCGTCGACCTCGCCGCCCCACAGCAGACACTTGGCCAGCAACGGTTCGGCGCCGCCCGGCAGGCTGCCGCGCCGGTCCGGTGCGGACAGCTGGGCCGCGTACCGGAAGGCGAGAGCCGGGTCGGTCTGCCACAGCGCCTCGGCCAGTGCCACGGTCACCCGCTCGGCCTGCGGTCCGTCGGCGCCGGTGCGATGAGCCAGCCGCAGATAGCGAATCCTCAGTTCGGAGCGCGGGCCCTCTGTGTGGCGCTGCGCCGTTTCCAGGAGCGCGCGCACGGCCCAGTCCTCGCTGCTGCCTCCCGCGGACTCGATCAGCGGGGCGATGGTCTCCACGTCGGCGCCGTCGTGGTAGAGGAGCCGAGCGGCGCGCAACTGGAAGTGGCACCGGGCTGTCGACGGGACACCGGTGCGGATGCTCTCCCCGATCCCGGGCGACCTGAGCTGCCCTCCGTCGGTGAACCCCATGCTCGTCAGCTCGGCGAGAGCGCGCCGGACGCTCTGCGGGGAGGTGCCGAGCAGCCTGGCGAGCAGGACGGGGGTGGCGACCTCGCCGAGAGTGGCCAGCGCCTGAGCGGTATGCAGGACGGCCGTCCCCGCCCGCCACAGGCAGCGCATCACGGCGTGACCGAACGCCTCGTGGCCGGGGGCGTCCTCCCGTACTCCCGCCGTTTCGCCGCCGGACGGTGTGCCGTACTGCGCAAGTGCGCCGAGGAGTACGGGGTTTCCTCCGGTCATTGCGTGCCAGGCGGGTGCGAGCCGCGCGCCGGCCACCGGTCCGAGCGCGCGGGTGAGCAGATCGCGCGTACCGTACGCCGACAGCATCGACAGCCGGACCTGGGTCACCTCCCGGTGCGAGGGCAGGGTGCGGTAGAGGGCGAGGTTCTCGGCCGGCTCACCCGTACGGCAGGCCAGCACCGTGAGGATCCGGGCGCCCTCCCAGCCGTGAAGCAGGGACATGACAATGTCGAGCGATGCCGTGTCCGCGTGCTGCACGTCATCGACGGCAATGATTACCGGGGTATGACGTGAGATCTCCAGAACGGTTTCGCTGAAGATCCGGGAAGCGGCCGACCGGCCCTGTGCCGTTGATTCGCCCCCGGAATCGGCAGTGAATTCCCCGGGCAGTGAATCCAGTAGCTGCGTCAGTACCCCCTGGGGCTGCGCCCCCTCGACCGCCCGGCCCGACGCGGACAGGACGAGGGCGCCTTCTTCCCGGGCGGCTGTGGTGAAGACCCGCAACAACTCCGTCTTGCCGCTCGCCACTGCCCCGCTGACCTGCACGATCTGTCCGGCCCGGGTGCGTGTCAGGGCGAAGGCGTCCGTCAGCCGGGCCAGCGGGGCCGCGCGCTCGGACAGTGTCTTCGCCGCCCCGTCCTCTTCGGAACGCGGGTCGTCGTGTGCCGTCGTTTTTTCGGTACGAGGAGGTGAGGAATATCGCGGATGGAACACTCTCCGTACCTCCGAGAACTGATAGAGAGACGTAAAGTCGACGCGTACGAAGACAGACTTCAGGATGATTGCATCTCGAATCAATGAGGTGCAACAACCGCCTGGTTCAGTCGATTCCGGGACTTCCCAGGTGCGCAATTCCGGTGAGGGTTCTTCACCTGTGGGCAGGCGGCGCCCCGGGAGAAGGGGTTGACAGAGCCACGGCGCCCGCCCGCCGCTGCCTTCGGCAGGAACGACGGGCGGGCGGAGGGCCGGCCGGTCCGGGACGGCTGCGTGTTCAGTCGAGGTCGGGAACCCAACTGCCGTGGAAGCCGGGCGGAACGCGTACGGGGAGATGCACCCGGGCCACGGGTTCGCCGGTGAAATCCTGCGCGGACAGGATGAGGAGATCCGTGGCGTCGCGTTCCGGGTCGAAGACATAGGCCATGACGTAGCCGTGGTCCTCCGGGGCGTCGGGCACGGCAGGAGCGAAGACCGCCTCGGCGACCGCGGAGTCGACGGGGAACAGCCGTCGCTCCGTCGTCCCCTTCGCGTAGTCGCGCTTGAGCATCACCTCGCCCGATCCGGTGTCGAACACCGCGTCGGACGCCACGGTGTAGCCGTACCGGTGCTTGAGCGACACGACGCGTTCGTCGACCCGGGGGAACTCCTGGTTCTCGTCGTCGAGTGTCTCCTGGAGCACCTTGCCGGATTGCAGGTTGATCGTCCAACGGTCCAGAACGGGAGCGGAGTTGCCGTCGAGTCCGCCCTTCTGCAGCATGCGCGGGAACCTGGTGAGGTCCACCACGACCGTGTCGTCCTCGTCGTACGCGTTGAGGGTGTGGAAGACCCAGCACGGTTCGAGGTCGAACCAGCGGACCTCGTCGGAGCCGCCGTGCCGGGGCAGCAGACCGATGCGGGCCTGGTGGTCGTTGTTCCAGGCGTACGGCAGCCGGGCCCCGGTCCTGGCGAGAGGGGCGTTGTAGGTGATCGGCAGGTCGTAGATCACCGCGTACTTCTGGGTGAGGGCGAAGTCGTGCATCATCGGCCCGTCCTCGACCGGCACGTTCACGGTGCGGGTGACGGTGCCCCCGGCGTCGATGACGATGTACTGGACGTGGTCCCAGCCCGCGTAGTACGCCACCGCGTGCAGTTCACCGGTCACCGCGTCGCGCTTGGTGTGTGCCGTGTATCCGCCCGGCAGGCCCCCGCCGAAGTCGAACGGGCCGAGCGTGTCCAGCTCGTAGCTCATCTCGTACGGGCGGATGCCGGCCTCGACGAGGGCGAGGGTGCGGCCCGCGTGTCCGATGACATGGGTGTTGGCCGCCGCGTCCCGGTCGGCGAAGACGGGACCGGCCGGCCACGGCTCGCCGAGCCGTTCGGCCACGCTCCGGGAGCGGACCCAGCGATTGCGGTACCACTCGGCACTGCCGTTCCGCAGCCGCACACCGTGGACCATGCCGTCGCCGGTGAACCAGTGATAGGCCTGAGGGTCCTCAATACCCACCGGATTGGGGCCGTTGCGGAGATAGCGGCCGTTGAGTTCGGTGGGAATCCGGCCGGTGACCGGAAGATCGAGCGCGGTTATCTCCTCGGAGACCGGCCCGATGCGTCCTTCCAGGAATCGATTCTTCATACGTGCGTGTTCCTTTCTCGGTGCCGGGCGTCGGGCGCGGGGCCGGGAATCACAGCGCGGCGAAGCCCAGCCCGTTGTCGTCGAACGTCAGCCGGAGGGATCTGCCGGGCGCCTCGATCTCCACCGCGGACAGCCCCTCGGGGGCGGCCTGCTCCAACACCAGGGAGCTGTTGTGGAGCAGGAGCACGGCGGATTCGCCGTCGAGCCGCACCCGGTCCTCCGGAATGCCGTACACCAGCCGGTAGTGCCGCACCGCCGAGGCCAGGTCCGACACCTGGATCGTGGCGGAGCGCAGCCGCATGTCGATCGGCACGTCGGGCAGCTCGGAGTGGTACTCGATGACCCACGGCATCAGGTGGTACTGACCGAAGAACAGCGAGGAGAAATGAATTTTTGAGCCGTCCGGCTGAGGCACCCAGGTGGAAATGGGTCCACAGTTCTTGACGGTGTCCGGCAAATTCTTCTGAAGGTTCGCGAGATCTTCGGTGCACAGCGTGGCCGAGAAGATGCCCGGACCTCGCTCCGCCAGATACTGGACGAATTTCTTCCCGAACGGGGAAAGGGTGGCCTGGTCGGGTTCGGAAACCGCCATGATTTCCAGGAAACTTCCGTTCAGGGCGACAACCCGGCCCGTTATTCCAGGAATGGTGGCGGTGGGAACCTCGAAGGAGACGCCCAGCGCGTCTTCTATTTGCGTAATTGATTCGTCAAGATCGTGTACAGCGAAAGTTACGTGATCCAAGAACACTGCGGTCCCCCTTGGCTCTTATGAGCAACGGCAGCCTGCCGCAGTCGTCGCGTGCCGATGCGGCCGCTGTACCGGTTCCACTATCGGCTCCGCCGCGGGTTGCTCCGCATGCTCAGTGTCGAAGCCGGGTGGGGGAGCCTGCACACCTGGGAAGCACCTTGGGACAGGCCGGATGCGTTGCGGCTGAGCTCTCGGACGGCGGTCGGTGCCGTCGTGGCCGGTTTTGCATGGCATTGCGGGAGTGGCGAGCGGATCCGGAATGCCGGTGGCGAGTTGCAGTGGCGCGGCCGAACGCTGGCGCAGAGTTCCCGATACTCCGTAAAGGAATAGCCAAGGGAAGTACAACAATCGGTATGTGTGATGCAGGTCATAGTCACTGCTGTGGGGGGTGGAGGCAACCGGATGGAAGTCAGTTCGAATCTGTGCAAGATTGGGCGCTGTTTTCGGCTCTTCGTGCTCCGCGCCCTTCGAGCCACCCCGGCAGGATTTCTGCTCATCTGCGGGGTCGGCGGTGGTTGGTCTGACGTGGTTGAATTTTGGACGGCCGGAGTGTATCGCTACATGTATGGGGGCATGTGATGGGTACTTTGGAGCTTTCTCGCGGAGACATACTTTCCAGGCTTGCGGCGCGTACGGAAGAAATCGCCCAGGAAATCTGGTTGAAGGTGCAGATGTATGCGGAGGGCGGGGGCCTGGTCGGCTCGGCAGGCAGCGCGGAGCTCGTGCGCTCGGTCCTCGACAGGGGACTGGAGCTCTACCGGCAGGGGGGGCACCTGCCCGCGGAAGAAATCGCGAGGTGTGCCGCACTCGCCGTGCAGCTCGCCGAGCGGGGGGAGCGCATCGCACCCCTGCTGCACGCCTGGGAGGTCGGCTGCTCGGTCGCCGTCGCCGACTGCTGGGTCTCGGCCCGGCCCGGGGAGCAGAGTGAGCTGGTTTCCCTGACCCAGTGGGCATCCACCGGAGTGAAGGAGATCACCGCCGCGATCAGCCTCGCCTACGTCCACGCCCAGAAGCAGGCCGGGCTCGACACCTCGCGCCGGGTACTCGCGGATCTCATGCTCAACGGAGCCACGACCGACGAACTCGCGGCCACCGCGCACCACACACCGGCGAAGGAGTACGTGGCCGTGGCCGGCCGGGTGGTCGGTGAGATCGCGCCGAGCGCCGCCACCGTGGCGCGTGCCTCGGCCGCACTGACGACCGGAGACCTGGGACTGAGCTGCCAGGCCGGCCGCCATCTGTGCATCCTGGCTCCGATCCGCTCGCACAGCGGCCCGGACGAACAGGCCGGACAGATCGTGGAGACGCTCAAGCGGGTGGGTATCACCTTCGCCGCGCCCGCCGGCGCGGTCATCGCACCCCGTTCGGAGCTCGCCGTGGCCATCCAGCAGGCCGCCAGGATCGAGTCGCTCGCCAACATCGCCGGGCTCGACGGCAAGACGGTCGAGAGCAACCAGGTCATCAGCGAGCTCGCCATCTCCAGGGACAGCGAGTACCGCAGGCAGTTGATCTCCCTGATCGATCCGATCGTGGAGACCCCGGAGCTCCTCAAGACGCTCCGTACGCTCTATCTCATGGACCTGGACAGGACCAGGACGGCCCGTCGGCTCAACGTCGCGCGGCGGACCCTGACCTACCGTCTGGAGCGGATCGAACAGCTGACGGGAATCAACCCCGTACGCACCCGCGGCATTCTCGCGTTCGTTCTCGCGCTCGCCGCACGGGATCTCGACTCGTCCTGTGCCGTGCCCGAGAGCGCCTGACCCCGGCACCGCCCAAGCCTCCGAGTCCGTCCGGTGATCCGGACGGACTCGGGGGGCCGCGGCGGCCGACCGCGGATCAGCGCGGGGTTCCGGACGCCGCGTGACCGATGAGGCCGAGTGCCGCCGCGCTCAGCCGCCGACGCGCACGCGAGCACTCCTCGGACGTCCGCCAGCCGATGAAGCCGTCGGGCCGGACCAGTACGGCGCCCTCGGCGCCGATGCCGTAGGAGGAGAGGAACGTTCCCTCGACATCGACGTACACCGGCCCCTCACCGGGCACCGCCCGGTGTTCCGGGCCGACGATCCGGCGCACGGCCACGGCGGGCTCCCGCGCGTCGAGCGGTTCGGCCGCCACGTCCCAGGCACCGCCCGGAGCGGCGGTCAGCAGGACGAAACCGCCGCCGAACAGATCCAGCGCCGAGATCCGCCGTCCCTCGTGCTCCAGCACGACATGCGGGGCCCGGGTCCCCGGGCGCCCCGACGGGCGGTGCGGGTCCTCGGACACCGCGGCGTCACCGGCCGGCTCGTCCGAGCCGCGGCACTCACGGGCGGCCGTGAGCAAAGACGGGTAGCAGTAGCCGAGTTGCACGGTCGCCCGGGACTCGGACGACGACTGCCCGATCCGGGCCAGGGTCTCCTGCACCGTGTAGTCCGCGACCGGACGGCGCTCGGCGTCGTAGGTGTCGAGCAGGGTCTCGCCCGCGGCGCCCGCCAGCACGGCGGCCAGCTTCCAGGCGAGGTTGTGACCGTCCTGGACCCCGGTGTTGCCGCCGAACCCACCGGCGGGCGGCATCGCGTGCGCGGAGTCACCCACCAGGAAGACCCGGCCGGACCGGAAGCGGTCGGCGACCAGGGCCGCGCTCTCCCACGCCATGGCGCTGTGCACCGTGACCTCGGTCCCGGGGTCGTCCGCGGCCACCCGGACCAACGCCCGGGTGCTCTCCCGCAAACCGTCCTCGGAAGGGTCGATGCCCTCGAACAGCGGGAAGCCGAGCTGCCACATCCGGGACTCGCTGCTGCCGCGGGCGAACAGGAAGGCGCCGGCCTTCTTGACGATGACGGCCATCGCCCGCCGCCCCCGGAGCACCGGTTCCAGATCGGCGTCGAAGATCGCGCTCACCGAGCGTCCGAGAGCCCCCGGCCCATGGCGTCCGATGCCGAGCGCCTCCCGTACCGGGCTGCGGATCCCGTCGGCCGCCAGCAGATAGTCGCAGCGCACCGTCCAGCTCCCCGAACCGTCGGTCTCGTGCAGCGTCGCCGTGACCCCGTCCGCGTCCTGGACGAGGCCGTCGAAACGGGTCCCGAACCGCACCTCGGCGCCCAGTTCCCGCGCGCGCCCCAGCACCAGCGGCTCCAACCGCTGCTGATCGCACAGGCGCATCCCGGTCGGGCTGATGTCGAGCGTCTCGTCGTGGTGGTTGCCGGTCGGCACGTAGTGCTCGTCGGCCAGCGTGTCCACCACGACGAAACCGATGGGTCCGGGATCACCCGCCTCGCGGACCGCGTCCTCGATCCCCACCGAGCGGAACAGTTCCATCGAGCGGGCCGTCACCAGCCGCGCCCGCGGATGCACCGACGTACCCGGCCGCTGCTCGACCAGCAGGCACTCGACGCCCTCGGCGGCGAGGAACAGAGCAGCCGACAGACCGCTCAGACTCCCTCCGACTATCAGGACGGGGACATGCCGTGGGGTGCTGTGCTGGTCTCGCATTCAAGCCCTCTCGTCGCCGGCCCGCCCGCACGGCCGCCCGTTCTCATGTCTGTACTTTCAACATAAAGGACAGGGCGCCTACTTCAGCAGTGGACTCGGTTCGCCTTGCTGGAAAGTGGACTTGAGATGTCTGGAAGCCCTGTCCGCGTCCCGTTCCCGGGTCACCACCGCGATGAAGTTGTCCGTGGCGGCGACCATCTCCACCGCGACATCCGCATCGCGCAGCGACTCGAAGTACCGGGCGATGATCTCCGAGTTGGACCGCAGACTGGCGCCGACCAGCGAGACCCTGCCGACCCCGATGTCCACCCGGACCGAGTCGAAACACAGGGTGTCGCGCACCTGCTCCAGCACGGCCATCGCCGTCGCCGAGTCGCGCTCGTCGACGACGAAGGACAGATCGTTCCGGCCGCCGGGCGCGGAGGTGTTCTGAGCCATGTCCGACCTGATGCCGGAATCGGCCAAGGTCCGGAAGATCTCCGCAACGACCCACGACTGCGTGGGAGCGCCGCGGACCGTTACCCGGGCAACCCGGAGGTCATGACACACGCCGTAGATGATGGGGTGTTCCATCGAGTGAGCCCCCTTTCCGTCGCTGGCATGGCCCCGCTCGGCGCCATGGTTCCTTCTGCCGTCCCGTCAGCCGAGCAGCGGACGTGCCGCCGCCCGGGTGCGGGCGAAATCGGTGACCTCGATCCCCATCGAACTCAGCTGGTCCGCCGTGCGGTCCTCCGGACCGCCCGAGAGATCGGTGGCCGCGGCGCCGATCACCACACCGAGCGGTGCCGGCCAGCCGCGCAGCGCGTGCACGATGTCCCGCAGGCTGCGCAGCGCGGCGGCCGGGCCCTGCGGCCCCGCCCCCACCCCGATGCAGCCGACCACCCGCTGTTCCAGATACGGACGGGAGTCCTCGCGCAGATCCTCGAAGTAGTCCAACGCGTTCTTGACCAGACCGGAGACCGCGCCGTGGTACGCGGGTGACGCGATCAGCAGCGCATCGGCCTGCCGCACGGCCTCCAGCATCCGCCGTGCCTTCGGGTCCCGGACGGACGACGAGGGATCGTAGAGCGGCAGCCGCAACTGCTCTCCGACGAAGAACTCCGCCTCCGCCCCGGCGCCGACCGCGGCGGCCGCCGCGCGCCGCAGCGCGGTCTCGGTCCGCGACGGCCGGCCGGAGTGCCCGATACTGCCGCCGAGCGCGACGAGCCGGACGGTCATTCCTTGTATCCGACCGCGAGCCCGTCCCCGAGCGGGATCAGGGTGGTGAACAGGGATTCCTCGGCGAGCATCGCGTCCACCGTCTCACCGATCGCCTTGCCCATCGGGTCCCGCGTGTAGCCGGTCAGCGCGTCTCCGTTCCAGAAGATGTTGTCGGCGACGAACAGTCCGCCGCCGACCAGCCGGGGCAGAGCCACGGCGAACACCTCCGGATAGAGCCGCTTGTCGATGTCGCACAGGATGAGGTCGAAGTCGCCCTCGACCGAACGGAAGGACTCCATCGCGTCCCCGACCAGGATCTCGACCCGGTCCGAGACACCCGCCTTCTCGATAAACGACGCGGCCTTGGCGGCGAGTTCGGGATCGGACTCGGTGTAGTAGACCTTGCCCTCGGGGCCGACGGCGCGGGCCAGCCAGATGGTGGAGAACCCGACCGCCGAACCGAACTCGAACACCCGCTTGGCGCCGGACATCTTCGCCAGCTGCCACAGCAGACGCCCGGACAGCGGACCGATGATCGGAACGTTCTTCTCCCAGGCGTACATGCCGATCTCGGTCATCACCGGATCGTTCTTCGGAGCCTTCTTCCAGGCCCAGTTGAGTGCGGCGTCGTAGCGGAAGTCGAAGCGGTAGATCTCGGTCGGGATCATCGAAGGGTCGAAGGCACCCGGGCCCCGGGAAGACCCCGCGGCCGACGCGGCGGGCGCGGTCTGCCAGGCGCTCGGACCGAGGGCCATCGAACGGAACATCTGTTGCAGTCCGGCGGCGACGGCCTGCGCGGCAGGGCCGCCCGAACCGTCGGTGTCCGGAGCCGCGGCCTGGGTCTGGAACTTGGCGATGTTCTCGACCAGCGGCCGGCGCTCCTTCTCGTACTCGGCCAGCGAGCCGGCCGAGACGTCGTTCTCGGCGAGCGCCCGAGCGGCCGTCCTGGCCGCGGACTGGGCGTCGTACAGCGCCAGGTTCATGTTCTGCCCGCCGAACGTGGTCAGGCTGTGCGCGGTGGAGCCGATCAGCATCACACCGTCGGCCACCCACGTGTCGGCGATGTGCCCGGGGAAGGTGTGGTGGCGTACGTCCTCCCAGCCGCGCAGACCCTTCAGGCTCGGGCGCAGCCGCGGCTCCACCGAGAGGATCCGCTCCAGGAACGTCTCGAACCCCTGCGCCTTCACCTCGTCGAACGAACCGCTGCGGATGCCCCACAGCACACTGACCTCGTCGGGCGCATAGGCGGCCAGACCGAGGTAGCGGTTGTCGCTGGCACGGTAGTTGCTCAGCACCGACGGCCAGTCGTCGGGGCGCGGCGCGAGGAAGGTGATCGCCTCGTAGTCCCAGGCGGCGGGCTGTACCGGGATGCCGGCGAGGTCACGGGTGGGGGAGCCCTCACCGTCCGCGGCGACCACCAGCCGGCATTCCAGGACGCGCTCGGCGCCGTCCTGGGTGAAGGCCACCCCGTTGAGGACGCCGTAGGCGTCTTTCAGCAGGGAACCGACCACCGACCCGTCGAAGATCTGGAAGCCGGGGTGCTTGAGGAGCTCGTCGAGGAACGCGTGCTGCATGACCCGGTACGGCACGCCCAGGCCGTACGCGAACGGGCTGTCCTCGATGTCGGCGTAGCGCAGCGCGGCGATGCGGTCCCCGTCGACGTAGTAGTCGTAGCCGTCCAGCCGGTGGGTGTCCGCCTCCACCGCCTCGCGCACCCCCAGGGAGTCCAGCACCTTGATGGCGCCCGGCTGTATCAGCATGGTCTGGCGCTTGCTCGAACGGTCGGTTTCCCGGTCCACCACGGCGACGCTGTGGCCCGCGTCCAGCAGGGCCTTCGCCAGCGCGAGGCCATGGGGTCCGGCACCGACGACGCAGGCGTCCACCTTCGACGCGAGGTAGTCAGACATGTGTGGTGCTCCTTTGAATGTCGGGCTGGAAAGTGAGTGGTGACGGCGGGCGGCGGGGTCAGGACGGCGGAACGAGGAAGTAGAGCAGCCCGTCGGCCGAACCGGCGGCGAGCCGGCCGCCCTCCCGTGCGACCGACAGGACCGTGTGGCCGGCCCGGTGGCGGCCGAGTTCACGGCCCTCGCGGTCCAGGAGGTAGAGGTGATGGTCGGCGGAGGCGACGGCGATGGTGCCGGACCGGGCGTCCACGCCCTTCACCCAGGACCCCGTGGTGAAGCGCCAGCGCTCCGAGAGCCCGGAGTCGTACGACCGCAGGGTTCCGTCCACGCAGGCCGCCAGCAGCCCTCCGTCGTCGCTGGTCACCATGCGTACGGCGTGGGTCTCCCGGCGGTGCAGCGGCGCGCCGGACAGGTCGAGGACGATCAGCGCGCCCTCGGCCGTGCCCACCGCGAAGCCCTCGTCGACCGCGGCGCATCCGTACACCGGGAAGCCCTCGGTGCGTTCCCAGAGCAGTTCCCCGGTCGCGTGGGCCCGGCAGGTCACCGAGCCTTCGGTGCTCGGCGTGGTGACCCGGTCGTGCCCGAGGCAGATGTCCCAGGCGGAGGGCCCCGACTCGGCCCACAGCACGTTCAGATGACGGTCGATCAGAGCGACGGAACCGTTCCGGCTCACCGCGAGATGGCCGTGCGCGTCCGGTGCCAGGCGCCAACCGCCGACCCCGTTGCGCCGTTCCAGCCGCCGGCCCTGGGGGGAGACCAGTACGACGGCCCCCGCCTCCAGGGAGAGCAGCCAGCCGTCCGGATGGACGGCGATGTCGGTGACGGCGCTGTCGAAACCGATCAGATGGTCCGGTGCGGCACTTCCCCAGCTGCCCAGGGCGAGCCGCCCGGGGGCGACGGCCGCAGCCACCCGGTCGTCGCTCAGCCGGACCGTGGTGACCCAGCCGTCGAGCTGCCAGGCTCTCCGGACGGTCATTTCCGCACTACGTGGGTGAGTTTCCAATTCTTGAAGCCACCTCCCCGCTTGGTGAGTTCGTTGAAGTCGAAGGACAGCTCGACCTCCAGCGGCAGTTCGCGCGCGGCCAGGGCCGTCTCGGCGAGCCGGACGATCTCGGCGCACCGGGCGTCGTCCTGGTGGTCCCGCTCCACCTCCAGGCAGAGCAGGGGCCGGCCGTCGTCCTCGAAGCGGATGCAGTAGCCGAGGAGGCCCGGAATCGCGTAGACGATCTCCTCGATGTCGTAAGGACGCAGCCGGCGGCCCGCGATCTCCAGCTCGTCGGTGGTGCGGCCCAGCACCTCCACCACCGGCAGTTCGAGACCACAGGCGCAGCCGCCGGGCCGACGGCGCACCAGGTCCCCGGTGCGGTAGCGGAGCAGCGGCCGGGCGTCCGCGGTCAGCGTGGTGACGACGAGCTCGGCGACCTCCGCCGACGTGGGCGCACCGGTCTGGGGGTCCACCCACTCGAAGTGGTACATGTGCTCCAGCAGATGCATGCGCTTCTCGGGGCACGAGGTGGAGCAGGTCCCCATCTCCGAGGATCCGTAGGAGTTGATGTAGACCTGGGCGTCCCACATCCGCTCCAGCATGGCCCGCATGGGCTCCGTGAGCAGCTCGCCCAGGAGCAGGATGTTGCGGATGCCGAAGGCGGTCGGGTCGATGCCGCGGCTCTTGAGCTCCGCGTAGAAGTGCAGGCTCAGACCCGGGGTGGTGAGGACGGTGTTGATGCCGGTCTGCTGGCAGATCCGTACGATCTGGTCCCACCCGGAGACGCCCCGGGTGAAGGGGAACGCACGGACGCTGAAGACGTTCATCGACTCCAGGCCGTAGACCATCGCGTCGGCCACCGGCGCGATGTCCGAGGGCACGAGCAGGATCGCCTTGTCCTGGTGCGGCCGCAGGATGCGCTGCCAGTTCAGCAGCAGACCGCGCGTGTTGGCCGCGATGTCCTTCTTCGTCTTGGGCGTCGGCGTGGGTGTACCGGTGGTGCCGGACGACTCGTAGTAGCGGACGGTCTCCGCGAGCGGCACGGACAGGATGCGCAGCCCCGCCTCGCGCAGATCAGCCTTGTCGGTGAACGGCAGCCGTCGCAGCAGGCCGAAGTCCGCCTCCGCCAGTTCGGCCGCCCCCAGGCCGGCCAGCACCGGGGCGTAGAACGGGGACTTGGCGGCCTGGGCCAGTGTCGTACGCAGCAGCCGCAGCCGGTCCGCGTCGAGAGCGCCGGCCGGCGCGTCGTGGAGGGCGGACGTCATGACGCCTCCGCGTCGGTCTCCGTGTTCCTGGTGAAGCACCACGAGCAGCCGCCGGGCCTGAGCTCGAACGTCGCCGTGAGGTCCTGCTTGGCGGCGATGGACGACTGGAGCTTCGTGCAGTACTCGCGGCACGGGTCGTCGAAGGTCAGCTCGATGCCCAGCTTCGCCGCGCCCTGCCGGTAGGAGAGGATGCCGCAGTTGTCGATGTCGAGCTTCGACGCCTCGACCGACGCCTCGTGCACCGTGACGTCCGACCCCCAGCAGTCGCCCAGGATCCGGGTGAGGTTCTCGGTGAAGGGAAGCGCGCCCTCGGTCTTGTAGCGGTCGGACTGCTTGGCGGTCGCCTCGGAGGAGAAGTCGATCCACTCGTCGATGGCGCCGTAGCCGTAGTTGGAGACCATGTACCGCTCCATGCCGGCCTGGGCACGGAAGTACATCGCCTTCCACATCTCGGCCTTGGCCTCGGCCGGAATCGACGGCCGTGCGCTGATGTCAGTCATGTCAGTTCTCCTGGGAAGTACCGGTGTAGTCGAGGCCGCGCCCGCTCTGACCACGCGTGCGCAGATAGACGGGTTTGAACATGGCTTCCTGCTCGGTGCGGCGGTCGAGCGTCATCCGGGTGCCCGGCGGGACGACGCTGATGGTGGAGCCCATCCCGAGACGCCCTTCGAGCGCCGCGGCCAGTTCTCCGGACCGCCGCCGGACTTCGGCGATCCCGGATTCCGTGGCCTCCAGCTCCAGGGCCAGACGGTCGCCGTCCACCTCGCCGGACCAGAAGACCGGTTCGCAGCCGTACAGCGCCCCGTACACGACGTCCTCGACGTCGATCGGGAACAGCTCACGCCCGCGGACCGAGAAGCGGTCGGCCTCCCTGCCGTGGACCCGGACCTGCGGCCGGTCGCTGCCGCACGGACACGACGCGTCGGTCACGGTCACGATGTCCCCCATGCGGTACCGCACGATCGGCATGGCCCGGCGGTGGTACGAGGTGACGACCAGCTCACCCGTGCCGCGCGGGGTGCACCGGCCGCTCGCCATGTCGAGGACCTCGAAGCGGAAGCGGTCCGACCACAGGTGCAGGGTGCCGTACGCGCACGCGCCACCGAGCGTGGTGGTCTCCGTGGAGCCGTAGTCCGGGAAGAGCGTGACGGACCAGAGCTCCTCCAGGAAGCGCTTCTTGGCGGGGCTGAGCACCTCGCCGTTGACCACCGCCGCCCTCAGGTCCGGGAAGTCCTCGGCCGGGTCGAGACCGGCGTCGAGGGCCCGACGGGCGAAGAGCATCAGCTCGACGGGCATGCAGTAGGCGACCGTCACCCGGTAGTCGCGCAACAGCCGCAGTGCACGGCTGTACGGCATCAACTCGGTCCGGTTGCCCGCCGGGACGACCGTGGCACCGGCCCGCTGCGCCGCCCCGTGCATCTGATGGGCGGTGGTGAGCATCGAGTACGGCGTCTTGACGAGCACGACGTCCTGCTCCGTCAGCGCGACGCCGTTGAACAGCATCCGCTCCAGCCACTCGTCGATGTCGCCCCGGGTGAAGTACGCCGGAGTGGGCTCGCCGGTCGTACCGCTGGACTCGTGGACGACCGCGATCTCGGACCGCTCGACGGCGAGCAGGCCCTCCGGATAGGCGAGGCGCAGATCGTCCTTCGTGGTGAACGGCAGCCGGGCGAAGAGCCCGTCCGACCAGTCCGCCGGATCGACGCCCGCGTTCCGGTACTTCGCCCGCAGGTACGGCGCGTTGCGGTAGGCGTGGCCCACGATGCCGGCCAGCAGGTCCTGGTCCGTCATGTGCTTCCTCCCTTCCTGGTGTGTGTGACGCGGCGGATGTTGCCCCCGAGGACCGCCGGCAGATCCGCTTCGGCGACGGCCAGGGCGAGTTTGGTCAGCTCGACCCTCGGGTGCTGGATGGGGAACTCCGAGCCGAACACGACCCGTTCGGCACCGAGCGTCTCCACCGCGTTCTTGATCACGAAGTCGAATCCGCCGGACGTCTCGAACAGCACGTTCTCGGTGTCCCGGATCTCCTGCGCGGCGTCCAGATCGAAGTTGCCGCGCCCGGCGTGCCCCAGGATGAATGTCACCTCGGGGTTGCGGCGGGCGAGTCGTGCGTACGACTCGACCGAGAGCGCACCGTTGCCGATGCAGTGCGAGTAGACGGGCAGGCCCCGCTCCGCCGCGAGGTCGACGTACGACTGGACCCGGGGGTCGAGATGACCGATGCCGTGCACCCCGGGGGCGAACTTGATCCCGGCGCACTCCTCGACGAGCTTCCGGTCGGCCTCGCCGGCCGCCCGGTGCGGGTTGACGAAGCAGAAGGCGGCGAGCGAGGGTTCGCCCTCGATGGCCTCCAGCAGCTCGGCGTTGTCGGCGTCGACGTCCCGGCCGGGACCTTCCGTCACGATGGTGTGGGACAGCTCCATGGGGGAGACGACGCCCCCGGCGACCAGGAAGGCCGCCGAGACGTTCTCCGCCGCCATGGTGGCGAGCAGTCGCGGTACCAGTGCCCGATTGGCATGGGCATGGGCGTCGACCACCTCGATGCCGTCCCATGCGTCACTGCTCAATGATCAGCTCATCCACTTTGACGCCCACGTGCCGGCCGGGCTCCTGGGTGAAGCCGAACACCTCGTCGCCGGGCTTGAGTTCGGTGATGTTGCGCGGCTTGGAGTCGGTGCCGAACACCCGGACGTGCCAGTCCTCCTGCATGATCGTGGTGATCCGGGTGCCGTCCGGGGCCTCCGCGATGATCTGCAGCATCGGACGCCGCTCGATCTTGACGCGGCCCACGGTGACCGGACGTGCCGTGCCGTCCGTCCGGACCGCCAGCACCTCCATGCCGGCCCGCAGGTCGGACAGGTACCACGTGCGGTTGTCCGGTGCCAGTACGTACATCTGCAGGGCACCCGCGTTGACCCGGAACGGCCGGGTCGGCATGTAGGGCAGCGGGTGGGTCTCGCTGGTGGCGAGAATGCCGCCGCCGGAGAAGCAGCCGAGCAGCACCCCTTCGTCGAGCCCCATGTACGAGGTGAAGTCGAGGCAGGCCCGGTCGCCCATGCCCACGTGCCGGGTCTCGATGATCGTCAGCTTCTGCAGCTGCTGTCCGTGGGTGCGCTGTGCCGCCACGAGCACCTCGTGGAGACGGTGGACCGCGGTCAGATCGTCGACGTCGACGAGAACACCGTCGGCGCCGATCTCCAGGACACCGAAGACCACATTGGCCTCCACGCTGTCCTGCACACCCATGACCGTCTGGCAGCCGTGGTTCTGCGCGTCCGCGAGGACGATCTCCAGCGGGATCTTGGTGGTGTCCTTGAACGTCACCAGCAGGAGCTTGACCACACGGGTCATCTCGACGGCCTGCTCCAGCGAGCGCGGGTCGACGACGTCGACCGAGGCACCGACCGGGATGCCGATCCTGGACTCGTTCTCGACGAACCAGTTGCTCGCCACGACCGCCGCGTCCAGCACGAGGACGTCGTAGTCCTTGCGGATCCGGTCGAGCTTCTCCTGGGACGGGACACCGGAGAACAGCTTGATCTTCTGAAGACCGGCGGGCACCAGCGACAGGTGCTCCTCGTCGATGACGACGCCGCCCCCGTCGCCGTGCAGGCGCTGCACGGCCTCGAAGATCTCGGCGGTGTCGGGGCGTCCGGCGATCTTGCGGAAGTCGTGCCAGGTGTACTTCTTGCCGGGAGGCAGCGGGGCCTGCACGGGGGCCGGCTCAGCGGCGGTCGTCTTCTTGGCCGGTGCCGGAACCCGCTGCTTGTTCGAAGCGGCCTTGGGCTTGTCGTCGATGACGTCAGTCATGTTCGCCTTCTGTTCGATGAGAGGAGAGGGAGATGCAGAGGAGACGGCCGGAACGGAACGGCCGGACATTGCGGCTCAGACGGCCGCGAGCGGCGCGTCGCAGGAGAGGTGTTCCTGGTAGGCGGCGTAGACCCGGTCCGCGGACCACCCGTGGTGGATGAGCTTGCCGAGATGGCGGGTCAGGGCCGTCGTGTCGGGCGACTCGAAGATGTTGCGGCCCATCGACACCCCCGCCGCACCCGCGTCGAGCGCCTCGGCCACGGTCGTGAAGAGCTTGCGCACGTCTCCGTGCGCCGCCCCGCCGGCGATCAGGATCGGGACCGGGCAGCCCTCGACGATCCGGGAGAACGTTTCGGGATCCCCGGTGTAGTGGCACTTGACCAGATCGGCGCCGAGTTCGGCCGCCATCCGGGCCGCGTGGCCCACCTTCACGGGGTTGTGCTCGTCCTCCGGTGAACTGCGGACGTACACCATGGCCAGCAGGGGCACCCCCCACAGGGCGCACTCCTCGGCGATCTTGGCGGTGTCCACGATCTGCTCGGGCTCGGTCTCGGTGCCGGCGTTGATGTGCAGGCTCACCGCGTCCGCGCCGAGCCGCACCGCCTCGGCGACGGTGCAGACCGCCACCTTCCGGTTGATGTGGGCGCCCAGTGAGGTCGAGGCACTCATGTGCACGATCAGTGCCGTCTCGGGCCTCAGGCTGCCCTGCACGGTGGGGACCAGCCCCTTGTGCAGGACGACACCGTTGGCGCCTCCGTCGGAGACCTGTTCGACCGTCGCGGCGATGTCACGCAGCCCTGTGGTCGCGCCGACGCTGATGCCGTGGTCCATGGGAACGATCAGTGACCGTCCCGCTTCGGACATCAGGCGGCGTGTGCGCAGACTCTTCCCCTCGTTCAACGTTGGTTCCCCTTGCTGTAGAGCGGTTTCGGGGTTCCGAACCCGCGGGATCCTTGGTTCTTCCGTGCGAGCCAGGCGCGTTCGTTGGGCGACATGTCCTGCACGGTGATGTAGCCGGCGGCCTCGGCGCCGCTGACCAGGTCGTGGCCCTCGCGCGTCTGCACCATGAATCCGGACCACTTCAGTCCGGGGGTGTCCAGGCCACCGACGGAGACGTCGGCGTAGGCGGCGTGCCAGCGGCGGCAGCCCTGGCAGGAGGGGGCCGTCTGTCCGGCGAGCAGATAGCCCAGGTACTGGCCGAACGGGGTTCCGGTGGAGCCGTCCGGAGTGCTGACGCTGAATTCGAGCCTGCCGTCGCGTCGTGTGTACCCCACTTCCGTGACCCGGGCCGGGTCGACTCCGACGGCGGAGATGAAACGCTCGGTCCCCTCGGTACGGAAGTTGTTGCCGCACCACAGTCCGACCGCGTGGGTGATGGCCCGCACCGCGCGGCGCGGCCCTTCCTCCAGCCGGTCCTGGGCCGCCTGGAGCTGTCGCAGCGATTCGATGTGGCAGGGCAGCCCCACGAGCATGACCCGTTCGTGTCCCTCCTCGGCGATGCGGTCCAGCACGGAGAGTGTGGGGCTGAGCGCGTACTTGGGACCGCTCGCCGCGATCACCTCGCCGCGCGTGGTCGCGATCAGCGGACGCGGTTCCCAGGCCGAGTCCCCGCCGAACCCCGTCATGACCACTCCGTCGACGCGACCGGACTCCAGGAGATACAGCGCGAGCCCGGTCGTCAGTCCGCCCGAACCGGTCCGGGCCAGCAGCTCGGGGTCGGTCAGCCGGCCCACCAACTGCCGTTCCTCATCGGGCCGGTGGTCCGCCATGTAGTCCTGGAGCACCGTGCCGCCCGCCCGGTTCTCCGGGCAGACGTCGAAGCACACCCGGCAGCCGGACGCGCAGGACCCGTCGATGACCGGCTGCTCCTTCGCGTACGAGAGCACGTCGACCGGGCAGGCCGGTACGCAGGCACCGCAGTAGCTGCACAGGTCGGTCTTGAGGACCGCGTGGTGGAGGTCGGCGAAGCCCGTTCTCATCGCAGGCCCGCGCGCTCCGCGGCCGGATCGAAGAGCCGCTCCACCGGGAGGAGCTTGCCCGACGCAGGCGGTACGAGAGCATCCACGATCCGTACGTCCACCGAGGCGCCCTCACCGAAGACGGGGGTCACCCGCTCGGCGACCCGCTCGGCCAGCCCCGGCGCGCTGTCCGGCAGCGGCACCACGGACACGGTCACCCGGTCGAGGGTCTCCTGCACCAGACGGAAGCGGCGGACGCCGCTGATCGTCTCGAACATCTCCATGAAGACGCCCTGCGGGACCGGTGCGACACCTGTCTCGGCACGCCGGTAGAGCAGGGTGTTCTCCCGGCCGAGAAGCTCCTTGACCACGGGAAGGCTCCGGCCGCAGGCACAGCCGTCGGTGCTCACCGACATCAGATCGCCGAGCCGGTACCGGATGATCGGCAGGGTGCGGTGCCAGTAGGTGCTGATGACGATCGATCCGAACTCACCGTCCGCGACGGGGCGGTTGTCCTCGTCGAGGATCTCGATCCGCATGCAGTCCGTGTTGAGGTGCATCGAACCCTGCTCGCACGTCCAGCCGATGTAGCCGGTGTCCGTGGAGCCGTAGAGGTCGAAGATGCGCACGCCCTCGAAGGCCGCGAGCGCCCGCCGCTGCACATCCCGTTCCAGCGTCGCGCCGGTGTTGATCAGTGCGAGCGGACGCCAGGAGAAGTCCGGATTGGCCTCCTTGTACTCGGTGAGCATGCGCAGCGTCGAACCGAAGCAGGTGAGTACCTGCGGGTTGAAGTCCGCCAGCTCCGCCGCGGTTTCCTCGACGGTGACCGCGCGCCCCTCCCGCAGGACCGGAATCATGCGGAAGAACTCGGGCGGCAGATGCTGCTGCATCTTGTACCCGATCATGTGGGCTCCGGTGACGATGATCGCCGCCGACCGCAGCGGGCCCTGCGGCTTGATCCCGGCCAGGATCGCCCGCATGAAGCGGAAGTACTGGGCGCGGATGTGGGCCTGCTCGCGCGGGTCGTAGACGAAGTAGCCGGGCTTGCCCGAGGTGCCGGCGGTGCTGACCACCAGGAGGTCCGAACCGTTGAACGGCTCGTCCACCAGGGACCGGTCCGACAGGTACTGCGCCACGTGCGGGAAAGAGATGTCCGTCCGGGTCCTGACCATGTCGAAGTTCTTGAGCAGGACGGACTTGTCCATGAACGGCAGATCGGCCCAGCGTTCCGGAGAGTTCAGCAGATCGTCAGTCGGGTGATGGCGCAGGACATTCGCGAAGTAGGGCGACTCCTGCCGTGCAAATTCTAGTTGTGCGCGCATGAGATGCCGCCCGCGTGCCGCGAGTTGTTCCGCGGACAGGCTTTCGTTCTCCTCCAGGAAGTTGTAGACCCCCAGGATGGAGGACTGTCCCGCAATCATTCGGTCGCGTATGACGTCCACTGAAACCTGCTCCTCCACTGGCTGATGTGCTCAAGTATTGGCCGGGGAACAGGAGTGGTCCGCTGCGCATTCTGGACGGGAAACGCGCGAGCTTGCGTCTTTGGGAAGCGGGGCCCGGACGGACACCATGAAAAAGGGGCAGAGGCCCGGCGAATACGCCCGGCCCCTGCCCCCTATTTCCGCTGCCCCTACGGCAGCGCGATGAGCTCCCGTCAGCCGTCGGTAGGCTTCAGCACGACGACCGGGAAGAGGCGGTCGGTCTTCTTCTCGTAGTCGCGGTAGACCGGGAAGAGGCTCACATGCTGTTCGTACAGCCGGGCCCGCTCCCCGCCCTCGGCCTCGGTGGCCAGCGCGCGGAAGGTCTGCGGCCCCTGTTCCACCGTGACTTCGGGGTTCACCAGTAGATTCCGGTACCAGTCGGGATGGCCCGAGGCACCGCCCTTGGCCCCCACGACGACCAGGTGACCCGCATCGGTGGTGTAGCCGAGCGGACTGGTGCGGGGAAGCCCGGAGCGTGCCCCGGTCGTGGTCAGCAGGAGCAGGCCGGCGCCCCGCTCGTCGGGCCCCTTCTCTGTGCGGTTTGCCCGGTATTCATTGATAATTGGGATATTGACCTCGGCTCGCGTGCCGAACCCCCTGGCGGTGCCGCTCTGTCCGGTCATCAAAGTGCCCCTTCCATGTATGTGTCGCGGCAAACGGTAGTCGCCATTCCGTCCGGGTGTCACGGTGTGCGCAACCGGGAAGAGGCGCCACGGAGACTGCGTCGTTGGGAAGTTGATCAGTGCGGATGCTCCCGGCAGGCTGGGCGGAAGGTCCTTCAGAGCTTGTTGACAGGGGAAAGGAAACCGTTGCGGATGAGTGCTGCGACAAAGACCGAGAAGGAACCGATAGGTCATTTGCTGACCCCTGTATGGGGCTTCATTCTGGCTATGACGGTCTCGGCGCTCGACTCGACCATCGCGGGAACCGTAACTCCCACCATTGTCGCGGAGTTCGGACATGTGGAGTTGTCGGCCTGGGTGTTCGGCAGCTATATGCTCGCGCTCACCGCGCTGCTCCCGCTCTACGGAAAATTCTCCGACCATTTCGGCCGGAAGCGCATGATCTATATAGGCATCACCATTTTCCTGGTGGGCTCCGTATGGTGCGGAGTCGCCCAGGGCATGGTCGAGCTGGTGGCGGCGCGGGCGGTGCAGGGCCTCGGCGCGGCGGCGCTCTTCCCCATCGGCATGGCGGCCATCGGGCTCCAGTTCCCGCCGCGGCTGCGCAGCAGGCTGCAAGGCGTCTTCGCCTCCGTGTTCGGTCTGAGCAGTCTGCTCGGCCCGCTGGTCGGCAGCGGGATCGGCGAGTACGTCGGATGGCGGTGGGCGTTCTTCATCAACCCGCCGCTGCTGCTGATCGCCGCCTGGCTCATCCACCGCAACTACCAGGAGCACCGGACCGAGGCCACCGGGCAGAAGGTCGACATCCTCGGCGCCGTCCTCATCACCTACTCGATCGCCGGGGTGCTCTTCGCCCTCTACGAGGCGGGGGAGAAGCGGGACCTGGGGGAGTGGACCGTATGGGCGGCCCTCGTCACCGGCATCGCGGCGTTCGTCGTGTTCCTGATCGTCGAGCGTCGGCACGCATCACCGATCATCCCCCTCTCGCTGTTCTCCAACAGCACCCTGACCGCGGCGTTCGTCGTGAACTTCGTCATCGGCCTGGTGATGTACAGCGCGATCTTCTTCGTGCCCGTCTTCGCCCAGGGGGTCACCGGCGGCTCGATCGGGAAGACCGGGCTCACCCTCTTCCCCTTCCAGGTCGCCAGCATCGTGGGCAGTCTCTTCGCCGGCCGCGCCATCTTCAAGGTGGGCATCCGGGCGATGGGAATGCTCTCCATGTTCCTGCTCGCCGTCGGATTCGGCACCCTGATGACGATGGACACCGGCACGTCCGCCTGGACCACCGCCGCGTACACGCTGCTGATCGGGGCGGGCACCGGGGTCGGTCTGCCGGTCCTCATGATCGCGGTCCAGTCCGCGCTGCCGCCGCATCTGATGGGCATCGGATCGTCGATCACCCAGCTCGCCCGTGAGTTCGGCGGCATGATCGGGGTGAGCATGCTCGGTGTCCTCCAGTACTACCTGTTCGTCAACGAGACCAAGCAGCTCACGGGCCAGGCCGAGGAACTCGTCAGGCAGGCCGGACCGCGGGGCGTCAGCGAGATGCTCTTCTCGGAGAAGTCCGCCTTCCCCGCCGACCTGGTGGAACTGCTCCGCTCCGGCCTCAGCTCGGCCCTCACCAGCGTCTTCATGGTCACCGCGATCATCTGCGTGATCGGCGTCCTGGTGAGCACCCGGCTCGCCAAGGAGATGCGGCGCCCGGGGCCGCCCCCCGGCGTCCGGCCCGCCGGAGCCGCCGCTCCCGGGGGCGGCAGCGCCCCCGCAGGCCACAAGTGAGGAACCCATGACCGACACCAGAGTCCCCGTACTCATCGTCGGCGGTGGCACCGTCGGACTCGCCACCGCCCTCTTCCTCGGCCGCCATGGCATCCCCGCGCTGGTCGTGGAACGCCGGCCCGGACCGACGAAGCACCCCCGGGCGCTCGGCATCAACGAGCGCACCATGGAACTCTTCCGCGAAGCCGGCCTGGAGCGGGACATCGCGGCGGCGTCCGTACGGCCCCGCACCGCGTCCTGGCGGGACTCCGTACCCACCCTGGCCGAGGCGTCCTTCCCGCCGGGCGGCGGCCCCCTGGACTTCCGCAACCCCGCGCTCGCCGCCGTGACCCCCGTCGAGGTGGCGGGCAACTGCCCCCAGGACCGGATCGACGCACTGCTCGCCCCGGCCGCTCGCGCCGCCGGAGCGACGGTGCGCCACGACGCCGCCGTGACATCCGTGGAGTCCCACGACGACGGGGCCGTCGTCCGGTTCGCCGACGGCAGCACCGTGCGCGCCGACTACGTGGTCGCCGCCGACGGCGCGTCCAGCACCGTCCGACGCGCACTCGGCATCGGAGCCGAGGGCCCCGGCGTCCTCGGCGTGCCCAAGATGAACATCGTCTTCCGGGCCGATCTGTACGGCAGGTTCGGCAGCATCCCGTTCATGACCGACATCACCGCGCCCGGCGCCTGGGCCGTGCTGATCACCGTCGACGCCGAAGAACGCTGGATGCTGCACGTCGACTACGACCCCGCGGAGGGCCAGGGGCCGGAGGACTTCACCCAGGAGCGGTGCGAGCAACTGGTCCGCGCCGCCATCGGTGTGCCCGACGTGGACGTGGAGATCCTCAGCACCGCCCCGTGGCGGCTGACGGCCCGCGTCGCCGAACGGTTCAGGGACGGCCGGGTCTTCCTGGCCGGCGACGCCGCCCACACCATCCCGCCGCTCGGCGCCTTCGGCATGAACACCGGAATCGCCGACGCCCACAACCTCGCCTGGAAGCTGGCCCAGGTGCTGCGCGGCACGGCGGGCGAAGGGCTCCTGGACACGTACCACGCCGAACGGCACCCCGTGGCCGCCTTCACCCTGCGGCAGGCCATGCTCCGGCTGAAGAACCCGACCCTGCACTGGAACCCGTTCGCCGGGGCGCAGCGCCAGGAGGCCGGGGTCGCCAACACGCCTCTGGTGCACCTCGGTTACCGGTACGACTCGGCCGCCGTCGTCGATCCCCGGCCCGAGCTCCCGTCCACCGAGGACATCGCCGCCTCGCTCGACGGCGCCCCGGGCTCCCGCCTGCCGCATCACTGGGTGACCGTGGCCGGCGAGCGCGTCTCGACCCTCGACCTGGCGGCCTCGCGCTGGACGCTGTTCGCCGGACCCGACGGCGGCGACTGGTGCGACGCCGCCGAGAAGATCGCGGCGGCGGCCGGGCTCGATCTCGGCGTGCACCGGATCGGCGGAGACGGCGCCGGGACCGGCGACCCGACGGCCGGCTGGGAACGCGCGGCCGGTATCGGCGCCTGCGGCGCACTCCTGGCCAGGCCCGACGGTTTCGTGGCCTGGCGCAGCCGGGACGGCGCGCCGGACCCCGGCCGAAGCCTGTCCGCTGTGCTGTCCGCGGTTCTCGACCGACCCGACTTCGAACCGGGCCGTGGTGCGCAGTGACACCCGGCCCGCCCCTTCCCGAGGAGCCCACCGTGATGGAAGCCGTTTCCTACACCGCCCAGTGGACCGCCGCGGCCCGCGCTCTCGAAACCGAGCGCGACGACGCGCTGTTCAGCGACCCGTACGCGCGGACCGTGGCGGGCGACACCGGATTCACCCTGCTTGAGCGCTATGCGAGTCCGGTCACCGTCGAATATCTGGCGCTCCGCACGGCCTATCTCGACCAGGTACTGCTGAACTCGCTCACGGCACACGACATCGATCAGGTCGTGTTCGTCGCCGCGGGCATGGACACCCGCCCCTACCGGTTGGACTGGGGCCGCAAGGCTTCCGTGTTCGAACTCGACCGGGCCGCGCTGCTGGAGGTCAAGGACGAACTGCTGGCCGGTGTCGAGCCGGCGGAAGGGCTGACCCGTACGACCGTCGGTGTCGACCTCGCCGGTTCCTGGGAGTCGGCGCTGCACGACGCCGGGTTCAGCGGTGGGGCGCGCACGCTGTGGATCGTCGAAGGGCTGCTGTACTACTTGGAGGAGAGCTCCGTACGCGGACTGCTCGCCTCCCTGGCCCGGCTCTCCGCCCCCGGAGCGCTGGTGGCCGGCGACCTGATCAGTACCGCGGCGCTCAGCAACCCGGTGGCCCGCCCGTTCATCAAGGCGCTCGAGGAGGACGGGGCCCCCTGGCTCTTCGGCACCGATACGCCGGAGGAGCTGCTCGACGAGTGCGGCTGGAGTGTCCGGGAGATCAAGCAGCCGGGCGAGGAAGGCTCCGGCCGTTGGCCCTATCTCGTCCTGCCGCGCCAGGTGACGGACGTTCCGCGCAACTTCCTCTTCACCGCCGAACTGGTCTGATCACAAAAGGTAGTTGTCCGGCGCCAGCGCTGGGTTCACCGTACGCCGAAGGCGGGTGGGCCCGGCGCTCCGTCGTCTGCGGGGTGCGTCACGGGCGTGAACCTAACAGGCGTTGAGCCAACATGTCTAGACCAACTCATCTCGCTGAAAGTATGCACTGACGCACCGTGCGTAATGGTCGTGTGACCTGGGGCACAAGATCCTTGACAGTCGCCGGGCGGTTGTCGAAAGCTCGTTCATCATTGGTCTGGACCACGATGAATGGGCGGGGTTCATGTTCGAGTCGGCACGTGCTTCCGTCGTGGGCGCGTATCTTCCTCCAGGTGAACGTCCTTCAGGCGCGGAGCAGTTGGCATTCGTGCCGGATCCTGTCGCCGAGGCGGGGGCCCGGGTGTGCGAAGGCCGGGGGAGCCGGTGAACCGGCAGGCCCCGGACGTGCGGCTGGCGTTGTGCGAGCTGTGGCAGGCGTTCGGCGGTATCGCACTGCTGAGCCGGTACGGCCCCGACGCGCCCTGGCCGCATTCGGCGTGGGCCCGTGAGGCGTACGGGGCGCTGACGCCGCGCCTGAGGGCCGTTGCCGCGCTGGCCCGGCCCCGGGGGCGCATCCCCTCGTTCCTGACCGCGGGCGTCACTTCGCGCAGGTCGAGCATCGCCGGTGAGCTCGACGGCATCGCGCGCACGGCGCCCGGACTGGTCCGCGACGAACTCGCCCGGGAGTACCCGCGGGCGTTCGCCGATCCGCTGATTGCCGCGCTGATCCGTGATCCCGAGTCGCAACTGCGCTATCTGGCCGTGGAGTTCGCCCACTTCTGGCGAGCCGCCATCGAGCCTCGCGGGGTCGGTCTGGCGCGTTCCCTGGAGGAGGAGATCCTCTTCCGCTCGCGCACCCTGGCAATGAGCGGGGGAGTGGCACTGCTCCATGAACTCGGACTGCCCCGTGAGCGGACGGACGGCGCGGACCGCCTGACCGCCGTGCCGATGCTGCTCGCGGACGGCACCCACTGGTGGTCCGTGGCCGAGGGGCGGACGGTGGTCTCCTTCGCGGCGCGGGGAGCGGGCCTCCTGCGCGCGGAACCGAAGCGGGACGGCGCGGACCGGCCGCAGCGTGCGGACCGTCTGGCGATCCTGCTGGGCCGGGGGCGCGCCTCCGTGGTCCGTGAACTGGCGGTACCCATCACCACATCCGCACTCGCCGACCATCTGGGACTCGCCGCCAGCACGGTCTCCCAGCACCTTTCGGCCCTGGTCTCCGCCGGCGTGGTGCAACGCCACCGGGCGGGCACCCGCGTCCTCTACGAACTCAACCGCGAGGGCATGGCGCTGGCGGAGTGCCTCATGAATCGACAGCCGGCGGACGGCGCGGAACTGGCGCACGGACGCGGCGTCCGATAGCGCGACCGCCTCGGGTTCCGGCCCGGATCCTGATGGCGGATCTCCGCTGTGATTGTCATGGGCATGCTTATTTTTATGTGACGGACGGTCAATTGATGGAAACCAGCCCCTTCTTCGGGCCGAGGACCGATCATGGCCTGATCCCTCGCGGCGTCCACGCGGCACGCGGGGCGCAACTGCGGCGATTCGGCGTGCACCGAAAGGGTTGTTGCCTGCCCGGCGGTCGACAAAAGTCGAGGTGGGAACTGCTCGACCGGAGGACCGCGAAGACGTGAGCAAGACACTGGGAACCGTCCACTTCCACAAGCCCGAACGCGTCGCCGGACCGACCTGACACGGTGCCTGGTGCCTGGTCGCGGCAGTCGGAAGGAAGGGCCTCGGCCGTCCCCGGCTCGCGCGGTCACCGCGACACCGTCCGCATGACTCTCTGACAACACCGTCCCTGCCGGTGCCGTGATCCTCGACGACGAGGCGGCGGCAGCCGGCACGCGCCGCGGTCCCGCCATCGCTCTGCCGTGGCCGGGCGACCGGGCCACGTCAGTCGCTCGGCCCCGCCGAGAGCCACTGAGAACTTCGAGCCCTGGAGTGATTGCATGCCGACGCCCGACCCCTATCTGCATCGAGCTCCATCGGACCGCCCCTACTTCAGCTCCGACGGCGAGGCGTATCTGGCCCGGACGCCGTTGAGGGACATCGTCAAGTCGCGAGAGCTCCGCGTGCTCTCCGAGGAGGACTACGCCTTCTGGCAGACGTACGGCTACGTCATCGTGAAGGAGGCGATTCCCGCCGCGGCGGCGAAGCGGCTGTTCGATTTCACCTGGGACTTCCAGGGCCTCGATCCCGCCCGGCCCGACAGCTGGTACGAGGACAGGCCGTTCCGGTCGGATCTGGACAGAGAGCTGCACGTCTATGGATTCGTCGAGGCGTACCACCACCAGCTCCAGTGGGACAGCCGCCAGGCGCGGCGCGTCTACGACGCGTTCGTCGACGTCTGGGACTGCGAGGAACTGTGGGTGACCCTGGACCGGCTCAACCTCAACCCGCCCAATGTCAAGAACCGCGACCGCGCCCTCATCGCCCCCACGGACAAGGGCTTCGACATCGAGCTCCATTGGGATGTCGACACCACACTCGGTGTTCTGCCGCAGCGGGTCCAGGGGATCATCGCACTGAACGACACCCGGCCGGAGCTGGGTGGTTTCCAGTGCTCGCCCGAGCTGTTCCGGCGGTTCGAGGAGTGGAAGGTGGCTCAGCCGGCGGACCGGGATCCGATCAGGCCGGATGCCGGCCGGGCGGACTTCCCCGTGGTGCGACCGGAGCTCAAGGCCGGCGACCTGCTGATCTGGAACGGTCTGCTCGCGCACGGCGTGGCACGCAACACCTCGGAGAACGGGGTGCGCGCGGTTCAGTACCTCTCGATGATGCCGGCCCTGGAATCCCACGACGCGCTGCGGCGGTCCAGGGTCGAGTCGTGGCGCCGTCTCACCACGCCGGACTGGAACGGGACGCTGGTCGGGGACGTGACGAAGCACGAATCCCTCAGGTACGGCACCGCCGCGCTGGACGGACTCGGCGAGAAGCTGCTGGGACTCACCTCGTGGACCGGACAGGAACCCGTACGCTCGACCGGAGAGCCGGCATGCGCAAAATCTGCCTGACCCTTCCCACGAACAGGGCCTGCGCCGCGACGATTTCGGCCCTGGGCGAGGAAGCGGACTACGCGGCCGGTCACTTCGATGTCGAGGTGCACCTGCTGATCCTGGACTCCTCCGACGCCGAGGCGTTCGCGGAGCACGCCGGAGTCCTCGGCGACTCCCGCCGCGCACCGAACGTGATCGTGCACCACCTCGACGAAGCGGAGCAGCGGGACTTCCTCCAGCGGGTGATCCGGCGTTCCGGTGTCAGCAAGCCGGAGCTCGTCCTCGACCTCATGCTTCCGGCCGGTGTCTCCTACGGCGCCTGCACCAACCGCGCGTTCCTGATCGGCAGCGCGCTCGGGTGCCGGTCGATCCACCGCAGGGATTCGGACAGCACCTATCAGGTCCTGGACGGTGAGCCCGTCTTTCCCATCCACCATGAGCTCACCTCGCTCGGAAAGGCCGCGATCGACGCGGCGCACGGCGTGTCCGAGACCACGCTGGCCCCGGAGCACGCACACAAGCCGGTGGTGATGGTGGGCAGCTCCTTCGTCGGCGAACTGTCGGTGGACATCGGTGAGATCGCCCGGCTGGACAGCGGTATCTACTACGACGTCGTCAGCCTCTGGGCCCCTCGTCAGTGGTCGGACGAACAGAAGAGAGAACTGGTCGACGAGTCCTTCAGAGGGGCGGGCGCCGAGCCGTTCGTCCGCGATCATTCGACCCTGGCCCATGTCGACCCGATGCGCGTGGACATGTGCAACATCTCTTTCCGGCACGAGGTGTACGAGCGCGTACCGCTGCCGCCCGCGACCGACACCATCGGCAGCGACTACTTCCTCATGCACCTCGTGTACGACGGCACGCTGCCTGGTGTCCTGCACAACCGCAACATCGTCAACTTCTACACGGCCGAACGCAGAACCGACACGGGGTTCCTGGCCTATCAGATGCGGTTGACGAAGTTCTTCCTGTCCATGCTCTACTTCAACTTCATCTACGACAGGATGGCCGCGGCCGGTGCGTCGCTGCTCGACGAACGGCATCACGTCCGGCCGGACGCCGTCGCCGGACTGGTCAGGGAGAGCGCCCGGCTGGACCGGGCGGAGAACGTGCACCGGCTGAGTGTCCTCGACCGTTCGTATCGTGAACTGGGCGGAAGATACGCCGAGTTCGCCGATCTACTGGCGGCGCGCGGTGGACGACTGCTCGAAGAGGCCCAGGGGGACATCGAGGACTTCGCCCTGCTGATCGAGGCATGGGGGCCACTGATGCGGGCGAGCGGGTCCACCGGTGTCCGCCGGTCGAGCCGGTAGCCGGGCCAGGACCCCCACGATGCGACTGAACGCGGACATGCGCGCCGCCCTGACGGCGGCCATCGAGGACCGGATCGTCTTCGACCTCGGCGGGATCGAAGCGCAATACGAAGCACTGGTAAGGGAGTTGCCGGGCATCTCCGTCCGATTTGCCATGAAGGCTTGTCCGGTGGACGAGGTTCTGGCCTGTCTGGCGAAGAAGGGGTCCGGCTTCGACGCGGCGAGTCCCGCGGAGATCGCGCAAGCCATCAGGACCGGTGTACCGACCGGCAGGATCCATTACGGCAACACCATCAAGTCCGACCGCAACATCGTCGACGCGTACCGGCTGGGCATCCGGGACTTCGCGACCGACAGCCTGGAGGACGTGGCCGCGATAGCCGCCCACGCTGCTGGTTCCCGGGTCTTCTGCCGGCTCGCCACCAGCGGTGACGGGGCGCTGTGGGGGCTCAGCCGGAAATTCGGATGCTCGGGGGCCGACGCGGTGCGCGTGCTGGAAGCGGCTCGGTCGGCCGGTCTGACACCGGCCGGCCTGTCCGTTCACGTCGGCTCGCAGCAGATGACGTCCGAGGCCTGGCAGGACGCGTTCGAGCACCTTGCCGAGGTGATCACGGCCCTGAACCGGCGAGAGATCCTGCTGGACCACGTCAATCTCGGCGGGGGCCTCCCCGCGCTCGGATATCTCGACAACCGCGGCAGGCCACTGGATCCCCCGGTGGACAAGATCTTCGCCGTGATCCGGGAGGGAATGCAGCGGCTCGGGGAAGTGTCGCAATCCCCTCTGGAATTCCTCATGGAGCCGGGGCGCCATCTCGTCGCCGACCACGGTGCGATCAGAGCGCATGTGTCCCGGCTGTCGTCCAGGCAGCAGAGGGACGGTGAACGGCAGCACTGGCTGTACCTGAGCTGTGGGAAGTTCAACGGCCTGTACGAGATGGACCAGTTGCAGTACCGGCTGTGGTTTCCCTCCCGCACCGACGAGCCATGCGTGCCGGCCGTTGTCGCGGGGCCCACGTGCGACAGCGACGACGCCTACGCCCATGAGCACCGTCTCGTCTCCGTACCCGAGTCGCTCGCGTCGGGGGATCCGGTCTGGGTCCTCTCCTGCGGTGCCTACGTCACCAGCTACATGACGCAGGGGTTCAACGGGTTCGACCCGCTTCCGTACACCTGGACACACGGAGAACGCCACGGCGGGCCTTCCGGTGCCGAACCGACCCCGGAAGGGCAGGAGTAGATGATTCACGACGTACGCATACGGCACATCTCCGAAGGCGACTGGGACGGCATCACGGCGCTGGAAGCCGGGGTGTACGCCAAGGACGGGCTGTCGGAGGGGCGGGCCGCGCTACGGTCCAAGGCCCACGCCTCGCCGGCCACGTGCTTCGCGCTGGACGTGGAGCGGCGGTTGGCGGGCTATCTGCTGGCGTTGCCCTACCCGGTGTCCGAGTATCCGGATCTGAACCGGACGGAAGGCGTCGTCTTCCATTCGCGCAATCTGCATCTGCACGATCTCGTCGTCGCCGAGGAATCTCGTGGCAGAGGGCTGGCGAAGCGTCTCCTGCGCCACGTCATGGGAACGGCCGCGGCCAAGGGATACGAGGAGATCTCTCTGGTCGCCGTCTCGGGCAGCGACACCTTCTGGTCGGCGAACGGATACACGGCCCGCCACGAGGTCGCACCCCCGGCCGGTTACGGGGCGGATGCGGTGTACATGTCCAGGACGGTGCCGGGCGGCGGCCGTACCGGGAAGAAGACGAACCTCGCCCACGACCTGTTGTACGGGGCACCTCTCGAAGACGAAGTGGGCTGATTTCCTGTGTTTGGCGTTCGTGATGAATTCCGCCGGGCGCAACTGGCGATCGCGGCACTGTTCTGCTTCCTCGGATTCCAGTACGCCACCTGGGCCTCGCGGCTCCCCGCGATCAAGGCTCGGCTCGACCTGACGGAGGCCGAACTGGGCCTTCTGCTGATGGCCTGCGGTGCGGGCGCGGCGGCATCGTTCCCCCTCGTGGCGGTGTTGATGAAGCGGCTGGGATCCCGGCGCCTCGCGCTTCTGTCGGCCGTCTGCCTGAGCCTGCTCCTGCTCGCGCTGTCCGTGGCACCGAACTACCCGGTCGCACTCGCGGTCATCTGCTGCGACGGCATCGCGGTGGGGAGCCTGAACGTCGCGATGAACGCGCAGGGGGCGGCTCTCGAAGTCACGTACGGGCGAACCGCCATGGCGAAGCTGCACGCGACGTTCAGCGCGGGTTCCTTGTTCGCCGCGCTGCTCGCCTCCGGTATGAACATGGTGACGCCGGCCGTCGCGGCGCATTTCGGTGTGGCCGCCGTCCTCCTTCTGCTGCTGGTCGGACTCACCCGGTCGGGACTGCTGACGGAGGACCCGCAGGCTCAGGAGAAGAGCCGCCGCAAACTGACCCTGCCGTCCCGCGTGACGATCTGGATGGGCCTCGCGATGGTGTTCGGCACGGTGACCGAAGGCGCCATGAACGACTGGTCCGCGCTCTACATGAAGGACGTCGTCGACGCGGCCCCGTCGCTGGCGCCCATGGGCATCGCGGTCGTCTCGGTCATGATGGTGCTCGCTCGTATCTTCGCCGACGGCTGGCGCAGCCGCTGGGGCGACGGACGCATCGTCCGGGTCGGCGGCGCGGTGGCCGGTGCGGGACTGGCACTGGCCCTGCTGGCCGGTGGCGTGGTGCCGACGCTGATCGGATTCGCCTGCGTCGGCCTGGGCGTCGCGGCCGTGACACCGTGCGTCTACGTGGCCGCCGCGGGACAGGGCACGGACGCACTGGCCCTGGTCGCCGCCATGGGAACGACGGGGCTGCTGGCCGGCCCCGCGGTGATCGGTTTCATAGCGAGCGCCGGCAGCCTGGTGTGGGGCATGGGCGCCGTCGCGGCCTCGGCCGTCCTCGTATCCCTGTGTGCCACGCGGATCCGCTGGCCGGGCCTCGCCGAGGCGGAACCCGATCCCTCGGTCCTGACCTGAGCGGTGCCACACCGGTCCGGTAGGTGAAAACTGGACCGGTATGCGCCGTTCCTCGGTGTGAGAACGTCATCGGAAGCGCCAGGGGCACTGGCGGAACCCCGCACACTTTGGGCAGGCTTCGGGGACGATGCAGAGGATGGACCGACCAGCCGGTACGAGGGAGAACATGATCGAGAAGATTCTGCCGTCGCGGGTCGCGGTGGCCGAGGCACTCTCCGACCCGTCCGACGCGGTGCTCTTCCCCGGCGAGGAGGAACTGATCCGCAACTCCGTGGAGTCCCGGCGCAAGGAGTTCACCACCGCGCGCTGGTGCGCCCGCCGCGCGCTGGGCACGCTGGGTCTCGCGCCCGTGCCCATCCTGAAGGGCGAACGGGGGGCGCCGATATGGCCGGACGGGGTGGTCGGGAGCATGACCCACTGCACCGGCTACCGGGCCGCCGTGGTCGCCCGCCGGGAGGACATGCTCTCCGTCGGCGTGGACGCCGAACCGCACGAGCCGCTGCCCGACGGGGTGCACGAGACCATAGCCCTCGCGACGGAACAGCGGCGCGAGCGCGAGTTGCGCGGCGTGTCCCCCGAGATCCACTGGGACCGGCTGCTGTTCAGTGCGAAGGAGAGCGTCTACAAGGCGTGGTTCCCGCTCACCCACCGCTGGCTCGGTTTCGAACAGGCCGACATCGTGCTCCACTCGAACGGTACGTTCACGGCCGCGCTGCTGATCTCCGCCCCTGAGCCGGACCGGGCCGCCGGGGCGGCGGCGAACGCGGCCCCGACGGGTTTCCGCGGCCGCTGGCTGGTCGCGGACGGTCTCGTGGCGACCGCGATCGCCGTCGAGAACGAGCCGGACACGCCCGCCGGGTAGCGAGGGGGAGCGGAGACGACGAGTGCCGCCGCTCCCCTCTCGTCCAGGATGCGGGTCCACCCGTACGCTCTGTCCGCATGAGCGGAGATCACATGAGCGAAGACCGCAGGCGTGCACGTGAATTGGGCATCCCGCTGAGCGGCGAGCCGGGTGCCTGGAACGCGATCACGGACGTACCCGGTGTCGAGGTCGGGTACGTCACCCTCGTCGAGGGCGACGACGTGCGCACCGGGGTGACGGCCCTCCTGCCACGCGGCCGGGACGGAGTCGGTACGCCCTGCGCGGCCGGCTGGCACTCCTTCAACGGCAACGGGGAGATGACCGGAACGGCCTGGATCGAGGAGAGCGGATCGCTCGCCGTCCCGGTGGTCATCACCAACACGTACGCGGTGGGGCCGGTGCACCGGGGCGTGGTCGAGTGGGTGCGCGCCAACCGCCGCGACATGGCGCCGGAGTGGCTGCTGCCGGTGGTCACGGAGACCTGGGACGGCCACCTCAACGACATCCACGGCACGGCCGTGGAGCCCCGGCACGCGGCGGCCGCGATCGAGGCGGCCGGGTCCGGCCCGGTCGAGGAGGGGTGCGTCGGCGGCGGAACCGGCATGCGCTGCTACGGCTTCAAGGGCGGCTCGGGGACCGCTTCGCGGGTGGTGGAGTACGGCGAGGACCGCTACACCGTGGGCGCCTTCGTGCAGGCCAACTTCGGCGCGCGGCGCGAACTGGTGGTGGCCGGTGTGCCGGTGGGGCGCGAGTTGTCCGATCCGGTCGGGGAGGCGGCGCCCGGACCGGTACCCGGTGGGGAGCGGCCGGTGCCGCCCGGCGCGGGATCGGTGATCGTGGTCGTGGCGACCGACGCACCCCTGCTGCCCGGACAGTGCAAGGCGTTGGCCCGCCGGGTCACGCTGGGCCTGGCCCGCACCGGCACCACCGGCAGCCACTTCTCCGGGGACCTCTTCCTGGCTTTCTCCACGGCCAACCCGTCCGCGCTGACCAGCACGTTTCCCGAGGACGACGGCAGTGCACCGTACGAGTCGATGCGCTTCGTGCCATGGGGCCGGATGGATCCCTTCTACGGGGCGGTGGTCGAGTCGGTGGAGGAAGCGGTGCTCAACGTGCTCACGGGCGCACACGCGATGACCGGCCGGGCGGGCCACCACGTTCCGGCGCTCCCGCTGGACCGGGTGACGGAACTGCTGGCGGCGCGGGACCGGTGACGCGGTACGCGGGCCCGGCGGGGAGAGACAGGCGCGCGGCGCGGTGGTCACTGGTCTCGTACAGGTTCGTCGGCCATACTGCCCGCCGTGGAGCAGCGCATAGATCCGAACACCCAGCCCGGGTACGCCGCAGGGACAGACCCGGCGTACATCCCTGGTCTCACGGCCCCTGCCCCTGCCGGTACGCCGGATACGAGCCGGGAGCACAGAGCCCAGGAAGAGAAGGACGAGGAGCGGACGGACCAGGAGCAGACAGGCGAGGAACAGACGACAGGCCAGGAGCCGAGTGGCCAGGAGCCGAGTGGCCAGGAGCAGACGGACGAGCGGGTGTCCGACGCGGCCGCTCCCGACGATGCCGTTACGGAGGCGGTGTCCGCGGGCGCCGCGGCCGACGGCAAGGAGGTGGAGGACGGCCCCGTATTCGAGGTGAGCGACCGCCGTGGCTCGATCACCGCGGACCGTGAGGGGGTCCGGTTCCGGCTGGACGATCAGGAGGCCGATTTCCACTGGGACGAGATCGGTGCGGTCGAGGTGAAGACCCCCCGGTTCGGCCGCCGGTTCACCGTCACGGTCCACATGTCGACCCGCCGGTGGTTCAACGCCGAGGTCGAGGCGCCGGCCAGGAGCGACCTCAAGAAGTGGGCGGAGGAACTCGACGCGGTCCTGGACGTCCACTTCGAGGAGTCCTGACCGAGGCGGTGCCGGCGGGAGGGCGGGCCGACGGTCGTGACGGCCGTCGGTCCCGTCGCGACCGCGGGCCCCGTCCCGGCCTCCCGGCCGGGCCGCGGCCACGGTGGACGCCCGTCCGCGGGGCGCCGTCAGACGCCGCCCCGATGTGCTCCGCGGAGCGCATCGAGTATGCAGGGCCAGGCCGCCGCCCCGAGTGCGGCGTCCGCCGTCGGCGTGCCCCCGTACAGGAAGTGCGTGGAGGCCGCGGCCGGGCTCTCGCCCGGAAGCCGTGGCCGGTGGCCCGCGTCGGGGCTGCTGATCACCCGTACGGGCCGGCCGGCCGCCCTGCGACGGGCGGCCAGTTCCTCGGCCCAGGGCAGCGAGGGCCACATCGCGTCGTCCCCGCCGGCGACGAGCACGAGTTCGGCGGCGGACTTCTCCACCGCGATGGCCGCCGCGTCGACGCGGTCGGCGAACGTCCGCCGGCTGAGCTCGTACCAGCCACGGACGGCGACAGGAGCGCCCGTCGGCGGTATGGGCACCGGTGCCCAGGAGTCGTCGTACGGAACGAACGGCAGCGGTTCGCCCCGCCAGGACCAGGAAGACCGGCAGGGCCGGTTCCGGCCGTCCCGGCCGGGGCCGACGTTCGCCCAGGTCGTCGAGGTGGGTGAGAGCGCCACCACCGCGTCGACACCGGGCAGCAGCACGGCCAGGTGCAGGGCGGCCTCCGCCCCCTTGGACACACCCAGGACGCCGATCCGCCGGGCACCGCCCGCGCGGAGCACCTCGATCGCGGCCCCGAACGCCTCCAGCGGGACTTCGCAGATCCCGGGCGGCTGCCCGGGGCCGCCGAACCAGCGGATCGACAACGCGGTCATGCCCTCCCGGGCCAGGATCCGGCACCGCTCGTCCTCGATGCGTCCACTGGACCCGGAGAGCACGAGCACCCCGACGCCGCCGCGTACGGGGCCACGCGCGGGCATGGCGAGGAAGCCCTCATGAACGCGGGCGTCCCCGTCCGCACCGCCGAACGTGCGCTCGACGATGTCCATCGGGCGGTCAGGCGTCCGCGAGGACCACCGAGCGGGTCAGGTGGCGCGGACTGTCCGGGTCCAGGCCGCGGGCGGCGGCGCGGGCGATGGCCAGCCGCTGGACGCGGACCAGCTCGGCCAGCGGGTCCAGGTCGCTCTCCACCCAGCGGGCACCGGTCGCGAGCACCTGCTCGGCGAGCCCCTCGGGGGCGGTGCCGAACATCCAGGTCGCGGTGCCGGTGGTGGCGATGCTGATGGGGCCGTGGCGGTACTCCATCGCCGGGTACGCCTCCGTCCAGGACAGCGACGCCTCCTTCATCTTCAGCGCGGCCTCGTTGGCGAGCCCCGCCGTCCAGCCGCGTCCCAGGAAGGTGAACTGGGTGCACTCCAGCAGCCCCTCGGGCAGCGGCTCGGCCAGTGCGGTCTCCGCGTCGCGGGCCACGGCGTCGGTGTGCAGACCGAGGTGGGCGCGGAGCAGGGTGAGCAGGGTGGTCGCGAACCGGGTCTGCACGACGGACTGCTCGTCGGCGAAGTCGAGCACGACGACCTCGTCGGCGGACGTCATGACCGGGGTGTCGGGGTCGGCGGTGATGGCCACGGTGCGGGTGACACCGCGGAGCCGGTCGAGCAGGGCCAGCACCTCGGTCGTGGTGCCCGAACGGGTGAGGGCGACGACCCGGTCGTAGCGGCGGCCGAAGGGGAACTCCGAGGCGGCGAAGGCATCGGACTCGCCCTGCCCGGACTCCTCACGGAGCGCGGCGTAGGCCTGGGCCATGTAGAACGAGGTGCCGCAGCCGACGACCGCGATGCGCTCACCGGCGGCGGGCAGAGCGGCGGCCTGGGTCTGGGCCAGCTCGGCGGCGCGGCGCCAGCACTCCGGCTGACTGGCCGTCTCGATCTCGACAAATGACACTTTTGCACTCCGTACTCGTAGTGAGATGCTCGTTTGCGCACGCTATACGCGATCTACGAGCATTATCAAGCATTCCGCGTGCAGGAGGCTTGACTGGACGGAGCCTTGTGCGACGCTTGCGCGTGTCCGGTGACCGTACCCAAGGGGATGGGTGCCCGAAGCCCGGGCCCGTAAGGAGAGTTCTCTTGTCCAGGGATGCCCGGTGGAACGCGCTGCTGGAACTGGTGGGTAAGAACGGCCGGGTGGAGGTCGAGGGCGCCGCCGCCACGCTGGATGTCTCGGCCGCGACCATCCGCCGCGACCTGGACCAGCTCGCCGAGCAGCAGCTGCTCACCCGCACCCGCGGTGGCGCGGTCGCGCACGGTGTCAGTTACGAGCTGGCCCTGCGCTACAAGACCGGCCGCCACGCCCCCGAGAAGCAGGCCATCGGCCGTGCCGTCTCCGAACTGGTGGCGGTGGGCGAAGTGGTGGGGCTGACCGGCGGTACGACACTGACCGAGGTGGCCCGTTCGCTGGCGGTGCGCTCCGACGTCGTCGGCGACACCGCGGCGGGGATGGGCGGTCAGCCGACTCTGACCGTGGTCACCAACGCCCTCAACATCGCCAACGAGCTGGTGATCCGGCCGCAGATCAAGATCGTGGTGACCGGTGGGGTGGCCAGGCCGCAGTCGTACGAGCTGACGGGCCCGCTGGCCAGCGGTGTACTGGGCGAAATCACCCTGGATGTCGCCGTGCTGGGCGTCAACGCGATCGACACCGAACGCGGTGCGTACGTCCACCACGAGGGCGAGGCCAGCATCAACCGGCTGCTCGCCCAGCAGGCGCAGCGGGTGGTCGTGGCGGCCGATTCCTCGAAGATCGGCAAGCGGGCCTTCGCCAGGGTCTGCGATCTCGGGCAGGTCGACTTCCTGGTCACCGACAAGGGCATCGCGCCCGAGGCGACCGCCCGCTTCACGGAGGCCGGCGTCACCGTCATCGCCGTCTGAACAGCGCCGACGGAGCGGCGGGTTGCCACCATCGAGGTGGCGGCCCGCCGCTTCTGCGTGCGGCGTGCGGCGTGCGGCATGCGGCGTGCCAGGTGCCGGGTGCGGAGGGTGTGAGGGTGGCGCCCCACGGGTGCTTGAGAATGTCGGCACAAGTGATCTTGAACGCATGATCGAGCACGGTGGGGCGCCCGCGACCCGGACGCGGGGTCACGGGCAGGGCCTCCTGACGGTCACTTCGGTGGCGCTTACATGCTGCTTCTGTGCCCTATTTCGGATCTTGGGTGGTCGCTCGCCGTGTTCGGGGTGCCCATATAGAAACTTTTTCTGTGTCAATAGATGTTCGTTACCTCTGTGAAATGAACAACTCTTGCCATCCGGGTGCACCGTCGTGAACTATGTGGCTGTCGCCGCGAAGGAGCGCCGGTCGCACACCCACGGTGGTGCGGGCCGTCTCCATGGATGCGGGACACTCCCTTGCTCCATCAGCCCTGGAGGTGCCTGTGACGATGGCAGATGCGCCGGTCTCGGCCGTGCGGTCGCCTGTGCCGCAGCCCCAAGACCGCGACGACGCGGATCGCCCCGCCGGGAAGAAGCGCAAAGACCTGCGAATACGGCAGCCGCTCCGGCACCGCCTCAAGCGGGACAAGGCACTTCTGCTGTTCTGCCTGCCGGGCGTCCTGTACTTCGCGCTCTTCTTCTACCTGCCGCTCGCAGGCAACGTCATCGCCTTCCAGGACTACCAGCCGTTCCTGGGCTTCAAGCAGAGCCCGTTCGTCGGCCTCGCGAACTTCACCGCGCTGCTCGCCGAACCGGACTTCTGGAGCGCGGTCTCCAACACCCTGCAGATCACCGCGATCCAGCTGCTCCTCTACTTCCCCGCACCGATCGCCCTGGCGCTGCTGCTCAACTCGCTCATCAGCGAGAAGATCAAGCGGTTCATCCAGACCGTCGTGTACCTCCCGCACTTCCTGTCCTGGGTCGTCGTGGTCGCGATGTTCAAGCAGGTGCTCGGCGGCGCCGGTTCGGTCACCACGCTCCTGATGGAGCACGGGGTCACCATCGGCAACGTGATGACGGACCCCGGCACCTTCAAGCTGCTGATCACCGCCCAGGCCATCTGGAAGGACTGCGGCTGGGGGACGATCATCTTCCTGGCGTCGATCGCCTCGATCGACATGGGCCAGTACGAGTCCGCCGCCATGGACGGAGCCGGCTGGCTGCGCAGGATCTGGCACATCACCCTGCCGGGCATCCGGCCGGTGATCCTCATGCTGCTGATCCTCCGGCTCGGCGACATCCTCTCGGTCGGCTTCGAGCAGATCATCCTGCAGCGCGACGCCGTCGGTCCGGACGCCTCCGAAGTCATGGACACCTACGTCTACTTCCACGGCGTCATCGACGGCGACTGGGGGATGAGCACGGCCGCGGGTCTCATGAAGGGCGTCATCGGATTCGCCCTCATCCTCGCCGCCAACAAGCTGGCCCACCGTTTCGGTGAGCAGGGAGTGTACCGATGAGTCAGCAGACCCTTTCGTCACGGCTGCGCACCGCCCGGTCCGGCCCCCGGCGCGCCTCGTCCGGCCGCCCGCCGTGGATGGAGCGCCCCCACTGGTACGGACAGGGCGCGAAGGCGGCGGCCCTGGTCGTCCTGACCGTGATCGTGCTCTACCCGTTCGTCCTCGCCATCGGCACCAGCCTCGCCGGACGCGAAGAGCTCAACGCCAACGGCGGCTACGTCCTGCTGCCCAAGCACCCGACGCTGGAGGCGTACCGGGTCATCCTCTCCGGCGGGGTCGTCACCCAGGCGGCCCTGGTCTCCATCTGCATCACGCTGATCGGCACCGCGCTGAGCCTGGCGTGCACGGTGATGATCGCGTACGGCACCTCGCGGCCCGGCACCGTCCTCGGCAAGCCGATCCTGCTGCTGGTGCTGGGCACCTTCCTCTTCGCCCCCGGCATCATCCCCACGTACCTGGCCGTCCAGCAGTTCAAGATGCTCGACACCTATGCCGCGCTGATCCTTCCGGTACTGCTCAACGCGTTCAACATCGTGGTCGTGCGCTCGTTCTTCCAGAGCATTCCCGAGGAGCTCTACGACGCCGCCCGGATCGACGGGGCGGGTGAGGTGACCGTCCTGTTCCGGATCGTCCTCCCGCTCTCCAAGGCGGTCCTCGCCGTGGTCGGGCTGTTCTACGCGGTCGGCTACTGGAACAGCTTCTTCAACGCGGTGCTCTACCTCAACGACTCCAGCAAGTTCCCCATCCAGGTGATCCTGCGCAGCTACGTCCTCAACGGCCAGAGCATCAACGCGCAGGCCATGGGCGTCCATGCGGTGCCGCCCGCGACCTCCTTGCAGATGGCCGTGCTGATCATCGCCATCGTGCCCATCTTCTGCGTCTACCCCTTCCTGCAGAAGTTCTTCGTCAAGGGCGTTCTGACCGGGGCGATCAAGGGCTGATCCGCCCGCCCGGACCCCGCCCCACGCACTTCACACACTTCAAGGAGCACCCATGTCCACCAACTTGTCCAGGCGCGGTTTCATGGGCGCGGCGGGGATCGCCGGCCTGACCGCGGCCGGCCTGACGTCCCTGACCGCGTGCGGCAGCGGCGCCACCATCAGCAAGGGCGGGGCCAAGGCGTCCGCCAAGCTGAAGCTCCCGGCGTACGTCGCCGCGCAGACCGCCCCCGCTGACCTCGCGGGCAACGCGGCCGGGCTGGACGCCACGTACCTGCGCTACCCGAAGCAGCTGACCAGGTCCGTGGCCAAGGCGCCCGGCGACGGCAGCCGGATCACGGCCCTCACCGAGACGTTCACCACGCCCGCGCCGCCGCAGGCCAAGAACGCCTACTGGCAGGAGCTGAACAAGCGCCTCGGGGCGCAGTTCGACATGACGATCGTCGTCGACCAGGGCGTCGACGCGTACCTCACCAAGTTCAACGCCATGATGGCCAGCGGCGACATCCCCGACCTGGTCTGGTTCCCGCCGAACCAGGGCATCCAGCGGGTGCCCGAGCTGCTGGACGCCAAGTTCCACGACCTCACGCCGCACCTGTCCGGCGACGCGGTCAAGAAGTACCCCAACCTGGCGAACCTGCCGACCACCGCCTGGAAGACCGCCGTGATCAACGGCAAGATCCGCGGCGTCACCGTCGCCTACGGCTCCATGGGCCAGGTCTACGTCGTCAACGAGGACTTCTGGAGGCCGGTCGGCGGCGCCAAGTTCACCAGCGCCGAGGACTTCCTCGCCAAGGGCAAGGAGCTCCTGGACGCCAAGCGCAACAAGTACGTCCTGGAGCCGGCGTACGTGAACCACGTCGGCATGTTCGGCCAGTGGTTCGGCGCCCCCAGCAACTGGCGGCTGGAGGGTGGCAAGCTCACCCACATGTACGAGACCGAGGAGTACCAGGAGGCCCTGGCGTTCGGCGTCAAGGTGGCCAAGGCCGGTCTCTTCTGGCCCGACCCCAACCTCTCCACCACCATGGAGAAGATGGCGCAGGGCTCGCTGGGCGCCTACGTGCAGTCCTTCCCCAGCTTCCTGGTGGACGCCAAGACGTACGACTTCCCGTTCGGCGTCATCGTGCCGTTCGCCGCCAAGCCGGGCGCGCAGCCCCGGTACAGCATGGGATACGGCTCCGTCGGCTACACCGCCATCAGCAAGAAGGCCGACGACAAGCGGGTCAAGATGCTGCTGGGCGTGCTGGACTACCTGGCCGCTCCGTTCGGTACCGAGGAGCGGCTGTTCCTCGACAACGGCATCGAGGGCAAGCACTTCACCCGCACGTCCGGCGGCGACGTCGAGCTCACCCCCAAGGGCGAGGCCGAGGCCGTCACCACCGCCATGCCGCTCGCCTTCCTGGCCGCCGGGCCCGAGTACATCTACCTGCCGGGCAAGGCGGAGCTGGCCCGCCGGATCCACGGCTGGCAGCAGGAGCTCCTCAAGATCAACCAGTCGAGCCCGGTCAGCGGTCACTTCTCCGACACGTACACCCGCAAGGGCGCCTCGCTCACCACGGCCATGAGCGACATCCAGAAGGACATCATCGCGGGCCGCAAGCCGATCTCGGCCTACAAGGAGGAGCTGCGCAAGTGGCGCTCCGGCGGCGGCGACAAGATGCGGGCCGAGTACGAGGCCTCGCTCGCCGGCAAGTAGCCCCCGCCCGCACCATCCGTACGGACCCGCCCGCACCATCCGTAACGACCCGCCCGCACCATCCGTACGGACCCGCCCGCACCACCAGTACAGACAGAAGGGACCACCGTGTCAGACCTGCGACTCGGCGTCATCGGGCTCGGCCTGCGCCGTTCCATCGCGATGTCCGCCCACCACCCCGGACAGGGTTCGGCGATCACCGCCGTCTGCGACCTCGACCCCGAGGTGCGCCGGCGTGAGGCCGAGCGGTTCGGCACCGACGTCGCGGTCGAGGACTACAAGCTGCTCCTCGACCGCGACGACCTCGACGCGGTCATCGTCGCCACCCCGGACGACACCCACGAGATCATCGCCATCGACGCGCTCCGGGCCGGCAAGGCCGTCTTCGTCGAGAAGCCGCTCGGCATCACCGTCGAGAGCTGCGACAACGTCCTGCGTGCCGCGTACGAGACGGGGACGCGGCTGTACGTCGGACACAACATGCGCCACATGGGCGTCGTGCGGCTGATGCGCGACATCATCGCCCGCGGCGACATCGGCGAGCCCAAGACCGTGTGGGTGCGGCACTTCGTGGGCTACGGCGGTGACTACTACTTCAAGGACTGGCACGCCGACCGGACCCGCACCACCGGTCTGCTGCTCCAGAAGGCCGCCCACGACATCGACGTCCTGCACTGGCTGGCCGGCGGCTACACCCGCCGCGTCAACGCACTCGGCGACCTCCTCGTCTACGGCGACCTGCCGCGCCGCGAGCCGGACACCCCGCGCCCGGCGAACTGGCTGCGCGAGTTCGACTGGCCGCCGACGGCCCGCAAGGACCTGCACCACATCGTGGACGTCGAGGACGTCTCGGTGATGAACATGCAGCTCGACAACGGCGTCGTGGCGGCCTACCAGCAGTGCCACTTCACCCCGGACTACTGGCGGAACTACACCGTCATCGGCACCGAGGGGCGTCTGGAGAACTTCGGCGACGGCCCCGGCGACGAGGTCAAGGTCTGGAACACCGGCCCCAGCGGCTACCGCGGCGACGCCGACATCACCTACCAGGTGCCGGACGCCGGTGGCTCGCACGGCGGCGGCGACACCCGGATCATGGAGGAGTTCTGCCGGTTCGTGCGCGACGGGGGCGTCACCGACACCTCGCCGGTCGCCGCCCGGATGAGCGTCGCCGCCGGTGTGCTCGCCACCCGTTCCCTGCGCGAGGGCGGTGCGCCGTACGACGTACCGGCCCTCGACCCCGAGCTCGTCGCCTACTTCGAACGCGGTCAGGTCCGCTAGGAAGCCGAGCGTTGCGGCGACCTTCGGCGACCGCGCTGTCCGGCGCGGTCACCGGAGGTCGCGGTACGGCTGTTTTCAGCCATGCTCGGTGGGTAATCGGCGCATTCCGGTTTGATGCCCGCCCGAGAGGTGTCGCCCGCGATGGGTGACCTCACCGGGGGATGTGAAGGCGATTGTCCGGAAGGTGCCCCATGGGGGTGCGAAGTGACGGTTTCGTAGGGTCACCGAGCCGCCGCGGCCGAAGGGCGTGAGGGGCGATTTTGCGCCAATGGAAGGCTGCGGTGGCCGAGTTCGAACGCATGGCCGGAACGCGGTCGGCATAATCGCGTCCATGTCGATCACGGGTGGAGACGTCGTTGACCTGGGGCGGGGCCTGTACGCATGGCTTCCGCCGAAGCGAGGCTGGGGGCTGGCCAATTGCGGTCTCCTCGTCTCGCCCCGTGGCGCGCTCTGGATCGACACCCCGTACGACGCCGTGCTGGCCGGCCAGTTCCTGGCCGAATCCACGAAGCGGCTGCCCGACGGTGTCTCCATCGACCGGGTGATCGTCACCCACGCGAACGGGGACCACTTCTGGGGCGCGGGCGTACTCCCGGACGCGGAGATCATCGCGACCCGCGAGGCCCGGGAGCACATCCACTACGAGCCCACGCCGAAGCAGCAGCACGCGCTCGTCACCACCGGCGATCCGGCCACCGCGCTGGGCGCCTACCTCGGACGCCACTTCGGTCCCTTCGACTGGTCCCACACCGAGCCGGTGCAGCCGACCACGTACTTCACCGGGGAGCTCGAACTGACCCTGGGGGAGTACCCGGTCCAGATCTCCGCCCTGCCGTCCGCGCACACCACCGGCGACCTCATGGTCCACCTGCCCGCGCAGAGCGCGGTGTTCAGCGGGGACATCATCTTCTCCTCCACCCCCGCCCGGCCCGGCGACCACCCGGTCCACTGGGCGGGCCCGCTGAGCAACGTGATCGCGGCCTGCGAACGGGTGCTGGCCACCGGCGCGGAGACCGTCGTCCCCGGACACGGACCGGTCCTCGACCGGGCCGGGGTGCGCGATCACATCGTGTACCTGGAGTACGTGCGCGAGCGTTCCCACGCCTTCCACGCCGCCGGGGTTCCGGCCCTCGAAGCGGCCCGCCGGGTCATCGGCGAAGGACGCTATCCGGAGCTGGGCCTCCCCGAGCGGCTGGTGGTGACCATCGGCAGCGAGTACCGGCAGCTCGACGGCTCCGAACTGCCCGGAGTGCTCCAGGTGATGACCGACGTCGCCGTGGTCGCGCAAGAAGTGGAGCAGTCCCGTGAGCCGGCGGGTCCTGCGGAGAAGTAAGCGGAGCTTCCGCCGCCGCTTCGGCCGGAAGACCGATCAGACAACAGAAACGCGGTGACGGCATGGGATGGATCGTGGCGGTGATCGCCGTCGCTGCTGCCGTGGCGGCGGCTGCCCGCGCGCAGAACGCGGCTCGCTCGGAGTACCTGGCCCTGGCCCGCGCCGAGCTGGCCGAACGGCAGTCGAAGGCCGCCGCGGCCCGTACCGCCGCCCTCACCGACGAGATCCGGCAGCTGGCCCGCAAGCGGATACCCGCCGCCGCGCTCGCCCTCTCCCATCCCACCGCCCGGGTGCCCGGACTGCGGGAGGCGGCCGACGTCGACGGCGATGCCGCCCGCTTGCTCACCGAGGCAGTGCAGGCCGCCCGCACCGCGGTCGTCGAGGAACGCGGGCGCGTCGACGCGGCGGCCCGTGCGGCGATGCGCGGTACCTCCGCCAAGATCCAGTCCCTGCTCAACCAGTCCCAGCAACTGCTGCACGAGCTCCAGCACGAGTACGACGACCCGCGGATCCTGCAACTGGACTTCCGCAACGAACTGGCGCTGCGGCGCACCCAGGCCACCGCCGTGCTCTGCGACGCCTGGCCGGGGCTCGCCCGCCGGAACTCGCCGCTCGTCGAGATCGTGCTCGGCGCCCAGTCCCGGGTCGCCGGCTACGAACGGATCAAGGTCGCCAACCATCTGCGCGACGAACGGCTGGCGCTCGTGGCCCGCGCCGCCGAGCCCCTCGCGATCGCGCTCGCCGAACTGCTGGCCAATGCCACCGCCTACTCGCACCCGGACACCGATGTCCAGGTGACCGTCCAGCAGAGCGGCGGCCGCGGCGCGTTCCTGGTCGTCGACGACGCGGGCATCGGCATGGACGACGACGCGCTCGACCGGGCCCGCGCCCTGCTGACGGGTCCGTCCGAAGTGCTCCTGACCGAGCTGGGCGATCCACCGCAGACCGGCTTCGCCGTCGTCGGCCGGCTCGTCGTGCAGTACGGCTTCAGCTGCCACATCGAGGCTTCGCCGTTCGGCGGAATGCGTACGATCCTGCGCGTCCCCGCCCACCTGCTGACCGTGCTGGAGGACGACCGGACCCTCTCCGCCCTCGCCCCGAAGCCGGTGCAGGCACAGGCCGCTTCGTCCGCCTCCGCCGGGCCGGAGCCCGCCCCCGCGCCGCGCCCCGCCGGCGGGCACCCCGCCGAACTGCCCAGCCGGCGCCGACGGGCACCACGTCCGGCCCCGGCCCGGTCCGCGCCCGCCACCGTCACCCCGGACCGGGAAAAGGTGTCCCGTACACCTGAAGAGGCCGGGGCTTCCTGGGCGGCGCTCCAGCAGGGCACCCTCAACGGCAGGAGCACCGCCGGACGGCCGACCGCACCGGCACCGGACGGCCACGCCCCCCGGAACGACCGGAACGACCAGGACGACCAGAACGACCGAGGAGACGACGAGACGTGAGCGCCCCCACCCCCACCACCGGTGACCTCGCATGGGTGCTGACCCCCCTGCTGGAACTGCCCGGAGTCCAGCACGCCGTGGTCGCCACCGGCGACGGCCTCGTCGAAGGCGCGTCGCCGGGCCTGGACCGGGCATCCGGCGAACGGGTCGCCGCCATGACCGCCACGCTGCACGCCGCGGCCCGCGCGTTCACGACGGCCTTCACCGACGTCGAGGCGCCGAGCCTGGCCCAGACGGTCGTCGAGTCCGACCAGGGCTTCGCCATCGTCGTACCGGCCGGGAACAACACCACCCTCGCCCTGTTCGCGGAACCCGGAGCCAAGCTCGGCGACATCGCCTACCAGATGCAGGTGCAGGTCACCGCCCTGACCCGGGCGATGAACGCGCCCGCCCGCCAACCGGACACCACCGCCCGGCCATGACCTCCGGCCGCGGACGCCGTCTGATCCCCGCCTATCTGGTCACCGGCGGCCGGACCCGGCCCGCCGGTCCCGCGCTCGACCGGCTCGCCGTACTCGTACGCACCGGCACGGACCTGCCCCCGGACACCGGCTGGGAACAACGCAGACTGTGCGAGCTGCTCGAACCGGGCGCGCTCACCGTCGTCGAATGCGCGGCCCACCTGGAACTGCCGGTCAGCGCCACCGTCTTCCTGGCCACGGACCTCGCGGCCGCCGGACACCTGCACACCCGACCGCCCATCCCCAGCGCCGGGGAGATCGACCGGTCGCTCGTCGAGAGGCTGCTCGTTGGACTCCGCTCCCTCCACTGACCGGGCCGGCATCGGCTATCTGCCGCCCGCCGCCCGGACCCTGATGAAGCTCGTCGTCACGGGGCCCTTCGGCGTGGGCAAGACCACCCTGATCCGTACCCTGTCGGAGATCGCCACGCTCCACACCGAAGAGGCGATGACCCAGTCCAGCACCCGGTTCGACGACACCGCGGGGCTGCCGGACAAGACCACGACCACCGTCGCCATCGACTTCGGCCGGCTCACCGTCCTCGACGACCTGGTGCTCTACATGTTCGGCACCCCGGGCCAGCAGCGCTTCCTGCCTCTCTGGGAGGACATCGCGCGCGGCGCGCTCGGGGCTCTCGTCCTGGTCGACACCCGCAGGCTCGCCGACTCCTTCGCGGTCATGGACATGGTCGAGGAGCAGGGGCTGCCGTACGCCGTCGCCGTCAACCGCTTCCCCGACGCCCCCGCCCACCCGGACGAGGTCCTGCGCAAACACCTCGACCTCGCGCCCGAGACCCCGCTGGTGCAGTGCGACGCCCGCGAACGCCGCGGCAGCATCGACGCGCTGATCGCGCTGGCCGAGCACGTGCTGACCCGAATGCCCCGGCCCGAGGACCCCTCATGACACCGCCTGTGCAGCCGCCGCAGCCCCTCGCGCTGTACGGCCCGGACTTCGCCGCCGACCCGCAGAGCCACTACCGTCGCCTGCGCGCACACGGCCCCCTCGCCCCCGTCCGGCTCGCCCCCGGCATCGACGCCCTCCTGGTCACCGACTACCAGGCCGCCGTCGACCTGCTGCGCGACCCCCACACCTTCACCAAGGACCCGCGCGCCTGGCAGGCCACCGTGCCCGACGACTCGCCGGTCCTGCCCATGCTCGGCTACCGGCCCACCGCGCTCTTCAGCGACGGCGACGTGCACACCCGCTACCGCGACGCCATCAACGACAGCCTCGCCCTGATCGAGCCGCACGTCCTGCGGGCCGAGGTCGCCCGGGTCGCCCAGCGGCTCATCGGGGAATTCGCCGCGACCGGCAGCGGCGATCTGATCGCCCAGTACGCCCGACGGCTCCCGGTGCACGTCTTCGTCACCTGGTTCGGTGTCCCGCCGGGCGACAGCGAACGCATCGTCAACGGCATCGCCGGCATGTTCAACTCCGCCGAGGACGCCGCCACCGCGTACGCCGATCTCGTCGAGGTCGTCACCGAGCTGGTCGCCGACCGGCGTGCCAGGCCGCGGCGCGACCTCACCTCGTACCTGCTCGCCCATCCCGCCGATCTCGACAATGACGAGACTGTGCGTCAGATCACTCTGATCATGAGCGCGGGCCACGATCCGACGACCAATCTGATCGGCAACGCACTGCTGCACATGCTCACCGACGTGCGCTACGCGGGCTCGCTGCACGGCGGCGCGATGACGGCACACGAGGCGATCGACGAGGTCCTCTGGCACGACCCGCCGCTGGCCAATCTCGCGGCCCACTACCCACGCCACGACACGGAGTTCCACGGCGTCCGGCTGCGCGCCGGACAGCTGGTCCTGGTCTCCTACGCTGCCGCCAACTCCCAGTCGGTACCCGGGCGTTCGGACTCCGGGATCCGGTCCGGGGGCAGTGCCCATCTGGCCTGGTCGGCCGGTCCGCACCGGTGCCCGGCGAAGCAGCCGGCGCTGCTCATCGCCATGACCGCGATCGAGCAGCTGACCAGTCAGCTGTGCGACGCAGAACTGGACGTTCCGGTCAGCGGACTGAAGTGGCGGCAGGGGCCGTTCCACCGCGCGCTGGTCCGGCTTCCGGTACGTTTCACCCCCGTCGGCATGACCGCGGAAAGGGACCGGCGCGAAGCCGCCGGGAGCGCGTCGGACGGCCCGTCGGCGGTGTCGATCGGCCCGTGAACCGTGTCGGTGGTACGCCGAACGGGTGAGGGACGAGAGAATTGCCCGATGAACAGCGAGCGCAGCCGGCGCAACGCCGACCGAAGCACAGACGGGGTGGTCCGGTGAGCAGGTACGACAGGTACGACGTCACGGACGAGCAGTGGGAGGGGCTTGCCCAGGTCGTGCCTCTGCGCAGCCGGAACGAGTGGCCCTCCCGGGTCGATCACCGCACGGCCCCCGACGAGAGCGCGGAAGCCGAACAGCGGCGCCTCGTCGTGCTGCGGGTCCAGGTCTTCGCGGACGCGCGGGAGGTGGCGGAGTACCTGGTCGCACAGATCCCGGTGCTGCTCGATCTGACCAGCGCGGAGACGGATGTGGCCAAGCGCATCCTGGACTTCACCAGCGGGGTCGTCTTCGGGCTCGGCAGCGGAATGCACCGGGTCGACCGGAATGTCTTCCTGCTGTCACCGGCCGGCATGGAGGTCGAAGGGGTCACGGCGGCGGGCGTACCCGGTTCGTAGGAGGAACGCGGGCGGGGGGTGGCCGGGAGGGACCGGCGAGGCAGGTCCGTCCCGTTCGTGCGAACGCCGTCCGGGAACGCCGTCCGGGAACGTTGTCCGGGCGCGACAGTCGCCGCGAAGGTAGCCCGATCGTAGGAAGGTAGTTCAGGCGGAACGATTCTCCTGTCCGGGGCCTGCTTACGGTCCGCCCATGACTGCACTCCGCCCGGAAACCACCCCCCTTCCACCACTCGCCGGTACGTCCATGTCCGCCGACGCTTCCGTCGCCGCGGGTGTGTCCGCGCCGGGTGGTGCCGCTGCCACCGCCGCTACGCCCGTGTCTGCCGTTGCTTCCTCCGGTACGTCGGCCCGGCCGGAATCCGTGCTGCGTTCCCGCAGGCCCGTCCGATCCGCCGGGCCCGTCGTCACCGAACTGCGGCTGTCCGCCTTCGCCTCGCACCGGGGCGCCACCTTCCCGGTCGGCCCCGTCACTCTCTTCGCCGGGCCCGGCGGCAGCGGCAAGTCGAGTGCCCTGCGGGCGTACGAGGCACTGGCGCGGCTGGGCAGCGGGGACGTGCTCGACGAGGTGTTCCCGGACCCCGGGGGCTGTGTGCCGGAAGGGGCCGCGGCCGATGCCCAGGGCCGCCGAGGATTCCGGATCGGCTGCACGACGGACGGCCCGGCGGGCCCGGTACGGCTCGATGTCGCCGTCCAGGCGGAGCCCACCCTCCGCATCGTCGGCGAACGGCTCACCGGTGGTGGCGAGACTCTGCTCACCACCGCGTTGCGCGACCCGGGGCGCTCGACCGTCCAGGCGGCCTGGCACACCGCGGGCGCGGTCCCGGTGACGCGCGCCCCGCTGCCGGACGACCGCCTCGGAACGTCTCTGCTGCCGCTGCGGGTGGCGGGCCGGACCGAGGGGCAGTTACGGGTCCTGGCCGCCGCCGAACAGACGGTCGTGGCCCTGCGGTCGGTCTTCGCCTGCGATCCGCAGCCGTCGCGCATGCGTGCCCCGGTACCGGCGGGCGACGGCCGGCTGCGCCGGGACTGCGGCAACCTCGCGGCCGTGCTGGGGCGTACGCACACGCAGCACGCCCCACGGCTCGCCCGGCTGGTCGCGGCCGCCCACGCCGGATGCGCGGGGCCGGTGACCGGGCTCGGTGTGGAGCGGCTCGCGGACGGGTTGCTGTGCGCGGTGGTCGGGCGTGGCGGGGGACGCGTCACGCCGCTCGGCCGGCTCGGCGACGGCGAGTTGCGGTATCTCGCGCTCGCCCTGGTGCTGCTCACCGGCCCGGGGGCGCTCGCCGTCGACGCCGCGGGCGAGGTGCCGTCGGCCATGCAGACGCTCACCGTGCTGGCCGACGGATTCGACCGGGACCTGGACGGACGGCAGTCGCGCGAACTGCTGGATCTGGCGGTGTCGACCGGGGCGGCCGGCCACCTCGGACTGGTGGGCACCGTGACCGAGTCGGGTGCGCTGTGGGCCCGGGAGACGCCCGGGGTGACGGTGGTAGACCTGGAGTCGTGACAGAACTTGATGTACGGGCCCTGCAGCGACGGCTCGCCGCGTTCGCGGCCGCACGGGACTGGGAGCAGTACCACACCCCGAAGAACCTGGCGGCGGCACTGAGCGTCGAGGCGTCCGAACTCGTCGAGATCTTCCAGTGGCTGACGCCGGAGCAGTCGGCGCGGGTGATGGAGAGGCCCGAGACGGCGCACAGGGTGGCGGACGAGGTCGCGGATGTGCTCGCGTATCTGCTGCAGTTCTGCGAAGTGCTGGGGATCGACGCGCTGGCGGCGCTGTCGGAGAAGATCGAGCGGAACGAGGCCCGATTCCCGGTGCCGGAGCGCCTGGACACCTCCGAACCCCCGGATCGTCACTCTTCGGAGTGATCGATTTGTCCACAGTCGACTTCGTGTCCACAGATTTCCGAATTCCCCTGGCTTTTCGGTGCTGACGCCCTCACTGTGGGTAATGAATGAGTTGAGCGGCTTTTCGTACGGACGGGGGTAACGCATGGAAGCGGAGCGGCTTGTAGGAGTGAGTCGACGTGCGCTGGCGCAGAGCCGGGGCACGCCGGACATCATCGCCGAGGCATGGCAGGCCCAGGCGCTCGCTCAGGCGATCGGCAGCCGGCTTGCCGTGGACGGACCCAAGGAGTTACGGGGCGAGGCGCGCGGGCTCAGTGAAATCGGGGGGAGGAGCAGCGGGGCGCTGGACCACCCGGCGGCGCGGGCCGGGGTGGCACGGGCCGCGCAGCTCTCCGGGCTCGCCGAACCGCGGGCGACGCTGACGGGACTGGGCACGCTGCTCGGGGAGGTGGGGATGGCCTTGGTCGGGGTGGCCTGCGAGACGGACGAGCAGGGGCTCTACTGGCAGTGCATGGAGGCGATCGACGCGGCCGACGAGTCCATGGACCGGGTGCACGGAATGCTCCGGCGCCTCGACGAGCAGGAGCGGGAGCGGCAGCAGGATCTGGAGCGCGGCCGGGAGCGGGACGGCCCGTACGGTGCGGTCCGCGGACCGGCGGGCTCGGCGGCGGGCCAGCCGTGACCGTACAGTCCTTCGGCGGTGGCGAGTGGCGGTGGTGGCACCGAGGAGGGAGGACGAGTGGCGGTGGTGGCACCGAGGAGGGAGGAGTGAGGAGGGGAGGAAGGACCGGCGTCCGGAGGTGCAGGATGGGTGCATGGATCTTCGAATCTTCACCGAACCCCAGCAAGGGGCCTCCTACGACACCCTGCTCACCGTGGCCAAGGCGGCCGAGGATCTCGGCTTCGACGCCTTCTACCGCTCCGACCACTACCTCCGCATGGGACCGGGCGACGGGCTGCCCGGCCCGACCGATGCGTGGATCACCCTGGCCGGGCTGGCGCGCGAGACCAAGCGGATCCGTCTCGGCACGCTCATGACCGCGGGGACCTTCCGGCTCCCCGGCGTGCTCGCCATCCAGGTGGCGCAGGTCGACCAGATGTCCGGCGGGCGGGTCGAGCTCGGCCTCGGGGCGGGCTGGTTCGAGGAGGAGCACAAGGCCTACGGCATCCCGTTCCCCAAGGAGAAGTTCGGCCGGCTGGAGGAGCAGCTGGCCATCGTCACCGGGCTGTGGGCGACCGAGGTCGGCAAGACGTTCAGCTTCGACGGCACCTACTACCAGCTGACGGATTCGCCTGCGCTGCCCAAGCCGGCGCAGGCCAGGGTGCCGGTCCTGATCGGCGGTCTCGGCGCGACGCGCACACCGCGGCTGGCCGCCCGGTACGCGGACGAGTTCAATGTCCCCTTCGCTTCGCTGGAGGACAGCGAGAAGCAGTTCGGCCGGGTCGGGGAGGCGGCGGAGGCGGCCGGCCGGGGGCCGGACGATCTGGTGTACTCCAACGCCCTGGTGGTCTGCGTCGGCAGGAACGATGCCGAGGTGGCACGTCGTGCCTCCGCCATCGGCCGTGAGGTGGCGGAGCTGAAGGAGAACGGCCTCGCGGGTTCGCCCGCCGAGGTGGTCGACAAGATCGGGCGGTACGGCGCGATCGGGTCGTCCCGGATCTACCTCCAGGTCCTGGACCTGGACGATCTGGACCACCTGGAGCTGATCTCCTCCCAGGTCCAGTCCCAGCTCACCTGAGCCGGGAGCGATTCCGGCCCACCCGGGCCGGATACCGGTTCCGGCTCATCCGGGCCGGGGACCGGTTCCGGCCCACCTGAGCCGGCGTCCGTTCCCGGTTCGCCCGCCGCGCCGGAGCCCGGCACTTGAGGGGAGTCACCCGTGCACACCGCCCGGTCGGCCCAGGACCCGCCTGCCCGTGCCCTCGAACAGGCCCTCGCGGAGGGGACGCTCCTGCTCGACGGCGGTCTCTCCAACCAGTTGGAGGCGCAGGGCTGCGATCTGTCCGACGCCCTGTGGTCGGCCCGGCTGCTGGTCGACGGGCCGGGGCAGATCGAGGCGGCGCACGCGGCCTATGTGCGGGCGGGTGCGCAGGTGCTCATCACGGCCGGCTATCAGGCGACGTTCGAGGGATTCGAGCGGCGGGGGATCGGCCGGACCCGGGCGGCGGAACTGTTCGCCCGCAGTGTGCGGCTGGCACGGCGGGCCGCCGGAGGGGTGGAGCGGGAGGTCTGGGTCGCCGCCTCGGTCGGCCCGTACGGGGCGATGCTGGCGGACGGCAGCGAGTACCGGGGCCGCTACGGGCTCTCCGTCCGGGAGCTGGAGCGGTTCCACCGCCCCCGGATCGAGGCGCTGGCCGCCGCCGGGCCCGACGCGCTGGCGCTGGAGACGGTGCCGGACACCGACGAGGCCGAGGCGCTGCTGCGGGCGGTCGAGGGATGCGGACTGCCCGTCTGGCTCTCCTACAGCGTGGCGGGGGACCGGACCAGGGCAGGGCAACCGCTGGAGACGGCCTTCGCTCTCGCCACGGGGAACGACCGTGTGCTGGCCGTGGGGGTGAACTGCTGTGATCCGGCGGATGCGGACCGGGCGGTGCGGGTGGCGGCGGAGGTGGCCGGGAAACCGGTGGTCGTCTATCCGAACAGCGGTGAGCGGTGGGATGCCGGGGGCCGGGGGTGGGTCGGCGACCCGACGTTCGATCCGGGAAGGGCAAGGGCCTGGCAGGATGCCGGTGCCCGGCTCGTGGGCGGTTGCTGCCGGGTCGGCCCGGACACCGTCGCGGAGCTGGCGGGGCTGCTCGGCGGCACGACGGCAGACGAAGGAAAGCGGGGCGGAGAAGAGGGATGAACGGAACCGAGGGGGCCGCGGGAGCCGAGGGGGACGGGCAAGCCGGGGGACGGGCGGGTCAAGGGGACGGACGGGCCGGTGGGACGGGCGGGCCGGCGGTGTCCGGACACATGAAAATGCGCTGGTGGGACGCGAGCGAACCGGACCATACTCGGATGTGTGTTCCTGACGATCAGCACGACCGGCAACCCGGAACGTCCCGCTACCGACCTCGGTTTCCTGCTGCACAAGCACCCCGGGAAGGCGCAGACGTTCTCCACCTCCCACGGCACCGCGCATGTCTTCTATCCCGAGGCATCCGCCGAGCTCTGCACCGCGGCGCTCCTGCTGGAGGTGGATCCCGTGGCGCTGGTGCGGCGCGGCAAGGGCAAGGGCCGCGGCGGCGCCCCCGACGCCGCGCTGGCGCAGTACGTCAACGATCGCCCGTACGCGGCGTCCTCGCTGCTCGCCGTGGCGATGAGCGCCGTCTTCAAGTCCGCTCTGAACGGTGTGTGCCGCGCGCTGCCCGACCGGGCGCAAGCGCCTCTTCCGCTGCGCATTGAGGTACCCGCTCTGCCGGCGCGCGGTGGCGCGGAACTGGTGCGCAAGCTCTTCGGGCCGCTCGGCTGGACGAGCGTGGACGTCGTGGCCGTACCTCTGGACGAGCAGTTCCCGGAGTGGGGGGACTCGCGGTACGTACGGCTGGTGCTGGAGGGCGAGTTGCGGCTCGCTGACGCGTTGCGGCAGCTGTACGTCCTGCTGCCGGTGCTGGACGACGCCAAGCACTACTGGGTCGCGCCGGACGAGGTGGACAAGCTGCTGCGGGCCGGTGAGGGCTGGCTGGCCGACCACCCCGAGCAGAAGCTGATCACCAGCCGCTATCTGTCCCGGCGTTGGGGGCTGACCCGGCAGGCGATGCAGCAGCTCGAACTGGTACGGCTCGCCGAGTCGGACGACCTCGATGTCGAGAGCATCGACAACGCGGTGGACGAGACGACCGACACCGAGGAGAAGCCGGTGCCGCTCGCCGAGCAGCGGCGGACCGCGATCCTCGGCGCGCTGCGTGGCGCGGGCGCGAGCCGGGTCCTCGACCTGGGGTGCGGGCAGGGCCAGTTGGTGCAGGCGCTGCTCAAGGACGCGGGCTTCACGGAGATCGTCGGCGTCGACGTCTCCATGCGCGCCCTCACCATCGCCTCGCGCCGGCTGAAGCTGGACCGGATGGGCGAGCGGCAGGCCGCACGCGTCACGCTCCAGCAGGGCTCGCTGACCTACACCGACAAGCGGCTCAAGGGGTATGACGCGGCTGTGCTGAGCGAGGTCGTCGAACACCTCGACCTGCCGAGGCTGCCCGCGCTGGAGTACGCCGTGTTCGGTTCCGCCCGGCCGCGGACCGTGCTCGTGACGACGCCGAACGTCGAGTACAACGTCCGCTGGGAGACCCTTCCGGCCGGACAGGTGCGCCACGGCGACCACCGGTTCGAGTGGACGAGGGCCGAGTTCCGCGCCTGGGCCGGGGAGGTGGCACAGCGGCATGGGTACGGGGTCGACTTCCTCCCCGTGGGGCCCGACGACCCCGAGGTGGGACCGCCCACGCAGATGGCCGTGTTCACCATGACCGCAGCCGACGGGACCGGGCGACAGAACGGGAACAGGACCGAGAAGGAGGCGAAAGCCGCATGACCAGTACCGCGCGCACACTGCCGGTGACCGACCTCTGCCTCGTGGTCCTCATCGGAGCCAGCGGTTCCGGCAAGTCCACCTTCGCCCGCAAGCACTTCAAGCCGACGGAGATCATCTCCTCGGACTTCTGCCGTGGCCTGGTCGCCGACGACGAGAACGACCAGAGCGCCAGCCGTGACGCCTTCGACGTCCTGCACTGCATCGCGGGCAAGCGGCTCGCCGCCGGGCGGCTGACCGTCGTGGACGCCACCAGCGTCCAGCCCGAGAGCCGCAGGCAGCTGGTCCAACTGGCCAGGAGCCACGACGTGCTGCCCATCGCGATCGTCCTCGACCTGCCCGAGGAGGTCTGCGTCGCGCGCAACGCGGCCCGCCCCGACCGCGCCGACATGCCGCGCCACGTCATCCAGCGCCACCGCCGCGAGCTGCGCCGCTCGTTGCGAGGCCTGGAGCGCGAGGGCTTCCGCAAGGTGCACATCCTGCGGACCGAGGAGGAGGCGGAGCACGCCGAAGTGGTGCTGGAGCGCCGCTACAACGACCTGCGCCACCTCACCGGCCCCTTCGACATCATCGGTGACATCCACGGCTGCAGTTCCGAGCTGGAGTCCCTGCTCCGCAAGCTCGGCTACGTCGACGGCGCGCACCCCGAAGGGCGCACGGCGGTCTTCGTCGGCGACCTCGTGGACCGCGGCCCCGACAGCCCCGGGGTGCTGCGCCGCGTCATGTCCATGGTGGCGGCGGGCAACGCCCTGTGTGTGCCCGGCAACCACGAGAACAAGCTCGGCCGCTATCTCAAGGGCCGCCAGGTCCAGCACACCCATGGACTCGCCGAGACCATCGAGCAGCTGGACCGGGAGGACGAGAAGGACCCGGCCTTCCGGGAGCGGGTGCGGGAGTTCATCGACGGGCTCGTCAGCCACTACGTGCTCGACGGGGGCAAGCTCGTCGTCTGCCACGCCGGACTGCCCGAGAAGTACCACGGGCGCACCTCCGGACGGGTCCGCTCGCACGCGCTGTACGGGGACACCACGGGCGAGACCGACGAGTTCGGCCTGCCCGTGCGCTACCCGTGGGCGGAGGAGTACCGCGGCCGTGCCACGGTGGTCTACGGCCATACCCCGGTGCCCCACACCTCCTGGGTCAACAACACCATCTGCCTGGACACCGGCGCGGTCTTCGGCGGGAAGATGACCGCGCTGCGCTGGCCGGAGCGCGAACTCGTCGACGTACCCGCCGAGAAGGTCTGGTACGAGCCGGCCAAGCCGCTGACCACCGAGGCCCCCGGAGGCCGGGAGGGCCGGCCGCTGGACCTCGCCGATGTGCACGGGCGCCGGATCGTGGAGACCCGGCACCTGGGCCGCATCGCGGTCCGCGAGGAGAACGCGGCGGCGGCGCTCGAAGTCATGAGCCGGTTCGCCGTCGACCCGCGGTTGCTCGGCTACCTTCCGCCGACCATGGCGCCCACCGCCACCTCGCACGAGGACGGTTATCTGGAGCACCCGGCCGAGGCCTTCGCCCAGTACCGGGCGGACGGCGTCACCCAGGTCGTGTGCGAGGAGAAGCACATGGGCTCGCGTGCGGTGGCGCTCGTCTGCCGGGACGCGAACGCCGCCCACGAGCGGTTCGGCGTGGCGGACACCTCCCGCGCCCCGGGCGGTGGGGGAGGCCCGACCGGGGCGCTGTACACCCGCACCGGACGGCCGTTCCTCGACGACGTCGCACTCACCGAGGTGATCCTCGACAGGCTGCGCACCGCCGTCACCGCCGCCGGACTCTGGGAGGAGTGGAACACCGACTGGGTGCTGCTCGACGCCGAGCTGATGCCGTGGTCCCTCAAGGCGGCCGGACTGCTGCGCACGCAGTACGCCGCGGTCGGTGCCGCCTCCGGCGCCGTCCTCCCGGAGGCCGAAGCGGCTCTCGCGGCAGCGGCGGCCCGTGGCGTGGACGTGGGCGCGCTCGCGGAACGCCAGCGGGGGCGGGCCGAGGACGCGGCCGCGTTCACCGAGGCGTACCGCCGTTACTGCTGGAGCACCCAGGGGCTGGACGGGGTGCGGCTCGCGCCGTTCCAGATCCTCGCCGTGCAGGGCCGTTCACTGGCCTCCGTACCGCACGACGAGCAGCTGGCCTGGCTCGACCGGCTGGTGGAGCACGACCCGACCGGGCTGCTCCAGGTCACCCGCAGGCTCGTCGTCGACACCGGTGACGAGGCGTCGGTACGCTCCGGCGTCGACTGGTGGCTGGAGATGACCGGACGCGGCGGCGAAGGCATGGTCGTCAAGCCGCTCGCCGCGCTCGTACGGGACGGCAAGGGCAGGCTGGTCCAGCCGGGCATCAAGGTGCGCGGCCGGGAGTACCTCCGGATCATCTACGGCCCCGAGTACACCCGCCCGGAGAACCTGGAGCGGCTGCGCGGCCGGTTCCTGGGCCACAAGCGTTCGTTGGCGCTCCGGGAGTACGCGCTGGGGCTCGAAGCACTGGACCGGCTGGCCGACGGGGAGCCGCTGTGGCGGGTGCACGAGGCGGTGTTCGCGGTGCTGGCCCTGGAGTCGGAGCCGGTCGACCCCCGGCTGTAGGGCGAGACGTCAGCGGGTTCTCCGGTGGGACCGACAGTGAGATCAACGGAAAACCCGCTGGCGATTCACCGGGTGAACGGCGCTCCGCACGGTGAGGATGGAGACATGGGATTCCACGTCGACTCCGAGGCCGGGCGGCTGCGCCGCGTCATCCTGCACCGCCCCGATCTGGAACTGAAGAGGCTCACCCCCAGCAACAAGGACGCACTCCTGTTCGACGACGTGCTCTGGGTGCGCCGCGCCCGGCAGGAGCACGACGGCTTCGCGGACGTGCTGCGCGACCGCGGAGTGGAGGTGCACCTCTTCGGTGATCTGCTCCGTGAGTCGCTGGACATCCCGGTGGCCAGGCGGCTGGTCCTGGACCGGGTCTTCGAGGAGAAGGAGTACGGCCCGCTCGCCACCGAGCATCTGCGGGCCGCCTTCGAGGAGTTGTCCAGCGCCGAGCTGGCCGGGGCGCTGGTCGGCGGGATGACCAAACGGGAGTTCCTGGAGCGGCACAGCGAGCCGACCTCCGTCCGCTTCCACGTCATGGACCTGGACGACTTCCTGCTCGGCCCGCTGCCCAACCACCTCTTCACCCGGGACACCTCGGCCTGGATATACGACGGCGTCTCCATCAACGCGATGCGCTGGCCGGCCCGGCAGCGCGAGACCGTCCACTTCGAGGCGATCTACCGCCACCACCCGCTCTTCACCGGTCCGGAAGCCGGGGCCTTCCACCACTGGTCGGAAGGGCAGGACGACTACCCGTCCACCATCGAGGGCGGCGATGTACTGGTCATCGGCCATGGCGCCGTACTCATCGGGATGAGCGAGCGCACCACCCCGCAGGCGGTGGAAATGCTGGCCCGAGGACTGTTCGACGCCGGTTCGGCGCGCACGATCGTGGCGCTCGACATGCCCAAGCGCCGGGCGTTCATGCACCTCGACACGGTCATGACGATGATCGACGGCGACACCTTCACCAAGTACGCGGGCCTGGGCATGCTCCGCTCGTACACCATCGAGCCCGGTGACGGGCCGAGGGACCTGAAGGTCACCGACCATCCGCCCGAGCACATGCACGACGCGATAGCGCACGCCCTGGGCCTGGACTCGATCCGGGTCCTCACGGCCACTCAGGACGTGCACGCCGCCCAGCGCGAGCAGTGGGACGACGGCTGCAATGTGCTGGCCGTCGAGCCGGGTGTCGTGGTCGCGTACGAACGCAACGCGACCACCAACACCTATCTGCGCAAGGAGGGCATCGAGGTCATCGAGATCCGCGGGAGCGAACTCGGGCGGGGACGGGGCGGCCCCCGCTGCATGAGCTGCCCCGTGGTGCGCGACCCGGTGTAGTCCCGGAGGACGCGGTGCAGAGGCGGGCCGGGGCGGCGCAAGGAAGGCGCTCCGTATAGCGATGCATGGTGTCGTATAGACTTCCAAATTCACCGTACGTGCGATCCTCGCCCTACCCAGGAGCAGTCCCATGGCCATAGACCTCGCAGGCCGCCACTTCCTCAAGGAGCTGGACTTCACGGCCGAGGAGTTCCGCGGCCTGATCGATCTCGCGGCCGAGCTCAAGGCTGCCAAGAAGTCGGGGACCGAAGCGCAGCGGCTGCGCGGCAAGAACATCGCGCTCATCTTCGAGAAGACCTCGACCCGCACCCGCTGCGCCTTCGAAGTGGCCGCCGCCGACCAGGGTGCGTCCACGACATATCTCGACCCCTCCGGTTCGCAGATGGGCCACAAGGAGTCGGTGAAGGACACGGCCCGCGTCCTCGGCAGGATGTTCGACGGCATCGAGTACCGGGGCGACAGTCAGGCGGCCGTCGAGGAGCTGGCCGCCCACGGCGGCGTTCCGGTCTTCAACGGACTCACCGACGACTGGCACCCGACCCAGATGCTCGCCGACGTCCTCACCATGGCCGAGCACAGCGAGAAGCCGCTGGAGCGGATCGCCTTCGCCTACCTCGGCGACGCCCGCTTCAACATGGGCAACTCCTACCTGGTCACCGGCGCGCTGCTGGGCATGGACGTGCGGATCGTCGCGCCGAAGCCGTACTGGCCGGCCGCGGAGATCGTCGCCGAGGCCCGCCGGGTGGGCGGGGCGAGCGGTGCGACCATCACGCTCACCGAGGACATCGCCGAAGGCGTCGAGGGGGCGGACTTCGTCGCCACCGATGTCTGGGTCTCCATGGGGGAGCCCAAGGAGGTCTGGGGCGAGCGCATCGAGGCCCTCGCGCCGTACGCCGTGACCATGGACGTCCTGCGCGCCACCCGCAACGCCGACGTGAAGTTCCTGCACTGCCTCCCCGCCTTCCACGACCTCGGCACCGAGGTCGGGCAGGAGATCGCGGCGGCCCACGGGCTGACGGAGCTGGAGGTCACCGACGAGGTCTTCGAGTCCGCGCACTCGGTCGTCTTCGACGAGGCCGAGAACCGGATGCACACGATTAAGGCCGTCCTGGTGGCAACCCTGGCGGGCGTGCCGGGCGACGCGGCCCCGGCGGCCGCGAGCTGACGACTGCGACTGCGGCAGTGACTGCATGATCATGCGCCCGATTGGGTGAACATGCGTGAAGACGACTAATATGGTGCCTCTTGGTGGGGTTCGAGCTCGCACGCTCGAACCCCACTTTCGTGCGTGCCGCCCACGGCGCCCGGAGCCCCCCACAGGCGCCGGGGCGCACCTCCCCCACATGCTCCACCAGAGAAGAGACCATCCCGTGAGCCCGCTGCGCCCACCGAGCCCCCCGCGCCCGTCCGGGCCGCGCATCAAGAGCCCTCACCAGCTGATCGCCGAGTCCGGCGCCGACCTGGAGGGGCACGGCCTCAAGCGCACCATGGGCCTCTTCCAGCTGGTGTGCTTCGGGGTCGGCGCCGTCGTCGGCACCGGCATCTTCGTCGGCCTCTCCGACAGTGTCGCCGAGGCGGGCCCCGCCGTCGTGCTGTCCTTCGTGCTCGCGGCGATCACCTGCATCTTCACCGCGTTCTCCTTCGCCGAGCTGGGCAGCGCGATCCCGGTCTCCGGCAGCTCCTACTCCTTTGCCTACGCGACGCTCGGCGAGCGTGTCGCCTTCCTCGTCGGCTGGTGTCTGCTGCTGGAGTACGGCGTCTCGGTCTCGGCGGTCGCCGTCGGCTGGAGCCAGTACGTCAACGAGCTGCTGAACAGCCTGTTCGGCCGGCAGCTGCCCGCGGCCCTCTCGGCGGGGCCGGGCGACGGCGGAGTGATCAATCTGCCCGCCGTCCTGGTGGTCGCGATGGCCGCGACCCTGCTGGTGCGCGGTGTCCGGGAGAGCGCGGGGGCCACCACCGCGATGGCGGTCCTCAAGATCACCATTCTGGTCATGTTCTGCGCCATCGCGTTCACGGCCTTCGAACACGGGAACCTCACGCCGTTCTTCGCCCACGGGGCGGGCGGGGTCACCGCCGGTGCGTCGCTCGCGTTCTTCTCGTACATCGGCTTCGACGCCATCACCACCGCGGGCGAGGAGGTCAAGAACCCGCGGCGGAACATCCCGATCGCGATCTTGATCTGCATCGGTCTGGTCACCCTGCTCTACTGCGCCGTCGCGCTCGCCGCCATCGGAGCACTCGGCCCGAAGGCCGTCGCCGACCGGCCGGCCGCGCTCTCGATCGTCGTCGACCAGGTCACCGGCTCGAACGTCGGCGGCGGGGTCATCGCCTTCGGGGCGGTCGTCGCGATCGCGTCCGTCGTGCTCGCCGTGATGTACGGACAGACCCGCATCCTGATGTCGATGTCCCGTGACGGCCTGATTCCGCGGATCTTCGAGCGGGTCTCGCCGCGGACGTCGACGCCGGTCGCCAACACCTGGATCGTGGCCGTCGTCTTCGCGGTCCCGGCGGCCTTCTCCTCGCTCGGCGTGGTGGTGAACCTGACGACCATCGGCGCGCTCGCCACCATGGTCGCGGTGAACATCGCGGTCATCGTGCTGCGCCGCCGCAACCCGGAGGTGACCGGCTCGTTCCGGGTGCCGCTCTACCCGCTGAGCCCGCTCCTGGGGGTCGGCTTCTGCCTCTACCTGATGTACGGGACGGGCTGGGCGACCTGGGTGCAGTTCGCCGCCTTCCTGGCCGTCGGTGCGACGGTGTACGCCTTCTACGGCCGTGGCCGCTCCCGGCTGGCCGCCGCGGAGGCGGGGTGACCGGGGGTCCGGGGTGAGGTGCGGGCGGCCGGTCAGCTCCGAGGCGCAGGGGACGGCAGGGTGAACCACACGGCCTTGCCGTGCTCCGTCGTGCGGTGACCGCACGACGAGCTGAGCGTGCGGATCAGCAGCAGACCCCGGCCGTGCTCCTGCCAGGGGTCCGGCTCACCACCGGGCCCCGGATGGGAGAGATCGCCGGGCGGGGCGGGGTTGCGGTCGTGCACCTCCACCTGGCAGCCGGTCGGCAGCAGCTCCACCACCAGCTCGATCGGCTCCTCGCCGCGCGTGTGCTCCACCGCGTTGGTGACCAGTTCGGCGGTGAGGAGCTCGGCGGTGTCGGAATCGGCCGGTGCGTCGATGTCCGCCAGGGCCGTACGGATCAGGGCGCGGGCGACCGGTACGGCGACCGTCGAGTGCGGCAGGGCAATCCGCCAGGAGGCGGGAAGGGGGACATCGGGGGGCACAGCGGCGTTTCCGTTCCGGAGTTCGCGGGCTTTCTGGGCGACAGCTCTTCTCGGTTTCAACCTTACGAAGTGCAACGAGTCGGACAAGGGTCTGCCGACCGGAATGGAAGGGACGTTCGGCACTGCGTTCTCACGCTCCTCGTCTCGCGGTTCTCACGCTCCACGTATCGCGCGCTCGTGACGGGAGTCACGCACGAGTGATAAGTTCGGTCGCAGGTAGTTGCAGGCAGCGGCCCGACGGCTGAAGGGGAGCCCCCTCCATGAGTCCGTTTCCCAGCTCCGCCCCCGGTACGGACGACTGGCGCCATCTCCGGCTGACGACGGACGACGGCGTTGCCACCGTCACCCTCGCCCGTCCCGAGAAACTCAACGCGCTGACCTTCGGCGCCTACGCCGACCTGCGCGATCTGCTCGCCGAGCTGTCCCGCGAACGCACCGTGCGCGCTCTGGTGCTCGCGGGAGAGGGCCGCGGTTTCTGCTCGGGCGGCGATGTCGACGACATCATCGGCGCGACACTCGCCATGGACACCGCCCAGCTCCTCGATTTCAACCGCATGACCGGGCAGGTGGTGCGGGCCCTTCGTGAAACCCCCTTCCCCGTCGTCGCCGCCGTACACGGCGTGGCCGCGGGTGCTGGTGCGGTTCTCGCGCTGGCCGCCGACTTCCGGATCGCGGACCCGTCCGCCCGCTTCGCCTTCCTCTTCACGAAGGTCGGCCTCTCCGGCGGCGACATGGGCGCCGCCTACCTGCTGCCGCGCGTCGTCGGCCTCGGCCACGCCACCCGGCTGCTGATGCTCGGCGAACCGGTCCGGGCTCCCGAAGCGGAACGGATCGGGCTGATCAGCGAACTGACCGAAGAAGGCGAGGCGGATGTACGCGCGGCGGCGCTCGCCCGCCGCCTCGCCGACGGACCGGCCCTCGCCCTCGCCCAGACCAAGGCGCTGCTCACCGCCGAACTCGACATGCCGCTCGCCGCCGCGGTCGAGATGGACGCCGCGACCCAGGCCCTGCTGATGCACGGCGAGGACTACACCGAATTCCACGCCGCCTTCACCGAGAAGCGGCCACCGAAGTGGCAGGGGCGGTAGCGCGATGCCACCCGACACGAGCGCGACCGACCCGAGCGCGACCGACCCGGGACCGTCCGCCACGAAGCCGCCCGGCACAGGCCCGTCCGGTGCAAGCCCGTCCGGCGCGGTGGTGGCGGTGTCCGGCGCAGACCCGTCAGGCATGGTGGTGGCGGCGCCCGGCGCACGCCCGTCCGCCTCGGTGGCGGCGCCGCCCGGCGCAGATCCTTCCGCCGCGAAGCGGTCCGGCGTGAAACGGATCGCCGTCATAGGCGGTGGGCCCGGCGGGCTCTACGCCGCGGCCCTGCTCAAGCGGCTCGATCCGGAACGGGACATCACCGTCTGGGAGCGCAACGCCCCGGACGACACCTTCGGCTTCGGCGTCGTCCTCTCCGACGAGACCCTCGGCGGCATCGAGCACGCCGACCCCGTCGTCCACCGGGCCCTCCAGGACGAGTTCGTACGGTGGGACGACATCGACATCGTCCACCGCGGTGTGACCCAGACCTCCGGGGGCCACGGCTTCGCGGCGCTGGGCCGCCGCAGGCTCCTGGAGATCCTGCACGAACGCTGCGACTCCCTCGGCATACGCCTCCGCTTCCGCACCGGGGCCCCGCCGGCCGCCGAGCTGGCCGCGACCCACGACCTGGTGATCGCCGCCGACGGAGTCCACAGCCTCACCCGCGCCGCGCACGCCGAAACCTTCGGTCCCCGCCTCACCGACCACCGATGCCGCTACATCTGGCTCGCCGCCGACTTCGCCCTCGACGCCTTCCGCTTCGAGATCGCCGAGACCGCGTACGGGGTGATGCAGCTCCACGCCTACCCCTTCTCGGCCGGCTCCTCCACCGCCATCGTCGAGATGCGCGAGGAGGTCTGGCGGGCCGCCGGATTCGACACCTGCGACGTCGAGCACTCGACCGTGCGCTGCGCCGAGATCTTCACCGAGGCGCTCGGCGGCCGGCCGCTGCGCTCCCACCACTCCTCCTGGCTCACCTTCCGCACCGTCGTCAACGACCGCTGGTCGCACGGCAACACGGTCCTCATCGGCGACTCCGCCCACACCGCGCACTTCTCCATCGGCTCCGGCACCAAACTCGCCGTCGAGGACGCCCTCGCGCTCGCCGCCTGCATCGAGGAACAGCCCGACCTGCCCGCCGCGCTGTCCGCGTACGAGGCCGAGCGCCGCCCGGTCGTCGAATCGACCCAGCGGGCAGCCGCGGCCAGCCTGCGCTGGTTCGAGGAGCTCGGCACCCATGTCGACCAGCCGCCCCGCCAGTTCGCCTTCAACCTCCTCACCCGCAGCCGCCGTGTCACCCACGACAACCTGCGGCTGCGCGACGCCTCCTTCACCGCCGCCGTCGAGGAGGAGTTCGGCTGCGCCCCGGGCACCCCGCCGATGTTCACCCCGCTGAGGCTGCGCGGCCTCCACCTCCGCAACCGCGTCGTCGTCTCACCCATGGACATGTACTCGGCCGTCGACGGCGTCCCGGACGACTTCCACCTCGTCCATCTGGGCGCACGCGCGCTCGGCGGCGCCGGGCTCGTCATGACGGAGATGGTGTGCGTCAGCGCCGAGGGCCGCATCACCCCCGGCTGCACCGGCCTCTACACCCCCGAACAGGCCGCGGCCTGGAACCGGATCACCGACTTCGTCCATGCGAGCGCGCCCGGGACGGCCATCGGAGTCCAGCTCGGCCACTCCGGACGCAAGGGCTCCACCAAACTCATGTGGGAGGGCATCGACCAGCCACTCGACGACGGCAACTGGCCGCTCACCGCCGCCTCCCCGATCCCGTACGCGGACGGCGTCAACCAGGTCCCGCACGCCCTGGACCGGGCCGGACTCGACGCCGTACGCGAACAGTTCGCGGCGGCGGCCCGGCGCGCCGACCGCTGCGGCTTCGACCTGCTGGAGCTCCACTGCGCCCACGGCTATCTGCTCTCCGGCTTCCTCTCGCCGCTCACCAACCACCGCACCGACCAGTACGGCGGACCGCTGCACAACCGGCTCCGCTTCCCCCTCGAAGTCTTCGACGCGGTCCGCGCCGCCTGGCCCGACGACCGGCCCATGACCGTCCGCATCTCCGCCACGGACTGGGCCGAGGGGGGCACGACGGCCGAGGACGCCGTCGAGATCGCCCGCGCCTTCGTCGCCCACGGAGCCGATGCCATCGACGTCTCGACCGGCCAGGTCGTCCCCGACGAGCACCCGGAGTTCGGCCGCTCCTACCAGACCCCGTACGCCGACCGGATCCGCAACACACTGTGCGTGCCGGTCGTCGCGGTCGGCGCGATCTCCTCCTGGGACGACGTCAACTCCCTGCTGCTCGCGGGCCGGGCCGACCTCTGCGCCCTGGCCCGCCCCCATCTCTACGACCCGCACTGGACGCTGCACGCGGCGGCCGACCAGGGCTACAGCGGACCGGGAGCGCCCTGGCCGCTCCCGTACCGGGCGGGCAGCCGCACCCCGCCGACCGGCCGTACGGACGCACCGAAGCCCCGGCTCACTCTGGGGTGACGGACGGGCACGCGGGGCGGAGGCACGGGGCCGGGGCCCGTGACGGCCGACGGTGATCCAGCGGCCACGCCGGTGCGGGCGGTCCGCTCACCGCTCCTCCACCACGCTGATCAGCAGCCGGTCCGAGACCGCCCGGTAGCCGATGCGCCGGTACACGCCGTTGCTGGTCGGGTTGGCGAGGTCGGTGAAGAGCAGCACCTCCTGCGCGCCGGCCTCCCGTGCCGCCCGGCTGGCCTCCGCCGTCACCGCGGCCGCGTAGCCCCGGCCGCGGTATTCGTGAGGCGTGTAGACCGCCGCGACTCGTACCGTGCCCGCGATCCGCGGTGAGAGGCCCGCCATCGACACCGGGACGCCGTCGTCCTCCCAAAGGGTCAGCCTGCCGGACGCCGTCCGCTCGTCCAGGACCCGTTCGGCATGGGTGCCGGGCTGGCCGACCTGGTCGGCGAACGCGAGATGCCAGCGCACCAGCAGCTCCCGGTCCGCGGCGGTGGCGGCCCGGGGCCTCCCCGACGGTGCCGGGGAGGGCGGAACCAGAGTCTCCAGCCGGTAGAGCCGCTGCTCCTGGTCGACCCGGTGGCCGGGCCACAGGGCGGCCAGCGCCTCGGCGGTGGACCGGTCCGCGTTGATCCCGGTCAGAGGGAGCGCGGCGGCGAGCGGGGCGACCGCCTCCGGGGCGACGGTTCCCAGCAGCGGCGGATACGGCGGGGTCTGCACCAGCGTCCCCGCGACCTCGCCGTCCGCCCCGCGCCACCAGCCCAGCAGCGGGGCGGCGTCACCGTAGGCGTGCGGGCCGTCGGCGCGCAGGGTCGCGGTGACGGTGAGAACCAGAGTGTTGTCGGCGGGCCGGGCGGCCAGCGAGGCGCCCGCCGCATCGAGAAAGACATCGACGTCATCGGTGAAGGTCCAGGGCATGCCTCATCCTGCCTGGTGTGCGCGGGGGCGGCACCCGTATTTCCGGGCCGGCCGCCTCGGCGGGTCCTCGGACCGGGTCATCCGTCCCGCAGCCGGAAGCGCTGGAGCTTCCCGGTGGCCGTCCGGGGGAGTTCGGACAGGAATTCGACGACGCGCGGGCACTTGTGCGGGGCCAGCTCGCCCTTCATGTACGTACGCAGCTCGTCGGCCGACAGCTCCGTGCCCTCGCGCAGCACCACGTACGCCACCACGATCCGGCCGCGCAGCTCGTCCGCCCGGCCCACCACCGCGGCCTCGGCCACCGCGGGGTGGCGCAGCAGGGCGTCCTCGACCTCGGGGCCCGCGATGTTGTAGCCGGAGGAGATGATCATGTCGTCGGCGCGGGCGACGTAGCGGAAGTAGCCGTCCGCGTCGCGCACATAGGTGTCGCCGGTGAGATTCCAGCCGTGGGCCACGTAGTCCCGCTGACGTTCGTCGGCGAGATAGCGGCAGCCCACCGGACCGCGTACGGCGAGGAGTCCGGGCTCGCCGTCCGGCACCTGTCTGCCCTCGTGGTCCAGCACCCGGGCCTGCCACCCGGGCACGGGCATGCCGGTGGAACCGGGGCGGATCGCGTCGCCGGCGGCGGAGATGAAGATGTGCAGCAGCTCGGTGGCGCCGATGCCGTTGATGATGCGCAGACCCGTCCGCTCGTACCAGGACCGCCAAGTGGCGACCGGGAGGTTCTCGCCGGCCGAGACGCAGCGGCGCAGCGCGCCCAGGTCGTGCTCGTCGAGGTGGTCGAGCATCACGCGGTACGCGGTCGGCGCGGTGAACAGCACCGAGACACGGTGGGCGGCGAGCGCGGGCAGCAGCTGCGCCGGGCCGGACCTTTCGAGCAGCAGGGCACTGGCACCCGCCCGCAGCGGGAAGACCACCAGACCACCGAGCCCGAAGGTGAACCCGAGCGGCGGACTGCCCGCGAAGACGTCGTCGGGCGTGGGGCGCAGCACATGGCGCGAGAACGTGTCGGCGACGGCGAGCACGTCCCGGTGGAAGTGCATGCAGCCCTTGGGGCGCCCGGTGGTGCCCGAGGTGAACGCGATCAGCGCGACATCGTCCGCCGCCGTGTCCACCGGCCGGTACGGCCCCGACCTGGTCTCGGCCAGCCGGAGCAGATCGTCCGGGCCGTCACCTCCGTACGCCGTGATGCGCAGCCCCGGCACCTGAGCCCCCACCAGGTCGTCGACCGACCGGATGTCGCACAGCGCGTGGCTCACCCGGGCGATCGAGCAGATGGTGGCGAGCTCGGCGGACCGTTGCTGGGCCAGCACCGTGACGGCGATCGCGCCCGCCTTCAGCACCGCGAGCCAGCAGGCGGCCAGATGGGGTGTGGTGGGGCCGCGCAGCAGGACGCGGTTGCCGGGGACGACCCCCAGACCGGACGTCAGGACATGGGCGATCCGGTCCACCCGGTCCCGCAGCTCCCCGTAGCTCCAGACCCCGCCGTCGGGGGTACGGAAGGCGGGGCGGTCGGGGCCGAGGCGGTCGGCCGTGCGGTCCAGCAGTTCGGCCGCGCAGTTGAGGCGGACCGGGTACCGCAGTTCGGGAAGGTCGAAGAGCAGTTCCGGCCACTGGTCCGTGGGTGGCAGGTGCTCCCTGGCGAACGTGTCGAGGTGCGCTGAGGTCTTCGGTTCCATAACGGATCGCCCCCTTGTCGCCTCTGGAGCGTATCGTTTGGGTGACGGTAGTCAACGGTCCGCGATAAGACGAGAAGACGAGACGCGACAAGAGAGGCGCCGGTATGACGGCATTCTCGCTCGATCCGGCACAAACCGCTTGGTGCGAGGAGTTGAGAGTCCTTGCCGAGCAGCAACTGCGCCCCCTCGCCGAGAAAGGCGACCCGGGCCGTGTCAACCGCCCCCTGATCGCCGCACTCGGCGAGTCGGGCCTCCTCGACCGGCTGCTGAGTTCCGGCGCCCTCGACCTCTGCCTGCTCCGCGAGTCCCTGGCCCGCGGCTGCACGGAGGCCGAGACGGCGCTGGCCCTCCAGGGCCTCGGCACCCACCCCGTGCTCCGGGCGGGAACCCCGGCCCACCGCGAGCGCTGGCTCCCCGAAGTGCGCGCGGGCCGCGCCGTCGCCGCCTTCGCACTGAGCGAACAGGGCGCGGGCTCCGATGCGGCGGCCCTCGCCCTGAAGGCCGAACAGGCGCCCGGCGGCTGGCGGCTGACCGGCGAGAAGTGCTGGATCTCCCAGGCGCCCGAGGCCGACTTCTACACCGTCTTCGCCCGCACGACCCAGGGCGCCGGATCCCGTGGCGTCACCGCGTTCCTGGTCCCCGCCGACCGGCCGGGGCTGACCGGCACGGCCCTCGACATGCTCTCCCCGCACCCCATCGGGGCGCTGGTCTTCGACGGCGTCCCGGTCACCCCCGACGATGTGCTCGGCGAACCGGACCGCGGCTTCCGGGTCGCGATGGACACCCTCAACCTGTTCCGCCCCAGCGTCGGCGCGTTCGCCGTCGGCATGTCCCGCGCCGCCCTCGACGCCACGGTGACGCACACCGCCCGGCGTACGGCCTTCGGGGGGCCGCTGAAGGACCTTCAGGCCGTCTCCCACCAGGTGGCCGAGATGGCCACCCGCACCGAAGCCGCCCGGCTCCTGGTGTACGCGGCCGCCGCCGCGTACGACGCGGGCGAGGCAGGTGTACCGCGCCGCGCGGCCATGGCGAAGCTGTACGCCACCGAGACCGCGCAGTACGTCGTCGACACCGCCGTCCAACTGCACGGAGCCCGCGCCCTGCGCCGCGGCCACCTCCTCGAACACCTCTACCGGGAGGTCCGTGCCCCACGGATCTACGAGGGCGCCAGCGAGGTCCAGCGCACGATCATCGCCAAGGAGCTGTACGCGAACCGGGAGGCGTCCGCATGAGTCCCGTCCACCGGATCAACCCCACCGAGCTGTCGCCGCCCGCGGGCTTCTCGCACGCCGTCACGGTCACCGGCGGCCAACTGGTCTTCCTGGCCGGGCAGACCGCCCTCGACCAGGGCGGCAAGGTCGTCGGCGCGGGCCTGCCCGAGCAGTTCGCGACGGCGCTCACCAATCTGCTCACCGCCCTGCGCGCGGCCGGCGGCGCCCCGGCGGACCTGGCCCGGGTCACCGTGTACGCCACCGACGTGGCCGACTACCGCGCCCACGCCGGGGAACTGGGCCGGATCTGGCGGCGGTTGGCGGGCCGCGACTATCCGGCGATGGCGGTCATCGGCGTGGCGAGGCTCTGGGACGAACAGGCGCTGGTCGAGATCGACGGGGTGGCGGTCCTGCCGTGAACGGGCCGGAGCGGCCGGACCCACCTCCGGTGACGCGCCGGCCGGCGCGGGCCGGTGCGGACGGATGCGCTCCGGCGCCGACCGGCGGGGATCAGTACGGCTTCACCAGCACGTGCGCCGCGCCGGGAATGCCGACCTTCAGCAGCTCGTCCTCCTCGGGCGTGGTCCCGCAGCCCGTCTCCTCCTTCAGCACCGCGCGGGACATGGCCTGCACCCACATGGCCCGGGGCCGGCGGCGTGCCTCCCACGCTTCGAGGGCCGCGGCCACGTCGGCCTCGGCGTCCAGTGACTCGGCGAGCACCAGCGCGTCCTCGACGGCCATCGCCGCGCCCTGCGCGATGTGCGGGGTGGAGGCGTGCGCGGCGTCACCGGCCAGCACCACCCGGCCGACGTGCCACGGCTCCTCGACCGTCACCTGGGAGATCCGCGAGTACACCACCGCGGTCGGGTCGGTGACCGTGGCCAGCGCCTCGGCGACCGGCCCGGAGAACATCGCCAGCCGCTCCGTGAGCTGCTCGTGGGCCCGCTCCGGGTCCGGGCGGAAGTCCTCGGACTCCGCGAACACCGCACCCAGGTACATCAGCTCCTCGGTGATCGGCGTGAGCAGCGCCTTCGCCTCCTTGCCCGCGGTGCCCATCACCACACCCCGTACCCCGGGCTGCCGGGGAACCGTCACCCGCCAGTTGGCGAAACCGGTGTACTCGGGGACGTAGCGGTCCCCGTACAGCCTGGTGCGCAGAGGCGACCCGATGCCGTCGAAGCCGACCACGAGGTCCCAGCGGCCGGTGGAGCCGTCGGAGAGGGTGACGTCCACGCCGGAGCCGTCGTCGGCCAGCTCGGTGATGGTGGTGCCGAAGCGGACGGTGGCCCCGGCGGCGACCGCTGCGGTGTTCAGCACCCGGGCGAGGGCCGGGCGCGGGATGCCGTTGTTGGAGGGCGCGTCGCCCATCCTCGGCTGCGGTATCTCGGCGAGCGTGGTGCCGGCCGGGTCGGCGATGGTCAGGATCTCCCACTCGAAGCCGGCCTTGAGGCAGTCGTCGAGCACCCCGATCTCCCGCATGACGTGCAGGGCGTTGGACGGCTGGATGATGCCGACGCCGAGCGCTTCCAGTGCGTCGCGGAGCTCGGCGACCTCGACGGTGTGGCCGCGCCGGGCCAGCGCGGTGGCGAGGGTGAGCCCGCCGATGCCGCCGCCGTGAATCAGGACGCGCAGGGGTGATGCCATCTCAGATCTCTCCAGAACGAGAAGAAGTACGGAAGGTACGGGGGAGGGAACGGTCAGCCGGCCGCGGCGGGCAGGCTCATCAGGTGGTCCACCAGGGCCAGCAGCACGTCCCGTCCGAACGGCCGCTCGCGGACGTCGCCGATCAGCAGCGGAACGTGCGGATCGAGGTCGAGAGCGGCTCTGATCTCGTCCGGTGTGCGGGTGTTGTGGCCGTGGAAGCAGTTGATCGCGACCACGAACGGGATGTCCCGGCTCTCGTAGAAGTCGATCGACGCGAAACTGGTCTCCAGCCTGCGGGTGTCGGCGATCACCACACCGCCGAGCGCCCCGTTCACCAGGTCGTTCCACATGAACCAGAAGCGTTCCTGGCCGGGGGTGCCGAAGAGGTAGACCACCAGCTCGGAACTGACCGTGATCCGGCCGAAGTCCAGGGCCACGGTGGTCGTGTCCTTCTGACCGACACCGGCCAGGTCGTCGACACCGATGCTGGCCTTGGTCAGGTACTCCTCGGTGCGCAGTGGTGCGACTTCGCTGACCGCTCCCACCAGGGTGGTCTTGCCGACGCCGAAACCTCCGGCGATGAGGATCTTGACTGCGGCCGGGGCCGCCTGACTGCTTGTCATGTTGGTTCAGAGTCTCCGGAGTCCGTCACGAACAGCGGCCAGCAGGCCCATGCCGGCCCCGCCCGCCGCCCGCGCCACCGAGAGCGGGGCACGGGCCAGCAGCAGGCCCTGGGCGACGAGGTCGGCCAGCAGGATCTTGGTCACCGACACCGGGAGGCCGAGGTCGGACGCGACCTCGGCGACCGCGGACGGGCGGCGGCAGCGCTCCAGGATCAGCCGGTGCTCCGGCTGGAGCCTCCCCGGCAGGATCGGCGCTCCGTGCTCGTCCCGCGGGTCCTCTGCGGTCGTCAGCACGGTGATGAGACTGAAGTCGTCCCGCTCGGGAGCGGTCCGGCCCCGGGTGATGGTGTACGGGCGCACCATCGTGCCCGCCCCGTCCTCCTCGGCCTCCTCCTCCCAGTACGGGGTCACGCGCGCTGCCCGTCCCCGGTACCGAAGGCGTCGAACTCGCCACGGACGGGGGTGCTGAGCTTCTTGCCGACCTGCTGCACGAGGTTGTGCATGGCCAGCGACATGATCTCGGCGTCCACCTCCTGGGAGGCGATCACCGCGAGGTGGGTGCCCTGGCCCGCCGAGATGATGAAGAGCCAGAGGTCCGCCAGTTCGACGATCACCTGGTGGACGCCGCCACCGTTGAAGAGCTGGCCGACGCCGCGGGCCAGGCTCTGCTGGCCGGTGCAGATGGCGGCCAGCCGCTCGGCGTCGGCACGGTCGATGGTGCGCGAGTGGCTCACCACCAGACCGTCGTCGGAGAGCAGCACGGCGTTCAGGGTCTCGGCCACCGAGTCCACCAGGCCGTCGAGCAGCCAGTCGAGATCCTGGTGAGTGGCGGTTGTGCGTGTCATGACCGTTCTTCTCTCGTGGGGAGGGGGGTGGCGGGCGGAGTGGGCTGCGTCGTCGTCTCGTCGGTCGCGCGGGCCGCGCGGGAGCGGCGCTGGAACGCCCCGATCGCGGCTCCGGCCCGCCGAGGGGCCGGTCGCAGCTGCGGGTTCTCGTCGTGGCCCGGCGGCGTGGGCGCGGCGGGCCGGGCGGCCGGGGCGATCCGCAGCTCGTCCGCCAGGCTGGCCTGCCGCACCCGGCGCGGCAGCGGGGGCTCCGCACCGGGCGCGGGAAGGGCGAGCCGGCCGGACCCGCCCTCCGGGCGGACGGCGTCCGGCTCCGGCGGCGCGGGATGGTCGGGCACGGACACCGGCAACTGCGCGGGGCGGGCGACGTCCGAACCGGGGAGGGCGGAACGGTCCGCCCCGATGCCGCCCGAAGGGTACGGGACGGCGTACGAACCCTGCGGAGCCGGGTAGGACTGCTCGGACACCGGGTACGGGTTCTCCGGCGTCGCGTACGGCGGCTGGTCCACGGGGTACTGGCCGGCGGCCGTCATGTACGGCTGCTCGGCCGCGTCGTAAGGCGTCTCCTGCGCGGCGTACGGCCCGGCCGGTGCGGCCGGTGCAGAGTACGGGCCGACGGGCATCCCGTACGGATCGTCCTGCGCCGGGACCGCGTTCTCCGGTCCCGCGTACGGCTGCTGCGGAGCCGGGTACGGCTGGTCCGGGGCCTGGTACGGCTGGTGTCCCCGTTCCCGTTCCCGCTCCCGCTCCGGTGCCGGGTACGGCGGCTCCTCGGCGGCGTAGGGCGCGCCCGCCGCGTTCAGCGCGGTGACTCCGGCCAGTGCCTGGCCCTGGACACGGGTCGGCAGTGCGTCACCGGCCGCGGGGGCCGCGGCGGCCGCTGTCGAGGAAGCGGCGGGGGACGGCACCCCGACCGGGCCGGAGTGCGGTTCGGAGACGGTGAGTTCGTCGGGGACGAGTACGACCACCCGCGTACCGCCGTACGCCGAGGAGCGGAACTCCACCCGCAGGCCGTGCTGGTCCGCGAGGCGTGCGATCACGTACAGACCGAGCCGGATGTCGTCGGAGTGGGCGAGCACGTCCATCCGGGGCGGCCGGACCATCAGCTCGTTGGCCGCGGCCAGCTGGTCCTCCTCCATCCCCAGGCCCCGGTCCTCGACCTCGATGGCCAGACCGCGGCTCACCCTGGCGGCCCTGACCTCCACCGGGGCGGGCGGCCGGGAGAAGCTGAGCGCGTTCTCGATGAGCTCGGCGAGCACGTGCGAGACCGGGCCGACGGCCCGTTCCGACAGCCAGGGGCTGCCGTCGAGGTCCAGCACCACACGCCGGTAGTCCTGCACCTCGCCCTGGGCGGAACGCATCACGTCCAGCAGCGGGACCGGCTTGCGCCAGCGCCGGTGCGGGGAGCCGCCCGCGAGGATCACCAGGTTCTCCTCGTACCGCCGCAGTCGGGCGGTGAGGTGGTCGAGGTCGAAGAGGCCGTCCAGCACCTCGGGGTCCTCGTGCTTGCGCTCCAGCTCGTCCAGCCTCTTCAGCTGCTGGCCGATCAACTGCTGGGTGCGGCGCGCGATGCGCTGGAGCAGTCGCTCGAAGCCGCGGTGCTGGTCGGCCTGCTTGACGGCGGCCGCCAGCGCACTGGTGCGTGCCAGGTTGAGCGCTTCACCGAGCCGGGTCAGCTCGTCGTCCTTGGCGCCCTTGCCGTCGTGCTCGATGGCGCGGGCCTCGGCCTCGACATCGATGCGCTCGCCGCGGCCCAGCCGCTCGACGACATCGGGCAGGTCCTTCTCCAGCTCCTCGGCCCGCTCCTGCAGCCTGCTGATCCTGCGGCGGAGGTTGCGGGTGAGGCGCCAGGTGGTCCAGATGACCGCGATCACGGCCACCAGACCGACCACCGTGGTCAGCACCATCTTGAACAGCAGCGACATCACACTGCCCTTGCCCTCTTCGACCACGAGGGCGGTGCGGTGCTCCAGCAGCTTCTCGATCTGCGGAGAGACCTCGTCCATCGCGCCGCGCCAGGTACTCTCCTGGGCGCCGACGCCGACGAAGCCGCCGGCGTCGGCAGCGGCCGGCCGCAGCACCTCGTTCTCCACCCGCGTCTTGGCCTGCCAGGCCGGACTGCGGGTGATCTTCTCCCACATGGCCTTCTCGTCCGACGGCAGATACGGGACGACCTTGGTGGAGTACTGGAGCGACTGGCCGGAAACAGCCTCCCGGATCAGCGCCAGATCCTCGGTGCTCAGCTTCCCCTTGGACCAGCCGCGCGCCAGCAGCGCGTCCGAACGGGAGATCATCTCCTTGGTCCAGAAGAGGTCGACGAGCGGCTGCGAGAGCGTGGTGATGCGGCCGTTGTCGACATGGCTGAGCGCGGTGAAGAGTTCGAGGTCGACCGCGATCAGGTCCGTGTAGTAGCCGTACACGGCCTTCTGCTGGTCGCTGCCGCCGTTGTCGACGAGGGTGCGCTGGGCGGGCAGTTGGTTGATCTCCGCGCGGGCCTTGCCGACCGCGTCACGGACCTCGGCGGGGGCGTCGTCGGTCGCCACGTCGGAGAGCGACTGAAAACTCCTGATCGCGTCGTCGGTCTTCTTGCGCTGCCGCTCCAGTGCGTCGGTGGGGCCCTTGTGCCGGGAGAGCGCCTCGGCGCTGAGCCGGCGCTCCTCCTGCAGGTTGTAGTAGACGATGTTGGACGGCTGGCCCGCCTTCTGGGCCAACTTCCCCTGGGTTGCCTGGCGTTGGAAGTCCAGCAGGGTCTGACCACTGGTGACGGCCCAGAGGGCGGCCAGGGCGACGCCGGGGACGATGGCCAGGACGAGCAGGGCTGTCCGCAACGACATGGTGGTCGATTCGGTCCGCCGTGAGGCGCGCGTGCGCAGGGCGTGCTCCTTGACGATGATGCCAGCCTCACGACTGGTCAAATCCGTTGAGAACTTCGACACATCGATAGTAGTCACACTGCAAAAATGAAAAGAAAGTGGGCTCACAAGTGCATCACTGATCACGCACAACTCGATCACCGTGGCCCGGAGTGCCCGGTTCGAGCTGATCCGGGGTGGTTCGAGTAGCGGGCCGGATGGCCATCGGAGGTGCCCGTCCATGTCTCGCTGCACGCCGACGGTGTACTCCATCTGCGCGGCGGCCTCGAAGCGGCCACTCCCTGGGGGCCGCGCCAGGAGGCCCGGGTGATGCTGTGCGGCTGCGGACGCACCGGGAACACGCCGTACCGCGACCGCAGCGGGGTCTGTGGCGAGCACGAGCGAGCGCGAGGGTGCGGGAGAGGTCCGGTGGGAGAGCCGCCGGCCGGTGCCCGCGAGGGCCGGCGCGGGGTACCGGTGAACTTGGCGCGACGTGCCGGGCGCGGCGCGCCGTACGGGTGAAGCGGGTTCAGGGATATATCTCTATTTAGTGCCCTTTGTTCGTGATGCATCGTCCAGGCCCCGGACGCCCGACCGGGGCGGGCGCGGGACGCCCCCCGGGGCCGTATGACCGCGCTCATCGTCTGTCACTTCGTCCTGGCCGCCTGCGCGCGACCACTGGTACGAGCGCTGGGCAGGCGTGCCTTCGTCGTGCTCGCGCTGCCACCGGCCGCCGCCACCGGGTGGGCGGCCACGCAATGGAGCACCGCCGCATCCGGTGGCTCGGTCACCTGGTCGTGGCAGTGGATGCCGGCCTACGACGTCACCGCCGACCTTCGGCTCGACGCGCTCGCCGAGCTCATGGTGCTGCTCGCGGCCGGAATCGGCACGCTCGTCCTGCTCTACTGCGCCTCGTACTTCACCGACGGAACCCCTCAACTGGCCGGCTTCGCCGGGAACCTCCTCGCGTTCGCGGGCGCCATGCTCGCCCTGGTCCTCGCCGACGACCTGATCTCGCTCTATGTGTTCTGGGAGCTGACCACGGTTTTCTCGTACCTGCTGATCGGGTACGACAGCGAGCAGAGGCACAGCCGCCGCTCCGCGCTCCAGGCACTCGTCGTGACCGCGCTCGGCGGCCTCGCGATGTTCGTCGGTTTCCTGATCATCGGCCGGTCGGCGGGCACGTTCCGGATCTCCGCCATCCTCGCCGACCCGCCCGGGGCGAGCCTCGCCGTCTCGGTCGCGGTCGTGCTGATCCTGTGCGGGGCCCTGTCGAAGTCGGCGATCTGGCCGTTCAGCCTGTGGCTGCCGAACGCCATGGCCGCGCCCACCCCCGTCAGCGCCTATCTGCATGCCGCCGCGATGGTGAAGGCCGGTGTCTACCTGGTCGCCCGGCTCGCCCCCGGCTTCGCCGACGTGCCGGTCTGGCGGCCCGTCGTGATCGTCCTCGGTGCCGCGACCATGCTGCTCGGCGGCTGGCGGGCACTGCGCCTGAACGACCTCAAGCTCGTCCTCGCCTACGGCACCGTCAGCCAGCTCGGCTTCCTCACCCTGCTCGCCGGGGCCGGCAACCGGGACACGGCCCTGGCCGCCGCCGCCATGATCCTGGGCCACGCCCTGTTCAAGGCCCCGCTGTTCCTCGTCACCGGCATCGTCGACCACGCCGCCGGTACCCGCGATCTGCGCAAGCTCTCCGGCGTCGGCCGGGCGCTGCCGCACGTCTGCGCGGTCGCGGTACTCGCCGCCGCGTCCATGGCCGCCCTGCCCCCGCTGCTCGGCTTCGCCGCGAAGGAGGCCGCGTTCGACGCACTGCTGCACGGCGACACGGCCGACCGCTGGGCGCTGGGCGTCACGGTCGCGGGCTCGGCGCTGACCGTCGCGTACACCGTGCGGTTCATCTGGGGCGCCTTCGCCCGCAAACCCGGGGTCGAGGACACCCCGGTGCACCGGGTCGGCCCGGCGTTCCTCGCACCGCCCGCGCTGCTCGCGGTCGGCGGGCTGGTGCTCGGACCGGGTGCCGGATGGGTCGACCGGCTGCTCAGCGCGTACGCGGACACGTTCCCGCCGACCGCGCATCCCTACCATCTCGCGCTCTGGCACGGACTCGGGACGGCCCTGCTGCTCTCGGCCGTCGCCATGGCGGCCGGCGTGGTGCTCTTCATGGCCCGCACCACCGTGACCAGGCTGTCCCGGCGGATCGCCTGGCCGACCGCCGACAGTGTCTTCGGGCATCTGCTGCTCGGCCTGGAGCGGCTCTCCCTCCAGCTCACCGGCTTCGTCCAGCGCGGCTCGCTCTCCGTGTACCTCGCCACCACCCTGCTCGTGATGCTGGCCGGCCAGCTCACCGTCCTCGGTGTGGACCGGCCCTGGCACGGGGCGGTCGTCCCGAGGGCCTGGGACGTCCCGCTGCAGGGCGCCATCGCCGTGCTGACCTGCGCGGCCGCTCTCCTCTGCCTCACCGTCAGCCGGCGGATGAAGGCCGTGGTCCTGGCCGGGCTGACCGGATACGGCGCGGCGCTGCTGTTCGTCGTCCAGGGCGCTCCGGACCTGGCACTCACCCAGTTCTGCGTCGAGACCGTGTCGATGATCGTGTTCGTGCTGGTGCTGCGGCGGATGCCGGTGTACTTCCAGGAATCGGTCAGCGCCTGGCGGCGTGCCGCACGCATTCCGGTGGCGCTGGCAGCGGCGGCGACGCTCGGCGTCGTGGTCTGGGTCGCGGCGGCCGCCCGTACGGCACGCCCGGCGGGCGCGGCCATGGTGGAGGAGACCGCCCACCACGGCCTCAAGGACGTCGTGGCCACCATTCTGGTCGACCTGCGCGCCTGGGACACGATGGGGGAGTCCGCCGTGCTCGCCGCGGCGGCGATCGGGGTGACGAGCCTGATCTATCTGCACCGCCGCGCCGAGGGAGCGTCGCTGCGGGAAGAGGCGCGGGGGCGTACCGCCTGGTCGCTGACCGCTTCGGAGATGACGGGACTTCCGCACGGCGACGAAGGGGCGCCGGAGCGCGGCTGGCTCGCTGCCGGTGCCACGCTCGCCCCCGAGCACCGTTCGATCGTCTTCGAGGTCGTGGCCCGGCTGCTGTTCCACCCGGTCCTGGTGCTCTCGTTGTACCTGCTGTTCTGCGCCGAGAACATGCCGGGCGGCGGCTTCGTCGGCGGACTCGTCGCCGGACTCGCCCTGATCACTCGTTACCTGGCGGGCGGCCGCTTCGAACTCGCCGAGGCCGCGCCGCTGCAGCCCGGACTCTTCACCGGCCTCGGGTTGTTCATCTCCACCGGCGTCGCCCTGCTCGGTCTCATCGACGGAACGGTCCTGCACGCCTGGACCCACCACGGCAGGCTGCCGCTGATCGGTGAATACCACCTGGGCACCCCGATCCTCTTCGACTTCGGGGTCTATCTGCTGGTCCTGGGTGTGGTGCTGGACATCGTGCGCGCGCTCGGCGCCAAGATCGACCGGCAGATCGAGCGAGCGGCGTTCGAGAAGGCGGCGGCGAGCACCGGCACGCCACCGGGAGCGGCGCCCGGGACGGGAGGAAGCCCCGGATGACGGTCAGCGCCTCGCTCCTGGCCACCGCCGCGGTGCTGTGCGCGGTCGGCGGCATCCTCATGCTCACCCGGCCCCTCACCCGCATCCTGCTCGGCGCGGTGATCGCGAGCAACGGCATCAACCTGCTCGTCCTCGCCGCGACCGGATCGGCCGGCCGCGAACCGCTCCTCTACGGCGTCCCGCTGGGGCAGGTCACCGACCCCCTGCCGCAGGCCATCGCGCTGACCGCGATCGTCATCACCCTCGCCACCACGGCGTTCCTCCTCGCCATGGCCTACCGAAGCCACCAGCTGACCGGCACCGACGAGGTCCACGACGACCAGGAGGACCGGCGCATCGCACTGCGCTCCGAGGTGCTGGGGGAGCGGGACGAACTGCGCGAGCGGTACCGGGCCGCCTCCGACGTCACGGACGAGGAACGCGCCCGGTACCGCGAGGAGCGCCGCCGCCTGCGGGCCAGGCTGCGCGCCGACCGCGCACTCCAGGCCCGCGGCCGGTACGCCACGGGAGACCTCTGGCACGACGTACTGGGCGCGGACCCCGAGGACTACGCACAGGGCCGGTCCCGCCCCGACGCCGGCCCCGAGGACGATGCGCGGGGAACGTCCCGCCCCGACGCCGACGCGGACCCCGAGGGCCGCGCACAGAAACCTTCCCGCCCCGACGCCGACCCGGGAGACACCGGATGAACGCACTCGTCCCCCTGCCGGTGCTGCTGCCGCTCTGTGCCACCGGCCTGAGCCTCGCCGTCGGCACCCGGCTCAAGAAGATCCAACGCCTCGTCAGCGTCGCCGTGCTCACCGCCGTGCTCGGGCTCTCCGTCACGCTGATGATCGCCGCCGACACCCGCGGCCCGCTCACCGTCCACCTCGGGGACTTCGCGCCGCCGCTCGGCATCACCCTGGTCGCCGACCGGCTCTCCGGACTGATGCTGACCGTCTCCTCCGCCATCACGCTCTGCGTGCTGGTCTACTCCCTGGGCCAGGGCATGGCCGACCGGGACGAGGAAACACCCGTGGCGGTCTTCCACCCCGCGTACCTGATCCTGGTCGCCGGGGTCTCCTGCACCTTCCTCGCCGGTGACCTCGTCAATCTCTATGTCGGCTTCGAGATCATGCTGGTCGCCAGCTTCGTCCTGCTCACCCTCGGCGGCACCGGATCCCGCATCCGCGCGGGCTCCACCTACGTGATCATCTCGCTGTTCTCGTCGATGCTGTTCCTCACCGCCATCGCCATGACCTACGCGGCGACCGGCACCGCCAACCTCGCGCAGCTGGCCGGCCGGCTCGCCGCACTCCCGCTCGGGGTGCAGACCCTGATCCAGGCGATGCTGCTCACCGTCTTCGCCATCAAGGCCGCCGTCTTCCCGCTCGCCGCCTGGCTCCCCGACTCCTATCCGACCGCGCCCGCCCCCGTCACCGCGGTCTTCGCCGGTCTGCTCACCAAGGTCGGCGTGTACTGCATGCTGCGCACGGAGACCCTGCTCTTCCCCGGCAACCGGCTCGGCGACCTGCTGATGGCAGCCGCGCTCGCCTCGATGGTCGTCGGCATCCTCGGAGCCGTCGCCCAGACCGACCTGAAGAGGCTGCTCTCCTTCACCCTCATCAGCCACATCGGCTACATGGTCTTCGGCATCGGCCTCGCCACCCGGGACGGGTACGGCGGCGCGATCGTCTACGTCGCCCACCACATCACCGTCCAGACCACACTCTTCCTGGTGGCCGGGCTCATCGAACGCCGGGGCGGCACCAACGAACTCACCCGGATCGGCGGACTGGCCAAGGCGTCCCCGCTGCTCGCCGTCCTCTTCTTCGTGCCCGCCATGAACCTGGCCGGTATCCCGCCGCTGTCCGGCTTCATCGGCAAGCTCGGGCTGATGCGGGCCGGGGTCGCCGACGGCAGCGTGTGGGCGTGGCTCCTCGTCATCGGGTCGGCGGTGACCAGCCTCCTCACGCTGTACGTGATGGCCAAGGTCTGGAACCTGGCGTTCTGGCGGGCCGCGCCCCCGGGACAGGTCGTGGCCGGCACCGTTCTGGAGGCCGATTCCGACGAGGAGGACAACGACGCCGACGCGGGCCCCGACCACATCCGCGGCAGCGGCGACGAACCGGTCCGCCACCGCCATCAGCCCGCCGGGCTCGCGGTCGCGGCCACCCTGCACGGACACGCCGTCACCACCACGACGCAACTGCCGCGGCCGATGACCGCGGCCACCGCGGCAGCCGTCGCCCTCGGACTCGCCTTCACCGTGTTCGCCGGTCCGCTGACCTCCTACACCGACCGCGCGGCCGCCGAACTCATCGCACGCACCCCCTACGTGGAGGCGGTGCTCGGCCGGTGAAACGCCTCGTCAAGCTGTCCTTCCGGAACAAGGACCTGCCCCCCTTCAGCTGTGAGTTCGGCGGCCGGGGACGCGTGCTGGACCTCCCGCTGATCGCCTGGCTCACCTTCATCTGGGTGCTGCTCTGGTCCAGCCTGAACTGGGCCAACATCCTGATCGGCGCGGTCGTCGCGGTCGCGGTCTGCCTGGCGTTCCCGCTGCCCCGGGTCGACCTCGGGCTCCGCCTGCACCCGTGGGGCATCATCATGCTCGCCGGCTATCTGCTCTACGACATGTACACCTCCGGCGTACGGGTCACCCGGCAGATCTTCGTCGACCACCCGCACCGGGCCGCCGTCATCGCCGTACCGCTGCGGTGCCGCTCGGACCTGATGCTCGCGGCCACCGCCGTCGCGGTGTCGAACGTGCCCGGCGGGTCGATCGTCGAAGTCCGCCGCGCCACCGCCACCGTCTTCCTGCACGTCCTCGACGCGGACAGACCCGCCGTACTCGACGCGGCGCGGCGCTCGGTATGGCGGATCGAGGAGCTGACCGTACGGGCCTTCGGCACGTCCGACGAGATCGCCCGCGTCGCCGAACCGCCCCCACCGATTGGACCCGGCAGGGGGGAGGGCGGGTGAGCGCGCCGGAGACCGTCGACCGGGTGCTGCTCACCGCGGCCGTCGTCGTGATCGTCATCGCCGGAGCGGGGCTCCTCACCCGGATCTGGCGAGGCCCTTCCATGCTGGACCGGGCCATCTCGCTGGACGTGTGCGCCGCCCTCATCATCGCGGGCCTGGGTGCCAAGTCCGCCTTCGCGCGCGACCCGTTCTACTTCCCGATCATGCTGGTGCTGGCCTTCCTCGGCTTCACGGGATCGGTCGGCATCGCACGATTCATCGCCGCGCGCGACCGGCCGGCGCTGCGAGCAGACGCGGTCGGAACCGAGCGCGGCGACGGAAGCGGCGGTACGGACGGGACCGAGGGGGACGCGCGATGACCATCTGGTTCCAGATCCTCGACACGGCCGGTGCGGCACTGGTGTTCATCGGTGCGGCGATCTGCCTGCTCGGTGTGATCGGAATGCTGCGGCTGCCGGACGTGCTGTCCCGCAGCCATGCCGCCACCAAACCGCAGACCCTCGGCATGCTCCTGGTCCTCGCCGGGGTGGCCCTGCGGCTGCGCAGCGGCATGGACCTCGCCACCCTCGCGCTGATCGGGTTCTTCCAGCTGATGACCGGCCCGGTCGCCGCCCACCTGGTGGCGCGATCCGCCTACCGGACCGGCCAGATCGACCACGGCGAACTGCTCTTCGACGAACTGGACGAGCAACTGACCGAGGAGAACTGAGATTGCCGCCGTGCGGGGCGCACGGCGCCGCGTCCAACGGCGGACGGCAGGCGGCCGAGGGCGACCCCGATGGGTCCACGAACGGGCGTCGCCGGGGGACGGGTGCCCCGGCCCCGTCCCGGCCCCGTCCCGGCCCCGTCCCGGCCCTGCCCCTGCCCCTGCCCTGCCCCTGCCCTGCCCCGGCCCCGTCCCGGCCCTGCCCCTGCCCCGGCCCTGCCCCTGCCCCGGCCCTGCCCCGGCCCCGCGCCGGGACGACGGCTGGACTCCCCGACGGGTTTCTCCCACACGCGGGTGGCACCCGCGACTAGCCTCCGACCATGCTGCGTATCGCCGACACCCGCACCGGTCACCTCGTCGAAATCCCCGCCGCGCCCCGCCGTCTGCTGCGCAGCTGTGTCCATCTGCCGGCCATCGCCACCGGGACCGGCACCGGGATCGGTCCGGTGCACCTGCGTGTGCCGCTGGTCGGTGACGTACTGGCACGCACCGCGGAGCTGAACGGCCTCCAGGTCGTCACGGTCCTCACCACCCCGGAGCTGACCCCCGACCAGACCACGGCGCTCGACCGGGTCATGGCGGTGCTCGGCATCCATCCCCCCGTCGTCGTCGGAGCCCACCACCCGGACGCGGCACTCGGCGGCCCCGCCGACGTGCACGTGGTCGCCCAGGGCGCCGACATCGGTGATGCCACGGGCGGGGGCCGGATCGAGGTGGGCCGGGTCGGTACGGTCCTGCTGGAGGAGGGCGTCCCCGACCCCGGCCATCTCCTCTCCCCGGACCGGCCGGACGTACTCGTGCCCGAGACCGCCGATCCCCTGGCGGTACGGTTGCTGCTACTCCACCGTCCCTACGCCACGCCGGTCACGGTCACCGGTGCGGCGCTGGCCGAGGCCCGGCGGACGCTGCGGCAATGGCGCCGGCAGGTGGCCGACTGGGCGCAGGAGCCGTCCCGGCCGATCCCCGCCGATCTGCTGCGGGAGTCACACGCGGCGCTCGTCGACGACCTCGATGTCGCCGCCGTACTGGACCTGCTCGCCGATGTGGCGGAACGCTCCGATGTGCCGTCCGGCGCCAAGTTCGAGACCTTCGCCCACCTCGACCGGGTCCTCGGCCTGGACCTCGTCCGCGACGTCGGCCACCAGCACATCCCGGAACGGCCGGCACCCCGCTGAAACACAACGAGGCATTACCTTCTTCGTCCCGGCCGCAGCCGCCCGCGTAAGGGCTGTCCCAGAGGGTGCCGACCGGGGAATGGGCCGACCGTGGCGGTGTACGCGGGATTCGGCGCCGGCCCCGGGAGAATGCTGCCCCGGAAGAATCGAGCGGCGCGCGGCCCGTGCCGATGCGGCAGGAAGGCCGTGCCCATGTTCTGCCTAATGCGGGAACGGTGCTCCCCCGACCGCGCATAGTGCCGATATCCGTCCGTGCCCCGGGCGCTGCCGCTGCCCCCACACGGCTCGCAAGAGGAAAGGAGCTGACGGATTTGATGTTCCGCAGACGAAGGCAAAGGATGGAACGGAAGGTCCGTCAGGCAGCCGTTGCCGGATACGTTGCGATGGATCGCCGGGCGCCGGTGTCCGAGGCGGGCGGAGCGCTCCTGCGCAAGGCATTTCCCGACCACTGGTCTTTTCTGCTGGGTGAACTCGCCCTGTACAGCCTCATCGCTCTCGTGGTGACGGGCAGCTACCTCACCCTGTTCTTCGACCCGGGCATGGAGCAGGAAATCTACGAGGGCTCGCACGTCCCTCTGCAAGGAGTTCTGGTCTCACAGGCGTACGCGACGACGCTGGACATCAGCTTCGACGTGCGGGGCGGGCTGCTGATTCGTCAGATGCATCACTGGGCGGCCCTCATCTTCGTCGCCGCGTTGGGCGTGCACCTGCTCCGGGTCTTCTTCACCGGTGCGTTCCGCAGGCCCCGCGAGATCAACTGGATGATCGGCGTCACGTTGTTCATGCTTGCCCTGGTGGAGGGATTCGCCGGGTATTCCCTGCCGGACGACCTGTTGTCCGGTACCGGGTTGCGCACCGCCTACACGATCGTGACCGCTATTCCCGTTGTCGGCACCTACCTGGGTTTCTTCCTGTGGGGCGGGAGTTTTCCGGGCGATGTCATCATTCCGCGACTCTATATCGTTCATGTGTTGTTCGTGCCCGGCGTGTTGATCGCCCTGGTCGTCGTGCATCTGCTGCTGGTCGTCTACTTGAAGCACACGCAATGGTCGTCCCGGGGAAAGACCAATCGAAATGTCGTCGGGCAGCCGATGTTCCCGCATTTCACCGCGAAGTCCGCGGGCCTGAGCCTGATGGTCGTCGGTGTCCTTTCCTGGCTGGGGGCCGCCGTCCAGATCAACCCCGTCTGGAGCTATGGCCCCTACCGCACCGACCACGTCTCCACCGGCTCGCAGCCGGACTGGTACGTGGGCTTCCTGGAGGGCGCGCTGCGGGTGATGCCGCCCTGGGAGACCACAGCGGTCGGGCACACCATCATGTGGAATGTCCTGCTGCCCGCTGTGGTGCTGCCCGGAGTGCTCTTCATGGTCCTCTACCTGTACCCGTACTTCGAGAGATGGGTGACAGGTGACCTGATGGAGCATCACTTGTGCGACCGGCCGCGCGACCGCCCCACTCGTACGGGTCTGGGCGTGGCGGCGATCGTCTTCTACGCGGTCCTGCTCGTCGCGGGGGGCAATGACGTGAGCGCGTTCATCTTCCGCGTCTCCGTCGAAACACTGACCTGGATCCTCAGGACCGCCCTGATCGCGGGCCCGGTGATCGCCTTCATGGTCACCAAGCGCGTGTGCCTGGCCATGCAAGCGCATGACCGCCGGCTGCTGGAGGAGGGCGAGGCGAAAGGCAGAGTGAGCCAGAGTGTCTACGGGCGGATCAGCGACAGCCATCAACCGCTGTCCGCCGAACGGCGCTACCGGTTGCTGGTCAGGGACGTCCCGCGGCCGTCGGCCCCGCCGCGCACGCGGGCATCGCACACGGCCGGACTCCGCTCCGCGCTGAGCACCTGGTACTACCGCGATCGGGTCGACATGCCGGCGACGGCGAAGGAACGCGCGCGGATCGCGGAGCTGGTGAAGGACCCGGCCGCCGCAACGGAGGAGAAGCCGACCGCGGGGGCGGACAAGGAGCGCTGACAGCGCTCCCGTACCGGGCCGGCGCCGGGCGGGCCCGACCACGCACCGTCCGGGACACCAGGCGTCAGTCGTCGCGTCCGGCGAACTGAAAGGTCATCCCGAAGACGCCGGCGAGTGCGATGCCGAGCCCGATGAGGAAGAGCCACAGCCCGTACACGATGCCGAGACTCAGCAGTGCCATACCGGCGGCCGTCAGTGCCGGGAAGAAGCTGTGCGGCGGAAAGAAGTCCAGCACACCGGTGCGTTCCTGGATCTGGGAATCCCGGCGGTCTTCGGGCCTTTCGCCCTTGCGGCGGTAGTTCATGGCGCAGAAGAACGAGATCACCGCCGACATGGCGAAGGACACCGTGAGAGCGGTTCCTCCCACGGGCTCACGGGCGAACACGATGTAGGCCGCGTCGGTAAGGAGAAAGAACAGCGCGACACCCGCGAAGAGATACGCCTCGGATTTCATTCGCCAGGTCCTCCGGACGTATCAGACGTATCAGGGGTCGGCACCTCACGATCAGTGGTCCCCGACCGGGGCACCTCGGGGTGGTGGAGGTCGAAGGCGGGGGAGTCGGAGCGGATCCGTGGCAGTGCCTCGAAGTTGTGCCGCGGCGGCGGACAGGAGGTCGCCCACTCCAGCGACCGGCCGAACCCCCACGGATCGTTCACGTCGACCCTCGCCGCGTGCTTGGCGGTCCTCCAGACGTTGTACAGGAAAGGAAGGGTGGAAAGGCCGAGCAGGAAGGCACCGATCGACGAGATCGTGTTGAGGGCGGTGAAGCCGTCGGCCGCGAGGTAGTCCGCATAACGTCGAGGCATTCCGCTCTCGCCCAGCCAGTGCTGGACCAGAAAAGTGGTCTGGAAGCCGACGAACAGCGTCCAGAAATGAATCTTGCCGAGGCGTTCGTCAAGCATTCGCCCGGTCATCTTGGGCCACCAGAAGTAGAACCCGGCGAACGTGGCGAAGACGATGGTGCCGAAAAGAACGTAGTGCAGGTGGGCCACGACGAAGTAGGAATCGGTGAGGTGGAAGTCCATGGGGGGTGAGGCGACGAGCACGCCGCTCAGCCCGCCCAGGAGGAAGGTGACGAGAAAACCGATCGACCAGAGCATCGGCGTCTCGAACGTGAGGCTCCCTCCCCACATCGTGCCGATCCAGTTGAAGAACTTGACCCCGGTCGGCACCGCGATGAGGAACGACATCAGCGAGAAGAACGGCAGCAGAACCGCGCCCGTCGCGAACATGTGGTGCGCCCACACCGCCGCGGACAGCATGGTGATGGCGATCGTCGCCCCCACCATGCCGATGTACCCGAAGACGGGTTTGCGACTGAAGACGCTGATGATTTCGGTGACCACGCCGAAGAACGGCAGTGCGACGATATATACCTCCGGGTGGCCGAAGAACCAGAAGAGGTGCTGCCACAGCAGCGCACCTCCATTGGCCGGGTCGTAGACGTGCGCGCCGAACTTCCGGTCCGCCATCAGCGCCAGCAGAGCCGCCGTCAGCACGGGAAACGCCAGCAGCGCGAGAATGGAGGTGAAGAGGATGTTCCACGTGAAGATCGGCATGCGGAACATCGTCATGCCGGGGGCGCGCAAGCTGACGATGGTGGCGATGAAATTCACCGAACCCAGCGTCGTACTCAGCCCGGCCAGGACGAGCCCCATGGCCCAGAGGTCCCCACCGGCTCCCGGGGAGTGGATGGCATCGTTCAGCGGAGCGTAGGCGAACCATCCGAAGGAGGCGGCGCCACTCGGAAGCAGGAGTCCCGAGACGACGATCAGGCCGCCGAAGAGATAGAGCCAGTACGTCAGCGCGTTGAGGCGCGGGAACGCGACATCCGGCGCGCCGATCTGAAGCGGCATGACGGCGTTCGCGAACCCGGCGAACGTGGGAGTCGCGAACAACAGCATCATGACGGTGCCGTGGATGGTGAACAGCTGGTTGTACTGATCCGGACTCACGATCTGGAGCCCCGGCCGCGCCAGCTCCGCGCGCATCAGCATCGCCAGGATGCCGGCGAGCAGGAAGAATCCGAACGCCGTGGCCAGGTACATGTTGCCGATCGTCTTGTGATCGGTTGTGGACAGGTAGTTTCTGATCCTGATCCCCGAACTCACCCGTGGATTCGGGCCGTCCAGGGGTGTGCGCGTGTATGGCCGGTCCAGCTCTGTCACGGCGCCTCCAGAGATGCCGGGTGAACGGCGGGGGCAGCTCACCACCGCGCCTGGTGACCAGCCGCGGTCGGCCCATCGGAAACCTGCCTGGGGACGGCCGGGCCTACGACTCGCCGCTCGACCGTCATACCAAGTGACGCGCGCGCCGGACACGCACCGCGCGGAGACCACCTCCCGTTTGCATCCCTGCGGGGTGCACGGGTCAACAGGGTGCACCCCGCGCACGGGGTGCACGGGGCAACAGGGGGGTGGGCGGGGCGGTGACTGATTCCGATCGGCGGCCGCCTGCTCGCTCACCGGCCCCGACGCCGTACGGCTGCGGAACCGCCCCCGGACTCACCGGCGGTGCGGCAGGCCGGCTGCACGCAGGGTGCGGGCGTCTGATGGGCCGGAACGATCCGCGTCACCCTCTTCTGTCCGGAATTCAAAGGCTCAGGACGACGGCGGCGCCGATGCCGCCGGCACACAGGGCGAAGGCGGCTTCCGGCCAGCCGCCCTTCCCCCAGCGGAAGGGTCTGTCGAGGGCGAGCCGCCCGGGGCCGATGGCGGCGACGGCCAGTGCCACGACCGCGATGCACACGTTGTACTCGACGCCGCCTTCTGTCTCCCACAGGCCGTGTACCGCGGTGACGGTCACCATGGCATTGATCATTACGCCGATCAGTACGGCCGACGCCAGTGGGGTGAACAGTCCCAGAGCCAGACCGAGGCCGCCGAAGAACTCGGAGGCGCCGCCGACGGCGGCGTACACCACTCCGGGGCGGTAGCCCAGATCGGCGAAGCCCCTGCCCGTTGCGGTGAGACCTTCACCGCCGAATATTCCGAAGAGTTTCTGACACCCGTGTCCTGCCATGAGGAGGCCGAAGGTGATCCTGACAAGGAGCAGACCGCAGTCGCCGGCGGAGACCGAAGGCGTTGCCGGCACGCGGGCCGCCGACCGGGGCGGGGCACGCAGCTTCTCATTGATGAACTTCACCGGAGGCTCCTTCTCTGCTCCGACGCCCCGGGGCGGTGCCGACCGACCGCCCGGGACACGGCAGGACCGGCCGCACGGCGGCGCCCGGAGCGCACGCCGGGCACGGAGTAAACGCGCGGCGCTGCCGGGAGGAAGCCGAACCGAAGAGAACCAGCTGGGCTGTCGACCCCCGGTCGGGCCGCCGGTCGTTTCACATTGAATCAAGTGGCTTCAGGTTGTCATTCCAAGCCTTACCCCTTCCCCAGCCGGTCTCGACCCCGGAGCGGGGAAGCGCGCGCGGTATCAGCAGGTGTCAGGAGGAGGGGCCGCCCCTGCCGCAGTCCCTCGGGCGGCACATCGCCGGCTGAGACCAGGGTTCGGGGCGCGGCCGTGTCCGTCCGTCCGGGGGCTGGGCAGTCGAAGTACAGGAAGCAGCACCGGGACCGACCAAGTCGGGCCGCCGCGGCGGACCGCCCCGCGCAGGAGCAACTCGCCTGCGTGGCAAGGCATCTGACCGGTGCTCGGAGGGGCATCATCATGGGATGGATTACCAGGAATGCGTGAACATCCTTGAAAGGATGCACGAGAATCCCCATGGTCTGCCCCGGTCGGTGCGGCAGGCGAACGTTCCCGGACTGCTGGAGGTGCTGGGGCATCCCGAGCGCGGATTGCGCGGGATGCTGGTGGTCGGGACGAACGGCAAGGGATCGACCTGCGCGTTCGCGGTGTCGGCCGTGACCGCCACCGGCGCACGGGTGGGCAGCATGCCCAGCCCGCACCTGCAGGAGCCGAGGGAGCGGATCCGGATCGACGGGGTTCCTGTCACGCGCGCCGAGTACACCGCGGCATTCTCCGAGGTGTGGCAGGCCATCGAGCGGCACGGACTGCCCGTGCTGGCTCAGGGCATCTTCGCGGCAACCGCAGCCGTGCACTTCCGCCGGGCGGGCGTGCCCCTGGCGGTGGCCGAAGCGGGCATCGGCGGGAGCAGGGCCGCGGCCAGGGAGCTCGGCATGGACGTGAAGGTCGTCACCGGCATCGGCCTCGATCACATCAGGCTGCTCGGAGGGTCCTTGGCGCAGATCGCCCGGGCCAAGGTCGCAGCCGCGCAGGACGGGGACCACGTGGTCCTGGGACGGCTCGCCCCCGAGGCGGCCACCGCCGCGGAGCAGGTCCTTGCGGAGCGGGCCGGACTCTCGGTGTGGCGCATGGACCGCGAGATCCACTACACCGCCCGCACCGTCGGCAGCGCCGACGACGGCGGCCCGGTGACACGGGTCGACGTCACCACCCCCCGTGCCACGCACCGCGACCTCCCCTGCCCGCTGCCCGGTGCACACCAGCACCACAACCTCGCGGTCGCCATCGCCGCGGTGGACGCGATGGCCGAGCGCGGCCACATCCGCGAGCCGGAGAGCGAACGGCTTTGCGAACGACTGGCTGCCACACGCTGGCCCGGCCGTCTCGAACTCGTCCCCGACGCCCGGTTGGACGAGTGGACCGGCCGTGTCCTTCTCGACGGCGCCACCAACCCGCAGGGCGTCACCACCGTCGCTCCGGAGATCCTGCGTCACGCCCACGCTGACGGCCGCCCAGGACCGTCACCCGTACTGGTCTTCTCCGCGACGAAGGACAAAGACGTCGCCGCCATGCTGGCCCCGCTTCCCTCCCACTGGCCCCTGGTTCTCACCCGCACCGACTTCCACCAGGCCGCCGCCCCCACCACCTTGCGCGACAGCCTCGCCTCCGCCGGCCGAGGCTCCTGCCTCACCGCCGAAGACACCCCCTCGGCGTTGCGCCGGGCCGCCGAACTCGCGGGCCCCGGCGGCCTGATCGTCGTCCTCGGCTCGCACCGCCTCGTCGGTGAGACCCGCACCGAGCTCAACCTGCCGCCTCTTTGACGTCCGTACCGGCGGCCGAGGACCTACGGCACCGGCACGCCGGCCGGGCCTCTGCGAACCCGGGTTCACACTGCGGAAGTACGCGGGATCACCGGCCCGAGCTCGTCGACGCAGACGACCGTGGCGGCCCACGGGTGGAGATCTTCTCTGCCACCGCCGCCACCGCCGCCACCGCCGCCATGCAGCGTGAGGCCCACGAGGCCGGCAGCAACCCTCTGACTCGTCTGCCCGGCAGCGGACCGAAACAGGACTACACGGCACAGCTCGGCAGTTATGATCCGGACAACCTGACCGAGCACCAGCGCGCCGTCGTGGAGGAGTCCCTCCAGGACCCCGGGCGGAACATCTTCATCGCGTCCGAATACCTGGCGCAACTCAAAGAGGAGGGTGAGTTCGCCAACGTGCCCGCAGAGGAGATGGCGTCAGCCCAGTACCAAGAACTTGCCGCGCGGTACGACGGTGGGCCCTACTGGGAGGGCGACAAGGCCCAGGCGTACGGCCGGGGATTCAAACGGCCTCGACAACGCCAGGAAAGTACTGCGCTGATGTCCGACCAGTTCGAAACCACACGTGCGCCCGGGGACGACAGCGGCTGCCTTCGACGGGTCATGGCTGTACCGCTGACACTCCTCTATGCGATCGCAGCATTCTGTTGCTGTACGGCGCTGATCACTCGCCCTTCGGGGAGCTGGGACCAGGACGCGTACGGTGCGATCACACTGATGTGCTTTCTCGCCATCGTGGTCAGCGGCCTCGGACTGCTCGTCACGGTCGTCCCTCCCACGGTTCGGCGCGCGATGGGCCCCTGGTGGCTGGCGCCGCCGCTGATGCTCAGTGCGATCGCGGTGGCCTGGTGGGTTTTGGGAGGCTGATGGCTGTCCTGTGAGGGGGCGGCCTTCAGGCCGGCCGGGACCACCTGGCGCATCGGATGCCGGGGCGGGATTTCGAGCTGGTGCTGCCCCGCGCTCCCGGGGCCGTCCTACGGATCGAGGTGTCCGACGCGCACGGTGAGCGGCGGCCGGCCGCACCGGCAGCCCCGGCCGGTCCGGGCCCGCCAAGGAATGCGGCAGGGGCCTCGGGGCGGTCTCGACGGGTAGGTGCCGTTGCCGCCCTCGGCCCTGCCCGACGCGGGCGGTCCACGGCGCGTCGTGGCTGTACCCGCCGCTCGAATGCGGGTCCGGACGGCCCACGCAACCGACAGGCTCCACACCCTCCGAATCCAGGCTGACCAGCCACTCCGAACATCCCGACAACCCGCACCGTCCCACCGGCGAAGTGGAGCCCGGCGCCCACCCGACGCGACAACCGGGCCATCATCCTGCCCCAAACGGAATTCCCCGCTCTGAACTAACAGCAAGAGCCAGTAAGCGAATTGACGGACCATCATGCACGATCGAGGCTAGACTGAGCCGCGTATGGCGCACTCTGATGGCTGGAGTCAGATGACCTACCCCTCGTTCTCGGACGTGCTGGCGGCTCGGGAGGCTCAGCAGCCCGAGCGCATCGTCTATCGGTTCCTGGAGACCGGGGACGTCGACGGGGATGTCACCGAACTGTCCTACGGCGAGCTCGGGCGCCGGGTGCGGTCGATCGCGGCTTTCCTGCGGGAGCGCGGGCGGGCCGGCCGGCGGGCGCTGCTGCTGTACCCGCCGGGGCTGGAGTTCGTCAGCGGTTTCCTCGGCTGCCTGGCCGGCGCGGTCGTGGCCGTGCCTGCGCCGCTGCCGCGGCCGGGGGACGTCGACCGGTCGCTACGTCGGCTGCGCCAGGTGGTTGCCGACGCGGGCATCGACACCGTGCTGTCAACCAGGTACGTCATCGACGGCGTCGGTGCCGCGGTCGAGTCCCTGCCGGAGCTGGCCGGGCTGACCTGGGTGGCCACCGAGGAAATACCGGACGACACCACGCCCTGGCACCGGCCGGCGCTTGAAGCGGACTCGGTCGCGTTCCTCCAGTACACCTCCGGCTCGACGAGTGCCCCGCGCGGAGTCGTGGTCACCCACGGCAACCTCCTGCACAATCAGCAGGCGATCGCCGAAGTCATGGGCCACACGCCCGAACTGGCCGCTTCGTGGGACGGCGTGCTCACGGTCAGCTGGCTGCCCATGTTCCACGACATGGGACTGATCGGTCCCGTGCTGCAGACCGTGTACACCGGGATGAGCTCTGTCCTGTTTTCGCCGCTGCACTTCCTGGAACGGCCCCAGCGGTGGCTCACCGCGGTGTCGCACTACCGGGCGCACACCAGCGGCGGACCCAACTTCGCCTACGAACTCGGCGCACGCCGCGCCTCGCCGGAGTGGGTGGACAGCCTCGATCTCGGGTACTGGCGCGTGGCCTTCAACGGCGCGGAGCCGGTGCGGGCGGACACGCTGCGGCGGTTCGCGGACCGGTTCGCGTCGGCGGGTTTCCGGCCGGAAGCTCTGCAACCGGTCTACGGTCTGGCCGAGGCGACCCTGTTGGTGAGCGGGACCGCGATCGGGAGTGCGCCGACCGTGGTCGAGCGGCCGCGGGCCGACGGCGACCGGCGGGGGGCCGAGGTGGTCGGAGCGGGCAAACCGCCCAGCGGGGTGTCGGTGGTGATCGCCGACCTCACCGCCAACGGCGAGTGCGCCGAGGGCGAGGAAGGCGAGATCCGGGTCGCCGGACCGAGTGTCGCACGTGGGTACTGGGGTGACGAGCAGGCCACCCGCGAGGTCTTCGGCGGCGGGCGCGCAGGCTACCTGCGAACGGGAGACCTCGGTTTCGTCCGGGCCGGGGAACTCTTCGTCACCGGCAGGCACAAGGACCTGCTGGTGATCGACGGGGTGAACCACTACCCGCAGGATCTGGAGCTGACCGTGGAGGGCGCGCACGGCGCGGTCCGTCCAGGTTGCGTGGCGGCGTTTTCGGCCGACGGTGGTGTCGACGGGGAACAGCCGGTCGTGGTGGCCGAGGTGAAACCCGGGGCAGGGGAACCGGCGGAGATCGAAGAGCGTATCCGGCGGGCGGTGAGCGCCGGACACGGGCTGGCGCTGCGAGACGTGGTCCTCATCCCGCCGCGCACCATCTTCAAGACGAGCAGCGGCAAGATCCAGCGGCACGCCTGCCGCGCGGCCTATCTCGACGGTGGGTACGAGACCGACGCGCGTGCGCGGAGCGAGGAACCGCCCGCCACCACGGCAGCGGTCGTGACCCCGGAGTCGGTTCGGCTCTGGCTGGTCGAAGCCATCGCTGCGCAGGCGAACCTGGCTCCTGAACGGGTGGAAGCGGACCGCCCACTGGCGGAGTTCGGCCTCGGCTCCCGCGGTCTTGTGGAGCTGGTCGGCAGGCTTTCGGAGTTCCTGGGCCGCCGGTTCGACCCGAGCCTGCTGTTCGAGCACCCGACGATCAGCGCGGTGGTCGACGCCGTGTTCCCGGCGGCCCGGTCCGCCGAGGCCGTGCCGTCGGTGGTTGTGGTGGACGACCCGGTTGTGGTGGGCGACCCGGTTGTGGTGGTGGGCGTGGGGTGTCGGTTGCCTGGTGGTGTGGTGTCGATGGATGGCCTGTGGGAGTTGGTTGCCAAGGGTGGGGATGCGACGTCGGAGGTGCCTGCGGATCGTGGGTGGGGGGTTGGGGGGTCGGTGTGGCGTGGTGGTTTTCTGGAGGGGGTCGCGGAGTTTGATGCGGGGTTCTTCCGGGTCGGTCCGCGTGAGGCGTCGGCGATGGATCCCCAGCAGCGGTTGATGCTGGAGGTGTCGTGGGAGGCGCTGGAACGGGCGGGGATCGATCCGGGTTCACTGGCGGGCAGTGCGACCGGCGTGTACACCGGCGTGACCTATTCCGACTACATCACGGGCTTCGCCGGCGACGCGCCTCAGGAGGTCGCCGACTACCTCAGCGACAACGGCACGAGCAGTGTCGCGTCGGGCCGGGTGGCGTATGTGCTGGGGTTGGAGGGTCCGGCGGTGACGGTGGACACGGCGTGTTCGTCGTCGTTGGTGGCGTTGCATCTGGCGGCGCAGGCGGTTCGGTCGGGAGAGTGTTCCCTGGCACTTGCCGGTGGTGTCACGGTGATGTCCACGCCCGCCGCCATCGACGGAATGGCGCGCAAACGCGGACTCTCCCCGGATGGCCGGTGCAGGGCGTTTGCGGAGGGGGCGGATGGCACTGGTTTTGCCGAGGGTGCTGGTGTGGTGGTGGTGGAGTGTCTTTCGGATGCGGTGCGGTTGGGGCATCCGGTGCTGGCGGTGGTGGCTGGTTCGGCGGTCAATCAGGATGGGGCGAGTAATGGGCTGACGGCGCCGAACGGTCCTGCGCAGGAGCGGGTGATTCGGCGTGCGCTGGCGAATGCGGGGTTGCAGGCGTC